>CAZWYT010000010.1:0-91798 GCA_964638325.1 uncultured Planctomycetales bacterium
GCGATGGGAGTGTGAACTTCGGGGACATCAACCCGTTCATCGCGTTGCTGACGGGGCTGTAGTGGCCGGTCCGCTGCGAGCGGACACAGTTCTACAGCTTGAGTCGCACCTCACAGCGGCCCTTCTCGGGCAGCGGGCGGGCGGTGAATCCCAGCTTGGCCGTGAGCTCGAGCATCGCCTGGTTGTCGGCGAGCACTTCCCCGACGATCTCCTGCGTCCCGCGGCTCTGGCAGTAGCGAATCATCTTCTGCATGAGCGCCGAGCCCAGTCCGGTGCGCTTGAGATCGGAACGCACCATGACGGCGAAGTCGGCCTTGGTGTTGTCGGGGTTGTAAATCGTCCGCACGACCGCCAGCGTCTCCGGCTCCCCGGCGTCGTTCGGTGCGATGGCGATGAACGCCATCTCCCGGTCGTAGTCGATCTGCGTCAACCGGGCCATCTCGCTGGGCGGCACGTCCCGGATGACGCCGAGAAAGCGGAAGCGGAGGTCCTCGGGTGTCACGCCGGCGACGAAGGCCTTGTGGGCCGGCGCGTCCTCGGGGCGGATGGGGCGTACAAAGACCTCGCGCCCGGAACGCAGCCGGATGGTCTCTTCCAGCTCACGGGGGTACGGGCGGATGGCCAGGCGCTGCGGGCCCGCCATGCCGGCCGGAGCGATCCGGATGCGGGCGTCCAGTGCCAGCACGCCGTGGTCGTCGGCAAACAGCGGGTTGATGTCCAGCTCGGCGATTTCTGGGCGATCCACGACGAGCTGTGAGATCTGGATCAGCGTCAGACAGATCGCGTCCAAATCCGCGGGCGGCCGATCGCGGTAGCCCTTGAGCAGCTTGTAGACTTGCGTCCGCGCGATCATGCGCCGGGCCAGACTCATGTTCATCGGTGGCAGCGCCGTCGTGCTGTCGGCCACGACCTCGACGGCGGTGCCACCGCGGCCAAACAGAATCACCGGCCCGAAAATCGCATCCGTGCTTACGCCGATGATGAGCTCGTGCGCCTGCGGCCGCTGCACCATCTTCTGAACCGTGAAGCCCGCCAGCCGCGCCGCCGGATAGCGCTTGGCGATGCGGGTCTGCATCGTCACGGCGGCGGTCCATACGTCGTCGGAGGCATCCAGGCCCAGCGCCACGCCGCCCACGTCGGACTTGTGCGTGATGTCCGGCGAGAGGATCTTCAGGGCGACGGGGAAACCGATCTGTCGGGACACCTGCGCGGCATCGAGCGGCGTGGTCGCGACGCGGGTCTCCACGACGGGGATACCGTAGGCCGCCAGCACCTGCTTGGCTTCCGGCTCGCTGAGCAGCTCGCGGTCCTCGGCCAGGGCCGTCTCGATGACCGCGCGGGCCGCGCCCGGCGTCGGCGTGAAGTCGGTCGGGGCCGAGGGCGGCGTCTGCGTCAGAATCTCCTGGTTGCGGCGATAACGAACCATGTGCATGAACGCCCGCACGGCACTTTCGGGCGTGTCATAGGTGGGGATGCCGGCTTCGGCGAAGACGCGGCGTGCGCGGCCGGCGGCCTCGCCGCCGAGCCAACTCGTGAGGATCGGGCAGTCGGCCTGGCGCAGGGCGTCGACGATGCCACGGGCTGTCTCTTCGGGTGGGGCGAGAGCGCTCGGGGCATTCATGACCAGGATCGCGTCGACGTTCGGGTCGTCGTGCAGGATTCGCAGGGCCTGCACGTAGGTGTGGTAGTCCGAGTCGCCGATCATGTCGACCGGATTGCCGTGCGACCAGGTGTACGGCAGCAGGACGTCGAGCTGGCGGAGCGTGTCCGCCGAGAACTCCGCCAGCGTCCCGCCATCCGCGATCAGCGCGTCGGTCGCGATGACGCCCGGTCCGCCGCCGTTGGTCAGGATCGCCAGGCGCTCCCCTTGGAGGGGGCGTGCGCGGGCCAGGGTCTCGACGGCGTCGAAGAGCTCGTCGAGGGTGAACACGCGGAGGATGCCGGCCCGGCGGAGGGCGGCGGCGTAGACGTTGTCGGCGCCCGCCAGCGCCCCGGTGTGCGAATGGGCCGCGCGGGCCCCCTCGGGATGGCGCCCGGCCTTGATGGCCAGGACCGGCTTGTTGCGGGCGGCGGCGCGGGCGGCCGACATGAACTTCCGTGCCTCGTCGGCGCCGATCGATTCCATGTACAGCAGAATGGCCGTCGTTTCCGGCGCGCTGCCCAGATAGTCGAGCACGTCGCCGAAATCGATGTCCGCGGCGTTCCCCAGGGACACGAAGTGGGAGAAGCCGATCCCCCGCGCGCGGGCCCAGTCCAGTGTCGCGGTGCAAAACCCGCCCGACTGGGACACGAACGCGATCGAGCCGGGCCCGATCTCGGCGTGCGCGAAGGTGGCGTTGAGCCCCAGACCCGGCACCAGCAGCCCGACGCAGTTCGGCCCGAGAATCCGCAGCAGATAGGGCCGGGCGGCTTCGAGCATGGCCTGCTGTATGGTCCGCCTGTCACCGGGCAGCGGATTCGACAGCCCCGCCGTGATCACGATTGCGGCACGTGTGCCGCGCTCGCCGAGCTGCTGCACGAGGCCGGGAACGGTGGGTGGTGGCGTGCAGATCACCGCCACGTCGGGCGTCACCGGCAGACTCGCGATATCGGGGTACGTCCACACGCCGGCCACCGCCGGATACTTCGGGTTCACGGGCATGATCGGCCCGGTGAACCCCCCTCTGAGCAGATTTCGCATCACCACGCCGCCGATGCTGTGCAGGTTGTTGGACGCCCCGATGACCGCGACGGAAGCCGGCTTGAACAGCGAGTCCAGATTGCGCACGCTCATGATCGCTCTCCGCGGCGAGCGGGGTAGTCTATCCGGAAGCGGACGGCGGTGCACGGCGCTCGGCGCTGTGAGACAGGGCTGCGCGATCCGCGGTACGACTTTATGGGTCCGCTGCTGTGCCTCAATACCGACGAGTATCAGACCCTGGCCTACGGCCTCTTCAGTTTCAAGACCAGCTTTGGCTACAAGTTCCCCTACTACATGATGGCCGCGAGCACCCTGATGATGATCCCCACGCTCGTGGTCTTCTTTCTGGCCCAGAAGGCGTTCCTGCGCGGCGTGGTGGTCACCGGGGTCAAAGGATAGGGGCCGGGGGCACCCGACTATCAGACCGGCCGGTCGGCCGTTGGGGGCCATGCCACGGCCTCGGCAAAACCCTGATGGGCGGGCGGATGCTGGCCGATCTATCTCACGTGCTCCTCACCACGCTGCGGGTCTACCACAGCGCGCCGCAGGACGTGCACCGGGTGTCTGGCCCCGCACCCGTCGGGAGGGTCTGGGGCCCACTTGGGTAGGACCCGCAGATGACCCTGCGAACGAAGACCCTGGCCGCCATCGGGCCGACGCTGATCGGCCTACTCCTGCTGTTGGACGTGACGACGCGGCGCATCCTGCTCCGCAGCTTCGGGGAGCTGGAGGACCGGAGTGTCCGCCAAGACGTCCAACGGGCCGTCAACATGCTGGAGAACGAGCTGGCCGGCCTGTACAGCAAGGCGGGCGATTGGTCGAACTGGGACGACACCTACGCGTTCGTCGAGGATGGAAACCAGGCGTTCATCGACTCGAACCTCACTCCGACTGCATTCATCGAGCTCAAGCTCGACCTGCTGCTGATCATCCGCGCGTCCGGGCGGATCGTGGCCAGCCGGGCCTACGACTATCACAACGACCGCGAGGCGGCGGCCCCAACGCGCTTCCAGTCGGATCTGTCGCCCGACGACTCTGTGCTTCGGGCGGCTTCGGCCACCGCGGGCATCCAGGGGATCCTCGCGCTCCCCGAAGGGCCAATGTTGATCGCCGCCCGCCCCATCTTGACCAGCGATGCGGAGGGTCCCGTGCGCGGGGCGCTCATCATGGGCCGCTACCTGACCGCGGCCGAAGTGGCACGTATGGCGGCGATCATGCACGTGGCGCTGGAGATTCAGCGCGTCGATGCTCCGGAATTGCCCCAGGATTTCCAGGTTGCGCGGGCGGCGCTCTCCGTACGGCGCCCGGTGCTCGTGCACGTGGCTGACTCCGACATCGTACACGGGTATACGTTGCTGCCCGATCTCCAGGGGAACCCGGCCCTGCTCCTGCGCGTGAAGGTCCCCAGAGACATCTACAAGCACGGCCTGCTCAGCGCCAACTCGCTGATCGCGGCGGTCGTCATCGTCGGTCTGGTCTTCGGCCTGCTGACGCTGCTGCTCATCGAGCGGACCGTCCTGGTCCGCGTCACCCGCCTCAGCGCCGGGGTCCGCGCCGTCACGACCAGCGGCGATTTCTCGCGCCGCCTGACCATGAAGGGCAAGGACGAGCTGGCTACCCTGTCCGCCACGGTCAATGAGCTGCTCGACGCGGTGGAGCGGTCCCGGCAAGCCCTGCAGGAAAGCCAGCGGTCTCTCGCCACGCTGATGACCAACTTGCCCGGGATGGCCTATCGCTGTCGAAATGACCGCGACTGGACGATGGAGTTTGTCAGCGAGGGGTGCCATGATCTCACCGGCTATGAGCCGGCGGAACTGACCGGCCCTGGCCCGGTCCGCTACGGCCAACTGATCCATCCTGACGATCAGGGGCCCGTATGCTACGCCGTGCAGGCAGCGCTGCAGGACCAGCGCTCGTTCCGCCTCGTGTACCGCATCCGGACGGCCGCCGGCGAGGAGAAATGGGTCTGGGAACAGGGTCGCGGCATCTTCTCCTCCGCCGGCGAGCTGCTTGCCCTGGAAGGCTTCATTGGCGACATCACGGATACCAAGCAGTTGGAAGCAGCCCTGCGCGCGGCGAACGAGTACAACCGCAGCCTGATCGAGGCTAGCCTGGATCCCGTCGTCATTATCGACCAGGAAGGGCGGATCACGGACGTGAATGCGGCGCTGCAGCTCCTCACCGGTCGCTCGCGCGACGAGCTGGTCGGCAGGTACTTTGCCGATTACGTCACCAAACCCGACCAGGCGCAGGTCGCCCGCCGTGAGGTCTTTGAGACCGGGGCGGCGCGCGATTATGCCCTGGAGGTCAAGCATTGGGACGGGCGTAGGACTCCGGTGCTGGGCAACGCATCGGTCTATCGTGATCATGCCGGCCGCGTCGCCGGGATGTGCGCCGTGCTGCGCGACATCACCGAGCGCAAGCGCGTCGAGGCGGAGCTGAAACTCGCCCACGAGGCCGCCGAGGCCGCCAATCTCGCCAAGAGCCAGTTTCTGGCCAACATGAGTCACGAGATTCGTACCCCGCTGACCGCCATCCTGGGCTACGTGGACCTGATCGCCGAAGGCTGCCCCGGGCAGTGTGCGTTCGGCACCGACACGCTGGTCCACTACGTGGACACCGTCGCGCGAAACGCACGGTATTTGCTGCAGTTGATCAACGACATTCTCGACCTGTCCAGGATTGAGGCGGGGCGGCTGCAAGTGGAGCGGGTGCGCTGCTCCGTGCCGGAACTGCTCGCCGACGTCGAGTCCCTGATGCGCGTCCGCGCCGCGGCCAAGGCCCTGGCGCTGACCGTCGAGTGCCACGGGCCCGTGCCCGAAACCATCCACACCGATCCCACCCGGCTACGCCAGATTCTCATCAACCTCCTGGGGAACGCCATCAAGTTCACGGAGACCGGCAGCGTGCGCCTGACCGCGCGGCTGCTCGAGGAGGCCTTTCTGGAGTTCGCGGTGAGCGACACCGGGATCGGCATGCCCCCCGAGCAGCTTGCGCAACTGTTTCGGCCCTTCGGGCAGGGCGACGACTCCGTTCATCGCCGGTTTGGCGGCAGCGGCCTGGGGCTGTCGATCAGCCGGCGGCTGGCCCGGATGCTTGGCGGCGCCATCACGGTGGAGAGCCGTCCCGGTGCGGGCAGCACCTTCCGCGTGACCGTGGCCGCCGGACCGCTGAAGGACGTGCGCTTCGTCGAGTACAACGCCCGCGCACGCGCGGAGCAGGCCACCCCACGCACCGCAGGCGCCCGGCTCGGCGGCCGGATCCTGCTCGCCGAAGATGGCCCCGACAACCAGCGCCTGATCGCCCTCTTCCTCCGGCAGGCCGGGGCCGAAGTGGCGGCCGTCGAAGATGGGCAACTGGCCGTGGAAGCGGCCCTGCGTGCGCGGGACTCCGGCCGCCCGTTCGACGTGATTCTGATGGACATGCAGATGCCGCGGCTCGACGGCTACGAGGCCACGCGCCGGCTGCGGCAGCGGGGGTACGCGGGTCCGATCATCGCGCTCACGGCCCACGCGATGGCTGCGGACCGCGTGCGGTGCCTCGCGGCCGGCTGCGACGACTTTGCCACCAAGCCGATCGAGCGCGCCAAGCTCGTGGCGATCATCGCCGCCCACTTACCGGCCCGCACCCCCGAACCGTCCGCAACCGCCCAGGTTCACGTCGCTTTAGATGGGCTGCCGGAGCAGATCGCGGCGCTACAACACTGCCTCGCAGAAAGCGACCTGGCGACGCTGGCCAGCCTGGCCCGCCAGTTGCAGGGCGCGGCGCAAACCCGCGGACTTGAGCCGCTCACTGAACGCGCCGCCCGCTTGGCGGCAGCAGCCGACGCCGCCGGCGACCTACAGACCCTCGCCCAGCTCCTGCAAGACCTCGCCAGCTTGTGCCACGAAGCCGGAAACGCCGAGCGGGAACGTCGCACGTAGCACCCGCCCGCCCATCGCCGGTGACTCTCCGCTCCGCGCAGCGGCGGGCCGCTGCCCCCATTGCGGGTGTCGCGGTCGAGGGGTAGAAGGCGCCCATGCGCAGCCCGCCACCGCAGGCCCCCCCGACTCAACCGGCGCGAGCCGCATCTCGGCGTGCGGTGCAAGTCGCGATCGCCCTGAGCCTGGTCCTCGTCGCAGCCGAACTCTGGCGGCTGGTGCATGCCCTGCTTGACGCGTGGCAGGCACGCCGGACCTTTGCGTTTGACGACGCGTTTGCCTTCTACCGCTATGCCGACCATTTGCTGAATGGCTACGGGTTGGCCTGGAACCCGCACGGGCCCCAAACGTTCGGTTGTACGAGCCTGCTGTATGCGCTTTGGGTGGCGGTGCTGCGGGTTTTGGCCGATCTGCCCCCCTGGCGACTGTTGGTCGTCGGGTCGTTCGTGCCCGCCTTGCTTGCGGTGGTGGTGATGGGTCTGGGCTGCGCGCGAGCCGCCCGCGGTCGTCCGTGGCATCGACGGGTCGTCGGGTGCGGCTTCGTGTGCCTGTGCCTTCTGCCCCAAAGCGCGTTCTTGTTTCACGTCAAGACCGGCATGGACACAACGATTGCGATCCTCACGAACGCCTTGCTGGCGCTGGTGGTCGTGGATGCGCGCTTCGGGCAATCGTACCGCCGCGTGACCGTCGGCGCCGTCCTCGCCTACCTGACCTACCTGGCGCGGCCGGACAACCTGCTCTACGCCGCCCTGTTCCCCACAGCGTGGCTGGTGCTGTGTCCGGACGCCGACCGCCGTCGACGGCGGCGCGCGCTGGGTTTGTTCGGCGCCGTCCTGGGCGGCCTCGTCGTGCTCGACGCCGCGGTCAAAACGCGCATCTTCGGCAACCCGCTGCCGTTACCCTTCTATGCCAAGAGTGGCGACTTCTACATCGGGTACCTTGGGGCGTCGAAATGGAACCCCGTGTATTCGACGCAGAGCTTCCTGCTGTTTGAGGCCCCGGCGCTCGCACTTCTGACCTTGACCGTTGGCCGTCAGTCCTGGCGACTCATCGTGGCGCTGCTGATCCCATGTGTGCTTACCTTTGCGTATCTGGGCACGGTGATCCAGATTATGGGGTTTGAAGCGCGCTTCTATTACCCGGCGCTGCCGTTTGTCCTCGTCGCGGCCTACTTCGCACTGGATCGCTGGTTGGCGCAGGCCCGCAAGTCGGGTTGGCGCGCCCGGCTCACGGATCTCGGGGCGCGCCTGGCCGTGCTCGGGGTGCTCGGTCTGGTGGTGTTCCCCGGCGGGGACAAAGCGGCCGAGTGGTATGAAGCGTACTGCCACCGCCGGCATCCCGATCTACGCGCACCCGATGTGTACCGCACCTCGGTCGCGATCCCCAGCTTGGGCTGGACGACGAGCATGCGCGCGATGGTTGACCTGACCCAACGCTGTCCAGTCCAGACCGTGTGGGCCATGTCCGAACACGGCGTCGTGGGGGCGATGTCGCCCAACGTGACGATCATCGATCTGGCGGGGCTCCACGACCGCCACACGCTGATCGGTCAGCCCATTGCCACGCACGCGCTGGCGCAGCGACCCGACGTGATCTGGTTTCCCCACGCCGATTACACCGGCATGATCAGCGCGCTGGAAACGAGCCGCGCGCTGGCGGAGGATTATGATTACTGGCCGGGCGCGTTCGACTACGGCCTGGCCGTGAGGAAGCAGAGTCCGTTGCGGGCCGAGATCGAGCGCGCCTTGCGCGCCGTCTGGCGCGACTACTATCAGGTCGAATTCCCCCCGCCGGCGGTCCGGACCGCGAAACGCGAGAGCTGATGGACGACCTCCCCACGCGCAACCGGTTCGATCCCGCCAACGGCGCCGGCCCGGCACACTCGGCGCACCCCGCCCTGGTCCTGACCGGGCACGTCCTCTACATGCTGCTGAACTCCTTCCTGTTCGCGAACACCACCTGGCTGATGCCTTTGCTCGTGCGGCTACGCTTCGGTTCGCACGATCCTTATTGGCGGGACTGGCAGACGATGCTGATCACGGCGGCCGTGCCTATCTTCATGATGCTTTCGATCTTCTGGAACGAGCTGCTCCGCCGCTTGACGCTGACGAGGTATCTGCTGGTCTTCTGGCTGGTGGCGGTGTTTCCGCTCGGGTGCGTCGCGCTGGCGCACAACTACTGGCAACTGTTGGCGTGCCACGTCATCGCCACCGCGGGGCTCGGCGGGCAGTCGCCCCTCAACGGCAAGCTGCTCAAGCACTTCTATTCCGATGCGGTGCGCGGCCGTGCCTACGCGCTGCTCAACGCCGTGACGATGGCCAGCGGCGTGGCCGCGGTGTACGTCGTCGGCGCGTGGATGGAGCAAGACCCCAACGCCTTTCGGGTCTATTTCCCGTGCGTGGCCCTGTTGCAGCTCCTGGGCATCGTAATTCTGCTGGGCCTCGCCCGGCTGACCCGGATGCCGGCGGAGGTCGCCGCCGCGGCGCGGCGCTCCTGGGCGGCGCTGGTGCGGCCCGTGCTGCACATGGGGGCTACGCTGCGTGCGGATCGCACCTTCCAGCGCTACGAACGGGCCTTCATGACCTACGGGGCCGCGTTCATGTTGTGCGACGCGCTGCTCCCGGTGCTCGCGACGGCCAAGCTCGGCCTGCGCTACGAGGAATACGCCAACTCCACCCAGGTCGTGATGAAGCTTGTGATGCTGGCGGCCATGCTGCCCATGGGTTGGCTCTACGACCGCATCGGGCCGGTCCGCACCTCCGGACTGGCCTTCGGCGTGCTGGCCCTGTATCCGCTCCTGCTTCTGAATGCCGGCGGAACCGCGGGCATCACCGTCGCTACGGTCACCTACGGCCTGGGGATGACCGGCGTCCAAATGGCCTGGATGCTCGGCCCGGTGGTGTTGGCCGGCGCGACCGAGAAAGTGCCCCAGTACGTCGCGATTCACGCCACGCTGGTCGGCGTCCGCGGCGTGATCTTTCAAGGCCTGGGCATGCTCCTGTACAAGCTCACGGGCAGCTTCGGGTGGCCGCTGCTGCTGGCCGCCGTCGCGTTCGTCTGGGCCGCCGTCCAGATGCGCCGCTTGCACGGCACGCTGGCACAGGTCCCGCTGCGCGCGGCGACCTGACTACCGTAGCACGCGCTGCGTCATGCGCCGCAAGGCGAGCAGGTGAAACGCCGCTGTATAGACGAGCAGCAGTACCAACGATAGCAGTGTCGCCGCGGTGAATTCGGCCTTGAAGAGCGCCCGCGACAGCTCGATCGAGGGGGTCAGCGGTATCAGGGTCGCGATTACGTCCAGCACCACGTAATGCCCGCGGACCGGAAAGAACGTGCCCGAAAAGAAGAACACCGGCGTGATCACGCCGGTCGTGAAGAACGAGAAGTTGTTGATCATCTTCACGTAGCTGGTGACGATCAGGCCGATCGCCGCCCAGAGATAGCCGGTCACCGCGCCGACCACCGGCACCAGCAGGCACCAGACCGTCGGGCGGACGCCGAAGCAGAACGTCACCAGCACGACGATCGTCGAGAACACCGCCCCCTTGCTGGCACAGAACAGCATCTCGCCGGTGAACATCTCGCTCGTCCGCAAATGCGTCCCCAGCATCGCGTCATAGCTGTGCTGATATACCAGCCGCACAAACGTCCCGTACGTCGTCTCGAACACCGCCGTGAACATGGCCGAGCCCGCCAGCACGCCGCTCGCGACATACGTCGCGTACGGCAGCCCCTCGAACCGGGCCTGCGGCATGTAGCTCCCCAACCCCAGGGCGACCGCGGTGAAGAAGAACAGCGGCTCGAGCACCGCCGGCGTGGCGTTGGCCAGAAACGTCTTGCAGTACACGCGCACGTGCCGGTACCAGACGCCGAACAGGCTCCATCCCAGCCCGGTCCGCAGAGAAAAGGGGTCAGGACCCTTTTTCAGGCCCACCGGGCGGTGTCCGTTGGGGGGCCCGCCGAAAAAGGTTCCTGACACCTTTTCCGCTTTCATTCGTGCAACCCCCGCCCCGTGAATTTCAGGAACACGTCCTCCAAATTGGCGTGGCGCAATACCGCGGACTGCGCCGGCAGGCGATTGTAGAGGGCCTGCAGCGGCGGTTCGGTGCGGGCGTAGAAGTAGTCGGCGTCGCCCGCGTGCTCGTGGCGGATATCGTCGTCGCTTGGCGGCACGTCCGTCAGACCCGAGGCTTGCAGCACATAGCGTTCGAGGTGCTGCTCGATCAGGTCATTGGGCGGCCCACTCAGGATGACCCGGCCGCGGTCCATGACCAGCACGCGATCGCTGAGCTGCTGAGCCTCCTCCATGTAATGGGTCGTCAGCAGGATCGTCATACCCTGGCGTTTGAGCTCGCGCATGGCGGCCCAGATCGTGTGCCGCACTTGCGGGTCCAGGCCGGTGGTCGGTTCGTCGAGGATCAGCAGCTTGGGGCTGTTCAGCAAGGCCCGCGCGATCATCAGTCGCCGGACCATGCCGCCCGAGAGCGCGCGGATGGTGCTCTTGGCCTTCGCGCTGAGGGCCAGCCACTCGAGCAGTTCGGCCACGCGCCGCCGGGCCGTGCGAAAACCCAGGCCGCAATAGAGGGCGTGCACGAGCAGGCACTCGGCCGCATCCAGCTCGCTGTCCAGGTTGTTTTCCTGGAACACGACGCCGATGTGCGCGTTAATCAGCTTGCGCTCGCGCATGGGCGTCAGGCCCAAGACGGACAGCTCGCCGGCGGTCTTTTCGATGGCGCTATAGATCATCCGCATGAGGGTGGTCTTCCCGGCGCCGTTCGGGCCGAGAAAGCCGACGCACTCGTTGGGCGCGATCGTGAAGTCGAGCCCGTCGACCGCGGTCAGCGCCTCGAACCGCTTGGTGAGGCCGTGCGCGACAATGACGGGCTGTGAAGCGAGGTCGAGCATAGAAGCCAAATTAAGAACGCAGAATTAAGAATTAAGAATGCCACGCTGCAAGCGGAACATGTCCAGGTAACACCGGGGCCGGTCCTCTTATTCTTAATTCTTAACTCCTAATTCTTAACTCGTATCTTGATATTCCGGTACCACACCTTATCCCCATGGTCCTGCAGGACGATGTGGCCGCTCTTCACGCGCCCGTAGTTGGGTATGCTCTTGAACTTGCTTTCGGCCACCAGCTTTTCCCACTCCGGGCTCTCTAGCTCGTACTCGACAATCTTCACGCCGTTGAGCCAGTGCTCGACCTGCGGCCCCTTCGCGATGAGCCGCACCTGGTTGAAGAACCCCACCGGCCGCGTCACGTCGCGCAGCGGAGCGTGCAAGGCGTAGTTCGAGCCGGCGGAGGTCTTCGGGTCCTGGCCGTCCGGATGCTCCGCGTTGTCCAACACCTGCATTTCGGGCCCGGTCTCCCAGGGCCAGCGGAAACCCTCGGCCGAGCGGAAGAAGATGCCGCTGTTGCCGCCCGGCGAAATCCGCCATTCGAGCTGCAACTCGAAGTCGGCGAACTCCTCGTCCGTGGTGATGTCGCCGCCGGGGGCCGTGCGGACCAGGCAGCCATCGCTGACCTTCCAGCCTTGGTCGGGGAACGTGTCCTTGCCGAAGCCGCGCCAGCCGGTCGTCGTCTTTCCGTCAAACAGCAGCCGCCAGCCGGCCTGCTGCTCCTCTGCGGTCAGGAGGTTCTGCGGCTCTTTCGGCGGTGGCGGGAGTGCTTGACCAACCCGGTCCGGCGGAATCGCGCGCAGCGTGTACCAAGCCTCCGTGCTCCAGGGCAGGTCGCCGTCCTCGGCGACGCAGGGCGGGAGCAGCCGCACGTAGACTACGTGTGCGGGCTTCAGGCCGTCGATCTCCAGGAGCACGCGCTGCCGATCCGGGGAGACACTGGCCGACTTGACCGGCGTCGTGCTGCCGTCGCGAGTCGGGGCAGTGCCCCTGGAGGCGTCGAACGGCCGCTGCTCAAGGTAATAGGATTCCGGGTCCCAGCCGACGCGCGGGGCGAGCGGCTTGGTGAATTCGATCTCGAGCCCGTTGCTCAACGCCCGCACTGCGAGCATTTCGAGCGCTCGCTTGGCGGAGGCCGTGAAGGGCACATCCGGCCCCTTCCCGAAGCGAAACACGCAACCCTGCGTCACGTCGCCGACTTGCTCAAGGAATATCCGCTTGCTCTCGCCCCCGGGCACGATCAACTTTTGGTCGCCGTACGGGGCTTTGAACGGAGCGTAGATCGGCGCGCCCCCCAGCTCTTCGTCGCCCGGAATCCAGGCCACGGGTTCCGCCGCCGGTTGCCCTTCCTGGGCGCGCAGACACAAGTAGCTGCGCGCCACGCTCCATGGTTTCTCCGGCGCCACGTAGCCACCTTTCTCGTCGGACGTAAACCCCGGATGCGGCGTCTCCAGCGGCCGACCGTCCCCCGGCCGTCCCCGCCGCAGCGGCGGGATGATGCTCTTCTTGCCCGGAGCCGTGGCCCGCGAGGCATTGGCGGCGTGGCTCAGCGCGACCGCCGGGACGGTCTCGAAGTTGTCGCCCCGCACCCCCGGCGGCTGCCATTCCAACCCGAGCTGAGCCCCGCCGGAGCCGTTGAAATGCGCGATACGCAACGTGTGGCTGCCCAGGCCGAGGAAAGTCCGCTTGTCTTTCGGCGTCGGACTGTGCGCGCCGTCGTGGTCCACGACGAGCCGGCCGTCGATCCACAGCTTGGCGCCGTCATCGCTGACCAGGCGGAGCGTGTACGTGCCCGGCTTGCGAACGTCGAGGTTGCCGAGCACCTCCGTAACGAAGTTGCTCTCCAAAGGACCAAAACCCTTGCGGTCCGAGCGGAGATCGACCGTCGGCACGACCTTGGCCACGTTCGGCAACTGGCCCGGCGCGAGCTCCGGCAGCCAGCGCAGCTCCTCGCCGACGTCGTACAGACGAACCACCAACCCCGGCGCGGTGTCTTGCGCCGCGCCTAGGCTGAGAGTCGCGAGACCGGCCAACAACGCGATGAACGGCGACATTGCTCGCATAATCGGTCCTTTCGTCCCACTGCCTGCTGGTGCGAGAATCCCTTCTCGCACCCACTGCTGCGGGAATCCTTTCCCGCCCCGGCCGGCGAGACGCCGGCCGCTACACGTCGGCCACAGGGGGCCGACGCTACGGGCCAATCCGTTCCTGTCCATCCATGTACTTCCGCAACGCTTGCGGAATCGTCACGCTCCCGTCCGCGTTCTGGTTCAGCTCCAGCAGCGGGATCAGAATCCGCGGACTCGCAATCACCGTGTTATTCAGCGTGTGGCAGAAGTCCGGCTTGCCGGTGTCGCTGCGGCGATACCGCAGGTTCAGCCGCCGGGCCTGGAAGTCGTGAAACCGGCTCGCACTATGGGTCTCGCCGTAGGCCTCGCGGCCGGGCATCCAGGTCTCGATGTCGAACATGCGGACCTTGCCCTGGCCCATTTCGCCGGTGCAAACGTCCATCACCCGATAGGGCAGCTCGAGCGCCTGCAGCAGGTCCTCGGCGTTCCGGACGATCACTTCATGCCACTTGGCGGACTCGGCCGGGTCGGCCTTGCACACCACGACCTGCTCGATCTTGTCGAAGTAGTGAATACGGTACAGGCCGCGCGTGTCCTTTCCGGCGGCGCCGGCCTCGCGGCGGAAGCAGGTGCTCCGCGCGAAATAGAGCCGGGGCAGTTCTGCTTCGTCGAGGATCTCATCGCAGTGATAGCCGGTGACGGGCACCTCAGCCGTGCCGACCAGGCTTTGCCCGTCGCGCTCGCAGATGTACACCTCTTCCTGGTGCAGCGGGAAAAACCCCGTCCCGTACATCAGCCTGTTGTCAACCAGGACGGGGACCGTGAGCGGGACGAACCGCAAACTCCTCCCCCTCTTAGGGGGCGGTTGGGAGGGGGTATTCGCACCCTCCCCCTGCCCCCTCCCTGCAAGGGAGGGGGATTCATATTCGCGCGCCAGCATCAGCTCCCACGCCAGCCGCAAAACCGCCTCGTGCAGTTGCGCCCCCGCACCCCGCAGGACGTAGTTCCGGCGGCCGGCGATCTTCACGCCGCGGTCGATGTCGATGATGCCCAGCGCGAGGCCGAGCTCCAGGTGGTCCTTGAACGCGAAGCCAAACTCCGCCTGGCCCTTCGGCGTACCGACGCGGCGCACCTCGACGTTCGCCGACGGATCGGGCCCGACCGGGGCGGCCGCGTCCGGGACCTGCGGCACCAGCAGCAGCAGCTCGCGCAGCTCGGCTTCCACCTGCTCGCGCTCGGCATCGATCTCCTTCAGGCGGTTCTTCAGCCGCGCCATGGCTTGGCTGAGCTCGGCCTTCTGCTCCTGCGGAGCCTTCGCAATCCGCTCCCCGGCCTGGTTCTGTTGATGACGGAGCTCGTTGAATTCGGTCTCGAGGGCGCGGCGGCGGGCATCGGCGGCCAGGATGCGGTCAATGTCGACCGGCAGGTTCTTGTCGCGGGCGGCTTTCTTGACCAGGTCCGGGTTCTCGCGGATGAGCCGGATGTCGATCATGCAGCGGCCTTTTTCGGGCGGTTAACCGCCAAGGCTCCAAGAGCGCCAAGAATCACAGTTTGTCGCTGAAAACACAGCCGGCATTATATGCCGCGGCGTACCTACGGCGAGGGCAGGGCGGGTTGAGAGATGGCGGACGGGCCCCAGCCATCCCAGGCTGTCCGGATGGCGTCCAGGACCGCCGCCGTTTCGACGTTGCCACCGACGACGATTTCAACGGGGCGATACGTCCCCAGTAACTCTAGTGCGCGCCGCACGCGAGTGGGGTTCGTCAGTGGTTCAGCCGGGGGGCGCCAGCCGATGAGCCCGGGTGGAACGTACCAATCGGCGTCGTCGCTGATCGCTGCGCGCAGCCACCTCTGCAAGGTTTGGCCGTGTTCGGCTGCGTCCACTGCAGTCGCCTCATCGCGGTTCGGTTGTCGGAGCAGCTCCGCGTGGACCTCGATCATCTGCGGGACACAAGCGGACGGACCGCGCGATTCAAGGCCCACGCGCTTCCTGTAGACGACCGGGAAAATGTCGAGCCCGTGATACGACAGATAGTCACGGATCTGCTCAACGGAGTGCCGGTTCGAGCCTACGGCCATCAGTGCCCCCATGGCCTCGGCGATGTCGGCGTCCGCTGTCACGAGCGTGCGCACCACGGCCAACGCGGACGCGGGGTCCGGGCGGATCGTGACGCAGATGAAGTCGGAGAGCATCTGCGGATTGGCCGGTTGCGACGATGTTGGGTTCGAGCAGGCGATCCCAACATACGGCCTTGCACTAGGAGACGCTTCCGCGCTACGCCGCAACCATACCGTGCGGGCATGGGCGAGATCGTTGGCGGCGTGCTGCAAGTCAGCCACATGCAGTTGCGTGATGCGCGGCAGCTCCCACTCGGCGAGCATCAGGTCGCCCGCAACGACTTCATAGAACCCCAGCGTCAGGGCTCGTCCGCGGAAGTCGGCGCGTCTTAACCGCGCCGCGCGCGCCGCCAACGCCCGCGCGCGATTCAGCTCGATCTCCGTCGGCACCGTGCTCGCCGCGCGCTCCAGTACCTCCCGAATGATCCTCTCGATGTTTGGGATTCCGCCGCCGCCCATGCGTTGCGCATCGATATCCACGGTCAAGATCGCCATCCCCGCTCCACGCCAGCTCTCTTGCCGCCAGCGCGGCGGCAGGCATCCGGTCGCCAGGAGCTGGGCGCACAGCGGCCCGTCAACCGGATTGCACAGACGCTGCATCAAGCACGCGGACGCGAGGCTCTCATCGCTGCCGGCTGCACCGGTCACCCAGGCGACGTCCAGTCCTGCGCGGTCGCCCGTCGTTGCGGGCGATTCGACTGTTTCTGCCTTTGGCAGCGGAAACCGGGCACGCCGCGGCGGCTCCGCCCACGGCAGTGGTCCGAAGTGCCGGCGAACCAGCTCCCGCACCACCGGCGGCTGCACGTCCCCGATCACGAGCAGGGTCGCGTTGCCCGGCACGAACCAACGCCGCAGGAACTCCTCGACATCGTCCGGCGAAAGATCGTCCAGCGACTCAGCGGTCCATTCGGGCGGGTGTTGGTAAGGGTGATCCGGGAATGCGCCGGCCAGCAGCCGACTCAGGGCGGGGTCAGGGTTACGAGCGCGCTGAGCGGCGGTTCGGCGTGCGGTTTCCACGTGCCCGCGGTCGAGTGTCCGGCATTCCATCCGCTGCGCCTCCAGCCGCAGGCACTCGTCCAGGAGGTCGGGCCGCAGGAACCAGGCGAAACAGCATGCGTCGCGGAGCGTGCGGCTCTCAAAGTGAACGTCGGCGGCACGCAGTGGCTCGGGAACTTCTTGACAGAGTTCCAGCAGCGTGCGCGCCACCTGACACAGACCCGGGCGCCTGGGGTCGTCGTCGGCCGAGCCGACCCGATACCAAAGCTGGACGCTGACGAGCCCTGCCGTCCGCTCCGGGACGAAGACCACCTGCAAGCCGTTGTCAAGCCGGCTGACCTCCGGCGTCAGGCCGGCGGGCTGAAAGCACACGAGCATGCCGAACACGTAAGCGATCACGGTCCTCTCCGGCACCGAGCCCTGGGGCGAGCGACCATTCTCACGTCCATGGATTGCCCGTGCCAGTAATCGGGATGGTGCTTGACGGGCGCGGAGTCAAGGTTATGGTGGGTCTGGATCTACGTCGGGAGGGTGGCGAAATGAAGATCGCGCTCGTTTCCACGTATACACACCCGTTCGCCCTTGGGCTCCGCTACATCTCGTCATACTTGAAAACAACCAGTCACGACGTGGTCATGCTCTTCATGAGCTCACGGCGCGACACCACGCGGCCAGACTACAGTCCGAAGCTGCTCGAGGATTTCGCTGAGCCCCTGCGTGATCGCGACCTCATCGGCATGAGCCTGATGACCAGTACATTCCACCGCGCCCGCGTCCTGACCGAGCGTATTCGCCAGGCCGGCCTCCGCGTCCCAGTCGTCTGGGGCGGGACGCACCCCACCGTGGCTCCCGAAGAGTGCCTGGGAATCGCCGACGCGGTCTGTATCGGCGAAGGCGAGGAGCCCATGCTGCAACTGGCCGAGCGCCTCGAGGCCGGGCGCGACCCGACCGCCGTGCGGGGGCTGTGCTTTCGGCCGCGCGGCCCGTTTGCGAATCAGGCGGCGATTCGCAATCCGCCCGGGCCGCTGGAGACGCAACTGGATGACCTGCCCTTCCCGGACTACGAGCTGGAGACGCACTGGGTGGCGAGCAAGAACGGGCTCGTACGGGCACGGCCCGAGAACCTGCGCGGTGCGCTGCACACGCTCCGCGTGATCACGGCCCGCGGCTGCCCCTATCACTGCACCTTCTGCAACAACACCGCCCTGCGCGCAGCACACGCGGACTTCCGTCCGTGGGTGCGGATGCGCTCGCTGGACAACGTGCTGGCCGAGATTCGGCAGATGCTCGCGTGCTTCCCGACTATTCAATCGCTCAACTTCGTCGACGACTTGTTCCTCCTGCGCAAGGAGGAGGAGATCGAGGACTTTGCCGGCAAGTACAACGCGGAAGTCGGCCTCCCGCTGCAGCTCGATGCTTTTCCCAATACGGTGACGGATCGCAGGGTGCAGGCGCTGGCCCACCTGCCGATCCAGCTCGTCAGCATGGGCATCGAGAGCGCCAGCGACGACACGCTGAGAAACATCTACCGCCGACCCACGACTCCCGCGCGGATCGCCGTGGCGATTGAGACGTTCGCGCGGCACAAGGTGCGGACCGAGTATCATTACATCGTGAGCAACCCGTACGAGCCGGAGCGCAACGTCGTCGAGACCATGCGGTTCATCGCGTCCCACCACAAGGGCCCGGCTGTCCTGCGCGTCTTTCCGCTGATGTTCTACCCCGGTACGCCGCTCTATGAGCGCGCCCGCGCCGATGGCTTGATCGGCATGCGGGATCACGCGGCGTACGACTTCATGGGAACCGGGGCGCTGGAGTTTGCCAAGCACGATTACCTGGCGATCTGGTTGCGGCTGGTGCTAAACCTCCGCAACCTGGGCGTGCCCGTCTGGGTTTGCCATCGGGTGGTAGACCTCACCACGCATCGCCTGGTTCGCAAGGTGCTTGACCATCGCTGGTTCTGCCCGGCCGTCTTCATCACCTACCAGGTGCTCCGCAAGCTGGTCCGCAATTTCGTGTATCAGCCATTCATCCGTCCGCTCAAGTACCTCCGGCCGCGGCGGCGAACACGTGCGACTCAAGCGCCGGCGCGTTGGCTGGTTCCGCGAGTCAACGCTGCCGCCGCCCGGCAGCGCAAAATGGCCCCCGACTCAACGATGCCGACAGGCCTGGGGGCAGCGTCCTAAGGTGCCGACGCGGTTCTGAGCAGCGGGTGTCGCAGCAGGTCGACGCCCCGTGGTCGTCATCAATGCCGGCCGCGACGCGCGACGTAGGCAAGAGCCAGTGCCGTGCTGACTCCGACCGCCGCCGCCGCGGGGCCGATTCCTTTACGCGAGCGCACAGCCCGGGCGATGGCCGCCGGGTCGCCGGTTTCCGCGTCGGCGGCGTGAAAGAAGCTCTGCGCCTCGATCTCGTCTCCGTTCTCGTCATAGACGGTCTGGCGCGCTGCACCATCGGGCAGGTACTCATTCACCACCGAATTACGTCGCTTCACCTCGACCCGGACGTCGTCGATGGACAGGTCGTTCCGAAGCTCGATGTTGTCGACCCGGTACAACCACACGTTCCAATAATGCGGCATCTTGGCGCCCCAATGCGTAATCGCGATTTCGATCGGCAAGTCCGCACCGTTCACCTCAGTCGTTTGGAGGATGAATTGCTCATAATACGTGGGTGGAATATTCGGGTCGGGATACTCCAGAGCGCTCTTGACGCGCAGAGGCAAACCCTCTTCGTTCAGGTCGAGTTCAAAATGCATCGCGTAATACGGCGTCGGAACCGAAACGGCATACGTGGAAATCCCGCCGATGCTGCGAACCACCGTCGCGGAAGGATGGCGCAACACCGACACAATGTCAAGGTCTCCCGGCGGTGGGCAGTCATATATCCCCAGGTCGAAAGCTTGAAGAAGCGGATGGGCTAGAAGCACGCCAGCCTGCCGCGCCTGCGGCACGACGGTGTATACCCATTTGCCACCGTGGGGGGGAGGTCGCACAAGTCGAGCTGAATATGTTCCATCGAAGACGGAGGCGACCACCGGCTTATAGCCCGCCTGGGGATCGTCTTTGAGCGCTTCAACCCTCACGTTCGGGCGCAGGATTGCCAGCCGATATGGAAACGTAGCGATGAGCTTCCACGGCGCCCGGTCCAGGACCGGGGTATCGGAATGGGCACCGTAGACCTCTTCCGTCACGTCCAAAACGAGCTTGTCCAGCGCGGCCAGGCGCTGCGCGACAACGTCGGCCATGTCCGCCGGCGCCAGACCTGCTGCCGCCACGAGAACCATCAGAGCGCTAGTCATGAGCAATACTCCGTTTGGTTTGTTAATTGTGCCACTGGCGTTCAAGAACCCGGCCCGTCATGCCCCGGTCCGCCCCCGACGGCGCAGTTGGGCACCGAGCACGACGCAGGCGGGTCGCCGTAATAGCCACCGGTGCACGTGCCGACGTTCCCGCCGCCTGGCGCAGAGCACGTGCCGCCAATTTTCCTTAAACCACAGGGAGCGTTCGTACCGAGCCAGGGACAGCTTGTACCTTCCCACTTTTTGCAATAAGAACCCTGGTTACTCCCGTCGCAGTACGCGCAAGACGAGCTGCCCCACTGGTGCCCCGGCGCCCAGCAGGATTGGCTTACAGGCCCACACTGGGCGCTGCTGTACACGCAAGTGTACTCATCAAGCGGCGGATAGATTTGTCCGAGCACAAAGGGGGCTATCGCGACGAGTACTGTCACCAACACCCTGCTCACTGTCATAGCGTAACTCCTTGGCTTATACACGACTCGGGCCGTCCTTGTCGAACACCGATGCAGGCCATGCCGAGCAGTCCCAGGCACAGCCCCGTCATGCCGACCTGACTCCAAAAAGCGTCGTGGGACAGCTCCACTGCGAAACATGGGCAGGCCTTCACATCGCCAAGAAGAGCCGACGCCACATGAATCGTCGCAAATGCTGCCGCCAGACCACCCGTTATGATCCACCCGGAACGCCGCAGGCGCGGCCAAACCAGCAGTGCGCCAGTGAGGGCTTCCAGGGCAACCGTCCCCCGAGCGATGGCCGGGATCGCCCAAGCCGGGAACATCCCCGTCGAGCCCAGCCAAGGCTCAAAGCCCCCACGCAGCACCTTAGCTCCCGCGGCCAGGAGCATTATCGCTGTTGCTACAACCCACATCGCCCCATTCCGAACAGGCCATATGAAATATAGCACCGATTCTTTTCTTTGCAAATCGGAGCTAAAATCCCCGTTATTCTCGCAACCGTGCATGTTCACGACGCGCTAGCCGGGTGCAAAGTCACCCTCAAGCGGTCGATAAAGTCAGGGCGGCCCCTTGCAACCGCGGCCACCACAACGCGGTATAATCTCCAGCGGGACATCGTCCGTTGCGGGCAGTAGCTCGTAAGTTGGTTATATAACAGAGGTTGCGTTCACATGGCCATTGGGGAAGCTCTCATAGCCAAGGGACTGATCACCGCCGAGCAGCTCCAAGAGGCCCTCGCGGCGCGGACTTCCCCCAACGAGCGGGTCGACCAGGTCCTGATCCGCGAGCAACTCGTTTCCGAGCGCGACGTGCTCGAGGTCTTCAGCGAGCAGCTCATGATCCCGGTCGTGGAGCTGCGCGAGGCGGACATCGACCGCGACTTGCAGAGCCTCATCCCCAGCCGGCTGGTCCACAAGTACGGCCTGATGCCGATTGACCGCAACGGCAAGGGCATCCGCGTCGCCACCTCCGACCCCTACAACATGTACGCCCTCGACGAGGTCCGCACCTGCATCAACATGCCCGTCGAGCCCGTCCTCGCCACCCGGTCCGAGATTCACAAGATGATCCGGGCCTTCTACGGCGTCGGCGGGGAAGTGCTCCAGGAGATGGTCCAGGAGGCCGGCGAGCTCGAGATCATCGACGAGGCCCGGATCGAGTCCGAGGACCTCGACATCCAGATGGCCCAGGAGGCCTCGGTCATCAAGCTGGTCAATGAGATCCTGATCGAGGCCATCGACCAGCGGGCCAGCGACATCCACTACGAACCGTTCGAGACCGACTTCCGCGTCCGCTATCGCATCGACGGCGTCCTGCACATCGCCAACGTGCCGCCCGAGATTCGCCGCTTTCGGAACGCCATCATCAGCCGCATCAAGATTCTCTCGAACCTGAACATCGCCGAGCGCCGGCTGCCGCAGGACGGCGGCTTCAAGATCAAGGCCCACGGGCGTGAGATCGACCTGCGTGTCAGCGTGATTCCGATGGCCTTCGGTGAAGGGATTGTCCTGCGAATCCTCGACCGGTCGTCGGTCCGGCTCGAGCTGCCGACGCTTGGTATGGAGGGCCAGACCTACGCGGTGTTCCAGGACCTGATCAGCCGCCCGCACGGGATTCTGCTGGTCACCGGGCCGACGGGCTCCGGTAAGACGACCACCCTGTACGCCGCCCTGCGCGAGATCGTCAGCGACGAGCTGAAGATTCTGACGATCGAGGACCCGGTCGAGTATTACCTGGATGGCGTCAATCAGACGCAGATTCTGCCCAAGATCGGGCTGACGTTCGCCCGCGCGCTGCGCAGCTTCTTGCGGCACGACCCGGACGTCGTCCTGGTGGGCGAGATTCGTGACAAGGAGACGGCCGAGGTCGCGATCAACGCCTCGCTGACCGGCCACCTCGTGTTCAGCACGCTGCACACCAACGACGCCGTCACCGCGACGACCCGCTTGCTCGACATGGGCGTCGAGCCCTTCCTCGTCTCGAGCTCCCTCGAAGCGGTGCTCGCCCAGCGGCTGGTGCGCGTGATCTGCAAGCACTGCAAGGAAGAGTATGTGTCCGAGAAACCGGCCACGCTCCCCCCCGACTTCAATTACCGGCGCGGCGACAAGCTGTACCGCGGCAAGGGCTGCAAGGAATGCCGCAACACGGGGTTCTCGGGACGGCGGGCGCTGTTCGAGCTGCTGGTCATGAACGACGAGCTGCGCGAGATGGTCCTGAACCACGCCTCCGCGGCCCAGTTGCAGAACGTGGCCTGCGAGCGCGCCGACCTCGTGCTGATGCGTGAAGCCGGCTGGGACCTCTGCCGCCGCGGCCTGACCACGCCGCAGGAAGTGCTGCGCGTGACCAAGGTGTAGCGTCGGCCGAGCGTGAGAAAGAAACGGGGACTGTCCGCCGCGGCGGACCGCGCCGGCTACGTCTAGTTCGCACCAAAGGTTCTCCCGCGGTGCCTGTACCCGCTTTTTTCTCACGCTCGCCCCCCGTGGCCGACGTGGGAGGCCGAGGCTTTCCCCGCTGAGGGCTCACCGCTCGCTCACGCTCGCGGCTCTGAAAGCTACTCATTCCCTGAGGTAGCCTACCTACGCCTTCGCGTTCTCCATCGCCTCCGAGGACGCTTCCGGCATCGAAACCTCGTGCGCATCCATGGTGGCGATGCGCGCCTGCTGCCACTGCACCCGCTGACACAAATAGCGGCCCAGTGTCCGCACAGCTTGGTCCGCCGAACGGAACACCGGCACGCCGGCCGCACGCAACGCCTGGGCCAACGGCTCATACCGACTGCCCGAGTCGATGCTTACGACGACCGGCTTGCGCGCGTCGGCGAACAGCCGGGGTAGACGCTCGGCCAGGGAGCCGGGCTTCGCGATTTCGTCCGGCGTCGTGAGCATCGCCGGGGAGAGGGGCACCAGCGCGGCCACGACCGCGTCCACGTCGGGGCATTCGAGGAGCACGCGCACGCACTCCTCGTACGCTTGGTCCGTCGCCATTGGGGTGACGTCCAGCGGGTTGCGCGCGTTGACCAGCTTGTCGAGCTTGTGGGCGGCGAGGACTTGGACGAGTTTCTGCTTCGCGGTTTCGGACAGGGTCGCCATCTCGACGTGGTAGTCCTGGCCAATCGTAGCATCGGCCATGCCGACTGTCTCGAACCCGGCGTTGCTCATCGCACCCAGCCGCAGGCCGCGGACCGGCCTCTCGTGCAGCGCCGTCGCCAGATACACGAGCTGCTCGAAGTCCTTGAAGCTTTCGACCACGAGGGCGCCGGCGTTGGCCGCCGCCGCCGTGCAAACGTCGTAGTCGCCCGCGACCGAGGCGGTGTGCCCGGCGGCGGCCGAGCGTCCGGACGGCGTTCGTCCCGCCTTGTAGAAGATCACCGTCTTGGCGAGCGCCGTGATGTGCCGGACCGCCCGCACGAAGTCGAGCCCGTCCAGGTTGGTGAAGCCTTCGGCGTAGACGCCCAGCACGTCGATGTCGTCGCGCTCGCCGACGGCCTGCACGAGGTCGGCCAGGCTGAGGTCGATCTGGTTGCCCAGCGAGATGGTGAGCGCCGGGTCCAGGGTTTCGAGGTTGCTGAGCCGGCTGACAATGAAGGCGCCGCTCTGCGAGATCAGGGCCACGCGGCGTGGCGGCGCGGCCCAGCGCGTGTCCAGCTTGCTCTGCGGGACGAAGAACGTGTCGTAGCACCCCGCACGCGATTGAACCCCCATGCAGTTCGGGCCGAGAAAGACCGGGCCGCCGCCCTTCAGCTCGCGCCGGGCGGCGATCGCCAGGCGAATCTGCCGCTCGATCTCTTCGGAGCCCTCCGTTTCGCCCAGCCCGCCGGGGATCATGATCGCGGCGCCGACCTTGCCGCTGGCGATCACGTCGCGCGTGACCTGCGGCATGGCGGTGGCCGGGGCGGCGATCACCAGCATGTCCGCAAGCTGCGGCAGGTCCTTGATCGTCGGTACGCAGGCGATGCCGTCGACCTGCTTCTCATTCTCCTTGATGATGTGCAGGTGCTGGCTCGGGAACCCACAGTTTTTGATGTTGTTGAGAATGATGCGGCCGAAGTTCATCGCGGTGCTGGAGACGCCCAGGACAGCAATCGTCCGCGGCTCCAGCAGGCGGCGGACCTTGTCGATCGGACGTGGCCGGGGCCGTTTCGCCGCGGTCCCCAGGCGCCCCCGGCCGTCCAGCGGCACCATGTGCTGCTGGCGGAACGCGAACGGGTTCACCTCAAGCTCCGCCACGTCCGGGCCCTCCGCCCCGCGATCGATGCAGAAGTGCCGCGCCAGCGAGATGAACGCCCGGAAGCAGCGCAGCAGCTCCCCGTCGGACACGATGCGGCGATGGCCGCGCGCCCGCCCGGCGAGGACGTCGTAGGCGGCGGTCTTCTTGAACAGCTCGAGGAACTCCTCGGCGCTGGTATCGGTGGCGCAGGCCTTGGCGACGGCGATGCCCGGTCTCATCTTGCTGGCCAGGTACTCGGTGTCGACGCCGCCGACGCCCGCCGCGATGACCGGCCCGAATTCGCGGGTCGCCCGCACGCCGACGAAGAGCTCATTGCCGAAGCCCGGCTGCGTGCGCTCCACGAACTCGACCAGCAGCACGCCGGCGACCCGGGCCGTCTGCGCATGCCGCGTGATGAGCCGCTCCAGCTCCCGGCGGACCGTCTCGTACTCCTTGGGCGCGAAGACGATCCCGTCGGCGTCTGTCTTGTGCGTGACGTCCTGGGAGACGAGCTTGAGGACGACGCGGTCGCCCGGAAACGCGTCCAGCGCCTCGCGCGAGATCAGGCTGTCCTTGGGCACGAAAACGTAGCGCGGCGGCGAGATCGCCCCGATCAGCTCGACCAGCATGTACACTTCATGCTCGTAGAGCGGCCGCCGGCCCTCCTCGTACGCCCGCAGCAGGGTACGCTCGAACGCGGTGGCTTCCGCGCCCGTCAGACGATTCTCGACCACGTCGAGGTCGTCGAGCTTCGGCGGCGCAGGCGGCTCCGCGCGCACGAGGTCGTCGGCAGACAGGCGGTCGATCCAGCTCCGCACGGCCCGCGACGTGCCGCCGCGCTGCAACCCGTCGCGATACGCCGCCGCCGCGTTGCGGCCGAGCCGGAACGCGCGGCGGTTGGTCTGGACGACCTTCTCGCCCTTGGCGGCGAACATCTCCGCCGCCGCCTCTTCGAGATCCTGAGCATCAAGTTCCAGGAACAGCGACGCGGCACCGAGCGTGATGATGTTGGCGGCCAGTACCGATCCCGCCGCCTTGGCGAGCCGGTCCGCATCGATCAGGACGTGCCGGGGAAACGCGGCCACGCGGTCGAGGATCTGCTCGATCGCCGGGTAGTTCTCGATGTTCATGAAGGCGTTGGTGCTGACGACCATGACGCCGCTGTCGCTCAGGTAATGCACGTAGCGCAGCGACTCGAGCGGTTCCACCGAGAGCACCAGGTCCGCCGCACCGGCCGGAATCAGGTCGCTGAACAGCTCGTGGTCGGCGATCCGCAGGTGCGACTGGACGGCCCCGCCGCGCTGCGACATCCCGTGCACTTCGGCCTGCTTGACGTACAGGTTGCGCCGCAGCGCGGCCACCGAGATGGCGCGGGCGATGGTCAGAATACCCTGGCCGCCGACGCCGGCAAGAATGAGATTCTGTTCCACGGTCCGTTCCTTCCAGGATTCGCGTGTGGCACGACCGCCCTCGGCTGTGCCCGCACTGCACGGCCGCAGAGGGCCGCGCCCCACGGTCATGGCCCGCAGCTTGCGCACGCCGCCGTGGCCGCCGGCTTTTCGGCGATGGCCTTGCGGCGCGTTTGGATGCACTCGCGCTGGGCCACGACCACCGACAGTCCGCGATGGTGGATGGCGCGGGACACGAGCGCCACGTTCTGCTCGTGGTTCTTCGCCAGTGGCTCCAGGACGTGCAGGTGTTCCTCCGGCACGCCGAGCCCCTTGAGCAGCGCGAGCAGTTGCGGCCCGGCGGCCATGGTCTCTTGCCCGCCCGTCATGGCGACCGTCGCGTTGTCGAGGAGGAACACCGTCATGTCGGCGTTGGCGCGGGCGGCGCCGATCAGCGGCGTCATGCCCGAGTGCGTGAAGGTCGAGTCCCCGATCGTGCACAGCACCGGAAAGGCGCCCGCCTGGGCGGCCCCGTGGGCCATCGCGATCGAGGCGCCCATGTCGACGCACGAGTGCACGGCCTTGTACGGCGGCATGACGCCCAGCGTGTAGCAGCCGATGTCGCTGAACAGTAGCGCACCGGGATACGCCGCCGTGGCCTCGATGATCGCCTTGAACGTGTCCGCGTGCGGACACCCGCGGCACAACGCCGGCGGGCGGCTGGTGAGGTCATCGATCGCCGCCATCGCCTGGCGGAAGGGTACCCCCAGCGCCGCGGCGACAACGTCCGGAGTCAGCTCTCCGTCCGGCGGCAGCGCGCCGCTCAGCTTGCCGCGGATGGCCTTGCCCGCGACGCCCAGCAGACCGCAGAGCCGTTTCTCGATAAACGGGTACCCTTCCTCGACGATGGAGATCTCGTCGCAGTGGTCCACCAGTTCGCGGATCTTCTCGACCGGCAGCGGATATGTGGTAATACGGAGCAGCGAGAAGTCACCCCGCCCGCCCAGCGCTTCACGCACGTAGTTGTACGCAATGCCGGAAGCGATGATCCCACGCCGTCCCGTCAGCCGCAGCTCGTTGTGCGGCGACGTGTCCGACCACTCTTGCAGGGCCGGCTGCATGGTGAGCAGACGGCGGAAGCGCCGCCGCGCGTTGCTCGGCACCAGCGTCCAATGGTTCGGATCGGGCAGCGGCAACCGTTCCGTGTGCCCCCCCGGCAACTCGTCGTCGGTCAGGACATGCACGTTGGCCCGGCTATGGGACAAGTGCGTGACCAGCCGCACCATGACCGGCAAGCCGACCTTCTCCGAGGTTTCGAACGCTTCGCGCGTGAAGTCGTAGGCTTCCTGCTGGTTGCCCGGCTCGAACACCGGGATTTGGGCGAACTCGCCGTAGTACCGGCTGTCCTGCTCGTTCTGCGACGAGTGCATTCCGGGATCGTCGGCGACCACGACCACCAGTCCGCCATTCACGCCGGTCAAGGCCGAGTTGATGAACGGGTCGGCGGCGACGTTCAGGCCAACGTGCTTCATGGAGACGATGGCGCGCCGCCCAGCATACGACATGCCGAGCGCCTCTTCGTACGCCACCTTCTCGTTGGCGGACCAGCGCGCGGCGATCTTGCCGCTGCGGCGGGCGCGGCTTTCGATGAACTCGAAGATCTCGGTGGCGGGCGTGCCGGGATAGGAGAACGCACCGCCGACGTGGGCGTGGAGCGCGGCGAGTCCGACCGCCTCGTCGCCGAGCAGCAATTCCGTCTTCATCCGTTTGAGCTCCCGCTAACGGCCGGTTGGCTCGCGCTCCAGGCAGGGCCAGGACGGCTCCCCTCAGTCGCACCGCCGCGGCCGACGCCGATCCATAAGCATAGTCCATTCCGCGCGCGGTTGAAACCGCCTCATTCCCGCCAGCCGGCTGCTCCGAGCAACTTGACAAATCGGCACTTCAAGATTTCTTCCGTCTTAAGCCCGGTTTCCGTACGCTGGACCAGAACCAGAGTTTGATCCCCGATGGGGCCGATGGGTACCACCAGGCGGCCGCCCGCCGCGAGCTGGTCGGTCAACGGCTCGGGCACCTCGGGGGCTCCGGCGGTCACGATGATTGCGTCGAACGGGGCGCGCTCCGGCCAGCCCAGCGAGCCGTCCGCGCAGCGTAGCGCGACATTCCGCAGTCCGAGCTGCTCAAGTCGGGCCGCCGCCTGGTTCAGCAGCTTGAGGTGCCATTCGATCGTGCAGACGTGCCTGGCCAGGCAGGCCAGGATCGCCGTTTGATAGCCCGAGCCGGTCCCGATCTCCAGTACATTCCGCTCCGCCGTCAGCTCCAACAACTCGGTCATGCGGGCCACCATGTACGGCTGCGAGATCGTCTGTAGGCAGTCGATGGGCAGCGCGCCGTCATTGTAAGCGCTGGCCTGCTGGCCCGCCGGGACGAACAGCTCGCGCGGAATCCGCCGCATCGCGGTCAGCACCGCCGCGGAGCGGATGCCCCGAGCGGCGAGCTGCTCGGCGACCATCTCCTCGCGTTCGACAGTGCGGTCGTCTTCCCTCGAATCTGGCGGCATCGTGCGAACCGACCTCGTCGCGGACTTGGCGAGTGCGCATGGTACCGCGCGATCGCCGCCAGGGCACAGCCTGCCGGAGAGCCGGAGGTCGCGGCCGATGGCTCATCGGCGGCGGGGTGCGGAACCGGCGTCGGACCGGTCGTCACGCGGCGGGACGACGGGGCACCGCGAAATGCCGGCGGAGTTCCGACGCATACGCCCGCCCGATGATCTGCGCATTGGCAGCCAGCCAGTCGCCAAGTCGCGTGTGTCCGGTCGGCGCAGCCTGCGACACAAGTAGGTTCGCCATCAGCCCGGCCAGCTCGTCGCGCGTGAGCAGTACGTCCCCCAGCGCCCCGCCGATCATCTTCGCGGTGGCGATCGCGAGCATCGGTGGCACGCGGACGATTCTCGCGCGGCTCTCGATCGTGCGCGCCATCAGGTGGACCAGCTCATCAAAGGTGAACACCTCCGGTCCCACGGCGTCCATCACTGCGTTGTCCGCGCGACCGCCGGCGTCCACCGCAATCTCCGCGACATCCGCGACGAACACCGGTTGAAGGCGGTAATCCCCGCGGCCCGGCAGGGCGAAGATCGGACTGCGCCGCAGCAGCCAGGCGATATTGTTGATGAGGATGTCCTCGCAGCCGAACACGACCGTCGGCCGAATAACGGCGTACGACAGCCGGGCCTGCCGAATGAACGCCTCCAATTCGGCCTTGCCGCGGAAGTACGGCAGGCGTGAATCGAGCGACGGGTTGGTGACGCTGACGTGCACGATCCGGCGAAGGTCGGCCATCTCGGCGGCCCGCACGAGCGTCTTCGTGTTTGCGACCGCCTGCTCGAAGGTCGCAGCGCCGCGGGCAAAGCGGACCCAGTAAGTGTTGTAGAGCGTGTCGGCGCCGCCCAGGCTCGCGGCGAGCGCATCGGGCCGGTCGAAGTTGTACGGGGCGACGCGGACTCGCTCGCCGAAGGGGTTGGGCCGCTCGGGATGACCGGTGAGCGTGAGCACGCCGCGCCCGGCTTGGAGCAGCCGGTCGGCGACGTAGCGGCCCGTGTAACCGAAGGCGCCCGTAACGACGTCAAACTCGCCCAAGCCCGCCATACCCGTGTCCCAACGCAATGGCTCCAATGAGGATAACCGACAGAAATTTTCGTTGCTTTTGAAAGTTCTGATCCGATAGCAGGAGTGCGCCTGGTCGCTATGCTGGCTCGGCCGTCGGATTGTCCGCAGGAAGTCCTGCACCTCGGGGATTCCGACCTCGTAGACCACGTAGCCGTTGTGCGGCGCGCGGTCGGTGATCTCTTCCGTCCTGATCGCTTCGGCGTGCGGCGCCGCTCCGGCACAGAATTCCGGCGAATCTGCTTGCATCCCGATGACTTGTGTTGTATACTATGTGTGGCGTATTACACGGAGTCACCTGCCATGCGAATCGAACGCGAACTCATGCGCGGCGCCGGCCCGGCGGCCGTCCTGAAACTGCTCGAGCGCGGCGAGAAATACGGGTACGAGTTGGTGGAGGCCCTGGCCAGACGCTCGGACGGCGTGCTCGCCATGGGGCAGTCCACGCTCTATCCGCTGCTCTACAACCTGGAGGCCAAGGGGCTGATAGACGCTAACTGGCGCACGACCCCCTCGGGGCGCGAGCGGAAGTACTATCGGCTGACGCCCAAGGGCCGGGCGGAGCTCGCAAGGCAGTCGCAGCAGTGGCACGCCGTGGCCCGCGCCATGCAGGCGTTGGGCATTTTGGCAGGGCCAGCGACCAGTACTGGGGCAGCGCCATGAGCCTCACCGTGCCGCAACCGAAGCCGCGCGGGTTTTCCTTCGCGCTGGACGTTTTGAGAACGCCGGTGGGGGAACTGCTGCGGGGCCGTATCGGGTCGATGACGGCGGCCGAACGGGCTATCGCCGCCGCGGACCTGCCGCTGCCGCTGGCCGACCTAGTACGACTTGTGGTCTCCCGGACGGGCCTCTGGCGTGGGGAGCAGACGGAGGTGACGCGCGAGTTGGTGGCGCACTTCGAGGACGGCTTGGCGACCGGCGCAACCGCTGACGAGCTGGCCGCGTCTTTCGGCGACCCGGTGCGCGCGGCGAAGTTGATTCGCCGGGCCAAACGCCGCCACCGGCCGCTCGTCTGGAAGGCGATGAAGCTCACCGAGCATGCCCTCGGTGCGGTCGTGCTCTTTGCGCTGGTGGTCTATGCCGTCCAGGCGGTCCGGATTTACGCCCATAAGCCGATCCTCGCGCGGAATTACATGGCGGAGTGGAATGCGGCAGCCCTGGCGGTGCCGGAGACGGAGCGGGCGTGGCCGATCTACCGCGCGGCAGCCCTGGCGACGGGCGAGTGGCCTGGGGATCGAGATGACCGGGACCGGCGGCCGGGTGATGAGAGTTGGCCCGCGCGGGCGGCGTTCGTGGCGGAGAACGCGCGGGCGGTCGAGTTGCTTCGGCGGGCGGCGGCGACTCCGAAGCTGGGGTGGGTTCTGACGACCCACGTCCGCGACGAGGATGCCGCACTGCTGAATCGCGGCCAGGCGACACCGGCCGCCACTGCGCCGGCGCAGGCGGACACCGAGAACCCCGCCTTCATATCGGTCTTGCTGCCACCGCTGCGCGTGTTGCGCGATGGAGCGCGCCTGCTGACCATCGATGCCTACGCAGCGGCGGAAGTCAACGACGCCCGGCGGGCCGATGAAGACCTGGGCGCGATCCTGCGGATGTTCGTTCACGCGCGCGAGACGCGGTTCCTCGTCGGTGACCTGGTTGCGCTGGCGTTGTTGGGGCAGGCCTGTCACCTGCTCGACACGCTGCTCGCCGATTACCCCGACCTTCTCGATGACGCCCGGCTCACGGAGTTGGCGCATCGTCTCTCCGCGGTCGGCGGCGACGACCTGTGTGTACGTTTCGACAGCGAGTGGGCCGCCTTTGCGGACATCCTCCAGCGGTACTACACCGATGACGGGCACGGCGACGGTCTGCCGCGGCCGGAACTGTTCCGCGTCGCCAGCGTGAGCGATATGGACCGGCGGGGGCTGTCAGGCCTGGGCGGCGCACCGGGGGCCCTGCTGACGCCGGCGCTCAGCCCCCTGATGGCGGGACGCCGCGAGCTGCTGACCAAGTACCGCGCGTTCCTGGATCGCTATGAAGCCGAACGGCGCATGCCGTTGTGGGAGCGCGACGAGCGCGGTGTGGATAGCGAGATCGAGCTGCTGATGCGCTCGCCGCTGCAACGGCTGCGTTACTGGCCGCTGGCGGTTCTGATGCCGGCGCTGGACCGCGTGAACCTCCAGGAGGAATTCGCGAAACAGCAGCGCGACGCGACACTGGTCGCGGTCGCGCTGGAGCTGTATCGCCGGCGGCACGGGGCGTGGCCGGTGACGCTGGACGAGTTGACGCCGCACTTGCTGCCCAAGGTGCCGCCGGACCGCTATGACGGGCAGCCGCTCAAGTATCGGCTAGTGGACAGGCAGCCGCTGCTGTACTCGGTCGGCGTGGACCGCAACGACGACGGCGGCCGTCTCCCCGATCGGCCCGGGCGGACGCCATACGAGCGCAACCGGGCGGCGCGCCGTTGGGAGCCCGCACCGGCGGCCTCCACCGGCGCGCCACGCGAGGCGCCGCCGGACGGGGACTGGCGGCTGTGGCCACCGGTGGAATAGGAACACAAGCGAGTTGTCCGGCGGTCCACGGCGCTACCGCTTGATCGTCCGCAGGAAGTCCTGCACTTCGGGGATACCGCCCTGGTAGCAGAGGTACCCGTTGTACGGCTCGCGGTCGGTGATCTCGTCGCTCACCGGCGTGAGCATCAGGCGCTCGACCTCGGCGCGGTCCTGTGTCTGGCCCAGCACCCAGCAGAGCTTCATGTACGCCACCTCGGGCAGCATGTTCGACGCCGGCACGATGCCGAGCGTCATCAGGTCCCGGCCCGTGTCGTACACGTACATCCCGCAATAACCCCACAGCGTCTGCACCGTCATGTAGATGTGCACGCCGGCCTCGACCGCCCGCTTGATCGCCGGATACAGCGGCTTGTTGATATGCCCCAAACCGGTGCCGGCGATGACAATCCCGCGATAGCCCTTCTCGACGATCGCGTCCACGAGATCGGGCATCATGTTCGGGTAGTAATACAGGATCGTCACCTTCTCCTCGAAGGCGGTGTTGATGACCACCTCGCGGTCGGCGCGGCGGCGCCGGTAGTCTTGCCGCAGGGGGGTGATCTCCTTCGGCGAGATCATCGCGACGGGGATGTCGCTCAGCGTGCGGAACGTCGAGCGGTAGCTGCTGTGCATCTTGCGCACGCGTGTGCCCCGGTGCAGCAGGTTGTACTCGTCGGAGGTCGGGCCGAACATGCAGACCAGCACCTCGGCGATGTCGCCCTCCGCGGCGGCCTTCACTGCACATTGCAGGTTGATCGCCGCGTCGGACGACGGCCGGTCACTCGAGCGCTGGCTGCCGACCATGATGATCGGCACGGGCGGATTCTGGACCATGAACGTCAGGATCGCGGCGGTGTGGTGCATCGTGTCGGTGCCGTGGCCGACGACGATGCCGCTCGTGCCGGCGCGGATTTCCTCGCCGATGCGCTGCGCGAGCTTGACGTACTGGTGCGGGCCCATGTTCTCGCTGAAGACGGCGAAGAGCTTCTCGGTCCGCAGGTTGCAAATGTCGGCCAACTCGGGTACGGAGCCGTACATTTCGCCGGGAGAGAACGCGGGGATCACGGCGCCGGTGCGGTAATCCAGCCGGCTGGCGATCGTGCCGCCGGTGCCGAAGAGCGTCACGTTCGGCTTCTGCGGGTCGTAGGGGAACTGTTTTTCGGGGATTTTGTAGTGGGCTTCGCGCCGGCCGACCTCGACGATGTTGGTGATCGAGCTCGCCGCGATGCCGATGTTGTACCCGCTGGCCACCTTGACGACGATGTGCTGGTCGTCTGCGGTGATGGAGCGCGGCAGGATCAGCCCGCGGAACCGTCCGCGCGTCGACTCGATTTCCACGTCACTCCACACGCCCACGCCGAGGCGTTGCAGCAGCGCCCGGCCGGTGCCGCGGTAGCCCTTGAGGTTGTCGTTGACGTTCGATGCCGGTGCAGCGGGTGCGGTACTCATGGTGCCTCGTACTTACCTGTGCCACTGCTCTTGAGCAGTGTCTCGCGTAGGGCGGGCATTGCCCACGCTACGTGTCTACGTATCCGGTCCAGTCGCAGCGCCGCCTTCGACCAGCAGTTGTCCGACCTCCGCCAACAACGCGGTCAGACGCTCCTGCACGGCGTCCCACACTCTTCTGTTGTTGACCGTCGAATAGCCGTGTACCAGTGCGTTGCGGAACGCGACGATCCGCTGGTGCTCGGGGATTCGTTCGGCCGTGGGTAAATCGACTCGTGCGAGCTGTCCCACGGCCTCGCCGATCGTGATGAAATAGCGCTCGACGGTTGAGCGGAGCAGCTCGCCGCGCTCGTAATCCTCGAAAGAGCGCGCCGCACAGAGCTCCTGGATGCGCACCCCGGCCTGGCGGATGTCGTTCAGCAAGCGCCGCGCCTCAGGCAGCATAAAGCAGCATCCTCTGCTGGTTGATCGCCTGCCGAAAATACCGGTTCTTGATCGCGTCCGGCTCAACCAGGCCGACGTTGCGTCCGAACAACCGTTCGAGCGCCTCCTGAAACCCAAAGTAGGTATCGAATCGCTCTCCGCGCGCCACGTCGTCGAATTCCACCAGCAGGTCGATGTCGCTCCGCTGCGGGTCGAAGCGCTCCGTAGTCGCCGACCCGAAGACTTCCAGCCGGCGCACGTGATACCGCCGGCACAGGTCGGCCAGTTGTCCGGCCCTTGCGGCCACGATAGGCGCGATGATCTGTCCGGACGGCGGAGCCTCCGGGTTTCGCTCGCCTTCCGCCAGCAGCCGCTTGACCTCGGCCAGCACGCGTGGGAGATGCTCGTCGAGCACCGTCCGCAGTTCGTCAGCCGGCACTGGCGTGCTGAGCGGCGCCAGGCGTGCCGCGAGGTCGATGAAGAGCTGGTGCTGGGGAATTTGCGCTAGGACAGCCGGATCCCGTTGGGCCAAACGGCCCAGCGCGCTGCCCACGACCTCCAGCAGCCGCTCAATTGCCGCGCGGAAGCACGCTCCCTCTTGGAGATTGCGCCTGGCGTCTCCGGGCGGCAGTCCGAGCATTCCTTCCGCTGGTCGCCGCACGTCCTCCAGCAACGTAAGCGTGCTTAACTGCATGCCGGTACCCTCGGCCGCTCGGTCGCGGCCGAGCCGAAGACCTCCAGCCGCTGGACGCGGAACCGGCGGCACAGCTCGGCGAGCTCGGCGGACTTCTCCAGGATTTCCGGGCGAATCGCCATACGCTCATGATATCGCCAATTTGCCCCCCGGCGAACCACCGGCCCCATATCTGGCTGGTGCGGCGTCCGTACTCCCAGCCCGCGCGGCCGCAATGTAGCGGCCGACCCCCGTGTCGGCCGTCCCATAGTCCCGGCCTTCCGTGTCCGTAATCCCGCCGAACCGAACATGGTGCCCCCTGGAATCCAGGTGCGAAGCGCACCGTCGGCCATGCCCCCCAGCCCGCGCGGCGGGCGCCTGTCAGTAGCCACGCGGCGCCAGCCCGTGGTAGGCCGCCACGCCGTATATCACATTGAGCCCCCGCTGGGGGCGATTGACCAGGCCCCCGCATCCCGAACCGCGACCGTAAGGGAGCGCCCCATGTAACGCCGCGCGAGCCCGCCGTTGTTCGTAGCGGCCCGCGCCCTCGCGCGGCCGCAATGTAGCGGCCGACCCCCGTGTCGGCCGTCGCGGAGGGCATCGGCGTCCCGCCGGTCGTTGTAGCGTCGGCCCCCCGTGGCCGACGTGATCATGGGCCCCCGGCGCCTCGCCGCCCATAGGTAGCGGCCAATCTCCCGGTCGGCCGTCCTCATAACATCGGGGGTAGCGGCCGGGCTCTGTCCCGGCCGTCCCTGGTAGCGGCCGACGGCTCGTCGGCCGACGGATGTAAATTGTAGCGCCCGCCGTCTCGCCCGCCGAGGAATGTCGCGCCCGACCCCTCCCGGCGCGCCGGCACCCCCCGTGTCGCCACAGGCGACTCGCTGCGGCGAGGCGGCTGTCGGTCGCCTGTGGCACAGCCGCCCCCGGCTGTGAAGCGTTCGCAGGGTCCGCCGTGTGGACCATTCCCCGGGCCCCCGTGCCCGTAGTCCCGGCGAATTGAGTATGCTGTCCCCGGAATTAAGGTGCAGATTCAGGCCACGGGCCTGTTAATCGGACTTATTCCCACTTGCTTGAGCTGGCGTCGGCCCGCCGACATGATCGCGGCGCCTGTGGCCGACCAAGCCGCACCTGGCTATCCTGCTGGTTAATGTCGATATCGGCACTGAAAGTTGTGTCGGTGGGCGAAGATGCGCCCACGATGGATGTGGTCCTTGCGCTCGCAGACAGCGGATGGAAGACGCTCGGCTTCATTCCTGCCGAGGCCCTGCGCAAAGCAGCGCGACAGGGGGACATCCTGGCAGCGGTCGATCCAGCGGGCACAGTTTTCGGCTACGTCTGGTACAGCGTCAGCCGCAGCATCGGGGAGGCACGCATCCACCACCTATGTGTCGATTCGCAACGGCGGCACGCCGGTGTCGGTCGAACTCTCATCGATGCCGTCAAGGCCCAGACGAAGCACCTTCGCGGCGTTTCTCTCAAGTGCTGTCGGGAGTTCCGAGACTCCTGTGACTTCTGGCGGCGCGTTGGCTTCGTTCCCGTCGATGAGCAGTCCGGACGAGGAAAGAACGCGCGGGTCCTAACCTGCTTCCGGTATGACCACGGCCACCCAGACCTTTGGAGTGAACACCGGTCGCGGGTGGCCGCCTCCAGGGTGGGGGTGGTCCTTGACGCCAACGTGTTTTTCGACCTGAGCGACGAGAACAGCTCGTCGTACAAGGAGTCGAGGGCCCTGCTTGCTGACTGGATCGGGGATTTTGTCGCGCTCTGGGTGACGGACGAGTTGCTGAACGAGATCGACCGGCACGCCGATCCGACTAAGCGGAGGCGCCAGCGCACCTTCGCCCGGTCTTTCAACCAGCTTCCGGCCGACGAAGCAGGGAAGAGCCGGGCGCGGGCGTTGCTGGACGAGCTGCTACCGAAATCGAACTCCACCTCGGACGAGTCGGACCGCCAGCATCTCGCGGCGGCGGCTGCGGGTGGCGCCGACTTCTTCGTCACACGCGACCGAGAGTTGCTCGCCTTAGCCCCACCAATCGCAGAGCAACTTGGCGTGAACGTCGTTTCTCCGCTGGAGCTGATCCTCACGATCGACGAACAGCAGCACAAGACGCATTACGATCCGCGGCGACTGGCTGGATCGAGCCTGACGATTCAACACGTTACGGGTAAGGATATTCGCGGCCTCTGCTCGCAGTTCTTAAGCCACGACCGTGGGGAGCGCCGGTCCGATTTTGAGAAAAGACTGAGGGCGGCGCTGGCCGATGTAGAGGCAGCAGAGGGTTTCCTGATTCAACGCGCGGGTGTGAACCTCGCGCTACTTGCGGTTCGTCGCGCTGACCCCCTGTTGATGGAGATTGTTCTCCTCCGCGTACAGGCGGACGCACTCGGGCCGACGATCGCGCGGCACCTGGTGGCGCGGATGATCACTAGAGCAGTGGACGAGAATCGGTCCATCGTGTCGCTCACCGACCCGGCGGTAGCCGAATTCGTGCTAAACGAGTGTCAGCAGCTCGGGTTCGTCAAGAACGAGCGCGGGGCGGCTAAAGCCAACTTCGCCGGAATTCGGGACCTCGCCGACCTGTCGCGCCCCGTCGAGGTGCTGCGATCACAACGCCCCGAGCTGTCACCGGTCTGCATCGCTGTTCAGAAAACGGTGGCACGCTGTGGCACCAATCATGGTTCAGCAGAGGACATCGACTACCTGGAGCATCTGCTGTGGCCCTTGAAGGTGAATGACAATCGCGCCGCCAGTTACATGGTGCCCATCTGGCCGCAATGGGCCAAACACCTGTTTGACGAGCACCTCGCGGGCCAAGACCTATTCGCGCCGGACACCTTCCTCTTGCTCCAGCACGAGAACGTGTACTACCGGTCCGCCCACCCGCCGGTCCTCTCAGCGCCGAGCCGAGTGCTCTGGTATGTTACCGGTGATCGGAACTACCACGGAGCTGCGCGCATCCGCGCCTGCTCGCGAGTAGAAGAGGTTGTGGTCGACTCGGCCGCAGCCGTGTTCAAGCGGTTCAGCCGCCTGGGCGTATACGCCTGGACGGACGTGCTGGAAACGGCGGGTAATGACCCCTCGGGGGAAGTCATGGCCTTCCGCTTTTCCGCCACGTATCTGCTGCCATCGCCCGTGTCGAAGGATGACGTGGAGCAGGTACTCCATGACTCACGGGAGCGCACGCCACAATTCACCACGGCATTGAAGTTGTCGCCCGTTGAATTCGCGCGCTTGTACGGGCTCGGCGTCGGAGCGCCGAGGGGAGCGCAGCCGTGAACAAAGCACTGTTGCTGTCGGTCAAAGAGGTCTACGCCGAGAAAATTTTCGAAGGCAGCAAGACCGTTGAGCTGCGACGGCGCCAGCCCCACGTGACCGCGGGCGATTACCTCATCGTTTACGTCCCTGCGCCGCAAAAGTGCGTTGCCGGCGTGGTGACCGTTGAACGCGTACTCGCGGGCCGGTTGAAGACGCTCTGGCGGAAAGTACGAGCGGGATGCGGACTTTCACGCGCCGAGTACCAGGCCTATTTCGCAGGCGCGCAGACGGGATATGCCATTCTCGTAGGCAGGCCCGCCCGGCTCGCAGCGCCTGTACCTCTGTCCCTTGTGCGCCGGATCGACCCAGGATTCACGCCGCAGGGCTACAAGTATCTGTCACGCGACGATATCTGGCACGCCATCGGCACACTCCGCGTGCATCGTGCGGCGCTCTGATCGACCTCACTGTACGTAGTCTGTGGAGCGCGTAGGCCGGGCTGAGGCTCCGAGGCCGAGCTTCCTTGTCACGCCGTCACGCCGCCGCAATATCCGCTTTTCCCCACCGATCTCACGCCCGGCGCCGGCCCGTATTCGAACGCAATCCAAAATCCCTCCCGGCGCGCCGGGACCAAAACCCCAAATGGGCTGCGGGCAACGCCCATCCGCCGCGCCGGATCCCTCAGCGCAATCTGCGGATCGTCACCCCTCCGTCCCGCGTCTGCGGCCTCCAATTCGCTACTCGCTATTCGCTATTCAAAACTCACTGTGGCCGCCCATTCCGCGCACTCCCCGCGCCCTCACGCGCACTCCCCGTGAATGTCGCCTACTATCAATCCTAGGATTGCTCCGTGGCCCTTCGTGTCTTGGTGTCTTTGTGGTTGCGCTACCCAATGTCTCGATAACCAAGGCGCTCAACAGGGGGGTGTCAAAACATGAGCACGTTGATCACCTTCAGCCCAGACGCGGCGTACCGCTCACGGAACCCGCCCACTCACGGCCGTGGGGCGGGTTCCACCCGCCGCCGCAAAGCCTGCGGCGGGCAGAGCCCGCGCTACGCCGATTACGTCGGTCCCGGCGCGCCGGGAGGGCCGACGCTACGCGGCCGCGCGAGGGCGCGGGCCGCTACAGTCGCCGGCCGACGCGGGGGTCGGCCGCTACTCCAGCACGTGGATGTTCTTCTTCCGGCAAATGTCCTTGAGCTGCTTCGGCCACACCGTCACGCTCACCTCGCCCAGGTGCGCCTTGCGCAGCAGCAGCATCGTCGTCCGCGATTGCCCGATGCCGCCGCCGATCGACAGCGGAATCTGGTCATTGAGAATGGCCTGATGGTACGGCAGCTTCAGGAAATCGAGCTGGCCGGAAAGCTGAAGCTGCTGCTTGAGCGTCTCCTTCGTGACGCGAATGCCCATGCTGGTCAGCTCATGGCGGCGCTTGGTGATCGGGTTCCACACCAGGATGTCGCCGTTGAGCCCGTGGGCCGGCTTGCCCTTGTCGGTCGTGGTCGGCGTTACCCAATCGTCGTAATCCGCGGCCCGCATCTCGTGCGGATAGCCGTCCTGGAGCACCCAGCCGATGCCGACGATGAAGATCGCCGGTGCGATCTCCTGCACGTACTTCGTCTCGCGCTGCTTGCGCGGCAGGTCCGGGAAGCGCTCCAGCATCTCCTCGGCGTGCACGAAGGTCAGCTCGTCCGGGAGGTTCGGGAAGCGCGGGTCCTTGAGCTTGGGGAACTCCTTCTGGACAGAGACCTCGGCACCTTTGATGACCTTCCAGATCCGCCGGACGATGTCCTTCAGGAAGTTCAGGTTGCGCTGCTCGGCGTTGATCACGCGCTCCCAGTCCCACTGGTCGACATACGCGCTGTGGTCGTGGTCGAGGAAGTAGTCCTTGCGCACGGCCCGCATGTCGGTAACGAGGCCCTCGCCGACCTTGCAGGTGAACTGCCGCAGCGCCAGGCGCTTCCACTTCGTCGCCGCCTGCACGACCTGGGCGCGGATCGGCACCTCCAGCCCCAGCCCGCAGGGGAACTCGATCGGCGTGCGCGACCCGTCGCGGTCCAGGTAATCGTTGACGCCGCTCTCGCGGTCGACGATCAACGGCACTTCGACGCGAAACAGGTTCAGCTCTTTGCACAGACCGTCTTCGATGTAGCGCCGGATGGCCGAGAGGGCGATCTGCGTTTCCTTGGGATCCAGCAGGGATCGGTAGTCCGCAGGCAAGATCTTTTCCACCTCCGGATACGTGCTGATGCCAGGACCAGCCAGGTCTGCTTTCTTGTCTGCCATTCTGCTCACTCCTAGGGCTTGAGGATGATACTGACTCTCCGTTGTACGGCTCGCTGCGCGAGTGCTATCCCGTGGCCGGCCCGCCGAGCGGGGCCTCTGCCCCGTCTTGCTCGGGCGCGGCCCTCGAACCCAAGCTACGGCACGGCCCCAACGACTGGACTCCCTTGCTGCTGCGGCTTCCTGGCCAGCTTCACCAGACGGGCGGGGCGGACCTGGAGCCGGTTGCACACAAATGCGACCAGGTGCCGACCCTCCACACACCCCATGTATTCCCGCAGAATCTCGCCAATGAGGTAGCGCCCTTTCTGCGCCGCCGACGCAAACCGGCGCTCACGCAGCTTGTCCAGGTGTTCCCGGACGACGTGGTGAATCTCCTGGTCGGTCAGGGGCCTGATCCGGCGGCTGACGAACACGGCCGCCACGCGGTCCGCGTCGGGCTCCGCCGCGGGGGTTTCCTGGGCCAGCAGCCGGAGGACCTCGGGCACCCCTTCCCGCGACAAGCGCCCCTGCCGATGGGCCTGGAAGACCGCGAAAACCTCGTCATCGCGGATGCGGTCCACCGCGAGTCCCGCGCGGCGCCACTGCTTGAAGCGCTGCACGAGCACCACCGCGACAAACCGCGCATCCTGTCTGAGCTGGCTCACGACCCGATCGAAGATCTCCCTCCTCGGCGACATCAACAACGGCGAAACGGTGTCCAGCGGCAGGCCCAGCGCGCGGTAACGCGCCTCGCGGTCCCAGGTCTGCTCGGGCAACCGGCTGCGAACCCGCTCCAGGCGCGCCTGCTGAATCGCGAGCGGCGGCAGGTCGGTGTCCGGGTACATGCGCTCCGCACCGGGCAGCACGCGCTCGAAACCGTTTGTCCCGTCGCGCAGTGCCTGCCGCGTGTCGTTCGGTACGCCGAGGGTTGCCTCCTTGGCGCGGATCGCGATCTCGCGGCAGGCCGTTCGTGCGTCCTCGTCGTTCCCCCACACCAGGATCAGCGCATCGCGCGAGCCGGCGCGCATGCGCCGCCGCAGGCTCTTCCAGTCGCGCCCCGGCAACGTATCCGACGCCATATCGGAGTGGATCATGTTCGGCGTGTGGGTCAGGCACGCGACGACGCGGATGCGATCCGAGAACTCCTTGGCGAAGTGCGTATTCTCCTGGATGGTTTCGGTCAGGATTTCGTCGAAGCCGCGCAGCATGACGCACTGGACGGCCTGGCCTTCCGCAATTGCCTGCAGGAGCGGCTCGTACTTCGTCTTGGCCACGACGTTCGTCACATCCTGGTAGCCCCACTCGAACGTCTCCGGCCGCACGCCGCGCTCGTGCAGCAGCCCGCGGATGTGCAGCAAGCTGCATTGCCGGCGGGCCTCGTTGTAGATGAGGTGCGGGTTGCGCCAGATTTGCGACGTCCCCTTGATCTCACAGCGTGTGCCGCCGGCGACGCTGATGTTAACGTCCTGGCGGGCCGCGCCGTGGCCGGTGCGGACTTTGCCGGTGCTCCGGTAGAGCATCCGGATGATCTGGCCGACCGCCGCCGCCTCCTGCGGAGTGTGCATGTCCGGCTCGGTGACCGTTTCGACGAGCGGCGTGCCGAGGCGATCGGTCAGGAACGTACGATCGTGCCCCGCGTCCGAGACTTCGCGGCAGGAGTCCTCCTCGATGGAAAGCTGGCGGATGCGTATCTTCCGGCCCTGGAAGGGAAGCCAGCCATCGACGCCGAGAATGCCGGTCCGCTGAAAGCCGGTCGGGATCGATCCGTCGAGGTACTGCTTGCGCGCGATGTGCAGCTCGCCGACGATGTTCAGCCGCAGGAGCAGCGCAATCTCCAGGGCGATATCAAGGGCCTCGTCGTCGATGAAGAACGGCGGCGTGTCGTCGAACTCGTAGGTGCAGACGGTGTCGTGATGGATGCGGTAATAGATGTTCTTGCGCGTCTTCTTTTCCATCAACGCCGTGCCGTCATACTCGCCGAGCTCGGACAGTGTCGGGCGCATGTGACGGAGAATGACGGCATCATATTCGTCGCTGTAGCGCCCCACCGGGCAGCGGCAGAACAACTTGCGCTGGGTCCGGAGCTGCTGGTGCACCTCGAGGCCGACCTTCAGCCCGATGTTGAGGTAGTCCTCCTCCGTCATCTGGTCGAATGGCGTGAACGCCAACGGCATGGGGTGCGATCTCCTCGGGCTACAAACGCTTTATTGTAGCAGGGGAGCGCCCTGCGCCAAAGGACGCATCGCGACCGGGCCGGCCGGGCGAGGGCACGCGCTCGAAGACACCGCACCGAAAGGAATCAGAGCCGCGACCATGAGGGAGCGGTTTGCGGGCCGTCGTGGGCCGGTGGGCGCGTGTCGCCCAGCGCCGGGCCGGGCGGCGGGGAGCCCTGGAGAAGTTCGCGAACCTTGGCGGCCAGCGCAGTCCGCGTGAAGGGCTTGGCGAGGAAAACCACCCCCGGCGGCAGATTACCTTGGGTGGTCAGGAAGCTCTCGGCATATCCGGAGATGAACAGGACGCGGGCCTGGGGGTGCAGCCGTACGATGCGTTCGGCCAGTTCGCGACCGTTCATCCCGGGCATCACCACGTCGGTGACCAGGAGGTCCAGCAGGCGGTCACCCCGTCCGCACAGTTCCAGCGCCGCCGTCCCGTGCTCGGCGGTCAGCACCGTATAGCCTTCGGCCTCGAGAATGTCGCGCTCGACCTCGCGGACCTCTTCTTCATCTTCGACCAGCAGGATGGTGGCGGCGTCACGCGGACCGCGTGCGGCCGGGGCGGCCAACGGCCGGATCTCGATGGGCGCGCTGGCGCGCGGCAGGTAGACGCGAAAGGTCGTCCCCTTCGCGGGCACGCTGTGCACGACGATGCGCCCGTCGTGCTGCTGGACAATTCCGTACACGGTGGCCAGTCCCAGTCCGGTCCCTGCGCCGGGGGCCTTCGTGGTGAAGAATGGCTCGAACAGATGGGCGCGCGTCTCGGCGTCGATGCCACACCCCGTGTCGTGCACGGCGAGCGTCCCGTAGCGCCCGGGGGCCACCGACTCGTGCTCGCCTGGTGACGGCTGCTCCAGGTCCAACGCGGTCGTCTCGATCGTCAGCACGCCGCCGTCCGGCATGGCCTCGCGCGCGTTCATGCTCAGGTTAGTGAGCAGCAGCTCGATCTGGCTGGGGTCGGCGTGCACCAATCCCAGGGCGGGCTCCAAATGGGCCTCCACCCGGATGTGCTCGCCGAGCAGCGGCCGCAACATCTTCACGGCTTCGGTGACCACTTTGTTCAAGTCGACCAAACGCGGCTGAACCACCTGTCGGCGGCTGAACGCCAGGAGTTGGCGCACCAACTGGGCGGCGCGCTCGGCCGAGGCCCGGATCCGCGCCGCGTGGTCGGCCGCGGGATGCCCCGCCGGAACGTCGCAGGTGATGATCTCGCTGCAACCCAGGATGGCGGTCAGCACATTGTTGAACTCATGGGCCACGCCGCCGGCGAGCTGCCCGACCGCCTCCATCTTCTGCCTCTCACGCAACTGGGCTTCCAAGAAGACTTCGCGGGTCACGTCGCGCTTCACGCCGACGAAATGGGCAATCTTCCCGACACTATCGCGCACGGGCGAGATCGTGGCGTCTTCCTGGTAGAGCGTGCCGTCCTTGCGGCGGTTCACGAAGCGTCCGGTCCAGGTTTCGCCGGCCCGGATCGTGTCCCAAAGATCTCGGTAGAACGCCGCATCATGCCGCCCGCTCCTCAGCATCCGTGGGTTCTGTCCCAGGAATTCGGTCCGCGTGTAGCCGGTGATGCGCTCAAACGCCGGGTTGGCGTACTCAATCCGGCCCTCGGCATCGGTGATGACGACAGCCTCCGCAGCCTGCTCCACCGCTGTCGCGAGGCGGGCTCGATCCTCCTCCGCCTGTTTGGACGCGGTAATATCGCGGCCGTAGACGTTGACATAGCCCGCGTGGCGGATGGGCGCCAGAATGAACGACAAGCAGCGGTCAGCGCATTCGATTTCAAGCTCGTTGATCGAGTCACCGGAGAGGGCCGCGCGGACCCAAGCCTGCCAGTCGTCGGTAACGGCCTGCCCGATGCGTCGGTCCCAGGCGGCCAGGAGCGCGGCGCTGGCCCGGTTCGCGTAAAGGATCGTCCCGTCCGCTGCAATCCGGAGCACGGGGGAGGGGTCCTCGGCGGGGAACCTGGACAAGCTGCGCACGTCCTCCTCGGCCTGCTTTCGCGCGGTGATGTCGATGGCGATCCCCATACGGACCAGACGTCCATCGGGCCAGTGAATGGCGCGGTCGATGCACTGGTACCAGCGACCGCTGAACGTGTTCCGGAACTCCCAGACGACCGGAGGCGTGGGCCGGCCATCGTCGCCCACCAACACCTCGTTCGTGCAGAACGGGCACGGGCCCGTCTGTCCCCGCTGAAACACCTCGAAGCACTTCTGCCCGCTGAACTCCTCCCCGAAATGACCGCGGAAGTACTGGTTCGCGGCGAGCAGCTCGTACGTCTCCATGTCCGCGACGTGCACTGCTCCTTCCAGGCCATTGAAGATTGCAAAGAGCTCGTCGAACTGCTGGTGCAGGGCTGCCTCGGCCCGCCGGCGTTCGGCCACTTGCGCCTCCAGCTCCAGGTTTGTGTGGCGCAGCTCGTCCGTCCGCTCGTTGACCTTCAAGTCCAGTTCATCCCGCGCATGGCGCACGGCCTGCAACGCCCGGCCACGCTCCGCCTGTACCGCCGCCAGAATCAGGGTGATGACGGCGCACACGGCCAGGAACGTCGTCGAGAGCAGCAGTCGCTCGTCGAGCGAGTGCGCGGCAAACGGGCCAAGGTCGCGCCCCGTGCCCGAGATGGCTATCCCGGCCACGAGCAAGGTGGCGACTGCGGACCCCGCGGGGCCGTACCGAAAGGCGGCCCACAGCAGAAATACGAGCGGGGCGTACGCCAGCGGAAGGTCGAATTCCTCCGCGATCGGGTACACGCCGAAGATGAGATGGCTGATCATCCCCAACAACGGGAAGAACACCAGGGCCTCGAGTGTGCGGCGCGGCAGGGCGCGGGTCCGCGCGTGGGCTGCACACGTCAGTACGGCCGGGGCGACAATCAGGATTCCCAGGGCGTCGCCCAGCCACCAGGTGAATTGGGCCGTGTGGAGGCTCGCCCCCGAGGCCATACCGGTGAGGTAAAGACCACCCGCGCCGATGGTGGCGCTGACCGTCGGGCTCAGCAGGGCGGCCGCGAGGATCACGCCGAGCACGTCGCGTAGACGATCCAGTCCCCCGCGCAGCCCGATGACGCGCCGCAGCAGGTAGGCACCGATGAGCGCTTCCAGTGGGTTGCCGAGCGCCGTGGCCAGCGCAAACGTCCAGGGCGCCCCCGTGGACGCAGTGGCCCACAGCGCGCCGATGCTGACCCCGGGCAGCACGCGATACCCGCCGATGAGCACCGCGGCCAGGGCGATCCCGGACGGTGGCCACACCAGCGAGACGTTGTTTTGTACGGTCCAGAAGGCGAGCCCCCACTTGGCCGCCAGAAAGTAGAGCCCGGCGACGACCGCCACCTTGGTGACGTAGCGGACCGGCGCCGCTCTTGCGCCTGCGGATGCTAGCCACCTGTGCCAGGAGCGCAGAATTGACACCATCACATCTTCGCCGCGTTAACAAGACCTCGCCGAATGTCGGCGATCAGTTTGGTCCACACAGTGTTTATCGGCAGTGCGGGGGGGCCGAGGCTTCATTCGTGGTGAGTATTTCACACTTGAAACACAGCGGACCGCGCAAGGTCTGCGCTTCCGCCAGCCGGTAGGACGGGGTCAGTGCTTGGCGGGCGGTGACGACGAGCTCGGAGCCAGCCAGGGCATCAGAGCCCGCAGGCGGCGTCCGACTTGCTCAATGGCCTGGTCCGCATCCTGGCTGGCCAGTACGCTCAGGGTTGGTTTCCCGGCGGCGCATTCAGCCGCCCACTCGTCGGCGAATGCGCCGGACTGAATCTCAGCCAGCAATTCCTGCATGGCCTGTCGGGTCGCCGGGCCGATCACCCGCGGGCCGCGCGTCAGGTCACCGTAGGCGGCGGTGCGGCTGATTGCGGCACGCATGCCAGTGATGCCGCGTTGGTGGATCAGGTCGGCGATGAGCTTGACCTCGTGGAGGCACTCGAAATACGCGAGCTCGGGGGCGTAGCCGGCCTCGACCAGCGTCCCAAAGCCGGCGCGAATGAGCTGCGTCAGGCCGCCGCACAACACGGCCTGCTCGCCGAAGAGGTCGGTTTCGGTTTCCTCCCGAAAGGTCGTTTCGAGAATGCCGGCCCGTCCGCAGCCCAGGGCACAGGCGTAGGCGCGGGCGACCGCGCGGGTGTCGCCGCTGGGATCCTGGTGCACGGCGATCAGAGCGGGCACGCCGCCCCCGGCTTCGTACTGTGCGCGGACCATCGGGCCGATGCCCTTCGGGGCGACCAGGAAGACGTTCGTGTGCTCAATCGCAACGATTTTGCGGTAATGAATCGCAAAGCCGTGCGCAAAGCCGAGGTAGGCCCCCGCCCGGACGTGCGGTGCGATCTCACGCTGGTACACGTCGGGCTGCGCCTCGTCCGGGATGAGCAGCATGATCACGTCGGCCCGCTGCGTCGCCTCGGCGATCGCGCAGGTGGACAGGCCGAGTTGCTCCGCCACGGTCTGCGAGCGGCTGTCCCTACGCAGGCCCACGAGCACGCGCAGGCCGCTGTCCCGCAGATTCAGGGCCTGCGCGCGGCCCTGCGACCCCAGCCCCACAATAGCAATCTGCTTGGAGCGCAGTACTTCGCCGCGTACGTCGGCGTCGCGGAGCACGTTCATGCTTGAACTCCCGAGTGGGTCCGGGCGTATCTGCCTTGAGCCGTCAGCGAACAGCATACCGCCTACAGGACCCGCCGTGATTCGGCAGCGCTCGGCGTAGCGGCCGGCCTCCTGGATGGGAGGGGCGGCGGACGCTGGCCCGAATGGCTTGTCGCTGCTAGATTCGCGGGCGGTGTTCCCTCGACCCGATGCAGCGACGCTCGCCGAGCAGCACCCGATGGCACCTGCGGAGCCGAACACGAACGCATTTACCCGGCGCGGCCTGGGGCCGGCCGCGCTCGCGGCACGCATGGTCCACCTCTCATGGCCGGCGTTTCTGGCCGTGTTTCTCCTGAGTCTCCTCGCGTACGTCGGCGTACTCGTCTTCCTCATGCTCTGGGACAACACGTTGACCTGGACATGGGCGCCTGCCTCGTCGGCCAGCGCCCCCACGACGGCGAGCGCGCCGGGCGACCCGGATGCGGCCAGTCCCCCGGGCATGCCGCCATTCACTTCCGAACTGCATGAACGCACGCTCGCCGACGTGTGGGCCGAGTGGCACGCCAGGGCACTCGACGGCTGGTTCGGGCCGGCGGAAGCGGTGCTGGTGCTCGGGCTGACACTCGGGCCGCTGGCCGTGACGTTGCTCGCCTGGCTCATGCTGCCCTTCGTCCACGGCAGCGGCTCGGCCTGGCTTTCGTACCAGCGGGCGTACCGCGCCGCCGCCACCATCCTGTGGCCCGCGGCCGTCCTGACGCTCGGGTGCGGCGCTCTGTTCATCTCCCTGGATCACGCGCTGGCACCGAGCGCTCTGATGTCAGCGCTCCAATTCATGCCGGAGACTGCCCTCTTTCTGAGCGCGGGGGTCGCCGCTGTGGTGCTCGCCGTCTGCCTGGGGCGCGCGGCACGGGGGGTCGGATGCGGCGAACGGCTTGTGCTCCCACTGCGGTGCGAGGGGTGCGGCTATGACCTGACGCACCAACCGGCCGAAGGTCGCTGCCCGGAATGCGGGCTGGTCTTGGCCGCTTCGTGCAACAAAAGCGCGAGCCGGCCTGGCAGTCCGTGGGCCCTGCGCCGCACGCCCGCGCGCTGGCTCGCGACGAGCTGGGTGGTGCTCTGTCAGCCGCGGGCGTTCTACCGCGCCCTCCAACTGCGGACACCGCCCGGTGCCGACCTCGGGTTCAGCACCTGGCACTACGTGCTGATCGCTTGCGGCGCCGCGGTCTGGGCGGGCGTCATGCTGGCCGTGCTCTCACTCAAGGAGGGCCCGCCGCCGGCCGGCGTCCTGCCGACGATCCTGGTGTATGGATGCAGCGTGATTCTGTGGGGTACGCTTGGCTGCTGGCTCGGACATCGCGCGCTGGCGGCGCTCGTGGTGAGCTGGTGGCTGTCCGCCGCGGCGGACGGGCGCCTGCCGGACGGGCGCTGGGCGGCCAAGGTCGTCACCTATGAGACCGTGTTTCTGTGGGTGTTCTGCGCGCTGTGGGGGGTCGTGATCGGGAGCTATGTCGTCCGGGGCCCGTGGCTGTCGCACTGGATCGTGCCGGACGCGCGACCCGTGTTCTTTGTGTTGGGCCTCCCCCTCGAGGCTTGGGCCATCGTGATGACGACCGTGGCCTTGGGGGCCGTGTGGCTCTGGCGCTACGAGGTCGCCTATCGCGCGATTCGCTGGAGCAACTTCTGAGCCGTGCTGGGAGCAGGAGTGACTCGATGAAACACCGAGCGAAACGAACCCGGGCCCGCACGCCGGAGTTTCAGCGCCGCACCGAGCCGGGGGCGCCGCCGGGAACGCTCGTCCCCGACGTCGCGGCCGCGCGCTGCGAGGTGCGCGTGATGGCCTACGGGGCGGACGGCTACGAAGAGCGGGCCCTGGACGACCTGCGGGACATTCCCGCCCTGCTCGATAAGTGGCCGGTCACGTGGGTCAACGTCGACGGCGTGGGGGACGCCGCCCTGGTCGCGGAGCTCGGCCGGCTGTTCCATCTGCACCGGCTGGCTCTCGAAGACGTCCTGCACGTCCATCAGCGCGCCAAGGCCGAGCCGTATGGCAGCTACTATTTCATCGTGGCGCGCATGCCGCTGCCGCAAGAGCCCTGGCAGACCGAGCAGATCAGCTTCTTTCTGGGGGACAGGTTCGTGCTGACGTTCCAGGAGCGGCCCGGCGGGGATTGCCTGGATGCGGTGCGGGTGCGCATTCGCAGCGGGTGGGGCCGCGCACGCGCCGCGCGCCCGGACTACCTCGTGTACGCCCTGCTCGACGCCATCGTCGATCACTACTTCCCGCTGATCGAGGAGTGCGGCGAACGGCTGGACGACCTCGAAGGGGAGTTGTCGGGTGCGTCGGCGCCACACTTGATGGCGGGAGTCCACACGGTCAAGCGTCACCTGCTGATCGTGCGGCGAATCCTCTGGCCGCTGCGTGATGCGGTGAACGCGCTCCTGCGGGACCCGACGCCGCTAATCGGCGAGGAGACGCGCATCTACCTGCGGGATGTGCACGATCATACGGTCCAGATTCTCGACTTGGTGGAGAGCTACCGCGACATCTCCTCCGGCATCACCGAAGTTTACCTGTCCAGCGTGAGCCAGCGGACGAACGAGATCGTCAAGGTCCTGACGATCATCTCGACCATCTTCATCCCGCTCACCTTCCTCGCCGGCGTATACGGGATGAACTTCAGTCACGACGCGTCGCCGCTCAATATGCCGGAACTGCACTGGCACTGGGGCTACCCCGCGTTGTGGCTGGTGATGGTGTTGATCGCCGGGGGGATGCTGGTGTTCTTCCAACGCCGGGGATGGCTGGGGAAAGATCGTTGGCAGACGCCCCCGCCGCCATGACGGCGGTCGCCCGAGTGGCCTACGGCTCGACCAGTCCCTCGCGGATCGCATAGCGGGCCAGCTCCACGCGATCATGAATGTCCAGCTTGGCCATCAGGCTAGCGCAGTGACAGTTCACCGTCCGCTCGCTGAGATGCAGCATTTCGCCGATCTCCCGCTTCGATAGGCCGCGGGCCACGTATTGCAGCACCTGCACCTCCCGCTCCGTGAGGCCCGCCGCCCGCGGCTTGGGGCCCGGGGCGAGCTCGACTCCCTGGGTGTCGATCACGATCCGTGAACGGACCTCGGGTGAGTAATACGCCGTCCCCGAGGCCACGCTGCGGAGGGCCTTGATCAGCACTTCCGGCGGCTCGTTCTTCGTGACGTAGCCGGACGCACCGACCGCGAGCGCCTGCGCGATGTAGCGGTCGTGGAAGAACGCGCTGAGGAAGACGATGCGTACGTCGGGCTGCCGCGCCTTGATCAGCCGCGCCGCGTCGAAGCACACCATGCCCGGCATGTCCACGTCGAGCAGGACTAGGTCGGGCATGAGCCGCGCGGCTTCGTCGACCGCCTCGTCCGCGGTCCCAACGTCGGCGACGACCGTTAGGTCGGGCGCCGCCTCGAGCCACTGGCGCAGCGTCTTGCGCACCAGGGCGTGGTCGTCGGCCACGAGAATGGAAAGCCGTGTCTTCAAGCCGACTTCTCCTCGCCGACGCTGACCCCCGTAGGGTGTCCGCCGCGGCGGAAGGGCCGACACCGCGCGCCGGTGGACCTTCTCGAGAGTATCGGATCAAAGCGCGGCGGGCGCTGAGGCGGGCCACCGCGTCGCGGCAGAGGAGCGGATGCCCCCAAAGCGGCGCGCATCATTTGCTGACCCACAGCGGAATCACCGCCAGCTTGTCGCGCCGCTTGGCGTCCATGAAGTCCGGGAGGCGGTTGATCTGCATGGCCGCCAGGGTCGGATCGCCCGCGCGCGCCGGCGGCGCCAGCGACACCAGGTACATGGCCATGTCCGCCCGCTCGATGGGCTGGCCACGCCGTGCGCCCACGAGCTGGGGATCGCTGGCCAGGAGGAGCGGCGGCTTGCCGGAGCGTACGCCCAGGCGATACCACACGCGCAGGGTGTCAGCTAGGGTCCAGGCAGCGGAGTTCAACGCCGTCGCCGAGGGCAGATACACGATCCAGCTCGGATCGATGCCGCCGCCTGTTCGCGGCAGGAGCGTCGTCTTCTCGAAATCGAACCAGCCTGGCGGCAGCGGCCCGTCCGGCGCGATGAGGATGCGCGCCTCGGTGGTTTCCGCGGGTGGCCCCTGAGTCAGAGCTGCAGCCACGAGCGCCTCGGGGCTGGGAGACTGCGCCAGCACCCGCACTACGTATTTGTCGGTATATGCTTGCCCGCCCATGCGCTTGGTGTAGCGCTCGCGGTAGACCGCCACTCCGGCAAACATGCTCGGTTGCTCGCCCGCCGCCGCGCCGAGCTCGAGCATCTCGACGAACAGGTAGACCCAGGGCTCCTCGCCGCCCAGGAGCGTGACAAGCTGCGCGAGGCTGAGCGGTTTGATCTCGGCGGCGGCTCCGAGCTCGGCGGCCTTGGCGCGCTCGATGGCCTGGAAAATGCGATCCGCGGCCTCGTCGCCGCCCGCGGCGGCGTCGCGCAGCAACGTCCGCACTTCGTCCTCGTGCCGGCGACGTTGCTCGCGCTGGGGCGCAAGGAAGTCTGCTGCCAGCGGCAGCATGTGGGCCTCAACTAGGCGCTGACCCGGCGCCAGCCGCGCCAGCCAGCCGTCCTGGCGGTTGTCGACTGCCGTCCAGGCCTCGGGATTCACTTGGCGGAAGTCCTGCCACGCGGCCTGTGCGGCCGCGAGCACCTGCGGATCGGCCGGCTGGCCGAGCCGAGGACTCGCGGCGAGAACGTAGGCCAAAGCGGTCCAGCTCTTGAGGCTCTGTTGCTCGAACGTGGCCGCCAACTGCTGCCATGCGGCCGGGTCGTCGTTGTAGGGCAGCGTCGGGGCGCGCTGGGCCAGCTCGCGATCGAGGCCCAGGGCGCGATCAAGGAGTGCCGCGGTGACCGCGAAGCTGCCCTCCACCCAGCGCTGCTGTTCAGGCTCTCCAAACTGCGCCGCACCGCTGCGGGTCCACGACTCGTGCGCTGCCGTCAGGCGCTGCTGCAAGCTGCGCAGCTCCCAGAACGCCGGCAACTGGGGCCCGCCCGCGAACCGGTCCAATAGGGTGTGCGGCGCGTTCCAATCCGGCAACTGCTCACGGGGCCGGAACAGCAGCCGGTCCTCGCAGCCGCGCGCCAGGAGCGCAAACTTCTCGTACGGCGCCAGGGCATAAAGCTCCTCCGGGTTCTGCGACGCTTGCGCCAGCCGCTCTTTGAGCTCCGCAGGGTCTGTGAGCTCATAGACCGACTTGGGACGTGGCGGTGTAGGGGGCGCCGGCGGCGTGATCCACTCCGACCAATGCTCGGCGCAGTCCGTCAGCAGGCTCGCCATCTGCTGTGCCCGCTGTCCGGCCAGGTCCGCGAGCTGGCGGGCAGTCTCCGGCTGCTTTTCCAGCGCGGCGATCTGACGCCCGAGCCAGAGAAGCTGGTCGCACGGGGCCGACAGCAGCCGGCTCAGTGCGATGAGATTCTGCGGCTCGAGGGCGGATGCGTCTCCGTCCGCCAGGAGCGATTGCACCAGCGCGTCCAGCGCCGCGACCTCTTCCGGCTCGGCGGGGCGCAGGGCTGTCAGGTCGGCGATTCGCGGCTGATCCTGCGCGGGGCTGCCCGGCGTGCCGAGGGCGACACCCACCAGCCCAGCCAGGAGAAACCTCCGCCACCTTGCGACTGGAATGCTCATTTACGATTGCCGACCGGCGGTTGATCCACCACCCGTTGATCGCGGCGGTCGACCGGCCGCCGCTCACCGGACTGATCCTGGCGGTCCCGCTCGATGGCCTTCTCGGCACGTTGCGCATCGGACTGGGCCATAGCGTTCGCGGGTTCGTTTCCGGGACTGGCGGTGCCGGTCGGTGCCGTGTCCTGGCGCGGGGTGGTCTGGCAACCGACCATCAGTCCAATCGCCAGCGGAAGGCCCAGCAGTACCGCGAGGTACATGGCTCGACGAATCCAGTGCATGTTAACTCCTCACTGTGCCGCCCGACCTGCTCCTGGCGCACTATTGTAGCGTTCGGCCCCAGAATACGCAGGGGGGCGGGCCGCGTCAGGCAGCTCCGCCCCCCTGGGTCAGTGGAAACACCGAGCCGGCCCGGGGCGGGCCGGCTCGGCAAGCACTCTTTCAGCGGCCGATGGCGACCCGCCGAGTGGTACGGCGGACGCTGACCGCGCGGACGCCCACCAGGCCGATAAAGGACCCGACGAGACCTTCGATGACGCCGAACGCGCACAGGGGCTGCGCGACGTACAGCGGGTTCGGGTTGGAACAACTGCTGCCGGGGGATTGCGTCACCGGGTCGAGCTCGTTGCCGACGCCGTCATTGTCCAGATCGGCGTCGCAGTCATCGCCGAGGCCGTCGCCGTCGAAGTCCAACTGTTCGGGGTTGAACGCGGTCGGGCAGTTGTCGGTCGGGATCAGTTGTCCGGTAGTATCGTCCAGGGTGTCGAGCTGGCCGTCCCCGATGGTCGCGCCGGCGCTGCTCCGCATGACGCGGTAGGTGCCGAAGAGGGCCTGGCCTTCGTTGGCGCTGCCGCAGCGCGCGTCAAACGGACCGGCGTCGCCCTGATTGAGGCCGCCCACGTCGAACCCGTCGTCGAGGCTGCCGTTGTTGCTGAAGTCGATGCCGAAGGCTTGCTCCAGCGTGGCTTCGTTGTAGCGGGTGAAGTCCGGGAACCCGTCGCCGTTGGCGTCGGGCGCCTCGAGGAACCCGTCCTCATCCTGGTCGAAGTTCAACAGCAGCGTCTGGAACTCCGCGACGGTGGCGGGGCCGGCGCCGCCGAGCTGCGCGTTGAGGAGCCCGAGATCGGTCTCGCCGAACGTGCCGTCGTTGTCCAGGTCGAAGCCCCAGCGGGCCGGATTGATCTGCGGCGCCGGGTCGTCCGCGTCGGGAATTCCATCGTCGTCGGTATCCGCCTTGGTCGGGTCGGTGCGAATGCCGAAAACGGGCTTCGTCACGGTCCGGCCCGCCCGGGCCAGCATCGGGCCGAGGCCGATGCTCGGGACGCTGCCGTCGGCCTCGGCCGCCCGCGCATACGTGTTTACCTCGTCCCAGTCGCTGAGCCCATCGCCATCGGTGTCCGCCTTCGTGGGATCAGTAAACACGCGCGTGACGTAACTCCTCTGGAACCGGCCGGAAGTCGCGTCCCCCGGATAGCGGGTCACGAGGAACCCCGTGAGCTCTTCCGCATCGCTCAGCCCGTCACCATCCGTATCCCAGTTGCGCGGATCGGTCTCGTTCGGATCGACGATGCCGTTGTGGTTGGCGTCCTCGACGCCGTCCCCGAGGCCGTCGCCGTCCGTGTCGGCGCCTTTCTCCGGTCCGGGGATCGTGTTGGTGTCGCGCTCGAGACTGTCGCTGAGCCCATCTCCGTCCGTGTCGGCCGCGGTGTCGAACGTTTGGGTGTCCACGGCGGGAATGGCCGCGGACTCGGTTTCATCGCCGCGGAAGATGATGCCCGCCGGGATCACGAAGCCCGCGTCCTCCTCGCCGCGCGTGAGACCATCGCCGTCCACGTCGGCGTTCGGGTCGGAGCTGGAGTTCGGCGCGGCGATGATGTTGTTCGTCGCGTCGCTCTCGCCGACCGCGTTGTCATCGTTGAGGCGCACCTTCAGGAAGAAATTGGACGTTGTGAACGGCACGCTGGTCGGGATGTTGAGGGTGAAGGTCTTGGAGTGCGGGCCCTGGGTCTTGTCGGCGGCGGCCGAGATGGTTTCGACGGCGAAGCGGACGTCGTCCGTCCCGATGCTCGCGTCGGAGTTGTCCGAGATGTAGAAGCCGATCGTGAAGTCCTCGCTCACCGGATTCAGGTCGATCGAGTAGCCGACCAGAGCCCGGAAGTCGCGCCCGGGGGCGGTGCCCGCGAAGATGAAGCGCGTGGCCACGAAGTCGAGCCGCAGCGTGGTGCGGGCTTCGTTGTCGGCATTGCCGGGTGCGACCTCGGCCACGTCGTCGTTACTGTCGAGCACGACAACCAGCTCGTCGCCGTCGCGGAAGGTTTCATTCAGATCCGACCGGATGTCGCCCGCGTCCACGGAGTGCGTCCCCGGCGACAGCTCCGTCGGATCCGTCACGCTCACTGTGCCAAACACGATGTCGATGGGCAGCACGCCGTCGCGGTCGAGGCCGTAGCTGATGTCGAACGGGTCGACGCTTTCGGCGCCCTCGATCGAGTAGCCAATGGTGAGGCCGGTGGTCGTATCGCCTTCCGCCAGCGTAATCACGGGGCTGGTCAAGTTCGTACCGGCGCTGATGTTGAAGGCATCCGAAGTCGCGCCGGTCAGGCCCGCGGACGTGGCCCGCAGGGTGAAGCCGGCTCCAACGCGGTTGAGCGTGATGTTGTTGAAAGTCGCCACGCCATTCGCCGCCGCCACCGTCGTCGTCCCGCCCAGGGTCGCGCCGGTGGGGTTGCTTTGCAGGGCGATCGTGACGGCGTTGGCCGCCGTCGTCACCAGGTTGTTGCTGGCATCGGTGATGTTGACCGTAACCGAGATCGTCGCTCCGATGTCCGTGTTGGCCGGTTGCTGGACGAACTGGAGCGCGGCCGCGGCGCCTGCCGTAAACGCGACCACCGCCGTGTCTGTGAGCGGACTACTCAGGGTGGTGTCGGTGGCGGCGAACGTCACCGTTTTCGCTTCACTCGAGCGCACGGTGAACGTGACCACGCCGCTGGCGTTCGATGGTCCCGACGGGGCGCTGATCGTGACGTTGGTCGCTCCGCCCGCAATCACCTGGAGCGTAGCCGTGTGACCTTGGATGGCATTGCCGCACGCGTCTTCGAACGTCACGGTGATCAACTCCGTGTCCGAGTCATCGGCGATCGCGGTGCCATCGGCCGGGGCCACTGTAGAGGTCAGCGTGCTGGTCGCGGCTGGCACGAAAGTGACATTCACCGTTAGCGTTATGGTCACACTGTTCGTTGTGTCTTCGGCTTGAAGCGTGATCGTCTTGGCGATCGTGCTCGAGACCGTGAACGTCACCACGCCGCTGGCGTTGGACTGCCCCGATGGCGCACTAATGGTAACGCCGCCGGCCCCGCCCGCGGAAACGCTCAGCTCGACGTCGTGACCGGTCACCGGGTTGTTGGCGCCGTCGCGGAGCGTCACCGTAATGGTCTTCGTCGCCCCGCCGCATGCCACGACATTTCCGGCCGGCGCCGTAACGGTCGAATTCCCGGCATCGGTCGTACCAGAGATGAAATCGATGCTGACCGTGTCCGCGATGGTCACGCTGTCCGTCGTGTCCTCGGCCTGGATCGTCACGCTCTTGGCGACGGTCGAGGTGATGTCGAAGGTCGCAACGCCGCTCGCATCCGACACCTGCGTGGCCGCAATATCTCCGCCGAGGCCCGCTGCTCCACCGGCGACCACGGACAACGCGATGTTGTGCCCATTGACCGGGTTGTCGGTGACGTCCAGCAGCGTGACGGTCAGGGTCTTGGTGCTCACGCCGTCGGCCACGACATCGCCGGCCGGCGCCGTTAGTGTGGAGTGGGTGCCCTCGGTGGGCCCGTGCGTGAAGATGACATTATCCGTCTGCGTAACCGTGACCGCGTCTGTCGTGTCGGTGGCCTGGAATGTCACCGTCTTCGCGATCGTGCACGAGACGGTAAACGTCACGACGCCATTCTCGTCGGACGGCCCGGACGCGGCGCTGATCGTGACCCCCGCCACCCCACCCGCCGAGACCGCCAACGTGACCGTATGGCCTGCCACCGCGTTGTTCAGACCGTTGTTGAGCGTTACGGTGATCACATCCGTGTCCACGCCGTCCGCGGTGGCAGTCCCGCTGGCCGCCACGACGGTGGAATTGCCGGCGTCGGTGGTGTTGGCGGCGAACACGACGACGTCCGGCGCGGTGATGACGACCCCGTCGGTCAGGTCGATGCCCCGGTAGGTCACGGTCTGGGCGACCGTCGAGCGCACCTGGAAGGTGACCTGGCCGGCGGCGTCCGAGGTCCCCGAAGCGGGGTTGATCGAGGCCTGGGTCGGGTCCACGGTGGCCGCGCTGATGGCGAGCACTACGGTGTTGCCGACGACCGGGGCGCTGGCGCCGTCGAGCAGTGTGACGGTGATGGTGTCGAAATCGACGCCATCGGCAACCGCGGTGCCCGCCGTCGCAATCACCGACGAGTTGGCCGGGTCGGTCTGCCCCACAGCGACCGCGCTGCCAGTCAAAATGCCTGCCAGTGCGAGCAGCCGCCCGAAGTGCCGGACGGAGGCCCACCGCCTCGAGCCGCAATAGTTCTGTGTCTGACGTTGCCTGGTTTGCATGAGTTTACCTCCGCTCCCGGACTCGGCCCGGGAAACCGCTTCGCCTACGAGAGGCATGCCTTCTTCGCCGTTGCTGCCGAGCCGATCAAGGTTGCGCCCCCAACCCGGCTGGCCCAGTTGTTCGCACCCCACCGCTAAAGCCTGGAATCGCCAGTTGCTGCAACCCCTGAAATCCCAGCCCCTGGCTCCCGGTCGCGCTCAGCAACGCACCGGCGTTCCGATTCAGCAGGATCGCCGTCACCCCCTGCCCGACGTTGAAGAGGTTCTGAACGCTCGCCGACGCCGGCGACACCGGGGGCACCTCGTTGGCCCCTGGGAACGGCTGCGTCGCAATGGCGCCGCCGCGTGTCGTCGTGCGGGCAGGCGTCGTCACCGTCTGGATGGTCTGCCGGATCTCGATACTGAAGCGCGGCGGCTGGAGCCGGGGGAGAACGTGCCCGGCCCCGGCGTAGCGGTCCCAGGCAATGATGTTATGGAACAAGTTGGCTTCCACGTCGGCCCGCGACTCGCGCGCCGACTCCACGCCCAGTCGGCGCCCCCACTCCTGCACAAAACCCTCTTCCTGCAACCAATTGCCCAGAGGCGTGATGCGTGGCGTGCCTGTGGCCTCCACCGTGAGAAGCTGGCCCGTAGGAAGCAGGCTGGGGATCGCGTTCACATTCACCGCGATTGAAGATGGCGGCTGCGCGGCCGCGTAGGCCACCGCGACGCGGTCGGCCGTACACGCCACGAAGGTCTGTCCCGGCGCCACCTGGAAATCGATGGCCACCCCCGGCGGCGCGCCGAGCGCCGTGGCGACCTCGATGACACCCCCGCCGCCGGCCGCCGCCGTGGAAAAGAGCGCCAGCTTCCCGTTCCGCAGCTCGAGCTGCGTCGCGCCGCGGATCTCATCGCGCGCGGTGTCCAGCGTGGCTGGTCCCAGCACAATGACCACCGCTCCCGGGGAACCGAACAACATCACGCTCGCGCTCTCGGCCACGCGGACCGTGCCCGGACCCAGGGCCCGACCCACGGTCAGCTCCAGGGTCGCGCCGTCCGCGGTCACGAATGCGGCGCCCCCGGGTTGCGACACGCTCGTGACGAAGAACAGGCCTTGCGCACGAACGGCGGCCGGCTCCGCAACCAGCACTGCCACGAGCGCGAGCCCCGCCAACCGCATAACGCTGTTCATGATATAGATCCTACCTCTCCAACATGAGCTGCGGGCTTCAGCCCGCGCGGTCCTGGGCAGACGCAACGTATCCGAGTGCGCAGCGCCGCGCGGGCTTCAGGCCCGCGGCTCGCCATTGCATTCTAGAAGCCGACCTCGAGTTGTACACCGTAGATGGCCCGATCGTATTCGTAAATGTCCTCGCCCAGCCGGTCCCAGATGTTCGAGTTCTGGAAGGTCAATTCGATCCCGCCGCGCAGCTTAACGTCGAGCGTCCGCATCGCCGCGTACTCGCCGCGGGTGATGATCGCGTAGGTCAGGCCGAAGTCGTAGCGCTGCATAAAGTCGGCCCGTTCCTTGCGGTCGTAGTCAAAGATGCTCGCGCCGGTGTAGTCGTTCCAGGCAAACTCGCTGTCCAGCCCGAAGCTGAAGCGATACGGCAGTGGCACACTCAGTCCCCAGATGAGCGACTGGCCGCGCAGATCAAATTCCGTGCCGACCGTCCGCTCGTCCCGGTACTCGTAACCGAGATAAAAGCTCAACCAGTTATCGCCGAAGAGCTGTTGCTCGCGCTGGTGCGCGGCGTAGTGCGCGGTCAGATACGGGAGATTCTTGGCCTGGATCAGGTTGAAGGTGTGGCGCACGCCGACCGCCTGATACTGGCCGTCCCGGTTGAGTTGCCAGGCCGTCAGGCGATCGAGATAGTTGCGGATGTCGTAGCTGTAGTACAGGTCGGTGCGGCCCAGCTCGAGGTCGGCGCGGTCCCCGTCCGCCGCGGCGGATCCCCGCCAGCTCTTTGAGATCACTGGCGTGAGGCGCTGGCTGGAGATGAATGGTGCGTGGCCCAGTTGCGTGTACGAGTACTCGTACTGGAGTCCCAGATACAAGTCCTTGATCGGTTGCCAGTTGAGGTACACGCGGGCCGGATAGCGGTTCACGTCAAACTGCGGGATGCTGGGCTGCCACAGGTCGGACGTCCCGCCGCCAAACCCCAGCGTCAGGCTCTCCCCCACCCACGGGGCCTCGGTCTTGGTGATGTAGCGGCTGATGTTCAGGTCGGCCGACAGCCCAAAGCGATAGCCTTCCTGGGTCCGGAAACCGCGCGGCAACTGGGTCTCCTTGCCCAGCAAAATGACGTTGGAGTCGAACCAGTTGCCCAGCCGGATCCGCCCGTCCACTTCGAAGGGGCCGATCGGACGCGGCACGGGGATCTGGAGCGGCGTCGGGCTGGCGGTCTCCACCTCATCGAGCTTGCTGACGATGGCCTGCGCGTTCTGGGCCAGGTCGGTCCCGGCGGCGCGCTCGGTGACTTCGCCGAACCCGCGGCGGGCACTGCGGTAGTCGCGCTCCAACACGGCGAGCAGCGCGTCGTAGTAGCTCACGACCGTCCCGAAGCTCTCGAAGGCTTCCGGCTTAAGCTGCCCGCGGTCGCGATCGTCCGCCGCCAGGGCCAAGGCCCGCGCGAGATTGAGCTTGGCCTCGGACAGGCTTTCGGCGTACTCCCGGCCACGGCCCGGCTGATCGCGGTACGTGTCGGCCAGGCGATAACGGGCCACCGCGAGATAGAAGTGGCCGTAACGGTCGTGCGTGCCTGGCTCGGTCTGGGTCACGTACCGGCTCAGGGTCTCCTCGGCCCGGCGGGACAGCTTGAAGGCCGCCTGGGGGTCGCCTTCCGCCGAACCCGGGTAGTCGCTGGCCAGTTGGGCGATGCCCAGCAGCAGCGCCGCGTTGATCATTTCCGCGGTCGGGTCGACCACGCCGACCACGGCCTGGAAGTGCGCTTGCGCCTTCTCGAACTGGTCGCGGGCCCGCGCCGCTTCCCGTTCGGCGACGTCCATTTGCTTCTGGGCCTGGGCCGCCTGGGCCGCCGAAGAGCTGGCCAGCCCTTCCTCCAAGGCGATCAGGCCCAGGTAGTACTGGCAGGTCACGCGGAAGTTGGCCTGCGGGTAGGTCGTCTCCAGACGCTCAAAGATCTCCGCGGCCGTCTCGCGGTCTTCTTCGAGGTACGCCTTGATGGCGCGGTTGAGATCCACGAGCGGCGTGGCGGTATCGGCCTCGGGCGGCGGCTGTCCCGCCGCGGCGGACAGCGCGACGTACCCGAGGACCACCAACCACACGCTCAACAATGCCCATCGGCAGGACGACGTGTTCATGCTCACGCCCCGAATCCGCCACGGTGGCACCGCGCTCCGAGCCGCGCTCCGAGCCGCGGGCTTCAGCCCGCGCGGCTCTTGGCAGGCGGATACGTTGCGCCTGCCCGGGACCGCGCGGGCTGAAGCCCGCGGCTCGGCCCGCGGCTCGGGGCGTCGGCTAGGCCGTGGCCTGTACGTAAACCTGAAAGACGCGACCGAACGTATCGGCGATGACGCGCGCAAATTCCGTGCGGGTGAAGTCGAAAAACTGCTGGTTCGTGACACACCCGCCGAGCGCCAGGAACGGCACCGCCGCCAGAAACCACCGGCTGCTGCCAAGAAGCCTTCGCATGGGGAGCTCCGCTTGCTGTCTACGTCGTGAGGTGCACGAGTGCGTTGTCCAGGGTGAAGAAGACCGCGTCCGAGAACAGGCCGCCCAGTGCCGGGATGAGCAACTGGTCCCGGAATTGCGCCAGGACCTGCGGGTCGCTCAGGTTGCACGCCGCGGCTTGCAGCAGGACGGCGGCTCCGCCGACGCTCACGATCCAACGAAAGATGCGCCCCTTCGTCATAACACGAACTCCTCGGCCCTCGAGTGACAACCAACCCACGCGCCATCGGGCGCGCTGGGCGTCTACGCCGATTCTCTCATGGGCGGAACCCTAAGCGGCGGCGGGCACACGGTCAAGGGCGGAAATTGCACTAAGTGCGGGGACGGTTCCCGGGCTCCCCCTGGGCCGCTTTCCACGATACACTCTGCTGCCCGGGTCGTGCAGCCCGGATGGAGAACTCTAAGCAATCCTGCCGGCCGGTGCAGGTGGGCACGCAGGTCAATGGCTGACGTATTCCGACGTGTGGTCCTCAAACCCCCTGCCGCGACGCCGGAGCACCTGGCCCAACTTCTTCATGCCCTGGCCGAAGCGGTGGAGACCCAGCGCCGTCTGGCGACTCAGTGTCCTTATATATTGCAGCCCACCGGGGCCCTCGACCAGGATGAGCATGCCCTCTACGTAGCCCACGAGCCAGCCACGCCCCTCGCGCCGCGCGAGCTGTTTGATCCCGACGCGCCGCTGATTCCGCCCGACCAGCTCTTCCAGGCCGCGGTGGCGCTGCTCGACGCGCTCGCCACGGCGCACCGCACGGGTGCCGGCCGCGCGGCCGTTCATGGCGGACTGTGTCCGGGCGTGATTCTGCACGACGCGGACGGACTGCTGAAGGTGGCCGATTTCGGCTTTGCCCCCGCGATCTGCAAGGTCCTGGGGGTCGAGAGCTACCTGAATCTCGCGGTCGGTCCGCAGGCCGCAGGTACCGGCGTTTGGGAGGTTCTGCCGCGCGACGTGACGGATCGCGACGACCGCCTGTGCGCCTTCATCGATCCAGACAGGTACGGCCAGGAAGCGCTGGGCAGCTTCGAGCCCGGGTCGGACCTCATCGCCGCCGGGTTCATTCTCCGACTTCTGGCCGAGCACAAGCATGCGTATCTGGGGCACGAGCCCGAGGCCCACCGCGTCGTCGACATGGCGCAAATGATGAGCTTCGGCGTTTCCATCCGGCTGACGCGTAAAGACCTGCGCGACGCCACGAGCCCCGAAATCGAGGCTTGGCGCGAAGTGGTGCGGGCCATGCTCGCACGCGTGCCTGGCGAGCGCCCGCCGGCGGCCGAACTGGTCCGGCGTCTACAAGCCGCCGCCCCCCAGAAAGCCGATCCCGGCGTTCTCAAAGCCCAGCGCTGGGTCACACAACTCGAAACCATGCTCGAGGCTAAGGCGTGGAGCGAGCTGCAAGCGGCGTTGGCTGACCGTCCGCCGGTTCGGGAATGGCCGCCGGAACTTCTGGCACGGGTCACCGACGTCGAGAAGCGGGTGGCCGAGTATGCGGCCGAGGCGGGTCGCCGGGCGACCGCCGAGGCGGAACTCAAGGCGGCGCAGCGCTGGTTGGAGCGCCTCCGAGTTGCCGTCGGCGCTGCGCAATGGGAGGCCGCCCAGACGCTGCTCGACGAGCAGCCGGCGCTCGAGCATTGGCCGGAGCAAGTCCGCCGCGCGCGGGAGCCACTGGCCGCGCAGGTTCAGCAGGCGCGGGCGGCTGAAAAGGCCCGCGCGTGGCACAAGGCATTGCAGAAGGCTTTTCAAAGTAAGGACTGGTCTGCGGTCGGCCGGCGTTTCGCGCAGCGTCCGGCGGCGGAGGAATGTCCGCCCGATGTCCGGGAGTCGGCCGCGGCGATCGAAGCCGCTTACCACGCGTACCTGCAGGACGAGGAACGCCAGCGCCGCAAGATCGCCAGCGAACAGAGCGAGGTGCGTGGCTGGCTGGAGCACGCCCGGCGGCTCACCGAGAAGCAGCAATGGATGGAGGCCATCGATTTCCTGGCCGACGCGCCGCAGGTCGAGCACTGGCCGGAGGGGGCGCGGGACGAAGTCGATCAACTCCAGGAGACCTGTCGCCTGCACCTGGGTGACGTCGCCACGGCGCGGCTCGACGAGGTCACCGCGAGCCTGCAGCGGCAGGTGGACGCGGCGCTGCGCGAAGTTATCGCGGAGAAGTTCGCGGGCTTGCTGCGACCGGAGCATCTCCTCGCCACCATCGAATACGTCATGTGGGCGCCGCCCGGAACGAACGCGGACGGCCGGGCACCGCTCACGGTCCGGCTGCGCGCGCCCGGCGACCCCACGGAAGCGGAAACCGTGCCCGGGGCACTCGACTTCCTCCTCCGGGGCGAAGAAATCAAGCTTTGCGGCGGGCTCGATGAGTTGCGTCAGGGCGTGGCCGCGCACGTGGTCGCATGGCTCACGCAGCTCCAGACCACGCGGCTCCAGGAATTCGGGCGCGGACTTCGTGACACGGCTTTTCCCCAAGCCACCCTGCAAGTTGCCTTGTCGGGCACGGCGCGGCAGGTGCGGGGGCAGATTCAACTCCTGGGTGCGAGCGCGGCCGAGGGGGCAGAAGCCCTCGTGCTCCAATGGAACGACGGTGAGCTGACGTGGATGCTGGCGGACCCAGCGGAGCTCGCCACGCGGGCCGCGGCGGTCGCCACGACCATCGTGCGGCGAAAGGTGCTGTCTGATCTGCTCGCGCGGTCGGAGCTGCTGCGAACTTATGAGTCTGCGCTCGGGGTCGAATTGGCCGCGACGCCAGCTCCGGCTGCGGCGGGCCTGCCCAAGTCAATCACGTTTGAGGTGCGTCTGGCCATCGATCCTGCCGCGGCCGGCCGTCCCCAACCGCTCGGTTCGGGGACCGCGAGTTGCCGGCAGGTCGAGCAGCCGGTGCTCGACCTGGACTTCGCAGGCATCGAGGACCGGCTCAGTCGACTGCTCGTGGGGGCGCAGGACAAATCCCGTGAGCACCTGGGCGATGAGCTCCAGGAGTGCGTGCGGGCGGCGAAGGTGCGCGCCAAGGTGGTCGCACCCAAGCGGAGCAAGACCCCTATCGGCGAGATCACGTTCGAGGTCCGGCCGAAAGCGGGTGATTCGCTGACGTGGAAGGGTACGTGGAATACCGGCACCTGGGCGTACGATCTGCCGGCGGGATGGAAAAACAAGCTGGCGGCGGGGCTCACGCCGCAGCCGCAGCCGGAGCCGGTCAAGGCCCCAGCCGCACCCGCGAAAGAGAAGGCCGAGACGAGACCCCGCCGGCGCGGCCTGGTTTTCGGCGCGGCCGCACTGGTTGTCGTCGGCGGCGTTGTCGGATCGTACTTCGCGCTGACCAGTAAGAAGCCGGTGCCACCTGTACCGCCCCCGATCCAGCCCAACGAGGCCCCCGTCACGGTGCCGCCGCAACAACCCGTTGAGCCGCCCCAAGAGCCGCCGCGGGAAGTGGTCGAGAAGCCCGCCGAGAAGCCCGTCGAGAAGCCGTCGGAGCCGCCCACGGAGCCGCCGCATGAGGAGGAAGTGGCCCAGAAGTCCGTCGAGCAGCCGGTGGAGCCGCCGCCGCCTCCACCTCCGCCGCCCGTCGTGGACCTGATCCAAAGCCTGCGCGACGCGTGGCGCGGGCGGCTGGACTTATCCGATCCCCAGGGTGTCGCGACCGAGGCGTTGCTCAAGGAACTGATTCCGGCGGCGGCGCAGGGTGGCGAGTCGCGCGAGCCCAGCGCCTTCCTGCTGGCCACGACGCAGGGCCGCGCGGTTGTTTCCGAAGTGCAAAAGGTCTCTGCCGAACGCGTTTCATTGAAGGTCCAGCTTGAGCTGCGGGCCGGTGCCGGGCCGCAAGCGCAGACGTTCGTCATGGTGCGGGCGGCGGAGACCTGGGCTCCTGATCCGGGTAACACGGACGCGTTGGCCAGCCTGGCCCAGGCGGCGCGGAGCCGGCTGCTGGCGCTGGTCGCGGACGCGGGCACGGCGATGAGCGCGGCGCGGAATCGCGGCCAGTTGGTCGATTTCTATGCCCGTGCGGCGGCCGTGGAGGAAGTGCTCGGGCCGCTGGCGGGCGCGGCTGAAGTGGACGCGGTACACGGTCTGCTGCGCACCGTTCCGCCGCCGTGGGACAAGCAAGCGCCCGCGCTCGCGCAGGCGGGCTACCAACCTGACGGGAGCCCCGACGGACAGACCGGGTATCCCGTGCGGCTGAAGGATCGGGACGGAAATGTCCTGCTCTTGGTCTCGGTGCCACCGGGGGACGAGTTGTGGAGCCACCTGCGCGCGCTGGGGCGGGCGGTGAAGGCCGGTGACCCGCTGAAAGCGGCGGTCGACCAGGCCGACGAGGAGCGCCCCTGGCGGATGTACTACATTGACCTCGGCGAGTGGCCGGTCGAGAGCTACGCGCAGGCGAACCAACTGGCCCGGGATCGCGCGCGGACCGTGCCAACACGCGACGAGTGGTTCCTCGCCGCACTGAAGCTGCGCGCGACGGGGGGAGCACAGGGCCTGTTCGGCGGTTTGTGGGAGTGGTGTGATGTGCCGGGCGAGCCCAATGATGGAAAGCATTGGCTTTGCGGGGGAAGTCAAGTCTTGCTCGATCGTCCCGGCGCGCCGGGGTCCCCGTTGGCGTTGCCCAGCGCCGCCGGGGGGCTCGCGGCCTGGTGGTCCTGGCTGACGAATCCGCTGGTCATGCAGCGGCGGTCAGGACAGTTCGGCGACCAACTGACCGGGGTGCGGACAGTGCTCAGAATGCCGGCTTCGGCGGGATAGGTTGTGTATTGGGGTGCCACCCGAAACACGCTTGCCCGGTTCCAGGGGGCGGGATATAGTCCCTCAGTCCGCCGCGGCGGATAGATCGCGTGCAGCGCGCGAGTTGCGTGGGGTCGGGCCACGGCCGGCGCGCGGAGTATGGGCCTGGATGTACACGGTTAGCGAAGTCGACCGGTATCGGTTCCGCATGGACGCTGCCGTGCGTTCAGCCTGGGGATTCTCAGGGCCTCGAGATGCCTGAGCCGATGGAACAGCGCGAAAGCCACCCCCACGGCAACGGAGCCGCGGACCTGCTCGGGTCGCTTAGCACGGTGCTGTTGAAGATGCCCGAACCCGAGCGCTACCGCCTGTTGGGCTCCTTCCTGGTGAATCTGGCGGCCCGCCAGGAAGCGGCTCCGCGTCCCGCGTCCGGGCCGGACGTGGAGGCCTTGTCCAAGAAGCTCCAACGCTTGGGCGAAGAGAAAGCCCAGTCCGCGGACACACTGGCGGCCACCCAAGCGGACTTGGCGCACCGGACCCGGCAGCTCGATGCCGAGCAGCAGCGCAGCCAGGAGCTGGAGCGGATCGTCAACGACCAGCGCACCCGCCTGCAAACCGCACAGAAGGAGACCGTCGAGCTGGAAGGCCAACTCGTGGCCAAGAACGAGCGGCTCTACCAGGTCGAGAACCAGTTGGAGCAGCTCACGGTGCAATTGCAGCGTTCGCAGTTGGCGGCCGGCGATCGTTCCCGCATCGACGAGCTCGAAGACGGCCGCCGCACGTTGATTGTGCAGCTCGAAGAAACGCGCGCAGCGCAAGAGAAGCTCCGGCAGGACAAGGACGCGCTCATCGAACAGCTCAAAACCGAGCTGGCGGCCGCGCGGTCCGCCGCGGCGGACGGCGGTGGCGCCGCGGACACGGTGCTGACGGCGCTGTGGGAGCGGCTCGCGCGGGCCAGACCGCCGCTCGCACCGGGCGGGGTTCGTCCGCCCGTCCCGGCGGCGGAGCGCCTGTTCGACGCGTTGATCGAGCTGACCCGGTTCGCGCACGATTTCGATCAGGCGCTGCGGCCGTTTCTGGGCAGTTTCGTCAAGCACAACCCGCTGTTGGCGCGGCCCTGGGACGTGTATGCGCGCTCCCCCGGTTTGCAGGACGTGGTGCGGGAGGTCGTTGACGTCGAGCACGGCAAACCGGCAGGGGTACTCAAGATGCGGCTGTTGGGGCTGCAGCGCTGGGTGTTGGCGGCCATCATCGGCTCCGATGCCGCGCTCGAGAACATCGCCCATGAGCTCGAGCAGCAGTTGCGCGGGGCGGCGGGTCTGGAATCCGATCCGAACCGCCGGGTCAAGGACTACCTGCGGGACGATGGTCATCATTTGTTCCATCAGCATATTCGCGAGCTTCGCGGTCAGAAGCTCGCCGAGGCGTACACCCAAGGAGGATGACGGCATGCACACGGTGGAGACCCTACGGATGACGATTGTGGCGCTGCGATCCCGGCGCGCCGCGACGCCCGGGCTACTCGGTGGTCTGCTGATCCTGACGGCGGCGACCGGCTGCGCCCGCGCCCTGACCATTCGGCAGGACGCGTATATCAACACGGCGCCGCACGCGAACCGGCCGCCGGACAAGCGCACCGGCGAGCCCCTGGAGGTCACGATTGCGGTGCTGTATCCCGCGGACCTCAAGAAGCCCGGCAACGAGCTGCTGCGGGCCGACTCCAAGATTACGTGCCGGGACTGGTACCAGCGCCGCCCGGTGGGCACCGCCCAAGAGGGCAGCCAGCGCTTCGATTTGCCGAAGAACCAGATCTTCGTGCTGACCAATGACGACAAGGTCTACGGCCGGCACCTGGGCCCGGCTTTACGCGGCGCGGTACTCGACGGCGACAAGCCGGTTCACAAGGCGAACATCGCGCTCGACTGGGGTATGGTGCACAACCGCGAGACCGTGATTTACGTCTTCCCCAAGTTCATCGGGCGCGACGGCCAGGTCCTGCCGGTGCGGCCGGCCAAGTTCGCGCCCCCCGGGGCGTACACGGCCGACCTGGAGGTGCGGATCGGCGTCCATCCGAACCAGGAACTGGACGAGGCGCAGTTCATCGAGGTCCTCTCCCCGCGTAAGCTGTACCGGGACGAAGCCAAGTAGTCCGCCGCGGCGGACGGGCGCGCCGGTCCGCTGGGGCGATACGAGCCGCGGGCTTCAGCCCGCGCGGCCCTCGGAGACAGGGTATGACCTTTTGGACTGAGATTCACTGGTACGAGGGCATGTTCCTGCGGCCGCACCATCTCCAGGCCGCCCAACGGCGTCTGGAGACGCTGGTGCGGGCGACCCTGGACTGTGCCGCCCCGTTCACCTGGGGCTTCGTCGAGCTGGAAACGGCGAAGGAGCCGCTGGAGAACTGCACACTGCGGGTGGACCGCTGCGTCCTGCGGATGAAAGACGGGACGTGGGTCCACGTGCCCGAGAACGCCGAAATCGCGCCGCTGAACTTCGAAGCGGCGCTCGGGGCGGGCGGGGGCGCGGTCGACATCCTCTTCGGCATCCCGCACCTGCAGGAGGTGCGGGCGAATGCCGTGCCGCTGGAAAACCCGGAAAGGGTGGTCGGCGCGCCGCGCTACGAGCCGCTGGCCGTGACCCGCCGCGACGAAAACACCGGCGAGAATCCGCAGACGCTCTACGTCCGGCGCCTGCGCGGCAAGCTCTTCGCGGCCGGCGAGGACACGACGGGGTACGAAGTGGTGCGGCTGTGCCGGGTGAAGCGAACCGATCGGCCCGGCGCGATCCCGGAGCTGGATGAGCTGGGCGCCGGCCCGCTGCTGGCGATCCAGGCGGATGCCGGCCTGAGCGCCTTGATCAAGTCGCTGGCCGACCAGGTGGAAGCCAAGGACGAGGTGCTGGCGCGGGAGGCGCATGAAGCGCGCATGGCGTTCACGGACGGGGTGGGGGCCAATACGGAGCACCTGCTCAAGCTGCACACGCTAAACTCGACGCGGGCCGAGTTGCGGGCGCTGCTGCAAAGCCCGCTGCTGCATCCGTACGGGGTGTTCGTCGGGCTGTGCAAGCTGATCGGGCATTTGTCGGTCTTCCACGATGATCTCGTGCCCGGAGCGCTGCCCGCCTATGACCACGACCGGCCGGCCGTCAGTCTCGACGAAGTCCGCCGCCGGCTCGTCGTCCTGCTCGACGCCCTCCGCCCCATGGCGTATGTCGAGCGGGTGTTTGCGCGCAAGAAGGACCAGGGCGGCCGCGAGGGCCTCGAGGTCGAGCTCGACCGCAAGTGGATCGACGAGAACGCGGACATGTACGTCGGGCTGCACGCGGACGAGCGGGACATCAACGAGGTGTACCAGGAGGTCTACGGCAAGCTCGACATGAAGCTCGCCTCGCCGCAGCGCTCGCCGCGGATCCACAACATCGCCGTGCGGGGGCTGCGGTTGCAGATTAAGGCCCCGCCGGCCGGGACGCTGCCCCGCCGGCCGGGTCTGCACTATTTCCGCGTGGACAAGACGATTGGTCCGGATCGGGCCGACTATTGGAAGGAGTGCGAGCAGGAGCGGGGGATTCGGATGAGCATTCGCGAAGGGCAGATCGCCGCCATGGAGCAGTTTCGACCGACCTTGTACGTGTGTGTGAAAGGGCCTGGACGATGACCCCGCGTGAAGAACCCGTCCCGCTGCGTCTGACGGAGGTATGCTGGCCGGTCTTCGACGGCCTGATCAACTTGGCCCGGCAGGTGAAGCGCGGGGCGCCCCCGCCGCCGGACCAGGTGCGCTTCGAGCTCCTGACGGCGCTGCGCGACGCCGAGGATATCGCGCGCCGGGACCCGACGGCCGAGCGGCTGTGGTCCGACCGCGTGAAGCCGATGATGGTGTACCTGATCGACTACAAGATGTTGAACACGGTCTGGGCGGGGCGGGACTTCTGGTTTGAGAGCCGCTTTGAGACGGATCCGGGCATTCTGGACCACGTGGAGGCGCTCGGCGGGGAGAAGTTCTTCGAGGACTGCGACGAGCTGCAGCGCGAGTACGAGCTGGCCGAGCGGCGGGAGCGGCGGGACACGGCGGAGCTGGCGGAGCTGCTGAACCTGTACTTCATCTGTCTGCGGCTGGGCTTCAAGGGGCAGTTCCACGACCGGCCGCAGGAGCTGGCGGACTACACGCGGCGGCTGTTTTCGCGGCTGCCGGCCTACGCGACGACGCGCGGGAAGGAGCTGTTCCCCGAGGCGTACCGGCACAATCAGGAGTTCAAGGCGGATTACCGGCTGGGCCTGAGCCTGACGCTGGTGCTGGTGATCCTGGCGGTGGTGGTGGGCGCCGCGCTGGTGACCTTCCGGGTGGCCTGGTCGCACGAAACGTCCGGGATTGCCCAGGTGGCCGCCGAGTGGTCCGCCGCGGCGGAGGAGTAGATCATGGGCAAGTTGTTAGCGACGTTCAACAAGCTCCCGCGGGAAGTGAAGCTGATGGTGGCGATGACCGGGTTCGCCACGCCGATCGGGATCATCTTCTTTTTGCAGCGTTACGTGTTCCGCGGGGCGCCGCTGTGGCTGGTGACGTTGGGGGTGGCGGGCCTGCTGGGCGTCATTGCGCTGCTGAGTTTCGGCATCGCGAAGCTGTTTGGCCGGGCGCGGGGGCGGCGGGCGCGGCAGATGGAAGGCGCGCTGGCCAGCGGGGCGGAAGGCCGGCCGGTGTCGATGGATCTGCGGGCGGCGGTGAAGTCGAACAACGAGAAGTTCTTCGGCGCGATCCGGGACATGCGGAAGCTGGGGATCAGCGTCTACGACCTGCCCTGGTACGTGGTGATCGGGGACTCGGGCTGCGGCAAGACGAAACTGATCAACGAGGGCGGGCTGACGTTTTCGACGGGCAAGCCGGAGGGCTACCAGCTCGGGACGCTGAACTACAACTGGTGGTTCAGCGAGGACGCGATCTTCGTGGACATGGCGGGCCGGCTGTGCAACCCGCAGGAGGACGCGGACTACCGGGAATGGGAGGCGTTTCTGCGGACGGTGGCGAGCGGGCGGCGGGGGTATCCGATCAACGGGGTGTTGTGCTGCGTGTCGGCCGAGCATCTGCTGGCGGACCCGGCGGAGAAGCACGAAGCGGACGCGAACACGATGCTGGAGCGGCTGCGCGACCTGCAGAGCAAGCTGGGGGTGACGTTCGCGGCGTATCTGGTGGTGACGAAGTGCGACAAGGTGGTGGGGTTCATGCAGTTTTTCGACCGGGCGGAGCGGGACATCACGATCAAGAACCAGATCTGCGGCTGGTCGCGGCCGGGGGATTTTGGTGAGCTGCGTGACCCGGAGCTGTTCGCGGGTGATTTTGACGGGCTGTACGGGCGGCTAGGGGAGTTGCGGCTGCGGCGGCTGCAGGACGAGGTGGAGGAAGGGGAGTTGGGGCTGGCGTACAGCTACCCGGAGGAGTTCCGGCAGTTCCGCGACCCGCTGCTGACGTATGTGCGGACGCTGTTTCCCGCGATCAAGAACCCGCGGGCGGTGAAGAATCTGATTTTCCGGGGGGTGTATTTCACGAGTGCGACGCAGCAGGGCGGGCTGATTCTGCGGCATTTGGCGGAGCGGCTGGGGGCGGACGTGGCGGACCAGTTTCCGCCGCTGGAGAGCATGTACCCGCGGCCGCGGCCGCACTTCGTCAAGGACTTGCTGTTCCGCAAGGTTTTTCCGGAGCAGGGGCTGGTTTTCCGCAACGAGCAGGAAGTGGTGCGGAACCGCAAGTTGGCGCGCCTGCTGACGGTGGGGACGGTGGTGGTGGGCGTGGCCCTCGTGGCGCTGCTGATTGTCAGCGCCGTGCAGTTTGGCCGGCTCATCCGCGATCCCCGCGACCGCGCCCAGCGGTCGCGCGCGGTGGTGGACCAACCGCTCGCGGAGTCGTTCAAGCTGACCCGGGAGCTCGGCCAGGATGCGGGCACGCTGCGCGCCAGCCTCTGGCCGGTCTTCCTGTCGCTCGGACCGGGTGCCGGCCGGCCCGCCGAGGACCTCCGCACCATTGGGATGCGGGTCTTCGAGCGCGGCGTCCTGCGTCGGGCGCTGAGGAGCGTGGACCAGGCGCTGCGCACGCAGCGGGTCGCGGTCGGAAGTCAGGCGGCCCCGGGGGTGCCCTTCCCGGCGTTCCAGGCGGCGCTGCGCGAATACCTCCGCTGGTACGGCTGCGCGGGCCAGACGGCCTTGCCCGAGCAGCTCGGGGCGGACAGCGTCCAGGAGCTCTGCGGCGTGGCGGCGACCGCGCCGGACGTCAATACGCTGCTGGGCGAAGCGGGATTGGAGCAGACCCGGCTGTACTTTGCCGCGCTGCGCAACCGTCCGGGGTGGGGCAACCCGGCGCGGATGCTCGTGCAGGGGGGGCTGGACCCGTCGGGAACAGTTCATGCGGCGGTGGTGAACCTGCATGCGTACCTGCAGAACTACGCCACGCTCAACGAGACCAATCCGGACCCCGTGATCCGTGAGTGGATGCGGCTGCGCGAGCGCTGCGCGCAGATCGAGACCGCCTACCGGGCGATTCTGGGTGCCGCGGAGCGTCCGATCGAGACGCAGGAGCAGCTCGAGCAATTCGGGCAGGTTTTTGAGGACAACTACAACGCGCTGAAGCGCGCGATGGAGGAGTGCACGTGGAAGGGGGAGAGCCCCGGGACGTATGTGCGGATTCCGTCGCTGCGCGATGCGCTTCGCAAGCAGCTCAAGGCGTGGACCGACGATCAGAAAGAGCTGTCCGACGCGTATGCGACCTGTGGTGCGCCGGCCGATCCCGGCGCGCCGGGAAAGGACCCGGCCGCGCAGGCCATCGCGGCCCTGATGGCCGGTAATGACGCTGACCTGCGTGGCCTGCAGCGCGTGCTGTGGGAGAACATCGTCGCCGCCGGCCTGGCCGACGAGCGGCCCTACGCGTCCGACTACTTCGGCGACAACTTCGACAAACTGGTCCGTGAAGTCGACGACGCCTACGGGCATATCCTGGCGGTCAAGCGGGTCGGGGACAACCCGGACAATGACCGGATCGAGCTCACGGCAGACCTGAATACCGTCCGGGGCGTGTTGGACCGGGTGCACGAGCGGTTGGCGGCGGGCGGCGGTGGAAAAGTGCCCGACACGCCCGCGGAGTGGGTCGATGTGCTTTACGCGCTGCTGTCCCGGCAAGATACCGACGCGGCTGCGGCGACGAGCGCCGAGGCGCTGGCCAAGCTCGATGCCCGGTGGGAGCGTGCCAAGATCGAGCGCCTGAACAGCACGTATATCGACTTGATCCGCAAGGCCACCGGTACGGCGCTGCTCGGCAAGATGGAGGAGCGCCTCTCCCAGGTGCAGCAGCCTCCGTCCTGGGGCCTGGGGGAATTGGCACCGAAGGGGCGCGAGACGCAGAGCTCCGCCTATTACATCGCGGCGCCCGCGACCGCGGAAGCAACTCCGCTGCCGAAGGAACCGGCGGCGCCAACCGCGCCGCCGAAGGCGCCCGGCGGCCCGCCGCCCCCCCCGAAGGCGCCCGGAGCGCCGGCGGCCGCCGAGCAGCCGAAGGCCGCCGCTGGCCCGGTGAAAGATGCTGGCGCGGGCCAGATACCGAGCGGCGCGAGCCCGGATTTCTTCAACGATCGGGCCCGCGAGTGCGTCCGCCTGTTGAGGTACCTGGCCGACTTCAAGCCGAGCTACTATTTCGCGCGGGCCGGCGAGAGCCCCCCGCGCAACGAGAACTGCATCAATCTGGTCAGCGCTGCCTGGAAGCGCTATTGCGACGCCTACGTGGACAGTTGGAAGGTCGCGTACGAGCAGAAGCGGCTCGATGAGCTGGCGCGCGTGGAGCGCGCGGGCACGAGCTGGGAGTCTTTCGCGGCGCAGTTCCGGGGCAGCGAGGGACGGGCCCAGGTGGATGAACGCGCCGTGCTGCGCGACGAGTTCCAGCCGGCGCTCAGTCAGATCCTGCAGGCGCTGCCCTGGGCCCTGTACTCCGCCCGCGACGGCTGGCAGCCCGACCCGCAGGATCCCGATTACGGCCCGCAGAGCCGCCGCTTGGTCGAGGCCTACCACACCGCGCTGCGTGAGCGTTGGCCCGGGGCGGCGTTTGCCCGCAACGCGCTTACCGGGACGGCGCCGCCGCCGAATGTCAAGCCGTGGGAACACGTGGCCACGGAATTCGCGAACCGCTGGCGGGACTGGTCGACCGCGGCCGGCAAGGCGGCCGTGCTACCGAAGCGATTCGACGTCAGCCCGCTGCCCAAGTTGGAGTCCATCCCCTGGCGTGGGATTACCCAGTTGCAGACCGACACCGGGCTCCAGGATGAACGCCTGGTCGCACAACTGGTCGAGCTCCAGCGGAAGGGCCAGGAGCTGCTCAGTGCGGAGCTCACCGGCAAGTTCTGCACGCTGCAGCGCGACATGTTGGGGGATTACTCGCCCTATGGGGGCTGGCCCTACGTGAACGAGGCCGGGACCGGACCCACCGCGCTCGAGTCCGTGCCGTTCGAGCAGTTCACGAAGTTCCTGAATCTGGTGCACCAGGCCGCCGAGAACCTCGAGCCGCTCGAACTGGGCTTGCCCGAGGACGACCCCGTGCGGCGCGCCCGGCAGACATTCCTTCGGTCCTGCGAGAAGTGGCGTGATTTCCTGAAGCTCACGCCCCAAGGCGCGCTGACCCCGCTGGATCTGAAAGTGGAGACCGCCGACCCGGTGGGCACGCCGTATGGCCAGGAGCGCGTGGACGATTCCGCTCAGCACTGGTACCGCAGCGCGCGACTGGTGTTGGGGCTGCAATGGCAGAAGGAGGGGGGTTCGACCAGCACCGACCCGCTGACGTTCGACACGACGGCCGAGGCCTGGTATCACCCGGTGAACACGGCGTGGAACTGGGTATCCGGCGACCAGCCGGAGATCACGTTTGAGCTCGTGGACGGCTTCGACACAGAAGCGGGCTTCCGGGCGCCGGCGATCAAGCCGCGGGGTCTGGGCAAGCCCTCGGCACTCGCGCTGTGTGCATTCCTGCATCGCTACGGCGTGTACAAGGACGGCAGTTGGGTAGTGACGTTTGGGGTCAACCTGGCGGACAAATTCCGGGAGTCCGGGCACGGCGAGTTGGTCGCGCGGCTTCCGAAGCCCGACTTTACCGTGGGTATGAAGTTCTACTTTCGTCTGCCGGCGGGGCGTGACTTGCCCGACGCGATTGCCCGGTTGACGCCCCCCGCGGGTGGAGGAGTCCCATGAGCCGCGGGCTTCAGCCCGCGCGGTCCCGGGCAAACGCAACGTATCCGCGTGCACAGAGCCGCGCGGGCTAAAGCCCGCGGCTCGCCAGTGGAGCGGTTGTGCTGGTGCGCTAGGCAGGGATGTGTGACGTATGGGCTGGAAGGACCTGTTCAAATCCAAAGCGCCGAAGGCTGCGCCAGACCCGCGTCTCCGCTGGTTCGGGAAGCTGCCGACCTATGCCGATTATTACAGCTCGGCGACCGACGAAGAGTGGGCCGTCGAGTTCAACGAGTGGATCCTCAAAGGCTTCGAAGTCTACCTGACGCGGGGGCGCGACGGCGCCGTCCGCCGCGGCGGAGAGGAGCGACTGCCGTTGGCGGTGTGCGCCCTGCGTCTGCCGAAATCCGGCATGACCGTGTTCGCGTATGTGGAGGACTACGGGGGCGACATGCGCGGACGGCCGTTCCCGCTCTGCTTCTACGTTGGCGTGCCCAGCGCGATGTGGCCCGGACCGACGAGCGATCGCGTCCTGGCCGGCCTGCGGGTGCTGCGGGACCTGATGGGGCTGCGCCCACTCATCTCTCGTTTCTTCAACAACCCCGGGCGTTTCGAAGGCGTCTTCGGCGGGCGGGAGATCGACCTCCGCGGGATCGACGAAGAAACCCGCGACGCATCCTGGCAGTCGGCCGCAAAAAGCTTGTCGCTGGCGGAGTGGTTCGAGGCTGCCAGGCCGTGCCTCAAGGTCAACGATCTGCCCACCTGGCTGCAACTGGCCAGCGCGTGGGGGGACGATATCGCCCGGCTGGAGTCGGAGGAGTTCGGCCCGACGCTGCGCTTTCCCTTGGTCAGCGGACAGCCGTTGGAGCTGCAGGTCAGCGGCTGGCTGCGCTGGCTCGAGCAACGGATGAATCTTGAGGAACGTGCGTTCTCACTGCTGATCTGCAAGACCTCCGACGACAGCCCGGGGTATCTGAGTGTCGTCTTGCGCGACCTCGTACCTGAAGACTTCCTGCTGATGACCGCGCAAGCGCGCAGCCTGTCGTATGTAGACGACATGTGCCTGTTGGCGGCGCCAGCGACGCAGAATCGCGAAGGTGCCGAGGCCCAGACCGGCTTGTCCCCGGCGCAGCCCGTGCGCGCTCCCGAGCGCTGGGCCGATTTCGTGGAGACCGCAGCGCGTGCCTGACTTGTCAGTCAGGGGAGTGCCGTACTAATATATGCTGTCGGGCTCGATCTTGGACATATCGGCTGCACGCCCGCAATGTCACGCGGGCGCATGCAGCGAGTTTGCTCGAGATTGGGTGGTCCGGCCGTGCTATAAGCCCATGCGTGTAACGTTGCACGCAGAAGTCGGGTGAATTATCCGCAGGGCGGCGTGAGCGGTATCGAAGCACCCCCGGGTGCTTCCAGGTGCTGTTTCGGGCTCACGCCGGGAGAAAGCCATGGCTGGCTTCGATGAAGCCACGATCATCGATCTCGGCAAGACGCCGATCCCCGGCGACGCCCCCTGCGGTGTCGATGTCGCCGACGACGAAGATTTCTTGCTCCTCGAAGCCGAGATGGTGAAAGTTGATCGCATCGATCTCGGCGATCCGGACTGGTATCGCATCGAAGACGCCAGCCTGAATCTTCTCCGCGCGAAATCCAAAGACGTGTTTGCCGCGTGTGCGTTAGGGTACGCCTCGTTCAAGAAGCACCGCTACGCCGGCCTGGCGGCTGTCTTGGGGATGATGGCCGAGCTCACCGGCAGCTATTGGGACAACTTGTTCCCGCAGCGTCCGCGCCGCCGCAAAGCCCTGATCGAGTCCTTGACCGAGCGCCTAGTGGAGGGCGGCTGGTTCCGCGACGCGCCGCCGAAGCCGGATGAATTCGACGCCCTCGATCGCTGTGTCGAGCGAATCGCGGCCCTTCAAACGGCGTTGACGGCGAAAATGCCGGACGACCCGCCGGACTTCGCCAAGTTCTTGCGTAAGGTCAAGGAGTTGGCTGGTTCGCGGCCGAAACCGGCCGCAGTGGCGGCGCCCGCAACAGCGCCGGCCACCGCATCGCCGGCCGGGGCGGGTGCGTTTACAGCCGGCGACGTTCAGGACGTCTCCGGCGCAGTGAACGCGGTGTTGAGTGCCGCAGCGTTCTTGCGAAAGGCGGATCCGGCCGACCCATTACCGTACGCGCTCGTGCGTCTCATCAAGTGGGCCCGGATCGAGCTGCCCGCGACCGACGAGACCCAGCATCGCATTGAGCCGCCGGAGAAATCGTTGGTTGAAGCGCTCGTATTCCAGTTCAGCAACGGCGTGTGGGAGCATCTGCACACGAACGCGGAGGCGGCGTTTCGGTCCAGCGATCCGCTCTGGCTCGATTTGCAGCGGTACGTGTGCGTGGCCATGCAGAATCTGGGGTCAAAGTTCGACCGGGCCCGTGCCGCCGTCATGGACGTTACCGGCGGGTTGGTCCGCCGACTAGGCAGCGGCCTGTACGGGCTGACGTTCCGCGACGGCATGCCGCTGTGCAGCGGCGAGACACGGCTGTGGCTGGAGTCGGACGTGCTGGCCGCGGGGGGCGGCGCCCAGGCCCGCGGCGGTGCGGGCGCTGCCGACGGCCGGCTGACGGAGGCTTCGGCGGCCGCACGCAAGCTGGCCGGCGCGGGCAAGCTGTCGGAGGCGATCAAGGCCCTGCAGGAGGGGCTGGTGGCGTGCTCGCAGCGGCGCGATCGGCTTCTGTGGCGCTTGCAGATTGCCCAAGTCTGCTGTGACATGAAGCGCCTGCAGCTCGCCGGGCCGCTGCTGGAAGAATGCTACGAGGAAATTCGGCGCTACCATATCGTGGAGTGGGAGCCGACACTCGCGGTCGAGGTAGCGCAAACGCTATACCAGTGTCGCAAGGCGCTCGTGGGCGCGGAGAAGGAGCCGACGCCCGGGGCCCTCGATCGGGTTCGTGAGTCGTTCGCGTGGCTCTGCCAGTTGGACCCTCTGGCGGCGTTGGCCGCGGAGCCCGCGGGTAAGTAGCAGGCCGCCCCGCCGCGGCGGGGTCAACGCCGATGGAGGCAGCTCATGGCCAAAGGACCGTCGAAGGCACGTGAATCGCGAGTCAACATCGTCATCTCGGACAAGCTGAAAGGCGGCGCCGAGCCGGAATTGCCCTTCCGCATGCTCGTGATGGGCGACTATACGCTGAAGGACGACAAGCGGACGATCGAGGACCGGCAGCCCATCGACATCAACAAGTCGAACTTCGATTCGGTCATGCAGAGCTTCAACCTTTCGCTGGACATGACCACCAAGGACCGGATTGGGGGCGAGGGCGAGATGCCGGTCTCGCTGAAGTTTGGGACGCTCAAGGACTTCCGTCCGGAGACGATTGCCCGGCAGGTCCCCCAGCTCAAGAGCCTGCTGGAGCTGCGCGAAGCCCTAAAGGCCCTGCGTCCGGCCATGGGCGACAAAGCGGCGCAACAAAAACTGCTGAGTGCCATCAGGGACCCGGAGGTGCGGGCCAAGATTCTGGCGATGCTCGCCACGCCCGACAGTTCGGCGGGCGGGGGGGCGGCGTCCCCACCGACGGGATCGTGAGCGCGGATCTGACTGAAACGCAGACTCCACGCCGCCGGGCGTGGTTAATGGACGACAGGAGCGAAGACGAACATGGCAGACCAACCACAAGCAGCCGCAGCGGCCGGCGCGGCCCCGGTAGACACCTCGACGGTGGATTCGCTGATCGATCAGTTGGATCTGGATCACGCCTACATTGATCTCTACCGCAAAGGCATTGCCGGTCTGGTCCAGAAAGCCTCGGGTCTGGACCTGAACAAGGTGACGCTGAACAAGCAGGTCGTCGATGATTTCATCGCCGAGATCGACCAGCAGATCAGCGCCCAGGTGAATGAGGTGTTGCACCACGAGCAATTCCAGAAACTGGAGTCCGCCTGGCGCAGCCTCTGGTATCTGATCAACAATACCGAGTTTCGCCAGAACATCCGCATCGAGGTGCTGAATGCTTCGAAGGAGGACCTCCTGGCGGACTTTCAGGACTGCAAGGACTGGCAGAAGTCGGGTCTGTTCAAGACCGTCTATCGGGACCAGTACAACACTTTCGGCGGCAATCCGTACGGCCTGATGGTCTCCAACTACCAGTTCGACTATCGGGCGCCGGAAGTGGAGCTGATGAGCGAGATCGCCCGCGTGTCAGCCGTCGCGAAGTGCCCGTTCATCGCCGCGGCCGGCCCCAAAATGTTCGACAAAAAGATGGAGGACTTCTCGCATCTGCCGAAGCTCGCGGAGATGTACGAGATCTTCGAGCAGCCCATGTACACCAAGTGGAACTCGTTCCGGGAGTCGGACGATGCCCGCTACGTGGGGCTGGCGATGCCGCGCTTCCTGCTGCGGCCTCCGTACACGGTGGAGAACCAGGACGTGAAGGAGTTCGTGTTTGAGGAGGACGTGCGGAAGGAGACGCACGACCGGTACCTGTGGGGCAACGCGTCCTTCGCCCTGGCCGGCCGGATGACCGAGAGCTTCGCGAAGTACGGCTGGTACAACGCGATCGTCGGACCGACGAGCGGCGGGACCGTGCCGAATCTGCCGCTGCATCAGTACACGGCGACCGGGCAGTATCACACCAAGATTCCCACCGAGACGTTGATCTCCGAAGACATGGACGTCGATCTGTGCAACTTCGGTTTCATCCCGCTGGTGATGCGCAAGGGTAGCGACAATGCGGCGTTCTTCGACGCCCCGTCGTCCAAGCGGGTCGGCAAGTTCCCGGACACGGCCGAGGGCAAGGAGGACGAAACGCGGGCCCGCCTGGGCATGGCCCTGCCGTACCTCATGATTTCCTGCCGTATCGCGCACTACCTGAAGGTGATCTGGCGGGAGAACATGGGCCGCGTGATGGACGCCGAGAAGATGGTTAACGAGATCAACACCTGGCTCAAGCAGTATTGCCGGCAGGGTACGCTCGACGACGAGTTGGCGGCCAAGTACCCGCTGAAGGAGATCCAGATCTCGGCGACGCCGGTCCCGGGTAAGCCGGGCATGTTCAAGTCGGAAATCCAGATGATTCCGCATTTCCGGCTCAAAGGTGTGGAGGTGCAGTTGTCGATGGTCGGGCAGTTCGACCCGCCGCCGCAGTAATGCGAGGCAAGGAACGAAGGACGTCTGGCTGCGCAGGCCCGGGTGGAAGCCGCGCGGCCGGATGGGCGTCGCGATGGGGTGTGCGGCTCGGTGGGCGAGCCGCAGCCGGGCGACAACGATACACGCGTTGTGTAGTTGAGTATGTTTTGAGGGCCGTTTTTTTCAGTAAGGAGAGTGTGTCATGCCAACCCCCTGCAATCTCAAGGTGAAAGAGTACCCCGGCTCGTCCGAGAAGGAGAACCGTGGGGACACGTCGGACGTGTTCGAGATCGAACATCACATTCACCAGCCGGTGGATCCGACGACCGGGCAAGCGACCGGCGTGCGGGTGCACAGCCCGCTGCGCGTCGTCAAGGTGATCGACAAGGCCACCCCGGGCTTCCACAAGGCGATGTGCACCGGGCAGAACCTCACGGAAGCGCAACTCATGTTCTATCGCATCGACCCGGCGACGCGGCAGGAGAAAGAGTACTACCGCATCACCCTGAAGAATGCGCGCATCGTGGACGTTCGCCCGTACATGCCGATGAGCTTCGTGCCGGCGAACGAATCCTACCGGCACATGGAGCAGGTCAGCTTCGTGTACGAGACGATCGAGTGGAACTGGCTGCCGGACAGCGTCGTCGAGATGGATGAGTGGCGCAAGCCGTAGGCGCCGCATTTGCGTCGACTCGGATCACGGTGCGCGCTTCGCCGTGGGCGCAGGGCCGCCTCGGGTAGTCGCGTCCGCCGCGGCGGACGCGCCCGGTCTTTCCCCCCGCGTGGGACCGCGAGCACATCGGCGGCGGGCCACCGGTGAGCCACGCGCCTGGGACCGGCGCCGTGGACGAGACGGCGCTCCGCCGCCGTCCGCCGCCGCGGAGAGGTGCGGGACATGAGTCGCGAGCAGGCGCTGTTAGATCGCATCGCGGCGTCCGGCGCGGATCGGCCCCAGGCTCGGTACGCGGCGACGACGAGTGAAGACCTCGACGGGCTGATGGAATCGGTCCGGCGGCACATGATCCGGTTGCTGAACGCGCGCCATGGGATGAGCGAGGCGGCGCCGGACTACGGCCTGCCGGCACTGACGGACATTATGGCCGGCAGCGCCGAGTACGTCGTCCGGGTGCAGGAGGCGATCCGCACCGCACTGGAGAAGTACGAGCCGCGGCTGCGCCGCGTACGTGTGACGCATCAGGTGGACGAAGGCAAGCGCCAGACGCTGGTGTTCCGCATCGACGCCGTCCTGGTCGGACGCGGCGGTGAGCACCGCGTCTGGTACGAGACCGCGCTGTCGCCTACGGGCGAGTTGCGGGTCGCAGGGTAACGTGCGTATGGGCAATACGTACTACCAGGATGAGCTGCGCTACCTGCGCGAGGTCGGGCCGGAGTTCGCCCGCGCCAACCCGGAGCTGGCCCGTTACCTGGCCGACGCCGGCTCGGACCCGGATGTCGAGCGCCTGCTCGAAGGCGTGGCCTTCTTGTGCGGGCGCATCCGCCAGAAGCTCGACGACGAGCTGCCGGAGCTCACCGGCAGCCTGATGTCGCTCTTGTGGCCGCACTACCTGCGGCCCATTCCGTCGATGACGATCCTGGAGCTGCTGCCGGAAATCGAGGGGATGCAGGCCCCCGTCGCGGTCGAAGCCGGGGCGGAATTCGGCAGCCGGCCGATCGACGGCACGCGCTGCCGCTATCGCTCCGGCTGGCCGGTCACGCTCCGGCCATGGCTGCTGCGGGACGCCCGGCTCGACACGCCGCCCGGCCAGCCGGCCCGCTTGACGCTGGTCTTCCAGACCGCTCCCAAGGCGAAGTGGGAGGACCTCCAGCTCGATGCGGTCCGGTTGCACCTGGCGGGCGATCCACGCACGGCGTTCACGCTCTATCTGTTGCTGGCCGCCCATGTCGAGAGCGTCCGCGTCGGCGACGCGGCGCGTGGGACCGGCGGGCGCGAGGTCACGCTGCCGCGGGACAGTGTTTGCGCGGCGGGTTTGAAGCGCGAGGAGAGCGTCGTGCCGTATCCGGCGCACGTCTTCCCGGGCTACGGGATGATCCAGGACTACTTCACATTCAAGGAGCGGTTCCTGTTCGTGGACGTGTGCGGGCTGGACCGGGCCGTGCGGACCCTGAAGCCGAAGGACAAGCTGGAGGTGACGTTCACGTTCAACCGCCGGCTGGAGTCGTATCCGCTCGTCGCGCCGGAGAACGTGCGCCTGCATTGCGTGCCCATCGTCAACCTGTTTCCGCATCACGCGGAGCCCCTGCGGCTGAGCCACGATCGCGTGCGGTACCTGGTGCAGCCGGCGCGGACGGGCGTCGCCGACCGGCGGCATGTCGAGGTGTTCGCGGTGGATCGGGTGCTCGGGCTGGTGCGGGGCGAAGGTGTGGAATCCCACGAGTTCCCGCCGTTCTACTCGTTCGTGCACACGCTGTCGCGCGACCCGCACGCGGCCACGTACTACCAGACGCATCTGGAGCCCAGCCTGATGGGGCAAGGGACGCGCTGGGGGACCGAGACGTATATTTCCTTCGTGGTGGGCGGGGCGGCCGGCACGGTCCCCGCGGACGAGACCATCTCGATCGACCTCACGTGCACCAACCGCGACCTGCCCGGCGAGTTGCGGGCCGGCGACATTTGCGAGCCGACCGATCGCTCGCCGTCTGGGGCACGGTTTCGCAATCTGGTGAAGCCCACGCCCACCGTCAGCCCGCCGCTGGGTCAGGGACTGCATTGGCGGCTAATCTCGCACATGTCGTTGAATTACGTGTCGCTGACGAACGTGGAGCATTTCCGCGAGCTGTTGCGGGTGTACGATTTCCAGTCAGCGTACGACGCGCAGCATGCGATCGCGCACCAGCGCCTGCTGGACGGTCTCCTGGCGCTCCGCTCCACGTATCACGAGCGGATGATGCGCGGCGCGCCGATCCGCGGCGTGCAAGTTGACCTGGAGGTGAACGAAGACCACTTCGTGGGCGAGGGCGACGCCTACCTCTTCGCCGCGATTGTCGACCGGTTCCTCGCCGCCTACGTCACGCTCAACGCGTTCAGTCAACTCAAGACGCGCTTTGCCCGCACCGGCCAGCTCTACAACTTCCCGCCCCGTTGGGGTGAGCAGGCGACACCCGCAGAGGCACGCCATGACGGCGATTGACAGCCCCAGTCTGGCCCGCGGCGCCCCTGAGGTCCAGGGCGACCGCGCTCTGCTGCGCCGGCTGGTCGGGCAGGCGTGGGAGTTCGACTTCTTCCAGGCCGTCTGGCTGCTGGAACGATATCGGGGCGGAGACACGCTGGTCGGCGAGCGCGGACCGGCCGCACGCGAGCGGCTCCGCTTTCGCCCGGACCTGTCGCTGGGCTTTCCCGCGACCGACTTGCGGCGGATCATCGCGTGCAGCCGCCCGGACACGGGCGAGCGGTCCTACCTTTTAGAGATCGCGTTCCTGGGGCTCTATGGCGTGTCGACGCCGTTGCCGCTGCACTACGCTATCGACATTCTGCGCGGGGCGGAGCCGGCGCTCGCGGCCCAACCTGGGGCGCCGGCCGCCGGCGAGCGGAGTGCCAGCCCCGCGGCGGCGACGGTGTCGAGCCCGGTGCGCGATTTCCTCGACGTCTTTCACCACCGCATCATCTCGCTGTTCTTCCGCGCGTGGCTGAAGTACCGCTATGAGCGGATGTTCGGGGCGCCCCAGCGCGACACGCTCACCGGCTACCTGTGCCTGCTCAACGGCTGCCCGCCCGCCTTCGATGAACAGACGCTCGGCGTGTCGCCGGTGCGGCTGCTGCGCTATGTCGGGACGTTGACGCAACGGCCGCGCTCGGCGACGACGCTGGCCGGCCTGCTCTTTGACTACTGGGGCGATGTTCCGGTCCAGATCCAGCAGTTCGTCGGCCAATGGGTGCCGCTCACCGAGGCCGATCAGAACCGGCTCGGAGCTGCCAATTGCGGCCTGGGCGTCGACCTCACGATCGGCGAGCAGGTGTACGACCTGGCCGGCGCCTTCACCATCTGCGTTGGCCCCGTCGATTGGGAGACGTATCTGAGCTTCCTGCCGGGCGGATTTCGGTTCCAGCAGACCCGTGCCCTGACGCGGCTGTATGGCTGCGATCCGCTGGCCTTCACGATTCAGGTTACGCTGCGGGCCGGCGAGGTGCCCGAGACGCAACTGACTTCCGCTGACCAGGCCGGGGCACTCGGCCTGACCAGTTGGGTGCGCACGGCGGAGATGGGCGAGACCTCGGTTACCTTCGCCGCCAGCGAAGAGACGACCGTCAAGCTGGGACTGCTGCCCGCGGCGGGCAGTATGAGGAGCGAGAGGACACCATGAACGAGAGTACCGCTGCCCCTTCCACGGCCGAGCAGTTGCGCAGCGTGCTGCGCCGCTGCAATGCCCAGATGATGCAGGTCTTCCAGGGTGCGACCAGCGTCTGCGTTTCCCGCACGCACTACGAGGTCACGCCGGAGCATCTGCTCCTGCGGCTGCTCGACGAGACCGTGGGCGACGTGACGCAGATCTTGAGCACGTTCAAGGCCGATCGTACGCGGCTGCGGCGCGGGTTACAGCGCGCCCTCGACGAGCTGCCCGGTCAGCACCGCGGCAAGCCGGCCCTCTCGCCCAAGTTGGTCGAGCTGTTCCAGGCCGCCGGCGTGCTCGCGGATGAGTTCGGCTTCGACCAGGTTCCGCCGGGCGTGCTGATGCTGGCCATCGTGCTCAACCCGGATCACGTGCGGCTCGGGGAGTTCGCCACCGAGCTCGAACGCATCGACGTCGACCAGTTGCGCGATCACTTTCACGAGATTGTGCTCGGGCCGGCGGCGGCAGCCGGCCCTGCGCCAGGCCGGCCGGCGGCCGGGCCGGGCGCGCCCGGCGGGACCCTCGAGCAGTACACCATCGACCTGACCGCCAAGGCCCGCGCGGGCCAGATTGACCCCGTCTTCGGTCGCGAGCCCGAAATCCGCCAGATGATCGATATCCTGGGCCGCCGCCGCAAGAACAACCCGATCGTGGTCGGCGAAGCCGGAACCGGAAAGACCGCCATCGTCGAGGGGCTCGCCCTGCGCATCGTGCAGGGCGACGTGCCGCCGTTCCTCCGCGGCGTGAAGCTCGCGTGCCTGGACCTGGGGCTGTTGCAGGCCGGGGCCGGGGTGCGCGGTGAGTTCGAGAACCGGCTCAAGAACGTGATCCGCGAGATCAAGGAGAGCCCCACCCCGATGATCACGTTCATCGATGAAGCCCACATGCTGATTGGGGGCGGGGGCGGCGGCGGGGGCGACGCCTCAAACCTGCTGAAGCCGGCGCTGGCCCGCGGCGAGCTGCGCACGGTCGCGGCCACCACCTGGGCGGAATACAAGAAGTACTTTGAGAAGGACGCCGCGCTGGAGCGCCGCTTCCAGCTCGTCCGCTGCAACGAGCCGGCCATCCAGGACACGGTCGTCATGTTGCGCGGGCTGAAGGACAAATACGAGCGGCATCACAAGGTCGTCATCCTCGACGAGGCCATTACCGCGGCGGCCGAGCTGGCCAAGCGTTACGTCAGCGGACGTTGCCTGCCCGACTCGGCCGTCGACCTCATCGACACCGCGGCGGCCCGCGTCGCGGTCGGGCTGACCACCCGCCCCGCGGTGCTCGAAGACATCGGCCGCGAGATCACGAATCTCGATACGGCGATCACCGCCCTGCAGCGCGATCACGCCGCCGGCCTGTCGATCGACGAGAAGATGCTGGCGGAGATGAAGACCGCGCGCGGCACGCTGCTGGAGAAGCGGGCCACGACAGAAGCACGCTGGCAAAAGGAACTGGAGGCGGTGAACCGCATTCGTGACCTGCGCGCCAAGCTGCAAGGCGCGGAGAGTCCGGACGCGCTCGCCCGCAAGGAAGAGGCCGCGACGACAAAACCCGCCGCTGCCAGCGAAGGCCCGCCGGTGCCCGCGGGGAAAGCCGAAGCTCCGCCGCCCGAGCCGGCGGCGAAGATCGACGAAGCGGAGCTCCGCCAGCAGATTGACGCCGCGACGACCGCGTTGCGCGGAATTCAGGGCGACGAGCCGCTGCTGTTCCCACAGGTGGACGCGAGCTCCGTCGCCGCCGTCCTCGCCGACTGGACCGGCATTCCGGTGGGCCGCGTCGTCCGGGATCAAATCGCGGCGACGCTGCAGATGGAGGATCGGCTCCGCAGCCGCGTAGTCGGACAAGATCACGCCTTGACGACCGTCGCCGAGAAGCTGCGGGCCTCGAAGGCCGGCATCGGCAGCCCGACTCAGCCGATGGGCGTGTTCCTCTGTGTCGGCCCCAGCGGCACCGGCAAGACGGAACTGGCCCTCTCGGTCGCGGACCTGCTCTTCGGCGGCGACCGCTACTTGACCTCGATCAATATGTCCGAGTTCATGGAGAAACACACCGTCTCGCAGCTCAAGGGCTCCCCGCCCGGCTACGTCGGCTACGGCGAGGGCGGCGTGTTGACCGAGGCGGTGCGGCAGAACCCATACTCGGTGGTGCTGCTCGACGAGGTCGAGAAGGCCCACCCCGACGTGATGAACCTGTTCTACCAGGTCTTCGACAAGGGCGCCCTGGCCGACGGCGAGGGCCGCGTCATCGACTTCAAGAACACGGTGATCTTCCTGACCAGCAACCTCGGGACCGACGTGATTCAGCAGATGTGCGAGTCGGGCGAGGAGGTCGTCTGGAAGGACCTCAAAGAGGCGGTCTACCCGCATCTGCGCGACCACTTCAAACCGGCGCTGGTGGCCCGCATGACGGTCATCCCGTTCCTGACGCTCAAGGACGAGGTGCTGCGGAACATTGCCCGCATGAAGCTGAACAAAGTCGGCAAGCGCGTGGCGGCGGCCCACAAGGTGACCCTCCAGGTGGCCGACGCGGTGTACGCGGCCATGGCCGGGCGCTGCCAGCAAGTGGATCTCGGCGCCCGCCAGATCGACCACGTGATCGACCAGGCCGTGATGCCGATCCTGTCGCGGCGTCTGCTGGAGCAAATGGCGGCCGGGAAGCTGGCCCCGGTCATTCACATGGGCGTCGATGACGCCGGCGAGTTCACGTACGAGTTTGCGGACGCGTAGTGCCCGCCCTGGGTTTCTAGGGGCGAAGCCCCTAGGAGGTAAGCTGCCATGCCTCTCGTGCGAGATATGAGCAAGGCCCAACTGGCCTTCCAGGTCGCCGGTCGCGACCTCGACGAGTTCCTGGTGATCCGGTATCGCGGCACGGAGGGCTTGTGTCAGCTCTACCAGTTCGAGATCGACCTGGCCGCCCAGGCGGAAGGCATCCTGCTGGACGCCATCGTCGGCCAACCCGCCGTGTTGAGCATCAACACCGCGACCGGCGAGCGCTGGTTCCACGGCATCGTGGGCCGGATGGAGCTGACCGGCGAGACCGTCGGGCAGACCTACTTCCGCGTCGAGCTGGTCCCCGCCGTGTGGCTGCTGACGCACCGTTACCACTCGCGGATCTTCCAGGGCAAAACGGTCCGCGAGATCATCACCGACGTGCTGACCAAGGGGGGCCTCGCGTCCGACCGCTTCCGCTTCAGCCTCGAACGTACGTATGAGCCACGCGAGTACTGCGTGCAGTACCGCGAGACCGACTACAACTTCATCAGCCGGCTGATGGAGGAGGAGGGGATCTGGTGGTGCTTTGAGCAGACGGAGGAGGGGCACACGCTGGTGATGGCGGACTCGGCCGCGGCTTACGCGCCGATCGAGGGCGAGGCGAAGCTGGCCTACCGCTCGGCGACGGGCATGAACGTGGAAACGGAGCACATCTTCCGCTTCCGGGTGGCGCAGTCTGTGCGGCCGGGCGCGGTGGTGCTCAACGACTTCAACTTCGAGAAGCCGAAGCTGAAGCTGGAGGCGTTGGCGGATGCCGGGCGGGACACGGGGCTGGAGTTCGCCGACCATCCGGGTGAGTTCGGCGAGCAGGCCCAGGGCACCGCGCTGGCCGGGCTGCGCAAGGAGGAATTCCAGGCCGCGCGGCAGGGGGGGATCGGGCGCAGCAACTGCAAGCGGCTGACGCCGGGCAAGACGTTCGAGCTGAAGGATTACCCGGCGGCGGGCTACGACGGGTCGTACCTGGTGACGGGGGTGACGCACCAGGGGAAGGAGTCGATCGGCCGGACGACGACCGGCGGCAACGGCCGCACGCAAATTCTCGATACCCGCGCGCACCAGTCCCTGCTGCAAGCGCGGACCAACGAGAACCCGGCGATCGCGGAGCTCGCGGACGCATTGCTGCAGATTGCGACCCGGCTGCGGGCCGGCGATCCGACCGCGCACCGCGCGCTCACGTCGTGGCTCTACCACGCCGGGCAGGTGGCCAAGGACTTGCCGGCGGCGGCCGCCGCTTCGGGGGCCAATCCCCTGGCGTGGCTGTCCGTGCCCAATCTGCTGGAGGATGTGGCGCAGTGGAACCTCATCGACTACGACGTGCCGGTCTACGAATGCACGTTTGAGTGCATCCCGGCCGCCGTCGTGTATCGCCCGCCGCGCGTCACGCCCTGGCCGGTGATGCGCGGCACCCAGACGGCGCGGGTGGTCGGCCCGGACGGGGAGGAGATCCACACCGACAAGTACGGCCGCGTGCGGGTGCAATTCAACTGGGATCGCGAAGGCAATGAAAGCGGCCAGCCCAAGCTCTTTGGGGCGGATTCGTCCTGCTGGATTCGCGTCTGCCAGGGCATGGCCGGCGGGGCCTACGGCATCATGTTCATCCCGCGCGTCGGTCAGGAGGTCATTGTCGACTTCCTGGAGGGTGACCCGGACAAGCCGATCATCGTGGGCCGCGTCTACAACGCCGACCACATGCCCCCGTACGAGCTGCCCAAGGAGAAAACCAAGAGCGTCATCAAGACGCACACCAGCAAGGGCGGCGGCGGGTGCAACGAAATCCGCTTCGAGGACGACAAGGACAAGGAGCAGCTCTTCCTCCAGGCCCAGCGGCAGATGGACACGAACGTGAAGGCCAGCCACTTCCACACGGTCGGCGGCAGCTACCACGTGCTCGTCGGCGGCGAAAAGGACGGCGCCCTCTATGGCGAGCTGCGCGAGAAGGTGTTCAAGGCCAAGCACGTACACGTCAAGGGCGAGCTGCGCACCTGGGTAGAGAAGGACGAAGACCGCGCGATCGGCGGGAACCAGACGATCGAAATCACCGGCACCCGCTGCCTGCTCGTGCACAAGGACGTGATCGACATTTTCGAGGTGAACCACAAGCACGAGGTGACGGCCACCTACGCCTGCAAGGCCGACAGCATCCAGCTCGATGCGGCCACCGAGATCGAGTTGAAGTGCGGCGGGAGCAGTATCGTGCTGACGCCCAGCGCCATCTACATCGTTGGCTCGACGGTCTTCATCAACAGCGGCTCGGGGCCGTCGGTTTCGCCCGTTTCGGCTTCGGGCTACTGCCCGGCGGCCGCCGAAGACGCGGGCGGGGCCGACTCTTCGCAGCCCGGCAAGGACACGCGGTACAGCGGCCCGAGCGTCGCAGTGGCGGAGGAGCCGGCGCCGGCGGAGGTCCCCGGACACGACTTCCCGGAGGAGGAGCCGACCCCGGCGCAGACGTCCTTCATCGAGATTGAGTTGGTCGACGAGGCCGGTCAACCCGTGACGGGCGAGCCGTTCGAGGTGACCACGCCGGACGGCAAGGTGAAGCACGGCGTGACCGACGCGAACGGTCAGGCGCGCATCGAGGGTATCGCGCCGGGCACCTGCCAGATCAAGTTCACGCGCCTCGATGCGGATGCCTGGCAGCGGCAGGCCTGATGTCGGCGAGTCTGTGGACGGAGCAAGACCATGGCGGTGATGCGTGTAGTTCGTGCCAAAGACGGCGACACGCTATGCAGCATTGCCGTGGAGAGCGGGTTCAAGAACTGCACCAAGCTGCGCGCGGACAATCCGGACTTCAACGCGCGGGCCGTGCGACCCGGTGATACCGTCAAGGTGCCCGAGCCCACGCTCAAGCAGGAGGCGGGCCAGACCGAGCTGCATCACAAGTTCGTCCGGCTGGGTAAGAGCAACCGGGTGTGGATCATCAAGGACACGAACCGGAACACCGGCCAGGAGGCGATCGGGGACCGGCGGCGCGAGCTGGCCGTGAGCAACTATGTGCCCGGCCGGCAAGGCGGGACCCCCGACGCGCAGGGGCAGGTATTCGCCACCGATCTGTGGGTCGATGATACCGTCTGCGACTTCAACGACGGAGCCAGCGCTGATCCCGACCACTTCAAGATCCTCATCCATGACAAGCACGCGGCCGACACGAATCAGGCGGAGGTCCGCGTGACGCTCCAGGCGCAAGAGCCGGTGCTGGGCGCGATCCGAAACGAGATCGCGCGCTGGAACGACCTGGCCACGGTGGGTACCAAACTCGACCCGATCGTGTGCAAGCGGTTCAAGCCGGGTTCGGCGTTTTACCGCTCGCCGTACCTGCGTCTCGTCGTGGACGAACAGGACCGAACATGCAAGCGCCGCGACGGGCGGAACGACCCCACCAATCTGCCGCCCAACCTGCCCGTGGTGGATAACGGGGCGGACGTGAGCAAGCAGACGCTGCTCGTGCCGCCGCCGGTGGAGCGACGCCTGGAAATCCTCGATCTGCGCGCACAGGCCTTCCGGCCAGCGCCGGACTGCGAGTTCGGGGCGGAGAACACACCCCAACACTGCCGCGCGCAGGCCTTCGTGGATGTCGGCGAGCGGGAAAAGGCGATGCGCGTCAAGGTCGTGCGCATCGGGGGGCAGGCGGGCTCCTCGGCCACCGACCCCGAGCTGCGCACGTGCATATTCACGAACTTACGGCGGCGGTTTGCGCAAGCGAACGTCGGCGTGAAGCCGGTCGTCGAACCGGGCCCGGGCATCACCATTGTGGACGATTTCATCCACGATGCCCCGCTACCGAACAACATGATCATGATTTCGGATTTTGAGGGGCTGACCGCGGCCGGCGGGGGGATCATGCGGGCCCGGGTGCGCCTCACCAGCGGCATCGTCAACGCCCAATGTCCGACGGTGGCCAACGCCACACCCGAGCAGACGGCCAACGCCTTGGCGGGGGCGCTGCGTGCTCAGGGTGTGACCTGTCGCGTGTCGCCGAACCCGCCCATCGCCAGCTCCGCGCAGCTCTTCGGCTCGTGCGACATCCTGTGCTTCAATGCCGACGGCACGCCGGCGCGAATCCTGTCCACGAACCGGACGGACGCCCGACAGACGATCGATCACACCGGCAATTGGAGCAATGCGAACGTTCGCAGCACCGGCGGCGCCTACGTGGCGCCGCGCAACAGCGACGACGCGATGTTGGTCGGCTCGCCCGAATACCGCGCCGCGGCCAAGAATTTCATCACCGGCGACACGTACCTGTGCGCGATGGTGGTCCAGAACCTGCCGGGGCTCAACGGAGAGGCCACCGGGCCATACAAAGGGGTCGTCGAGCGGTTCCGGCCGCGTCCGGAGTTCCAGCTCGTCGTGTTCCTCAGCCACGGGGGCGTCCAGTCCGAGGTCACCCTGTCGCACGAAGGCGGTCACACCGTTTGCGACTGCTTTCACACCAGCCAAAGGAGCGCCGCTGGCAGCCCGATCGACCGGGACGTCCTCGGCAACCTCTACCCCAACAACAACGCCCTGGGCTTTTCGGAGTGGATGTCGGCGCTCCCGCACCCCAACCAGATCCGCAAGCGTATCTCGGATACGCCGCTCACGGTCTGGCTGGGATTGCAACGGCAGGGCGTGAACGGCTCGGACGTTGAAGACCGGTTGATGGGCGGAAGAAATGCCCCCGGCGCCCCGCTGAACCCGACCT
>CAZWYT010000011.1:0-88232 GCA_964638325.1 uncultured Planctomycetales bacterium
CGTGCAACGGGGTCTCGCCGTCCATGTTGCGGGCGTTCACGTCGGCCCCGGCGGCAATGAACCAGCACACCGCCTGCGACTTGACGCGCCGCGCCGCCAGATGCAGCGGCGTCTCACCGCGGTGGTCGGTGGCCATCACGTCCGCCCCCGCCGACCGTAAGGCATCGAGCATGGCGGTGTTGTCCGAGAAGGCGGCATAATGCAACGGGGTACGGCCGAGGGAATCCTGGGCCCGCGGATCGGCGCCCGCGGCGAGCAGCAGGCGCACGGCCTCGAGCTGTCCGTTCATGGCCGCGAAATGCAGAGGCGTCATGCCATCCGGATCGGTCGCGTTTGCGTCGGCGCCGGCGCTCAGCAGGGCTGCCACCGTGAGGGTCTGCCCGGTGCGGGCGGCCCAGTGCAACTCCGGCTCAGCGATCGCGGCCGCGAGGCCCGCGTACAGCAGCACGACCACAGCCGGCAGGGCGGTTCGTAGGGCGGTCATCTTCATCCTCGGTGTGAAAAGAGGCGGCAGAAAGCGCGTGCTTCCGGCATTCCATCTCCAGCACATCCCACGTTATCGTCTGGAGTTGCCGAATGCAATGATTGTCGGCGACGGGCGCCAGAGGCCGATAACGTTGCGCGGCGCGCCGCTACTGCGGAGGGCGGCGCACGGACTCCACGAGGGCGTGGAGCCCGAGGAGGTCCTCGAATTCGTAGTCCGGCTGGTGATTGCCGATGTCGTGGATGCGATGCGCCCGGTTGACCCAGCCGGTGCGCAAGCCGACGCCACGCGCGCCGCCCACGTCGCTGTGCAGCGAGTCGCCCACGTGCAGCACGCGCGCGCGCCGCCAGCCGGTGAGCTCGAGCGCGGCCTCGAAAATCCGCGGGTCGGGCTTGTAGGATCGCACGTCCTCCGACGTAACCAGGCCCGCGACCTGTAGGCCGTGGACGGCCAGAGCGGCCTCAATGTCCGCGCGGTCAGCGTTGGAGACAATGCAGATGGGCACCCGGAACCGCGCCAGAAACTCGCTAACCTCTGGCTGCAGCGGGGGGTTGCGCCAGTACTCCGTCAGGCGGAGGACATACCGTTCGGGCTCGATGGCCACGCACAGAGCGGCCATCGTCTCGCGCAGGGTGTCGGTCTCCAAACTGAATAACGTGCGGAAATCATCGGCGTTGGCGTGCTCCATGGCGGCAAAGAAACGTTCGCCCCAGCTCACGCCGAGCTGGCGTGCACCAAGCTTCAGGCCGGTGTCGTCAATGATCTCCTGGCACGTGGCTTCGACCGCGGCGCGGTCGCCGGTCGTCAGGGTGCCATACATGTCCAGGAAGACGCCGTCGAGTTTCATCGTGTGCGGATTGTACGACTACCGGCCATCGGCCGTCATTCCGGGCGAAGCGCGGGCGGGGGACCAATGCGCAAGTGCCCCATCCCGTATCCGCCGCAGGCCGATCGGGGTGGGGGACTGACCTCTGGTCGGCCGCGTACGCCTGGCGCGGCAGCCGGTTGCGTCGTGGCGTCCGCCGGCCCGTTCAGAATCACGTCCCACGTCTCCAGCTTGCTCCAGTTACGCAGCTTGCGGCCATCAGTGTAAACGACCGGCATCGCCTGGAGATCCAGCCGTTGGGCCAGCTCGATGTCCGCTCGGATGCGCGTCGTTACCTCGGCCGATTCCATCGCCGCCGTGAACGCGGCACGGGCGAGGCCCAGCTCGGCCGCCCAGTCCTCAAAGAGCTTGCGCTCCTGCTCGCTCTGCCGCGCGACAGGCCGATCGGGCAACGCCGCCTGATTGTCCCAGAGCTTGGCGCGCATCGCCAGGTACGCGTCGCGCCCGCCGACCACGCGCGCCGCCTCGGCGGCGCGGGCCGCGCGACAGGCTGAGGCATGCCCGCCGGTGCGAAATCGCGGATTCGGATTGCACTCGGCGTCCTGTGGATAGTAGCGAAAGGCGACCCGCAGCCGATCGGGATACGTGTGCGCCACCTCCATCAGAATGCCGTGCAGTTGCCGACAGTGCGAACACTGAAAGTCGCCGAAGACGACCGCCGTGTGCGGGGCGGCCGGGTCTCCGGCGAAGATCTCGTCGTCGTAGAGCGGGATCGAGACCGGCGCCTGACGGTGGAAATCCCACAGGATGTACTCGGGGTCCTTTAGCACCGCCGAGAACTGCGCCGTCCGCTCCTTCAGGATGTTGCCCGCGACGACCACGTAGGCCAGCGCCAGATGGATGAAGCCGGCCAGCGCTCCGGCCGCTGCGGTGGCGAGCGCCAGGCGCGCCGTGGGGTGTCGCGGGGCGCGCTGCGCCGCGCTGCGCCAGGGGTACGCCGCGAGCGTCAGCAGGAGCAGCCCCCCATTGAGCCCGTGCGCGGCGAGGCATCCGCCGCACCACTGACGCAGCTCCGACTTCATGATGTCGATGTAGACCAGGGACTGCCACGCGCCGTAGAGAACCACCAACCCGATCAGCAGGTGCCAGGCGCGCCCCGATCGCACCGGCGGACCTACGAACAGGTACCATAGCGCCACAAACGCGAAGTAGGCCATGCCGAAGGCCGACACCGGAATCCGTGGCGACTCGGGGGCGGGCGCGATACGCACGTACGCCTGCGGCGACGTAAGCACTGAGTTACAGCCGCTTTCCTCGTCGCCGCCGCACAGCGCCTGCAGGAACGGGTTGGCCGCTTTATCGCCGATCGAAACGAGCAGTAACTGCCACGAGACGCACCAGCCGGCGAGTGCGAGCGCGACCGCCAGCCAGCGAATCCAGGGCTTGGGCTGGCGGAACAGCGGGGGCTCGGTCACGGAGGAATCGGGCACGTCCATCGGGTGTACCTGTATCGCCCATTCACGCAGCGCTCCCGACGCCGGCAGCGCGCGCAGGATCGCGACTTCGTAGAATACGCACGGTGCCCCCCGGCGGAAAGCCGGCTAGCCGGACAGGTCGAGCACGGGATTGACGTAACCCTCCAACACGCAGTCGAAGTAGCCGTACCAGCGCACCGCCACGTAGAGCTTGGAGACGAACAGGAACCAGCAGGCCAGCTCGGCGACCGCATACCGCCGCAGCGCGAGCAGAATCAGCGTCCCCAGTCCGAGCAATCCGAACTTGTACACGACGACAAACTGCTCCGGGCCGCCCAGTAGCTTGGCCGCCAGCGGATTCGCCTCGTAGAAATCCTCCGTCCCGGACTCCGCCAACGTGTACCCGAGATCGAAGATCGAGATGACCCACACCGCCGCGAGCGTCAGCAGCACACGCCGCGAACGGTTGAACCAGACGCCGAACCGCGGCTTGCCGGAGCGCGCCGGATTCGTCGCGGCGGGCGCATGGGCGGCGATGGGGCCGCCGGGGAACGTCACGGGCCGCTCCAGCGTCGCGAGCGCCGTGCGCGCCGCATGTAAGCAGGTCGCGGCGTCCAGCAAATCGGGCGGCGCGGTGCGCTCTGGATGATCCTGCCCGCAGCCGGCCTTCGCCGGCACGGACGCCACCATGCTCCGCGAGTTCTCCACGTCGGGAGAATCGGCAAACGCCACCAGTGGTTCCAGTAGCGTGGGCGCGACCGCGCAGGTCGCGGGGAGGGGTCCGCTAACCTCCCGTTGAAAAAGGGGACTGTCCGCCGCGGCGGACCGAGCCCGACTCGGTTGCTGCTGCCGAAAACGCACGCGGGCGAGGTGCCTGTACCCCTTTTTCAACGGCCCCCTTTGTTCCCTTTTTCAGCACGCATACGGGGCCGGGTCGGCCAAGCCGAGCTGGGCGAACGCGGCCAGCCGCAGGCGGCAGCTATCGCAGTGCCCGCACCCGCGCCCGTGTGCGTCGGGATCGTAGCAGCTCCGCGTGAGGCCGAAGTCCACGCCGAGCGCGAGTCCGCGACGGATGATGTCGGCTTTTCCGAGGTGGATGAGTGGGGCGTGCAGGTGGGCCGGGCGGCCCTCGACGCCGGCGCGGGTCGCCAGGGCCGCCATTCTCTCGAACGCGGCAATGTACTCCGGCCGACAGTCCGGATATCCGCTGAAGTCGATGGCGTTGACGCCGATGTAGATGTCCTGGGTGCCGCGGACTTCGGCGAGCGCTAGGGCGTACGCGAGGAAGATCGTGTTGCGCGCTGGCACGTAAGTAATGGGGATCACGGCGGCTTGCAGGTCGCGATCCTTGGGTACGGGAATGTCCGCAGTGAGGGCCGAGCCGCCGAACACGCGCAGGTCGATGTCGACGACAAGGTGCTCGCGGACGCCGATCGCGGAAGCCACCCGTGTCGCGGCCTCAAGCTCGACGTGGTGCCGTTGCCCGTAGCGGAAAGACAGGGCAATGAGGTCAAACCCGTCGGCCTTCGCGATGGCCAGGGTGGTGGCACTGTCGAGCCCGCCCGAGAGAAGAACGATAGCTGGCTTGGTTGCTTGCACGATCCAAGCCTAATCGTGGTCGGCACTTGTGAGAAGACGTGGCGCGGATTCCAAATTCGATTGACTGGCGGCTTTTTACGTGATATACTGAACTAGTATACTAGTGCACTACTTCACTACTCGTGAATGGGCTACAGGCGATGGGCATTGATCCGCACAGTTCCGCCCCGATTTATCAGCAGGTCGCGGACCAGGTGCGCCGGGCGGTCGCAGCGGGGGTCTACCGGCCCGGCGAGGCGATCCCCTCGTTGCGTGCCTTGGCGGTCGAGCTGACGGTCAACCCAAACACGGTCCAGCGGGCCTTCGAGGCACTCGAACGCGAGGGGATGATTCAGGCCCGCAAGGGGCTCGGGATGTTCGTGACGGAGAACGGGGCGGTCTCGGCCCGCAGTCACTCGGAGGCCGCCCTGCACGCCACCTTCGTAGAGGGCATTCGCTCGGCACAGGCGGCGAGCATTCCGCCCGAGCGCATCCGCTGTGCGTTTGACAAAGCCTGGGCGGACACCCACGCGGAAGTGAGGGACGAGCCATGAGTACAGAGCCGGTGTCCCAATTCGCGATTGAGCTGGTGGGCGTCACGAAGCGTTTCGGCGAGCAGGTTGCCGTCCAGGACCTCACTTTGCGCATCCCCTCCGGCTGCACGCTGGGCCTCATCGGCCCCAACGGGGCGGGAAAGACGACGACCATCCGGATGCTCATGGGCATGCTGCCGATGACGGTGGGCCGGGCACGCGTGCTGGGGCTCGACCCGGCGACCGACCCGGTGCTTCTGAAACAGCGGGTCGGCTATGTGCCCGAAATGCACTTCATCTATCGCGGCATGCGCGCCGCCGACGTGCTCGGGTTCTGCCGGTCGTTTTATCCCACGTGGAACAACCCCCTGTGCGTTGAGCTCGCAGGCCGATTCGAGATCGATCTCCGTAAGAAGGTCAAGCACCTGTCCAAGGGGTCGCTGGCGAAGCTGGCCCTCGTGCTGGCGCTGGCGCACGAGCCGGAGGTTCTGATCCTGGACGAGCCGATGACGGGCCTTGACCCCCTGGCGCGCGAGGAGTTTCTCGAGGGCGTCGTCCACGGCCTGTGTGACCGGCCGCGGACCGTGCTGTTCTCCAGCCACATGCTCAGCGACGTGCAGCGTATGGCCGACACGATCGGCATTATCCACCAGGGCCGCCTGCTCGTGAGCTGCCCTACGGAAGAGTTGCTGAAAACGACCAAGCGCGTCCGCGCGGTCGTGCGCGACGGCTGTACGCCGGACCGGCCTCCCGAGGGCACCATCTGGCAGCGTTTCGAGCGGCGCGAGTGGCTGTTGACGGTACGGGGCTTTTCGCCGGCGACGCTGGGATACCTGCGTAGCACGTACCCGATCGAAAACGTCGAGGTGCAGGACCTGGGGCTCGAGGACGTCTTCAAGGATTACATCCGGGGCCAGAGGGTGCAGGCATGAAAGCGCTATTGTGGAAAGACTGCCACGTCAATCGCGCCGTGCTGCAGGCCACGGCGGGGGGCTTCGTGCTCCCGTACTTCATCAGCACGTTCTTCAACCTCCTGTCGCTCTGGCGGTACGGGAACTGCACGCCGTGGTCATCGCTCCTGGCGTTTTCCGGCCTCTGGTCGCTGGGGATCTCGTTCGGCACGATCACGTTCCTGGCCGGCAACGCGATCGCCGGCGAGCGCGCCGACCGCTCGGCCGAGTTCTTCGCGTACCTGCCCGTCCGGCGCCGGGACGCGCTGCTCAGCCGGATCGTCGTTGCGCTCGCGCCCGCGTTGCTCGTGTGGCTCATCAATCTCGCGATCGTCTTCAGCATGCTGTGGTTTGGCGAGCAACACTCACCTGCGGATTTCAGGGCGTTCGCCCGACTGCGGGATCAGGCGCTGGCGATCTTCGCGTTAATCACGGTGCTCGCGTTTGGCGTGGCCTGGCTGTGTACAGCGCTGCTGCGCAGTCCGGCGATTGCGGCGTCGCTGGGCCTCCTGGCGCCGGGGGTCCTGTTCGTCGTGCTGGAGGCGATGAAGGAGATTGCCTGCGCGCGGCACGCGGAATTCGACAGCGAGCTCTGGTACGCGTGGCTGGCCCCCGTGCTGGCGTGCCTGGCTTTTGCGGCCGGGTGCGCGTACTACCTGCGGCGTGTCGAGCCGTAGCGGGCAGTTGAGAATGGGGACAAGGGGCAGGGGAAGAGGACCACCCCGGGTCACGCCGGCCCCGGTTGATCAACCGCCGACCGCTTGTGCCCCGGCCGTGCTGGTCGCGCGTGTCAGCCGCAGCGCCTGCCAACCCGCAGAGATCAGGCGCAGCAGCTCATCCAGGTAAGCGGTATACGGCGGCAGCGGCGGGAAGCGATCACCGAGCTCCTGCCGCAAGCGGGTGTTGTCGTACAGCACGTTCATATTGATGAACGGCAGGTAGTTTCGCAGCGATGCGAAAGCTTTGCGCTGCGCCGGCGTGCGGATGTAGTGCCGGTGCGTTTCGCGCGTCCACTGCGACGAGGGAATCAGACGCAGGGGCACCGGCCGCGCGTAAAACCGGTCCAGGATGTGGGCCAGTTGGTTGTAGTCGGCGGCGGCCGCGTCGCCTCCGGAGATGTGGTAGCAGTCGTACCGCAGGCGCGGGAGCTGCAACAGGCGAATGATGCTGTCCACCACAAACTGCACCGGCACCATGTCCGCCCGCGCGTGCGGGTTCACCGGAACGGCGTCAAGCTCCGCGAGCAGCGGTACAAACCCAAGGACCGCCCGGGCAAACGCCGGGTCCGGCACGCCCGCGCTGAGCACGATCGACGGCCGCACGACGAGCACCGGCACGCCGCTGAAACGTACCAGCTCCTCGGCCACGGCTTTCGAACGCGTGTACTCGTTGTGATGCTCATTGCCCGGCCGGCAACTGTCCTCTTCGGAAATGCACGCGTTGGCCACGACACCGCTCACGTACGCCGTGCTCAGGCACACCAGCAGCGGCTGCCGTTGGCACGCGCGCGTGAACTCGATTAGGTTCTCGGCGCCGGCGATGTTGGTGCGGCGGCAGTCCGCGGCGCGGATAAACGAGGTCTCGGCCGCGCTGTGAATGATGATGTCCACGTCGCGGCGTACTTCCTCGTATTCGTCGTCGGCCAAGCCGAGCCGCGGCGTGCTCACGTCGCCCGCGACGGCATGCACACGCCGCGAAGTTTCGGCCGGCGCGATGCCGCCCGAGCGCCGCAGCCGGTGCTTCAGGCGTACACTGGGCGAGCCGTCGCGGGCCACGCGAATCAGGGCCCACAGCTTGCCGATCGGCTCGGCGATCAACGTCCGAACCAGTTCACCGCCGATGAGGCCGGTAGCCCCGGTCACGAAGACGTTCGATCGTTCTGTCAGCACTCACCACTCCGTGCAAAGTTGGCGCCGCCAGGGCGCGGAACACAACCTGGTCGGCCGAATCATAACCGATCCGGCACGCAGGCGATACACGCGCCACGGCCACAATCAGCTATTTTAGCACAGCGGCACTGGGAATGCCCCCGGTCGGCGGGGAAAAAAGTCCGCCGGGGGGCGTCTTCCGCGACGCGGCCGAACAGGCGGAAAGCCGGCAGGCCCAGTAACCACGTCGATTCGCTGGGGTCCGGTGGCCCCGTCGAGCGTCGCCGGACCTGAGGGCCGATCCCCAGCATCAAGGCCCGCCCCAGAGGGGCCCGCGAAGACGATGCGCTTGTGTCCGGGTGGGCCCGCCGGCAGCGGACCCTCGTCCACGTAGATCTGATCCTTGCGGCTGACCTGGAGCTTCGGCACGTCGCGGGGCACATACACCCAGCTTAAGCCAGGGACAGCCACCGATCTTTGGCGCTCACCCCACGGACGTCGATGCGGAGGCATGAAAAGGAAATCGGTGGCTGTCCCTATTCTAAGCCTGCAGCCGGCCGGTCAGCAGCGCGATGAACGGGTTGATGTCGCCGAAATCGACCGTGCCGTCGCCGTTGATGTCCGCATTCATTTGGTGACACAGCGGATACGTTTGCGGATAGGCCGCCGGGCTGGACAGGGCAAGGACAAACGGGTTGATGTCGCCGAAGTCGACCCGGCCGTCGCAGTTCAGGTCGCCCGGGATACGGACGGCGAGGACGGTGAGGCCGCTCTGGTCGTTGGCGACGTACACAAAGCCGCCATTTACGTCGACCCCAAAGGCGCGTCCGCTAGGGTGGAACTCTCCTGCCAGGGTGAGTTGAGACGGTATCGACACGTCAACCGCGTAGAGCCCGCCTTGATTCGCGAGGTAGGCATAATTCCCGTAGGCCGTGACATCCTCACCTTGGTGGGTCTGGGTGAACTGACCCGCAGTCACCGGGTGATAAGGATCGGATACGTCGACGATGTCAAATCCATCCGAGTAGGTCGCCAGGTAGGCGTAGGGCCCGACTACCTGCACGCTCCGCGGCTCCGACACAGTGCAGAAGCCCACTTCAAACGGCGCACCCGGGTCCGTAACGTCGATTACCCGCAGCCCGGCCTTGAAATCCGCGACATAGGCGAATTCCCCGGCCACATCGACGCTCCACGTCGTGCCGGCCTCGCAGCCGCCGACCCAAAATGGCGCGCACGGGTCCGCCACGTCGACAATGATCAGGCCACCCCAGCGGTCTGCCACATAGGCATAGTGATCGCGGACCGCGACTTTCCGGGCACAGTCCGGTGTCGCGTAATGCCCCAGCGTGCAAGGTGCCGCCGGATCGGAGACGTCGACGATCTCGAGCCCGTCGTAACACTTCGCCAGGTACGCGATGTTATCCAGCACCGTGGCGTTCCCGCCGCCGGGACGGAAGGTGAGGCGCTGCGGCTGGGCCGGATCCGATACGTCAACGATGTGGAGGCCTTCGCGGCGGCCATCCACATAGGCGTACGCCCCGGCGAGCGTCACGCCGTACGCGCGCCCCACGTTGTGGTAGCCTCCGACCAGTGCGGGGGCCGCAGGGTCTTCCACGTCGATGACGAGCAGGCCGTGGTCGGCGTCGCCGTCCGTCATGTAGGCGAACCCACCTGCAACAGCGACGCAAGCCAAGAACAGCCCGCCGCCCGTGTCGCACGTCCCGACCTGGAACGGCGCGGTGGGAGTCGCGACGTTGATGACATCCAAGCCTGAACCGTCGACTGTCACATAGGCATAGTCGCCCGCCACGCTGACAGCGTGCGAGAAGGGCTCGGTGGGACAGAAGCCGACCTTGAGCGGCGCATACGGATCTGACACATCGACCACATCGAGTCCGAACACCCACTGGGCACCCTGCTGGTACCAAGTCGGCAAGCACGCGTACCCGAAGCGTACGGCGATGTCCTGCATATGGCACCATGCTGGGCTGCTGCTTACGAAGAACGGCGCGTTGGGGTCGGAGATGTCGAACACGTCGAGGCTATACCACGAAACAACATAGACGTAGTTCCCAGCCAACGCGAGGGCCTTCCCGTAGCCGTTCAACGGACAGCTCGCCACCCAACTAGGCGTGCACGGATCAGAAATATCGAATACTTGGAGGGCCCAGTTCTGGTCGACGGCGTATGCGTAGCCCCCCATCACCGCCACGTCCACCAGGTATCCCGAGGGGTTGGGCGTGCCTGTGCCCACCCACTCCGGGTTGGCCGGATCCGTGACGTCAATCACATAAAGATCCTGGCCGGCCACATAGGCATACCCGCCGGCCAAAGCGATGGCCCACACTTCGTGCGGCAGCACCGCGCTTTGTCCGAGAAACTGCGGCTCGGGCGGTTGCGAGACGTCCAGCACCACCACGCGCGGACCGACACCCAGGCATGCTATGTCGCCCTCCACCGCGACGGCATAACTGATTCCACCCCACTGCCCGGCCAGCTCAAGCCACACGTCGTCGCCGACCGCCCGTACGTCCGGGCACAGACATAACCAACAACCGAGTGCGACACGCCACAACCAGTTGCGCTCCATGTCCGTTACTCCTCATCCTGCGAAGGGACGGTCTCACAAGTTCATCGGGCGCTCAGCAGCGCGATGAACGGGTTGATGTCGCCGAAGTCCAGCGCCCCGTCCGCGTTGATGTCGCCGTTCGCCAGCGGGCAGGTCGGGTACGCCTCCTGCCAGGCCACCGGGTCGGTCAACGCCAGAATGAACGGGTTGATGTCGCCGAAGTCGATGCTCCCGTCACAATTCAGGTCGCCGGGCACGACGATCGGCTTCCAGACGGCGATCGAGCGCGGGCCGATGCCGTCGGTCCAGGTGATCGGGCCGTTCTGTGTGAAAGAGCCGTTGGGGGCAAGCGTGAACGAGTAGACGCCCATGATGCCGTCGGTGGCGGTCGAGTTGTCGGTCACGAAGAACAGGTTGTCGAGCGCCTGCACGTCGCCGAGCGTGCCCTGCAGGCCGACGTCGAACATGTAGCCGGTATACGTCAACCCACCGGTGACTTGATTGATGCTCGCGGAGCGGACCGTCGCGTCGGTGCCATGCCCGACGAGCAGGTACAGGTTATTGGTGCTAACCGAGACATTCGACGGCGAGCTGCCGAACTCCGGGAATGGGGAGCCGGCCATCGCCGTGAGCTCGCCGTCGGAGGCGACCTGGAAGCCGAGCACGACGTGCGTGATCCCGCCGGCGGCGTAGAGCTTCGTGCCGTCGGGCGACACGGTGAGCTCGAGGTTGTAATACGATCCGGTCGGCTCGGTGTCGATCAACGTGAGCGTGCCGTTGGGCGCGATGCTGAACGCCCGCAGCGTGTCGGCCGAGCCGGAGTCGTTGACATACAAGTACTGTCGCGCGGGGTCGAGGGCCAGGTAGGTGCTGAACGTGCCGACGTTCTCGGCATCAATCTCCGTCAGCGTTGGGCCGGCCGGGTCGAAATCATAAATGACGACCTGATCCGGATTGACGTCCGTCCGCGTGACGGCGAGCCGGTTGTCGGTAATCCACACGACGTCCATCGGTGTACCGATTACGCTGAACGCCGCGATCTGGGTGATGCTGCCGTCGCCGGCGATCTCGAAGAACGTGAGCTGCTCGTACGGGTCGTTCGTCGACGCATGCCCCGTGACCAGGTACTGGCCGTTAGGCGTGATCGAGATCTCGTAAGGGTTGCAGCCCGGGCAGGGCACGCTCAGGTCGGGCCGCGACCCGGTAATGACCCGATTCACGACGGCGAGCGTACGGTCGGCGTTGACGCGCAGCGCCGTCACACTGCCCTCCAGATTGCCGTTGTTGGCGACGAAAATGGCCCGCTCGGTCGCCTGCCCCAGGACCGGCGCGACCACGCTCAGGCCGACGATGGCTGGTACTACGATGGGTAGCACCCAACCGGCTCGCGAAGCAATGGAGGTAGCTTGCATAGCAGTTCTCCTTCCCAAACTCGCCCACCCCCCTTCTCCCGCGGCCAACCGGCGCGATTGACCCTTTTCCATTTTAACAGGCGCGCTGCCCGTCAAAAAAGCAGAAAACGGGTTGGAAGCAACCCCGAGTAACTGCGACGCCTCCATTGGTCCAGCGACCGCTAGCGGGCAAACAAGGCGACGAACGGGTTGATGTCGGCGAAGTCGAAAGTCCCGTCCCCGTTGACGTCGCCCAGCATGATGTCGCAGTACGGGAACTCGTCGGCGTAGGCCGCCGGGTGGCCCAGGGCCAGGATGAACGGATTGATGTCGTCAAAGCCGACGGCGCCATCGCAGTTCAGGTCGCCGGGCACCGGCAGCGCGTACGCTTGCGTGACAATCTGCAAGGGCGTCAGTGCCTGCGCCAAGCGCTGCGCCGCGACGGACACGGTTTGGCCCGGCGGCTCGTAGTAGATCGTGCGGATGCTGGTTAGGAAGTACGGCGCGCCCAGAATCGGATCCGTGCACGGAATCGTGCTATTCACCCACGGGCCGCTGGTGCCGTACTCATAGGCGTCACCGGTGCACTGGGTGACGGGGGGCGTCAAGTCGTCCGAGTAATAGGAGGTGTACGTGAGGTCCGGGATGTCGGTGTCCACTCCCGGGATGATGATCAACGCCCCCTGCGTCCCGGTGATCAGCTCCCACAGGATGGCGCCGGGCACCGCTGCATCGGGCACGCCGTTCACCAACATGCCGCCGGTGTTCAGGTCGTTGAAGTAGGTCATGCCCGTGGCGGCCGGGCTGTAGTCGAACAGGTCCACGAGGCCCGGGATTTCGTGGACGCGGAGGAAGGTGACGACGTCCTCGCGCTGCGCGTAAAAGAAATGGTCGCGCTGGGTCAACGGGCCGCTGTTGGCCCCGAGGTAGGAACGGATGCCGCGCACCGGGCCAGCCTTGTTCGCAAAGAACGCCCCCTCGCCAGCGCTGAAGGTGTCTTCGGTGCGCGCGCACTGGCCGGGCCCGAACATCGCCTTGTGACGATCGAGAATGTCTTCGCCGCTCGCGCCACCGGCCAGAACATGAATGCGGTCCCGAATCCAGCGGTCGCCGAAATGTGTCTGATAGTACGACGACTGTGCGAGCGAATCTTCCGGGTTCGGTCCCGCCAGCGTGTTGTAGTACGTGAGGTAGTCGCCGGCCAGAAGGCAAAACGTGTACGTGACATAGTCCGCCCCGGCGCCGGGATCCAGGCTGCCGTCGCTCTCAAACAGATACACGTAGGCGCTGGCGCCGTCTAGCGGATCGGCGATTGCGACCTCCATGCCCCCGGTGCCAGCAACGCCCGCCGGCCGGGCCGTGTACGCCGGTGCCTGCGGGCCGGCGTCTCGCACCATGAACACGAGCTCATCATCGCTGTCAAAGGTTGGGTCCGGATCGGGCCCTGTGAAGGTCGTCGCGTCGGCGTAGGCCAGCGTCGTGAAACCGGACGGTCCCTGGTTGTAGACGACGCGGTAGTCCACGACCGTGCGTTCGTCGGTCTGCACGGGGATCTGCCCCCAGCCGCCCTGGTAGCGAAACGCGACGACGTTGCCGGTCGGCAGGCCGACGAGCGCCGGCAACTGCTCCCCGACGAGAACTACGGGGTCTCCGTCCCGCGCGACCGGTCCGGCTTGGCCAGCGGCGGGCAGGACGACGATGCCCCACACCACCAGGCTCAAAAGTCCAGCGCGCCTCTTCACGTTGTGACCTCCTTCGCCCTCCAGGTGCCCAGGAGTCCGGTGAAAAAGAGGACAAGCAACTCGCGGGAGGTGCCACGGCGCAGTGGAAAACGGGCTGCGGCTCGGTCCGCCGCGGCGGACAGTCCCTTTTTCAACGGACTGCCAGTATAGGTTCCGCCCGCGCCCCGAACAAGCGCGCTGGCTGCGGCTGCGATCGAGGGTCTGTGGGCAGTTGCTGCCCCGACCGACCGGGCGCGTGTTCAGCAGAGCGCAAGAGCAATGGCACACTTGCCTTGCGAGCGCGGGCCAGATTCTGTATAGTTGACGCTCGAGTTGAATGCCGCCCGGCGCTCCGGTCGGCCCCGTCATCGTGAGGGGTGTGCGTTGCGCGAAAGTCGATCTACGGGGTCGTGGAAGGTGCTCCACCGGTTCGGGTGGGTGGAATACGCGGTGGCGTTGACGCTGGTGCTGCTGCTGGCCCACGCCGCCGTCTACTGGTTCCTCACCGACGACGCTTTCATTTCCTTTCGGTACGCCCGCAACCTGAGTCGGGGTTACGGACTGGTGTTCAATCCGGGCTTCGAGCGGGTTGAGGGCTATAGCAACTTCTTGTGGGTGGTGCTGCTCGCGGCCTGCTATGGCGTTGGGCTGTCAGCCGAGTCGGTCGCCAATGTGCTGTCCCTGGCCGCTACGGTCGTTCTGTGGGGGCTGGTCGTCGGGTTCGTCTACCGCCGCCCGCCCGCGCCCGGTCGCCACTGGCTGCTGCTGGTTGCTCCGCTCTTCCTGGCGGCGACGCGGAGCGTGGCCGTCTGGTCGACCAGTGGCCTGGAAACTCGGCTGTTCGAGGTACTGGTACTCGGCGGGGCGCTGCGCCTGGTGGTGGAAGTCGAAGGGCGGCTGGCGGGATGCCCACGGCAGAGCGTGGCCGCTGTTCTGTTCGCCCTGGCTACGCTTGCCCGTCCGGACGGCCTGCTGATCTCGCTGGCCGCCTTAGCGACGGGTGCGGGCCAACTGGCCCTCCGTCGTCGCCTCGCACTTCGCCCGTTGGCCATGCAGATCGGGTCCTACGCCCTGATCGTGGGCGCGCATTATGCGCTTCGACGGGCGTATTACGGGCAATGGCTCCCGAACACCTACTATGCCAAGGTCGGTGGCCGGACCTGGTGGGACATGGGCTTTGTGTACCTGGGGCTGTTTGCCCTGGAGTACGCCGTCTACCTGTGGATCCCGTTGCTCATCGGTGCCGTACGCGAACACCTCAGCCGTCGCACCCTCTTCACGCCGGCGCTTTTTGCCGCGATCGTCGTGCCCCATGCGCTGTATATCGCGGCGATCGGGGGCGATCATTTCGAGTTCCGCCCGCTCGACCTGTACTTCCCCTTCGTCTTCATCCTGCTGTATGACGGGGCCCGGCGTCTGGCCCGCCGCAGGACCGCGTCTGTACTCACCGCCGGATACTTGGGCATTGTGCTCCTGGGTGTCACGTGGCTCCCGTATCAATCGCACATTCAGTTTCCGAACCACTACTTGACGGGCTTTCCCGGAATGGCGCAGGACTGGGTAGCCTCGACCAACTTCATGCGCCCCGAGCGCGACGCCGTTTCCGGGCTGCCGGGTCTGCGATCGGTGGCCCGGGCCTATGGCAACCTGCTGCGGAATGCTACAGCGCGCTACGTCGGCATCCGACAGGAGGAACACCGCCTCTTCCTCGCGTCCGTGCTCCCCGACGGGCCGCGGCTGCGCCGACTCGTTGACGCCGGATTGCTGCCCCCGGACTTCCACCTCGCCCTCCATTGCGTGGGGGCCATTCCGTATTACTCCGACTTGCGCGTCCTAGACCTGCTCGGCCTGACCGACGCGCACGTCGCGCACGCAGGCGTTCATGCGGCTGGCCGTATGATGGCTCACGACAAGCTCGCCACCGACGAGTACGTCCGTCAGGCCGGCGTTGACCTCGTGCCGTTAGGCGGGGTTCATTGCGCCCTGCACGTCTCAGACCCTTCCTGGCTCCCCATCATCGGGAAACGTTTGCGGTTGCTGGCACCATTCTATGTCGCCGACATTGACGACGGCTATCGCTTATGCGGCTTCCTGCCTCAGGGCGTTGACCACGCCCCGCCGAGGATGCCCCGGCTGGTGTACCGGCCGCTCGCCGATTCGGACGTGGCCATGACGATCCTCGAGCAAGTTGTCGCGGCCCAGCGCCGCAAGCTCCTGGACCAGCCCGCCGACGTCCGGGCCCGCATTGTCCTGGCCGATGCGCTCGCCCTGTGGCCCGGGCACGAGGCGGAGGCGCTCGAGCGCCTGCGGGCGCTCGCGCTCGAGCGGCCCGAGGACGCTATTCTTTGGGACAAGCTCGCGTGGGCCCACTTTCGGTCCCGCGACTTCGAAGCCGCCCTCGCGGCCACCGAGCAGGCCTTGAAGCTGGCTTGGAATCAAGGGGATCAGGCCCGGGTCAAAGCGTGGTCCGGGCGCCTGGCAGACTGGCGCGCGCGGCTCTGGTCCACACCCGAAGAACCTCCGGACCTGCCCTGATGCCCGCGGCCACCTGCCCTCCGGCGGGGCCGCCGCGCGGTGGCAGCGCCCCCAAGCCCCGGCGGCGTTTTGCTCCCCGTGGAGAGAACCGGGCGAGCAAAAAGCCGCCCGGACCAACACCGGAGTTGGTATTATGAACGAAGGTAGATTAAAGGTCAGTCGTCGGCCCTGCCCCCTGATCGTATGCCCGGCTCAACTATCGGGAGAAGAAGCGTGAAGAAGTTCGCTCTGGGAACCCTGGTGATCTCCGCGTGCATATCGATGGTTCAGGCGGAGCCGTTGCGGCGCGTGCGGCTGGACGTGGACGATGCCCCCGCTCTGGCGGAGCAGTTGGAGCGCGCGGGGTTTGACGTCCTGGAAGGCTCGGTGACGGATAAGTCGCTCGAGTTGGTCGTATCAGAACCTTATCTTCAGCGGCTGATCGACTGGGGTTATGAGCCCGTGACGCTCGCGATTGGCCGGCCCTTCAAGGACATCCAGGCGGAGCTGGATTCACTTCCACCCGGCTACCCCGACCTCGCCGGCATCCTCAGCCAGATGGACGCCCAGGCCAGCGCCTATCCGGCCATCTGCAAGCTGGTCGACCTGACCACCACTTACGGCACGCCGCCCACCTATGAGGGCCGGCACCTCTACGCGGTCAAGGTTTCCGACAACGTCCACCAGGAGGAGGACGAGCCGGCGATCCTGATCATCGCCAACTTCCATGCCCGCGAGATCACCACGCCGACCATCGCCCTGTATGCCCTCGACCAGTTCACGACGCAGTACGGCAGCGAGCCGACGATTACGGACCTGGTGAACAACTACGAGATCTGGATCGCACCCACCTGGAACCCGGACGGGTACAACTACGTCTTCAACACCGACAACCTGTGGCGGAAGAACCGGCACGTGTTTTCCACCGGCGTCGGCGTGGACCTGAACCGCAACTTCCCGATCGGCTGGGACGGCGCATGCGCCGGTGATACCGACCCAGCCTCGGAGACGTTCAAGGGGATGTCGGCGGCGTCCGAGGCCGAGACGCAGACGTCGATCGCCTGGAGCCAGGACCGCCATTTCAGCCGCATCATCGACTACCACTCCTACGGCCGCGAGGTGGTTCGCGATTACCTGTGCCTGACACATCCGTTTCGCAACTACCACATTAGCGAGGCCGCGGCGCTGTCCACGGCGTCGGGTTATGGCGGCGCGAACCGCGACCCCAGCGCCGATGGCGAGCACTACGAGTGGCAGCTTGCGTACCTGGGGGCCGCGGCGGAGCTGATCGAGACGAACACGGACTTTCAGCCGAGCTATTCCAGCGCACTGGCGGAGGCCGCCCTCGTGTGGCCCGGCATCGTGTGGGGCATCCAGCGGACGGCGCCCCTGTGGGGTTACGTGACCGACGCCGTCACGGGCCAGCCGGTCAGTGCGACAATCACCTACGTGGGCGTGAGCTTCAGCAACGGCGAGGTGAACCCGACCGGCCGGTTTGGCCGCTACAACGCTTATGTCCCGCCGGGGACGTACACACTGGCGCTCAGTGCGCCCGGCTACGAATCCGTGACGATCCCGAATGTGGTCGTAACCGCCACCCCGACGCGCCTCGACGTCGCTCTGGCGCCGCCGCCACTGCTCATCTTCCCCAACGGCGGCGAGCAACTGCCGGTGAACGTGCCGACCACCATTACTTGGACGAACGCGAATCCGGCCTGGCAGTATCACGTTCAGGCCACGTACAACTATGGTCAGATCGGCAACATCACCGAGAGCTTCGAGCGGACGGAGTTGGGGCCGAGCTACACGACCGGGGGCGCTGCACCATGGGGGATCAGCTATCAGTTCGCGATCCACGGCACGCGCTCGGCGAAGGCCGGCACGATCACCCACAATCAGTCGTCGTGGCTGGCGCGCACCGCCAGTGCCGGAAACCTGAGCTTCTGGTACTACGTCAGCAGTGAGCCCAGCGGCGACTTCTTCAACTTCTACATCGACGGGGTGCGGATGGTGCACGCGTCCGGGACCGGCGGCGCCTGGACCCAGTATGCGACCACCCTCTCGGCCAGCTTGCACGAGCTGAAGTGGGAGTACACGAAGAACGGCAGCACGTCGGCGCCCCCTGACTCCGTGTGGGTTGATTACCTGCTGATGGTGGCGGACAACACCACCTGGACCGACGTGGTGGCCCTCACGCCGCCCGGCGCAACTTCCACAGCCTGGACACCCACGACCCTCAGCAACAATTGCAAGGTCCGCATTCGCTCCTACCATCCCGACAGCACGTACGGGCCGTGGGCCGAGAGCGGCGCCACCTTCAGCGTCGTGCAGGTGACGATTCTGCATGGCGACCTGAATTGCGACGGCAGCGTCAACTTCGGCGACATCAACCCGTTCGTCCTGCGCCTGGCCGATCCGGCCGCGTACCACACCGCGTACCCAGACTGCCCGGACGCGAACGGCGACTGCAACGGAGACGGCGGTGTCGACTTTGGCGACATCAACCCGTTCGTGGCGCTGCTCAGCGGCGGCTGATCCCCATAAATAGGGACAGCCACCTATTTCTTGTTGACGGCGAGCCAGTCCGCCCATAGCCTGAGCGTATGCCACGTGTCGCGCGCATCGTGATCCCCGGCTGGCCGCATCATCTCACGCAGCGCGGCAACAACCAGCAGGATGTCTTCTTCGTCGTCGACGACCGCCGCACGTACCTCGCTTTCCTAAAGGAGCGCTGCACCGAGGCCGGCGTCGCCCTCCTCGGCTACTGCCTGATGACCAATCATGTGCACCTGATCGCGGTGCCGTCGCGCGCGGAGGCGCTCGCGGCCGCGATTGGCCGGACGCACTTCGCATACAGCCGGTATGTCAACCGGCTGCACGGACGCAGCGGCCACCTGTGGCAGAACCGCTTCTACTCCTGCCCCCTCGCCGAGCCGCAGGCCTGGTCGGCGCTGCGCTATGTTGAGCGGAACCCCGTACGCGCGGGGCTGACGCGGGCCGCGTGGCGTTACCCGTGGTCGAGCGCGGCGGCGCACGTCGGCGAAGGCCCAGACACCAGCGGCCTGCTCGACCTGGACGACTGGGCCGCGACATGGAAGCCCGAGCGTTGGCGGGCGTTGCTGCGGGAGCCGCTGGAAGAGGGCGAGACCCAGCGGCTGCGGCGACATCTCCACACGGGCCGGCCGCTGGCCAGCGACCGCGTGCTCGCGAAGCTGGAGAGCAAGCTCGGCCGCCGACTGCGACCGCTGCCGGTCGGGCGGCCGAAGCAGCCCGCCGAGAAATAGGTGACTGTCCCCATTTACGACCCATGGCCGCTGCTGCCGATGACATGCCGAGCGCCGCACGTCCGCCGCGAGAAGCCCGGACCCCACCGCCCCCGGCCGCGTCCGCGCCGCCGCCCGCGCGGTCCGAGCCCGAGCCGTCGAGCGACCTGACCCACGTCGTGCAGGAGATCCGCAACGAGCTCGCCCAGATCACGGCCCGCGAGTTGGAGCTCCGCCGGCGCGAACGCGAATTGGGCCGCCGCTACCGGAACTTGCGCGAAGCGACCCGGCAGGCGACGACGCCGGGAACCGAGGACACGCAGCAGCACCTGGCCCGCCTGGCGGCCGAGCTGAATGCGCAGGCCGTCGAGATTGCGGCCCGGCAGGTCCGGATCGACGACGTGGCCACCCAACTCCGTGCACAACAGGTCGCATTCGACCGGCAGCGCAGCACACCGCCCGTGCCGATTCGGCCCACAGCGCCAGCGCCCCCCCGCCCGTCGCGTCGGCGGCTGCGGGCCGCGGTGCTCGCGACCGCGGCGGCGCTGGCCGCCGGACTAGCGTGGTGGGTCGGCCATCCGCCGACCTATCACGCCACGGCACGGATCGAGGTTGTGACCGAGAGCCCGGCGCTCGCCGAGGTCGCCGCGGCCCATCGCGCGCAACTATTGGACCCGCACCTGCTGGACGTGTTGCCCAGCGAGACCAGCCTCGCGCCGGCCTGGTTGGCCGCCTGTGAGGACGGGCGCGTGACCGCCCGCGCCGCAGACGGCGAACCGGTGCTGTGGCTCTGCGTGGTCGCCGGCGACCCGACCAGCGCGCGCCGCTTGATCGTGGCTGCGTGTACGGCTTACACGCAGCGCCTGCAGGTCGAATATCGTGACGTCGGTCTGCCGCCGCGGTATCGGGAGTTGATTCTCCAGCGGGAGCGGTTGGAGGCGACGCTCCAGTCGCTCCGCCCGCAGCGCGCGGCCGACGAGGCCGCCCTGGCCACCCTGCCGGCGTTGCCCGAACGTAGCGCGGTGAGCGCGACGGTCGATCAGCTTGAAGCCGGACTGATGGAGGTGGCAACGGCGCTCGACCAACAGCGGGCGGAGCTCGCCGCGCTCGTGGCCCTGGAAGTCCCCCGCGGGACGGTCGATCCCACGCAGGTCGAGCAGACCCTTGCCCAGGACACGATTTACCGCGAAGACCAGCAGGAGTTCCGAGCCGCCGCGATGCAGTATCGCACGGAACTGGCCGTGGCACTGCTACAGCTCGACGAGCCGGGCAAGACCGTTCAGAAGGCGCTGGCGCAACTGGCGGCCTCGCTCCAGGAACAGCGCGCGCTCGAGCCGCCCCCGGACGTGGCCGCCGTCCTCGACGACGCCAGCGCGTCCGTGTCCGCCGCGCAGGCCGGCTTGGCGGCCTTCGTCACGCAGTGGCGTGCGGGGCAGGAGGAACTTCAGAAAGCGGGCCCCGGCGAGGACATCGCCGCGCTGGTCGCCCAACAAAGCACGATGGCGGACGCGGCGCGCCGCGCCGCGGACGACATCCTGGCCCTGGTGAATCAGGTCGGCACCCGCATCGAAGAGCTGTCGGGCGGTGGGGATGGGAGCACGCGCCGCGTCGTCGTGGCCGCCGTCCTTCGGGCCGATCACGACGCCTTGAAGGCGGCCACGGAGTCCTTTGGCGCGGCGGCCGCGAAGACCGCGCTGACCGAGAACTTCAAGCTCGACGCGCAGGATCGCAAGCTGCGTGGTCTGCGGATGCGGCTCAACAACCGGCGCGAGGCCGTCGGTCAGCAGCTTCAACTGGAAGCCGATCGCCAGGCCCGCGAGCAGCACACCACCGAGGTCGCCGAAATCCGTGACCAAGTCCGCCAGTCCGAGCGGCGGCGTGAGGAGCTGGTCGCCAACCTCGTGGCGGCGCTGCGGCAACTGCGCACGGTGGACGACGCGGCGCGTCGGCGTGACGAGGTGGCCGTGCAAGGGCGGCAGCGCGCGGCGGAGATCGGGTGGCTCGAAGCACGCAGCGCCGAGATTGCGCAAGAGCTGGCCGATGCACAACAAGAAGCGCCGGCTCCGGACCGCGCCGAGATTGGTCCGCCGACGGTCGAAACGGTGGCACCGGGGCGTGTACGTAACACGATCCTTGTTGGTGTCGCCGGCTTCGCCGCCGTGTGGCTCGTTTGCACGCTCATGAACCCCGGCCCGCTCCATCTGCGCAGCGGTGCGGCCGGAGATCAGGCCACATGAGGGGGTCGCTATTCGCCTGACGGACGCGCCGACCGCCGCTGGAGCGACTCGAGCGCCTGGCGCGCGGGGGCACTGTCGGGTCTGATCTCCAGCGCCCGCTTCAGGGCCGCGATAGCCGGATCGGTTTGCCCCTGCGTGGCCAGGGCCGCCGCCAGGTTGTAGAGCGCCTCGAAGCAGTCCGGATTGCTCGCCAGCGCCTGGCGGTATTCATCGATCGCCGCGTCAAGCTGGCCTTGCCCGGCCAGCAGAGTGCCCAGGTTGACGCGGGCTTCGGCATACCCGGGATCGGCGTCGACCGCCGCCCGATAGGCCGCCGCAGCCTCCGCGACGGCCCCCTGCGCCGCGAGCGCCAACCCGAGGTTGTAATAGGCCTCCGGGCGCCCGGGCGCAAGCCGCAGCGCCTCGCGAAACTCGCTGATCGCCTGGTCGAGCTTGCCCTGCCGCATCAGCGCGGTGCCAAGACTGAGGTGCGCCGCGGTCAACGTCGGCTGGAGGCGCAGCGCCCGGCCGAACGCTTCCGCGGCCGCGGCCAGCCGATTCAGGTCGAGCAGCGCGCGCCCGATGTTGTGATGCACATTGGGATCCTCGGGCGTGTACTCCAGGAGCTTGCGGCACTCCTGCAAGGCCTCCTCCGGGCGGCCCTGCTGGAGCAGTGCGCCGATGAGCGTTTCCCGCGCCGCGAGGTACGTCGGCTTAAGCTCGATCACCCGCGCGTACTCCGCGATCGCCTGCTCCCAGTAGCCGCACTTCGCGTAGGCATCCCCCCGTCCCATGTGCCAGCCCGAGAGCTGCGGCTCGTAGCGTGCCCAGTTGATCTCGGCACCGGCCAGCAACACGGCGCCACCCACGCTCCACCCGGCCAGCCGCCCCCACTCCCGCGCCGCCGCCCAACCTCCCAGCCGCCACACCGCGTACCCGCCGAAGAGGGCCAGGAACGGCGCGACGGTGACCCGAAAGCGCTCGGCGACCAGGAACGGGATGAACGAGGTGAACCAGACGAGGACAAACAACAGGATGAGCACGACGGATTCGAGCTGCGCCGCAGTCTGCGGCACGCGACCCAGCTTCTGCCCGCGTTGAGCGCCGGGCTGGCGCCACAAGATGAACAGCCCGAGCAGCCCGGTCGACAGCGCGAGCGGAAAGCCGGGGAGCCACCGCAGCAGTGCCGAGAAGCGACGCTCGAAATGCACCTCTTTGTTGTTGGCTACCTCCGCCGGTCCCCAAAACAGCAAGACCCGTTTGGCCGCGAGTCCGAGCGAGCGCAGCGGGTTCTCGCGTATGTATCTCAGGGCCTTGTCGCGAAAATGTGCGGCGACCTCCGCAGGCTGGAGGGACCGGCCGACCTCGGCCTCGACGCCGCGGACCATCTTTCCATAGATGAACCAGCTCCACGTATTCTCGCCCGTAAGCTCGTACAGCTCGGGGATGCGGGCGGTGTAGCCGTCGCTGCGCTCGTTGTTCCCAATGTACAGACTGATGGCGCCGTTGCTGGAGATCAGGACGAAATCGCGTGCCACGACGTAATTGCGGATAGTCACCGGTGCGATCGGCAGCACCGTACCCAGCACCAGGGCCAGCGCCGCCGGAAGGAAACGCCGCGACTCCTGGCGCCGCCACAGCACCCAGCCCGCCCAGAGCGCTGCCGCAGGGACGAAGAGCAGGATGTTCGCGCGGACGAGGGCGAAGATTCCGAGCAGCACGCCGGCGACCGCCGCACGCCAGACCGTCGGCCGTACGGCCCAGGCCCGCAGGGCCAGGGCGATGAGCAGCGCCAGCGGGACGAGCAGGCTCGGTTCTTGGAGCTCGCCCTCGTAGTAGATGAACGCCCAATGCACACACAGAAAGAGGGCCGCCAGCCACCCCGCGCCGCGGCCCAGCAGCGATTTTCCCAGCACGTACGCCAGAACAGCGCTGATCAGCCCGAGCGCCATCTGCACGATGCGGATCGTCAGGTAGCTGCCCGGGCCGCCAAGCCGATACACCGCCGCCAGAAAGTACGGGTATCCAGGCGGCCGTAGGTACGGACTGGTGCGGATCTGCGGATCGGCGTTGCCGGCGGGCGGCGCCCAGTCCCCGGTCGCCAGCGCGCGGGCCCAGTAGTCATGGAACGCGGCGTCGGCCAGCGGTGCGGCGAAGTCCGGCGTGTGCATCAGCTCGCGCACGTAGCCCGCCCGCAGCAGCAGCCCGACCACCAGGATCACGAGCAGCAGCGGCAGGTCGTGCGCGTGACGGCCGCGACCCTCCGCGCCGGCCACCGCCGTCGGCCGCTTTGCCACGGTGCTCGTTCTCCCAAGCGGCGTCACAGTCACTGGCCGCCGGTCACTTCGGCGCTGAACCGGGCGAGCCTGTCTCGGGATGGAATCAGGAGCACCACGGCACCGAGGCCGAGCGCTGGCACCAGCAACGCCATCCACTGTCCGGTCAAGAGGAACACGACGATGCCAAACAAACTCGGCGCCTCGGCCAGCGCCCCGCCAATGATGGTTAACGCCTGGAAACGACCGACCAGCGCCGCCTCCCGCACCTCGGTCGCCGTCTCGCTCGCGCCTGCCCGCCGCAGGCCGGCAATGAGCGCCCTGCGCACGACGAGGTACACGACGATCAGCGCGGCGGCAGTCAGCCCGAGCACGGGCAGCAAGGGCGTGGCAAGATGTGGCCGCGTGGTAAACGTCCCGCCGGTCACGAGCACTACCGCTACTATGCCGAATGCAACGATGCTGATGGTGATGGCAAGGAGTATCACCCGCAGCGTGAGGAGCATCCGTCCGACAGGTTCGTCAGCCATGGGGGCTACCTCCTGGGTCTGCCGGGCCGTGCGCCGCGACGAATCCTGGCCGCGGACCGGGCTTATGTACTATAATGTCTTATGGGGACCAGGAGGATCGGCCATGCTTGTTCAACTGACCCCGCAGCAGCGTGACGTGGTGCTGCAACTGATCGACTCCGCCATGCTGGAGCTCGGGCCCGAAATCCACCACACCATAACCCGGGCCTATAAGGAGGACCTGAAAGAGCAGCGCCGCGAGCTGCGCGCGCTGCGGGACCTCCTCGGCAGTGCATCGGCAGCTCCGGCCCAAGTCGCCGAGCCGGCGGCCACCACCGGGGACGCCCTGGGCGTAGCCTGAGCACGTCCATAGCTACGCCGCACGAAGCCCGGGCGGATCTGACTACCGGATCGCGGCGGCGCCGGCGAGCGCGACGGTGTGATCGTTCTCGACGGTATCGCCGGAGACGCCGATCGCGCCGGTGATCTGCCCTGTGCCGTTCTTGAGCGGCACCCCGCCGGGGAAGGTGATCAGGCCGCCGTTGGAGTGCTCGATGTTGTAGAGCGGCCCGCCGGGCTGGGAGAGCTTGCCGATCTGTCCGGTGTTCATGTCGAAGAAGCGGGCGGTGCGCGCCTTCTTGATCGCGATGTCGATGGAGCCGAGTCCGCCGCGGCGGACGCCGTCCATTCGCGCGAACGCTTTGAGGTTCGCGCCGGCGTCAACGACGGCGACGTTCATCTTGACGCCCAACTCCTGCGACTTGGCCAGCCCCGCGGCCACGGCCTGTTGTGCCTGTAGTAGGGTTAGTTCCGACATGCTGTAGCCTCCTGCGGTCTTCCACGGTTTGTGTGCGGCCGACATCCGGTGCATTCTACGAGGCCAGGCCGTGCTTGTGGGACTGCCGGGCGGGCGGTACATTCGCGAGATACGGCGGCGGCGCAGGCCGGGCGGGCCGGAATGCCGCCGCAGGACACGTGAGCGGAGACACACGTATGAACCGGCGGTTGCGGCGCGAAGGCAGGCGCGCGAGCGGTTGGAGACTGGCGCTCGGCGTGACAACTCTGGCAGCGGTGTTGGTACTGTCAGGTACGGGCACTCCGGCCTGGGCGCAGGAAGAGAGGCTGCCCACCGCCGAGGACGTGCTGGACCGCGCGGTCGAGGCGCTCGGCGGCAAGGCCGCCCTGGAGAAGCACCATACGCGTGTCTCCAAGGGCACCTTCGAGATCCCGGCGGTCAACCAGAAAGGCACGCTGGTCAGCTACGAGGCCGCACCAAACAAGTTCTACCAGGCGGTCGAGTTGCCCGGTGGCTTGAAAAGCGAGAGCGGCTCCGATGGCGAAGTCTACTGGGACGTGGCGCCGCAAGGAGCCCGCATCCTGGAAGGCGAGGAGAAGGCGTTCAAGGTCCGCGACAGCCGCTTCAACGCGCCGCTTTACTGGCGCTCCCTGTATAAGAAGGTAGAATGTGTGGGCGTCGAGAACGTGGATGACCACCCCTGCTACAAGGTGGTGATGACGCCTGAGGTCGGCGCACCGCAGACCTGCTACTACGATCGCCAGTCCTTCCGGATGCTGCGGATGGACGTCGTCCTGAAGCTGCCGCAGGGCCCCCTGCCCGCGGAGGTGCGCTTCGACGACTACAAGAAAGTGGACGGCGTGCTGATCCCGCACAAGCTCACCCAAAGGTCGCTCGGCCTGGATCAGATCATCAAGGTTGACACTCTCGAGTGCAACGTCGACATTCCCGCCGAGCGCTTCGCGCCGCCCGAGCTGGTCAAAGCCCTGTTGGAGAAGTCCAAGACGACCACCAAGCCCGTGGCGCCGGAAAAAGGAAAACCGTAGGCGATTCGCGCGACCCGCCCTCGTGGCGCGGCGTTCCGCCGGGCATCGACTCCGCCAATCTGAGGAGATGAAGCATGTTGAGGCTGTATCGAGCACGCGGTCGTAGCTGGAACGGATGCTGGGGCGCCGTGCTGGCGCTGCTGGCGGCGGGACTTGTCACCGACCCGGCCGCCTGGGCCCAGGACGAGAAGTTGCCGGCCGGCGAGAAGATCATGGAGAAATCGATCGAGGGGCGGGGCGGGCGGGAAGCGTTTGAGAAGATCAAGTCGCGCGTCTCGAAGGGCACGATTGAGGGGGTCGGCGGCCCTGGGGCACAGAAGGGCGCTGTGACCGTTTACGAGGCCGCGCCCAACAAGCGGTATTTCCTCGTGGAACTGCCCGGCGGGATCAGGATCGAGGCTGGCTCGGACGGTGACATTTACTGGGAAATCGCGGCGGACGGCCCCAAGATCTTCGAAGGCGAGGAAAAGGCCCAGAAGGAGCGCGAGGCGACCTTCAACGCGTTGCTGCACTGGAAGGAGCTGTACCAGAAGGTGGAATGCGTCGGCAAGGAGCAACTGGGTGACCATTCCTGCTACAAGGTCGTTCTGACCCCGAACCTCGGGAAGCCCGAAACCATGTACTTCGACCGCAAGAACGGTTACCCCGTCCGGACGGACGTCGTGCGAAAGGTCAAGGGCGTGCCGTCGGGCGAGCTGCCGATTCAGATTGATCAGGAGGATTACAAGCAAATCGACGGCGTGTGGCTGCCGCACAAGCTGATCCGGCACATCGCCCCCATGAATCAACCGCAAACGATTACCTACACCTGGGAGAGCATCGAGCACAACGTCGATATTCCCGCGGACCGTTTCGACCCGCCGCAAGAGATCAAGGAACTGCAAGAGAACCCCGCGAAGAAACCCGGCAAACCCGCCCCGAAGAGGCCCCCGGGGTAGAGGCGGCCCGCGTGCGGCACACCGTCGATCCGGAGACGCACGCCATGCTGCGCGAACGATACCCCTGCTACGTCGGCAGCGTGCCGGTTGCGGCCGGCCCGGATCTCATCGTTACCAACAAATACACCGGCCAGCCGGCCGCCCGCGTGACGCGCGCCGACGGGGCGCTCGTCCAGCGGGCGATCAGCGCGGCGACGGACGCCTTCGCGGCCACCCGACGGCTGCCCGGCTACCAACGGCAAGCTATCCTGCAGCACATCGTCCAGCGCGTCACCCAGCGCCACGAGGAGCTGACCCAGGCCCTGGCGATCGAGGCCGGCAAGCCGATCCGCGACGCCCGCGCCGAAGTCACCCGCCTGATCGACACCTTCCGCATCGCCGCCGAGGAGGCCGTGCGCATCACCGGCGAGTGGCTGCCGCTGGACATCAGCGCACGCGCCGTGGGATACCAGGCCATCGTACGGCGTTTTCCGCTCGGGCCGTGCGGCTTCATCACCCCGTTCAACTTCCCCTTGAACCTGGTGGCGCACAAGGTCGCGCCGGCGATTGCCGCCGGCTGCCCGTGGGTGCTCAAGCCGGCGTCCGCGACGCCGGTCGGGGCCTTGATCCTGGGCGAGATTCTGGCCGAGACCGATTGGCCACGTGGGGCGTTCTCGATCCTGCCCTGCACGAGCGCGGACATCGATCCGCTGGTGACCGACGAGCGGATCAAGCTGTTGAGCTTCACGGGTTCGCCGGAGGTGGGTTGGAAGCTGAAATCGCGCGCGGGCAAGAAGCGTGTCACGCTGGAGCTGGGTGGCAACGCCGCCTGCATCGTGGACCGCGACGTCGATCTGGACTACGCGGCCGAGCGGATCACAATGGGGGCGTTCTACCAGTCCGGGCAAAGCTGCATCAGCGTGCAGCGCGTGCTCGCCCACGCGGCGGTGTACGCCGAGCTCAAGGCCCGGCTGATCGCGCGGGCGGCCGCGCTCAAGGCCGGCGATCCGCTGGATGAGGAGACGTTCCTGGGGCCGCTCATCACCGAGGCGGATGCGCAGCGCGTCGAACAATGGGTCCACGAGGCCGTGGCCGCCGGCGCGCGGGTCTTGTGCGGGGGTCACCGCCAGGGCGCGTTCTACACGGCCACGTACCTGGAGAACGTGGACCCGCCGCAGAAGATCAGTTGCCGGGAGGTCTTCGGGCCGGTGGCGACGCTCCAGCCCTTTGCGCGCTTCGAGGAGGCCGTGCGGATCGCCAACGACAGCGTGTACGGCCTGCAATGCGGCGTGTTCACCAGGGACCTCGACCACGCCTTCTACGCGTACCAAGAGCTGGAGGTCGGCGGCGTCGTGATCAACGATGTCCCCAGCTTCCGCGTGGACAGCATGCCCTATGGCGGCGTGAAGAACAGCGGGCTGGGACGCGAGGGCGTTCGCTACGCGATCGAGGAGATGACCGAGCCCAAGCTGCTCGTGCTGAACCGCCCCGGCGAGCTGTAGCGGCCGACTCCCATTACGACGGAGCCGACGATGAAAGCCCTGCGTGATCTGATCGGCATCGAGAACCACCTCGACCAGGCCAGTACCGCCTTGCGCCACGTCGTCCGCGGCATCGGCGTCCCCGTCGTCGGAGCGCTGGAAGTCAACTGCTCCGACGAATCGGAGGCGGAGTGCAGCAGCTCGTTCCAGCAGCAGTTTGTCGAGCACTTGCTGCCGGACCTGAAGTCGGGCGTGCGCGGGCCGCTGCGGACGTGCAACCTCGGGGCGCGCTACGAATGGGGCTCGATACGTGTCGCGGAGCAGCACTTCGCCACGCCGGCCTCGCACGACGCCTTCAAGGTCCTGGTGGTCAAGCTGAACGGGCACGTCGCCGTCGTCGACGAGCCGGACGGGCCACGCTATGGACCGATGCAGCGCTACGACGCGGAGTCCCAGGCGTGCGGGGCGCTGCACGCAATGCTCTCCGGCGGCGACTGGCCGGCGCTGGAAGAGCTGCGCGAGACGTTTCGCGTCGGCGATCACGACCGCATTGCGACGCTGCTCGATACGCGCCGCGTTCCACCGCCTTATCGTTACGTCTTCGCCGCGATCGTCGGCGCGCGACTGCAGGCCGCGCGCGCCGTGCAGGACATCCGCGCGCACCAGCCGCATTCGCCGACCTGGTATCTCGTCGTGCCCTGCGTCACCTTCAATCGGGCCGGACCGGACACCGAGCTGGTCGTTGGCTGCTGCTGCTCGGTCGATGGCCGCAGCGGGAAGCCGGAGGTGCAGTACGCAGGTCTGGGCGATGATCCGGCCCGGTACCACGCGGAATGTCGCGGTCGGCGACTGCGCATCACCGAGGCGTGACCAGGCGCTGGCGAGCAGCGCCCAGCGCTACACGCAGACCGGTTCACCAACGGTTACGGGCCCCGATACTCGCAGCCCGTCGTGCACGTCTCGTGGACGCGCACCGCAGAGAGCAGCGGCAAGCGTGGCTTGAGGCGGCCCCAGATCCAGCGCGCGAGGTTCTCGGCGGTCGGGTTGGTGAGCCCCTCGATCTCGTTGAGATAGTGGTGGTCCAGGCTCACCCGGATCGGCTCGCAGGCCGCTTGGATGTCCCCGTAATCAATCAAGTAGCCCCGCCGCTCGTCCACTTCGCCCTCCACGTGGGCGTCGACCTGGAAGCTGTGGCCGTGTAACCGGCGGCACTTGTGGCCCTCGGGGAACGTCGGCAGCGCATGCGCCGCCTCAAAGGTGAACGTCTTGGAGAGTTGCACGCGCATCGGGTACTCCGTCACTTATCGCGACGTTCCTACACGCCGCGCGTCGCCGCCGGCCAGAGCAGCTTGTGTAATTGCAGCCCGACCCGCACAGCGAGCCGATCCTCCAGCACCCACGCCGCCAGGTCGGCCGGGGCCAGCACGCCATGCACGGGCGCGAAGATGACCGGGCAGCGCCGCAGCAGATCGTAGCGCCGTACCACATCGCGGGCCCAGTCATAGTCTCCGCGATCCGCGAGGACGAACTTGAGCTCGTCGCGCGGCGTGAGCAGGTCCAGGTTAGGCCAGCAGTTGCGCTCGGCTTCGCCGCTGCCGGGGCACTTCACGTCCACGATCCGCACGACGCGCGGGTCGACCTCGGCGATCGAGAGCGCCCCGCTGGTTTCGAGCAGCACGGTCTCGAACTCGTCCGCCAGCTTGGTCATGAGCGGATACACGCCCGGCTGGAGCAACGGCTCGCCGCCGGTCACTTCGACGGTGCCGCAACCGTAATGCTGCACGCGGGCCTGGATTTCGTCCAGGCTCATCCAGTCCCCGTCGGTGAACGCATAGGCCGTATCACACCAGCGGCAGCGCAAGTGGCAGCCCGTGAGCCGAATGAACACGCAGGGTACACCCGCGCGCGTCCCCTCGCCCTGGATCGAATGGAAGATCTCGTTGATGCACAGCCGAAGTTCCATGAGTCAGGCATTGTAGCACGCCCGCGAAAAAAGGGGTCAGGACCCTTTTTAGCCAAATGGTAACCAAAAAGGGTCCTGACCCCTTTTCCTTGACGACGACGCGGGACCCCGATAGCTTGTGCCACATGCCACGACCACTCCGCGCTGCCGTCGGCGGCCTCATCTACCACGTCCTCAATCGCGCCAACGCGCGCATGACCATTTTTGAGACCGACGGTGACTACCGAGCTTTCGAGAATCTCCTGCATGCCGCGCGTCAGCGGACCGGCACACGCCTGCTCGCGTATTGCCTGATGCCCAACCACTGGCATCTCGTAGTCTGGCCGCGCGCCGACGGCGAACTCTCCGAATTCGTGGGCTGGTTGACGCTCACGCACACCACACGCTGGCATGCCTATCGCCGCACAATCGGCACCGGTCATCTTTACCAGGGGCGCTTCAAGTCCTTCCCCATTCAGAATGACGAGCACTTGTACACGGTGTGCCGCTACGTCGAACGCAACGCCCTGCGGGCCGCCTTGGCCAGCCCCGCCGAGGCTTGGCGCTGGGACAGTCTGTGGCACCGCGTGCACCGCAGCACCTCCCCGCCGGGGCTCTTGAGCGACTGGCCCAGCGCGCCGCCGCGCGACTGGACGCGCTTGGTGAACGAACCGCAGACAGACGCCGAACTGGCGGCTCTCCGGCACGCCGTGCAGCGGGGTCAACCGTACGGAAGTGAAGGCTGGCAGGCGCGCGCAGCAGCAAGGCTGGGCTTGACCGGAACACTGAGGCCGCGCGGCCGCCCCCGGAAGCCTGTGCCATCACAGAAACGCGGAAAAGGGTCCTGACCCCTTTTCCCTCCGCCAGCGGCCGAGCCCCTTTGCGTGACAGGGCGATCAGGCCCCGGTCACCGCCTGGCCGCGCGTCCGTAGCCAGACGTAGGTCATCAGCACCGTGCCAAGTGCACTGAACGGCAGCATAAAGTAGTACCACGCGATCCAACCGAACGTCGTGTGCGCGGTCGTGTAATCGATCAAGCGCCCAAGCGTCAGGCCGGCGAACCCGGCCCCGATGTACTGGAACGAGTCAATGAAGCCCGAGGAAAACCCGACCATCTTCCGCCCGCCGAGGTCCATAGCCGCGGCGGTGCCCAGGATGGAGTGCGTGGAATTGCACGTGAAGGCGATCAGGATCGTCATCCCAGTGGCCAACCCTGCGCTCGCCACCGCGGGATTCGCAAGGAGCAACGCCGCCGCGAGGATTGTCACGGTCTCGACCGCGTAGAGGAGCGCTGCGACCGGGGCGCGCCGGCCCCCGAAGAGCAGGTCGGACAGGAACCCGGACGTGATGGACCCGATCACGGCCGAGATCGGCAACAAGGCACCGGTGACGATGACGAGCGCCGACTCGGCGATGTCCAGGCCCCATTGGCGGTCGAAGTAGACCTGCCACCACTCGAACTGGGCGCTGCGGACGACGCCGGTGCAGAAGTATGCGGCGGCGGTGAGCCACACCATCTTCTTGCGGGCGATCGTCTTGAAGACGACCAAAAGTGGGAGGCGCTGATGTGGATCGTCGGCGGCGCGGTCGCCCTCGTCGTCATGGGCAATGCTGTACCCGACTTCCTCGGGGTGGTTCTTCACGACCAGGTACATGAGGAGTGTGACGACCGCGACGATCCCTGGGGGAATCCAGAAGAGCCACCGCCAGTGCAGGGCCGGGAGCTTCAGCGTCACGACCAGCAGGGGGATCGACGCTCCGGCCAGGATGAGCGGACCCAGGGCGTTGATCGCGATGAGGCCGAATTGGATCATCAAGCCGAAGATGCCGGCAAAGCGACCGCGCTCGGCGCGCGGAAACCAAGCCGTCTTTACCTTGATCATCCCCGGCGCACCGAAGGCCTGCGCATAGCCGTCCGCACCACGGATGATCATGAACAGCAGCAGGATGCTGCCCGCGCCGGCGTAGGAGGCCATCCCGAACGCCACGTTCAGAACGATCGTGAGCACGGCGCCAATGGCCATGGCCTGCTTGCCGCCGATCCGGTCCGTCAACAGTCCGTTGACGAGTTGGCCGAAGGCGTAGCACCAGTGGCGGGCGGCGTTGATCGCGCCGTACTGAGCATTGTTGAGCCCGAACTGATCGATGATCCGGGTTGCGGCGATGGGCAGGTTGTACCGGCACATGTAGTACGCGCCGTACATGAGCCCGAGCAAGAACCAGTTCAGGCCCCGCCGGATGCGGAAACCGGGCGGGTGCACCGGCAGCAGGTTGCCGTCGGCGGTCCCGGTCTGGGGCGGCGCGCTCATTACCGTGCTACTCGAAGTCATGCCTTCTGCCTACCAACGCATCCGGCTTAGGTGGGCCGCACCCAGCACCCACAGCAGCGCCTGCACGCCGAGCGCCGTCGTCGCCACCGGTACCGCCAGCAGGAGCGCACCGACGGCTTGCAGAACGATCAGCAGCGCATATGCGTAAACGCTCCAACGGCGCATCGCGAGAAAGCCCAGCAAGCACACGGTGGTCACCACAAAGGGGATGACCCATTGGGCAATGTCGCGCGACGCCGCGTAAGTGTCGTCAACCACACGCAGGGTTAGGGTGAACCGGCCGGCCTTCTGCGGCGTGCCGTGGAGGCGCGCGCGGCTCGTGTCGAGCTTGAGGCCCGCCGGCAGCCCGCTCTTTCCCAGCACTTTCCACGTATACGGCGGTTGGCCGCCGGTGGCGCCCACGGTGAAGTCGTAGGGCTCGCCGAGCGTCGCGGGTGGAAGCGACGCCGTCGTGATCCGGGGCCGGTCCGCCGTTGACGGCCCAGCGGGTGCGCGTGGTGTGGTTTCGCCTGCGGACGCCAACGCTGCGGCCAGTGGATCAGCAACGATCAGGACCACCTTCTGGCTGTCCGCGCGGACATACAGGGCGTCCAGAATCGTCGCCGCCTGCGGCAGCATGACGACCACGATGGCCATCAGGAGGTACGTCAACCCGACCGGGAGTGCCAGGGACTTCGGCGGCGGCACGATGTGCGGCGGTGCCGTCCCGGTCGTCTCCGGTAGCTCAACGCCGCCGGCCAACAGCGCCGGCCGCCAGTCCGCCGAGTTCGGTATTCGCACCACCCGCAGGTCAAGCGGTGCGTCGCCGCCCGGCGCGGCGAACCGCACTTCCGCGCCCGCGAACAGGCCGCGCCGAAAGACCGTCTGTCCGTCGCAGGTTAGGACCTTGCGCCCGAGCCAGCCGGAGCGGCTGTGGATGCGCAGGCTGACTTCCGACGGCGTCGGGCCCGGCACGTGCCACTTGAACTCGAACATGCGCCTTCGCTACGCTTAGCAACGGCGCCGCGTCGGCGGCTGTCGCTACTGAGCCGGCTCTTATAGCTGTAACCGAACGTGAGGGCAAACACCCCGTGGGTCAGCACAGCTTGCTTGTCGTGCCCATTCTCGGGATTGGTTTCGGACTAGTCGGCTGCAATGCGCCCGGAACCGTGTCGTATATCAACCCCCATGCCCTGCCGGAGCGCTGGCGCACGCTCGCCGAGCGCACTGACCACGTGGAAACCGGCCGCTACGCGGAGGCGGTCGACTTCTGCCGCCGGCTGGCCGCGGCGTCGCCGTACGCGCATTACGCCACCTTCGGCGTCAGCGGCGAGGGCCGTGAGCTGCCGCTGCTCATCCTGTCGACCGAGCGCGCGTTCACGCCCGTAGCCGTGCGCCATAGTCAGCGGCCGCTGGTGCTAGTGCAGAACTGCATTCACGCGGGGGAATGCGAGGGCAAGGATGCCTGCCTGGAGCTGGCCCGCGACATGTTGATCTGCGGCGAGTACGCCGCCGTCCTGCAGCACGTGAATGTGCTAATCATCCCCATCTTCAACGTGGACGGGCACGAGCGCTGCGGCGCTTACAACCGCATCAATCAGAACGGCCCGCGGGAGATGGGCTGGCGGACCACGGCCGTCAACCTGAATCTCAATCGCGACTATGCCAAAGCCGATGCCGTCGAGATGCGCGCCTGGCTCCGCTTGTGGAACGCCTGGCAGCCGGACCTCTTCATCGACAACCACACGACCGACGGGCATGACCATCAATACGACCTGTTCTATGCAACGACCTCGGGGCCGGACGTGGCCCAGCCGGTTGCGGCCTGGGTCAACGACGTGCTGCTGCCCGATCTGCTGCCGACGCTCACGGCCGACGGCTACCTGGCGCTGCCGTACTCGTTCCCGCGCAACCCGACCGCACTGTCCGAGGGCATCGTCGCCATCGGCCCCATGAGTCCGCGGCTGTCGACGGGGTACGCGGCGGCGTGCAACCGGCCCGGCCTCCTCGTGGAGACGCACGCCCTGCTGCCGTATCGCCGACGGGTTTGTGCCACCTACGACTTCCTGCGCCGCACGCTGGAAGCCCTGAGCCGGGACGCCGGGAAGCTGCGCGCCGCGCTCCGCCAAGCCGACGAGGAGGCAGTCCAAACCCGTGGCGGCGACCACGACGGCCAGGTCTCCCTGCGCTTCGAGCCGACCGAGGAGTCGTCGCGTTTCATCTACCACGGCCACGAGGCGCACCAGCGCCCGAGCGAGGTGACGGGAGGCGTGGTGCTCGAATACACGCGGACGCCGCTGGACCTAGAAACCAGCTTGTTCGACCAGTGGCGGATCGCCGGCGCCGTCACGCCCCCGGCGGCCTACCTGATCCCGCCCCAGTGGGCCGAAGTCATCGAGCGTCTGGAGCTCCACGGCGTGCGTTTCTTCCGCCTGACCGCGCCCTGCGCGCTCGAGGTCGAGTCCTATCGCTTTGAAGACGTGAAGTTCGCCGAGATGCCGTACGAAGGCCGTCAGACGCCGCGCTACCACGCCGTCTCGATCCGCGAGCGCCGTGACTGCGCGGCCGGCACGGTGGTCGTCCCCTTGGCCCAGCCGCGGGCCAAGTTGGCCGTGCATCTGCTTGAGCCTGACGCGCCGGATTCGCTCGTGGCCTGGGGCCTCTTCAATGCGATCTTCGAGCGGAAAGAGTATTTCGAGGCGCACATCCTGGAGCCCATCGCCCGCCAGATGCTGGCCGCGGACCCGGCACTGCGCACAGAGTTCGACGAGCAAGTCGCGGCGGACGAAGCGTTTGCCAACGACGCCGGACGCCGGCTCGAGTTCTTCTACCGGCGCTCTCCCTACTGGGACGCGGCGTACTGCGTCTACCCGGTGGCCCGGCTGACGGATGAAGCGGAGCTTCGGCGGCTGCCGCTGGGCCGCCGCTAGCAACGATCAAGCCGCGCGTCGAGGGATGCGCCTACCGGGAGGACCGGAATGTCGGGGCCCCGTGATTGACCGTCGCCGGGGTCTCCGCTACACTTATTATGTCTGTGCTCGCTCGATCGGAATCGTCTGTGCCTCGGCTTCGACATCTCCCTTCGGCGACAAGTGGTCCGTGTAGGTTTTGGGGCGTAGGCCCCAGGTGTGCCACGGGTGGCACGCCGGCTTCAGGAGCAGAAGTTGAAAAGGATTTACGTAGGCAATCTGGCGTTTCAGACCACAGAAGAAGGGCTCGAGTCGGCGTTTTCGGCTTTCGGGGCCGTTAGCAGCGTTTCGATCGTTCGCGACCGGGAAACGGGGCAGTCCCGCGGCTTCGGCTTCATCGAAATGAACGACGATGCCCGGGCCACCGCCGCCATTGACGGCCTGAACGGCACGCAGGTCGACGGACGCCGGCTGACGGTCAACGAGGCCCGTCCGCGGACGACCAGCGGCACGGGCGGCCGCAGTGGCCGCGAGTTCCACGGCAGCGGCGGCGGCGGCCGTCGCGGGTAAATCCCACAGCAATCGCCAAGCGTAATCTCCCTCGAATCGCCAGCGCGGACGGCGTGTGCTATAGTGAACCGCATGAGCACCGCCGAAGCCGACGCGCGCGCGTGGACGGTGGCGCACCTGCTGACCTGGACACGCGATTACCTGCAGCGCAGCGGCGCGGAGTCGCCGCGCCTGTGCGCTGAAGTCCTGCTCGCGCACGCGATGCACTGCCAGCGCATCCAGCTCTACACCCGTTTCGAGGAAGTTCCGGCCGAACAGGTCCTGACGCCGTTTCGGGCGCTCGTGAAGCAGGCCGCTACCGGGCAGCCGATCGCGTATCTCACCGGGGCCAAAGAGTTCTTCGCGCTGTCCTTCGAGGTCTCGCCGGACGTGCTCATCCCCCGGCCGGAAACCGAAATCCTGGTCGAGCGTACCATCGATCTGGTCCGCAAATCGGCGGCCCCCGCGGCCGCCATCCTGGACCTGGGAACGGGCAGCGGCTGCATCGCGATCAGCCTGGCCCGGCATCTGCCGGACGTTCGGCTATTTGCCAGTGATGTCTCGGAGGCGGCGCTCCTCGTGGCGCGGCGTAACGCGGCCCGGCATGCCGTCGCCGCGCGGATCGAGTTTCGCGCGGGCGACCTCTTTGAGCCCTGGTCGGTTTCGGCCGGCGATGGCAATCCGGCCCCCTTCGACATCATCGTGTGCAATCCGCCCTACGTGGCGACGGTCGGCGCACCGGTGGCCCGGAACGTACGCGCGTTTGAGCCGCACGGCGCGTTGTTCGCCGGTCCCGACGGCCTGGACGTGATCCGTCGGGTCGTGGCCGCGGCGCCGCGCTGGCTGAAGGCCGGCGGCCATCTGCTGCTCGAGATCGGCTATGACCAGGCACGGCGGGTGCGCGAGCTCTTGGCCCGCCCGGGCTGGCAGGATATCGTGACTTACCGCGACGGCGCCGGACACGAACGGGTCGTGCACGCCCACTGCCCGGTTGCCGCCATGTAGCGTCGGCCCCGAGCCTGCCCGCCGCGGCGGGTGGCCGACGTTGGGCACGCACGGCCGGCACGGTGGTGCGACAAGGAGAAGCTGTGGGTCTACCGTACTTCGAAATCACCGGCGGGCCACGCCTGCGCGGCAGCGTGCAGCTCAGCGGAGCCAAGAACGCGGCGCTGCCGATCATGGCGGCGTCGATTCTGTGCGAAGGCGAGGTCGTCCTGCAGGGCATTCCACGCGTCGCCGACGTCGCCTCACTCGGCGAGCTGCTGACCAAACTCGGCGTGGCCGTCGAATGGCGCCCGGACGGGGCCCTCAAGCTGGTCGCGCGCGACGAAATGAACTGTCGGGCCGAATACGACATCGTCCGCAAGATGCGCGCTTCGATCTGCGTGCTCGGCCCGTTGCTCACCAAACGGCACCGGGCCCAGATCTCCATGCCGGGCGGGTGCGCGATCGGCGACCGGCCGGTCGACCTGCACATCCGCGCCATGCGCGAGCTGGGCGCCGAGATCGAGCTGCTCAACGGCGACATCGTCGCCAAGACCAAGCGCCTGCACGGCACCGAGATGTTCCTCGGCGGCCCGTTCGGCTCCACCGTGCTCGGCACGGCCAACGCCATGATGGCCGCCGTACTCGCGGACGGCGTCACGGTGATCGAAATGGCTGCGTGTGAGCCCGAGGTCGTCGACCTGGCCAATTTCCTGAACCGTTGCGGCGCGTCGATCACCGGCCAGGGCACGCCGCGCCTCGTCATCGAGGGCGTCCACGAACTCCACGGCGGCGAGTACCGCATCATTCCCGACCGCATCGAGGCCGGGACCTTCATGGCCGCCGCCGCGATCACCAACGGCGAGCTCACGCTGGAGAACGCCCGCCTCGATCACCTGATGGCCTTCGCAGACCGGCTGACCGCGATCGGCGTGAATGTCGAGAAGAACGAGAAGGGCGTCACCGTGTCCTCGGCCCGCCGACTCGAACCGGTGGACGTGACCACGCAGCCGTTCCCGGGCTTCCCCACCGACTTGCAGGCGCAAATCATGGCCCTGCTCTGCCTGGCCGACGGCAACAGCGTCATTACCGAGAAGATCTTCCCCGACCGCTTCCTGCATGTGGCCGAGCTCAACCGCATGGGCGCGCACCTGCGAAAAGAGGGCCCGACCGTCATCGTCCAGGGCGTGAAGCGGCTGATCGCCGCGCCGGTGATGGCGTCGGACCTGCGGGCCTCGGCGGCGCTGGTCCTGGCAGGTCTGGCCGCACGCGGCACGACCCGTGTCCATCGGATCTACCACCTGGAACGCGGCTACCAGCAGCTCGACGAGAAGCTCCGCGCGGTCGGCGCCGACATCCAGCGCAAGGAAGGGGAGGAGATCTAGTGCGGTTTCGCTTTGCCTGTAGCGGGCGGGCGGAAAAAGGGGTCAGGACCCTTTTTACCGCGGAGCGGCCCTTTGGGTGCTGGGCACAAAAGGTTCCTGACACCTTTTTTCGCCCGAGCGGAAGTCGGCCGCTGCTCGCGAACCCCGCAGCCCACAATCTGCCGCCAGGAGCCGCCGCTCCGGGGTGTCGAAGATCCGGTTGATCTCGAGCACCCGCCCGCCCTGTTCCGCCCCTGGGCGGCGTAGCGCCTGCCGGAATGGCTCAGGGTCAGCGATGCGGAACTTGGCCTCAATCTCTTGCGACATGCGTGCCTCGCGGTTGACAGCGCCCGCGTTGCACGCCATGCTACCGCACGCCGTCAGGCTTGCACATTGGCGCGGCCTTGGGCCTCCAGCAGCAACGCGGTGCGTGGCCCCGGAGGGCCGCCAGCGCCGGACCAGGACGCGGCGAGGCGAGTCATGTTAATACGGCAGTGTAGCCGAACTTTGGTGACCGCTGTGCTGCTGGCCATGTGCGCCAGCGCGGGACGTGGTCAGCCCCGGGACGATGAGGCCGCCCGGCGCTTCTTCCAACAGCAGCGGGTCCTCGACGACCAGTTGCGACAAAAACGCCAGGAACTGGCCCCCTTGCAATCGTTCTTCGATTTCCAGTGGGGCGGCTGGCTCGACTACTACTACTTCAACTTCAGCGACGGCGTGCAGTCATCGCGGGTCTCACACCGGCCCAGCCTGGCGGTCTGGACCCGGGCCCGGTTCGATGACGGTGCCCACGAGCTGTTCGCCCGGATGCGGCTGCATTACACCTACTTCCACCCCGGGGATGAGATCGACCGCCAGGAAGACTGGGTCGGTCCCGAGTTCGACCAGGTCTGGTACCAGATCGACGTCGGCAAGGCCTTCCGGCTGACCGAGCCTTCCGGCCCGGTGCAACTGCGCGGAAGAATCGGCCGGCAAACGGTCCAGTTCGGCACCGGCTATGCGCTGGACCTGCCGATGGATGCCGTCCTGCTGGACGCCAAGCTGCGCGATCTGCGCGTGCTCGGCCTGTTCGGAAAGTCGATCCTGAACTACCCGAACATCGACCGCAGCGAGCCGGTCGACAGTCACATGGACCGGCTGTTCTACGGCGTGCAACTCGCCTACGAGGGCTGGCAGCACCACGTCCCGTTCGTGTACGCCCTGTGGAACAACGATCGCACCGACGAGCGGCCCAAGTACCTCTTCCAGGATTTCAGCTACGACAGCTTCTACCTCGGCTTTGGGGCGCGCGGCGAAATCCTGCACAACCTGAACTACTGGGCCGAGGGGGTCTTCGAATCCGGCCATGACTTCGGCGACGGGGCGTTTCTCCGCAAGGACTACATCGAGGCGTTCGCCTGGGACCTCGGCATCGAGAAGCTCTTCGACGTGCCCACTCGCCCGCGAATTGCCGCCGAGTACATGTATGCCAGCGGCGACGACGGCCGCCTGTTCAGCCCCACCAACGCCTTGGGCGGCAACCGCGGCGACCGGCGCGACACCAGCTTCGTCGGCTTCGGCTTCCGCGACACCGGGATCGCCCTGGCTCCGACGATGAGCAACCTGCACGTCTGGCGGGTGGGCGGGTCGCTGGCGCCGCTCGAGCGCTGGGAGTTTTTCCGCGATCTGGAGATCGGAACCAACTGGTATCTCTACCACAAGAACCACACGCGGGCCGCCATCAGCGATCCGCTCGCAGACCAGTTTAACGGCTATGTCGGCTGGGAAATGGACTACTTCATCAACTGGCGGCTGGCCTCCGACCTGGCCTGGACGATGCGCTGGGGCACGTTTTTCCCGGGGTCGGCGTTCTCCGACCAGGACATGCGGCACTTCCTGTTCACGGGTGTCACATGGAGCTTCTAGACGACCGCCTGCCACTGAGCTGCACCAATCCGAACCCCGAGAAAAAGGGGACTGGCTCCGAGCCGCGCCAGCCGCGCGGTGCCTGTGGGGCCGCTGAAAAAGGGGGACTGGCTCCGAGCCCGACTCGTTTGCTGCTGCCGAAAACGTGCGCTGGCGAGGTGCCTGTACCCCTTTTTCAACGGCCCCACTGTTCCCTTCTCCAAGGCGCCGGATTGACCGCCCTGCTGCTAGTGTTCGCGGGCTGTCAGGCGCCGCACGCGGCCCCGGCCGCGCCCGTGCCAACTCAGGGCAGCGCCGAGCTGGTCCTGTACATCGGCGACCAGCCGTTTGTCACCGCTGAGCCGGCGTATCGGGCGATCTACGCCCTGGCCGAAGGCGAGAGCTTCGCGGGCGACTTCGCCGCGCTCACCGAGAAGATGCGTGCCGCGCACCTCATTGGCAAGGACTGGGGCTACGCCGCCGATCGCTGCCTCGATCGCGGCACTGTTGCGTTCATGGTCTGCCGGGCCTGCAAGATTCAGAGTGGCGTGAATTGGGTCCTGACGGGCTTGGGTCGGTATGCCTGGCGTGAGCTGCAATTCAAGGGCATTGCCGGCGAAGGCAGCGAATACCCCCTCATGAGCGGCGGGGAGTTCGTCGGCTTGCTTTCGCGGGCCGAAGACTACCTGCAGCGCGTCAGCCGCAGCGCCGGGGACACCATTGAACTCGGGAAAAAGGGGACATTCTGATTTTCGTAAAAAATCAGAATGTCCCCTTTTTCTATTTCGGCGCGAAGGGGTTGCGCGTGAAGACAAAGAACGCCGCCGCGGACAGCGTCACCGTGATGATCACCGCGTTGAGAAAGAATGCCTGCCAGGAGAGGACGGACCGGGTGTTGCGCCGCTGCCCGGCACTGTTCAGTGCGACGAAGAAGCCAATCATGCTCGCCGCCAGCGCCACCAGCAGCCCCACGCCCAAGGTCGGCAACCAAAATCCATTCGGATTGTAGGTCACGTAGAACGTCGCGGGGTCGAAGTTGCGGAACATCAGGAACAGCACACCCAATATGGCCAGCCCCCCCAGCGCCGCCAGCCAGACACTCAACTTCGCCTGGTCTTCGTAGGTCTTGACCTTGAACGCCACCGTGTTGCCCCTATCAATCGAACTTGACTCGTTTCGCCACCGACATTCGGCGGTGACCACCGCGATCCGCGCCACGCGCCCGCTGGCAACCCGGCCGACCGGTTGCTTCACGCACGCGCATATTGTAGCGTCTCCAAAAGCGCTGCCTACTGGTTGCGCGCTCCTGAATCGGTCGTTTCCGCTCGCTGCCGGACGCCCCCCATGAACCCCGACCCGGCCCGACGCCGTCCACTCCACCTGGCCGTACTGATCTCCGGCGGCGGTACCACGCTGGAGAACCTCATCGCCCGCATCCGCGACGGGCGCCTCCGCGGCGTGGAAATCCGCTTGGTGATCAGCTCGCGCAGCACCGTGCGCGGCGTGGAGATCGCGCGGGCCGCCGGCCTGCCGCTCCAGATCGTCCGCCGGAAGGACTATCCCGACGATGCCATGTTCTCGACGGCCATCACCGCCGCGCTGGACCGCGCCCGCGTCGACCTCGTCGTGCTGGCCGGGTTCCTCTGCTTCTGGCACCTCCCGCCGCATTACGCCGGCCGGGTCCTTAACATCCATCCGGCCCTGTTGCCGCGCTTCGGCGGAAAGGGGCTCTATGGCCATCGGGTGCATGAAGCCGTGCTGGCTGCTGGTGCGACCGAAAGCGGCTGCACCATCCACCTGGTGGACAACCAGTATGACCACGGCCCGATCATCGCCCAGAGCTGCGTGCCCGTGCAGGCCAATGACACGCCGGATTCGCTCGCGGAACGGGTCGGCGTGGCGGAGCGCGAGCTATACCCCCGCGTCATCCAGCAGATCGCCGACCACGGACTCGATTGGCTCAGGCAGTTTGGTTGAAGGGCGACGGGGCGAGGGTCGCGTCGACTTCGGGCGGGCTGGTCGCTGGCCGGGCCCGCAGGCACAAGTCAATAAGGCGCTGTAGCGCAGCCTGGACCGACCGGCTTGGAACGTCGGCGGTGATCAGGGTGTGCACGAGCGCCGCCTCCTCGGAAATCGTCTCGAAGCCGTACGAGCCGGCCTGGGCCCGCAGGTCGCGGACGATGCGTTCCAGGGCATCGCGGTCGCCGGCCTGGCCGGCGCGCGACATCTCGGAGACGCGTTCGCGAAGGCCGGCCGCAAAACGGTTGATCAAAGGCGCCAGGGCATCGTCGCCGGCCAACGAGCTCACCAGCGGCTGATCTGCCAGCGCGGCCACCAGCCCGCGCAACTGCTCGCGCAGGATCGGCTTGGTGATGTAGCCCGTGCATCCCGCCGCGGCACACGGCTCGTGGATCTCCGGCGCGGCCTGCGCCGTCAGCCCGACTACCGGCCCGACGTAGCCGTCGTGACGAAGCCGGCGCGTGAGACCAAGGCCATCCAGGCCTGGCTGGTCCAGGTCGATCAGGACCAGATCGGCGTCCCCGCGTGCCACCGCGGCCGTCGCGTCGTCGGGCGCGGCCACGCAGCGCAGCGCCGTGTTCTCCGTGCGCAAAAAGCCGGTAATCAGCTCCTCCGTGGCGGTGTCGATTCCCACGAGCAGGACGCGCGCCCGCCGGGCCTCCGGCACGAAAAGTGACACGTCGATCGCGCTCTCAAACTCCACGCCAACCTCATAGAGCGAGCCCGATCCGACCAGGTACCGGCAGCGCGCCACGCGCCCACCGACGATTTGAGTGCTCCCGTACGGGCTGCTCAGGCTAATCCGGCACACCGACTGCGGGTAGATGAACTGCCCGGCAAGTAGTCCGATGCCCTCGCGGCTAATGTTGCGGCCGGCCACCGCGTACGGCACTGTCGCGTCGTCGCCCTGGGGCACTTCGAGCGTGAGCGCTTGCGGGCGGTATTCGAACCGCCGCGACATGCGGTGGTCCAAACCCGCGGGCAATCGTGTCTGACAGTCGAGCCGGTCCAGCCACCGCATGACCGCTTCTGGCGTAACTCGGAGACCGCGTCGAGACTCAGTTCGCACAATCACACCCTGTCGCCGGTCGCCAGGCTGGATGAGGCGGGGTTGCCGCCATTGGCCCTATCGACGGAGAGAGTTGAGCGTGGTAAGAGAACCAAGTTGGATATGTCTTCGGGAGCGCGCACGGGCAGCGTAAAGCGCGTCGCCGCCAGCCCGCCCGACGCCGTGGTGCAGCGACAGGCACCGGCCAGTCGGCGTTGACGGTCCGCAAGTGCCGACGGTACAAGCGTTCGGCTAAAATGCCCCGCGAAGGCAGGGAGCAATTATGCGCGTCCTCATTACGGGTAGCAGCGGGCAGATTGGCACGAACCTTGGCATGGCGCTGCTCGACCGGGGCGACGAAGTGGTCGGCCTCGACCTGCGGCCCAACACCTGGACCAAGCGAATCCCCACGACACGCTGCGATCTGAACGCCGTGCCCGCCGGCGAGCTGCCGGTCGACGGTCGCTTCGACGTGGTCGTCCACCTGGCCGCCCACGCCAAGGTGTTCGAGCTGGTCGAGCAGCCGTCTCGCGCGATGGAGAACGTCGAGATGCTCTTCCGCGTCCTCGAATACTGTCGCCGGCACTCCACGCCGGTCATCTTCGGCAGCTCGCGGGAAGTCTACGGCGACATCCATCGCCACGTGACCGACGAATCGCAGGCGGATTTCGTGGTGGCGGAGAGCCCCTACAGCGCCTCGAAGATCGCCGGAGAGGCGTTCATCTATTCGTATGCCGAGTGCTACGACCTGCCTTACCTGGTGTTCCGGTTCAGCAACGTCTACGGGCGGTACGACTGCGACCTGGAGCGACTGGAGCGGGTGATCCCGCTGTTTATCCGGCGGATTGCCGAGGGCACGCCCATCGTCGTGTATGGCCGCGACAAGGTGCTGGACTTCACGTACGTGGATGACTGCATCGCGGGCGTGGTCCGGGCGATCGATGCCCTCGTCACGCGGCGCGTCAACCAGCAGACCATCAACCTCGCGTACGGACACGGCGCCACGCTGGTCGACCTGGTGAACATCATCGCGCTCGCGCTGCGAAAAGAACCCAACGTCCGCTGCGAGCCCTCGCGGTCCGGCGAGGTGACCCGCTACGTGGCGGACATCACCAAGGCGCGACAATTGCTCGGCTATGAGCCGCAGACGCCGCTGACGGCGGGCGTGCCGCGGGCGATTCAATGGCAGCGCGAGCTTGGCGCGCTGCGGAACGCATAGCGCCGGTGCCGTTGAGGCGGGCAGGGTGCGCGCATGAACGCCACGCGCTGGCTGCTGATGCCGCTTTCCGGGCTCTACGCCGGTGCGATCTATGCGCGGAACTTCTATTACGACCACGTCCCGACCGCCGTCCGGCACGCCGCCGTCCCCGTGATCAGTGTCGGAAACCTGACCGTCGGCGGAACAGGCAAGACCCCATTTGTGATCGAGGTGGTTCGGCGACTGCGCGCGCTGGGGCAGCGGCCGGCGATTCTGACGCGCGGGTACCGCGCTGCGACGGGCGAGTCCGCGGACGAGGTCCGCGAGTTTCAGGAGGCTGCGCCCGAGGTACCGGTGGTCGTGAACCCGGATCGCATGGCGGGCGCGGCGAGCGCCATTGCCGAACACGCCGCGGACTGCGTCGTGCTCGATGACGGGTTTCAACACCGCCGGCTGGGCCGCGACCTGGACATCGTTCTGGTCGATGCGCTGGCGCCGTGGGGAGGCGGCGCGCTGTTGCCCGCCGGTCGCCTGCGCGAGCCGCGGGGGAGCCTGCGCCGGGCCGACGTCTTCGTGATCACGCGCGCGAGCCAGGTCGAGCCAGCGGCGACAGAGACAATTGCGGCCGGGCTGCGCGCTTACGGGGGCGACAAGTTGATCCTGCGGGCGGGCGTGGAGGCTGAGGCACTCGTCGACCGTGACGGTCGCCGTCGGCCGCCCGCCGACCTAGCCGGTCGGCGCGCTCTGGCCGTCTGCGGCATCGGTAACCCACGTACGTTCACGACCCTGCTGGAGTCGCTGACCAGCCTCGTCTACCCGCCGCTGATCTTCGCCGATCATGCGCGTTACGGACGCAAGGATGTCGAGAGGATTGTTGCCACAGCACGTCGCGCGGGCGCCGCCGTGGTCGTGACAACTCGCAAGGATTGGGTCAAACTGGCGCCCCGCTGGTCGGATCCGGCCCTCGACCTGTTGCGCCTCGACGTCCGCGTCGTGCTGCGGGAGGGGGCGCAGGAGTTGGACGCCCGGTTGCGACAAGTCGTCGGGGCGGCTGCGGAGCAGCGCGCCGGCCGTACGGAGAAGCAGCGTTGAGCAAGGCACAGGACGGCAGTGCGGGGCCGCAGAAGCTCGATTGGTCGCGCCTGCGCATGAAATCGCGAACCGAGCGCGCCCACAAGGTCGCCGTCGCAGCGCTGGGCCAAGTCACGCCTCCGGGCTGCACCTTCTCGAGCTGGCTCGCAGCGCTGCCCGACTTCCTTGGGGCGACCGAGCTGCGCCGCACGGTGGCCGCCATCGTGGCGGCGCGCCGCGCCGGGCGCCCGGTGGTCTTCGCCTTCGGCGGCCACGTCATCAAGACCGGCTGCTCCCCGCTGATCATTGACCTGGTCCAGCGCGGGCTGATCACGGCCCTGGCCACGAACGGCTCCGGTGCCATCCACGATCTCGAGCTTGCCGAAACCGGCGCGACCAGCGAGGAGGTCGCCGAGACGCTCCGCGACGGCAGCTTCGGCATGGTGCATGAGACGTGCGCGCGGATGAATGCCGCGGCCCGCGCGGGCGCCGCGCAAGGCGGCCTTGGGTCGGCGCTGGGCCGTTTGCTCCACGACGGCGCTGCGCCGCACAAGGACCTGAGCCTGTTTGTCGCGGCCCACCGGGCGGGGATTCCAGCGACGGTGCACGTGGCCGTGGGCACGGATACGGTGCACATGCACCCGCAGGCCGATGGTGCGGCCATCGGCGCCGCGTCGCTGGCCGACTTCCGCACCATCTGCGCCGTGGTGGCCGATATGGGGGCGGCCCACCCGGGCGCGGCCGGCGGCGTCTGGCTGAACTGCGGCTCCGCAGTCGTGCTGCCGGAGGTCTTCCTCAAGGCGGTTTCCGTCGCGCGGAACCTCGGACACCCGCTGGACGGCCTGCATACCGCCAACTTCGATATGTTGCCGCATTACCGTCCGACGCAGAATGTGATTCAGCGCCCGGTGGCGGCCGGCTGCGGACACGCGGTCATCGGCCACCACGAGATTCTCCTGCCGCTCCTGCGGCAGGCCCTCATCGAGGCCTGGGAAACGTGAGAACCGATCATGAATCCCCCAGCGGATGAGCCACAGCCGGAAACGCAGACAGCACCGTACGACGCGGGCCAGTCGGTCTCCGGCTCGAGTCCAGACGAGTTACTGGGCGTGTTGCGACGGATCGAGCGGGCCCTCGACGAGATTCGCGGCCGGCTCGAAGCCACGGCCCGCGCACGCCAACACCGCGAGTTCTCGTTGCCGCGCCTGTTGGGGAGTCTGTGTCAGGTGCTCGTGGTCGGGCTCGTGGGTCTGGCCCTGGCGGACTGGATCTACCAGGCGCCGCCCGGAAGACTTCTGGTCGAGTTGGCGCTGGCCGGGGTGCTACAGCTCGGGGCACTCACGGGGCTCATCCTGGCGCGCGGCGGCCACTGAGCAGCGCGACAAACGGATTGATGTCGTTGAAGTCCACTTCTTCGTCGCCGTTGATATCGGCGACGAGCATCGGACACCCGGGGAACTCCACCTCCCAGGTGGCCGGGTTGCTCAGCACGAGCACAAACGGGTTGATGTCGTCAAACCCCACCGCTCCATTGCAGTTCACGTCCCCCGTCGCGAAGGCTCCGGCACAGCTCAAGGCCAGCAGTGTCACTCCCCCGCCGGGGTTCACGCCGTAGTCACCGATCTGGAACCAGTAGGTGGTGCCAGCCGCAGCCGCTACGGACACGGCGTCCGTGTCAGGATTCCCGACCTCACTGGCATTCAAGCAGCATAGTTCGCCGAGCGCCTGGCAGGTCGGCCCCGTGTAGATCGCGGTCAGCCCGTCGTAGAGCTCGTACTGGATGCTTACGCTGAGCACGCAGTCGTGCGCCGGCGTGTAGGCGAACCAGACTGCGTTCTGCATGACGGTCGTGCCCGGCCCGTTGCAGCTTCCTGGCGGTCCATCGGCCGTCGCGCCGAACGTATCGAGGCTCGCCGAGAACGGGACCGTCGGGACCCCATAGGCGCTCTGACAGGTCTCGGGCAAGGGCGTGATGTCGATCGGACATGCGAAAGTCGCACAATCAAAGCCGGCGTACCAGGCTCCGCCCCAGTCCGCACACGCCGCCTCCGACAGCGTGCCCACGCACTGCAGCTCCACGCAGCACGCACCCTGCGGCAGCGCGCAGGCCGCGATGCTCAGGTCAAAATCCGCGATGCACGCCCCAAACTCTGGCGTCGGCCAGCAGTCCACCAGCAGGGTGTACGTGCCCGGCGCCAGCCCCCGGCACTCGAGGACGCGCGGTTGACCGGACGGGTCGGCGTAGTAGGCCAGGCACCCTTCGCCGGCCGGCGGGCAATTGCTGCCCAGGACGATGGCCGTCCAGCCCTGACCGTGCGGATCCAGGGTGACTTCCACCTCGACCGCGCTGGTGACCTGCAGCGCGTAGATGATCTCCTCACCGTCGGCGTAGCCGTCGAGGCAGGTGTCGCTCCCATCGTAGGAGTTCCCGCGCCCACAGGTGTGCTGGTTCGCGTCCACGAATGGCAGGTCGGCCGGCAACGTCACCGCCAGCGGCGTGATGCAATCATCGCCCGGCGCTGCCAACACGCTGGCGCAGAAAAGTCCCGCTGCGAAGACGCCCACAATTAGCTCCCGACCCATTTTCGCGACCTCCTTACCCCAGTGCGCTCGTGGGAAGAACTGACCCGCCTTTCCGCACAGCCGCGCCAACTCAACGCAGCGAGAGTACCGTTCTGACCGCGTGCCGGTCAATAGCGCGCGCGTTGGCCGGGTCTCTGCTACCGCCGCTTGCGCAGCGCGGTCCCCAGACCGTGCGCCAGCCGCGTCGGTTCCGGGAGACGGTAGCTCGTGGTCGCGGCCAGCGTCAGCCACACCGCACTGGCGTGGTCACACAGGTGCCCGGGGCTCACGAAGACCGGTTTGACGCCCGTGCGCGTGCGGAGCACCACGCCTACCTGCTCACCCTTGTGCCACAGGGCGCTCATCCCGCCGCGCTGGTGCGGCGGTGCATCGAAGTCACCGAGCAGACGTGACTTCGCGCAGCCGACGGTCGGGAGATTCAGCCACAAGCCGAGGTGCGAAGCGATTCCGATCCGCCGCGGATGGGCCAGCCCTTGTCCATCGTAAAGGACCGCGTCGGGGGGCGTGCGCAGCTTGCGAAACGCATCGAGAATGCACGGCAGCTCGCGAAAGGACAGCAGGCCCGGCACATACGGGAACTCGCAGGATCGGGACGCGCTGCCGCTGGTCACCAGCTCCCGCGTTTTCAGGTCCCACACGATCGCGATCGCAATGATCCAGCGGCCGTCCGCCGTGAAGGCCGCGTCCGCGCCGGCGATCAGGCGCACGTTCCGTGGAATGGCTTGCAGCCGGACGCGGCCGGCGAGGCGCTCTTGCAGGATGATCGCCGCTTGTGGGTCGCGCGGCCAGCGGTGAAGCGTCGCGATTCTCACGCGACTTTCGCGTCCCGGCAGACGGTGCGAAACACGTTGATTGCGTAGTCGATCTGTGCGGCCGAGACGTCCAGGTGCGTGACCGCCCGCGCTTTGTTCGGGGCCGTCGCGAGGAGCCACACGCCGCGCTCGTGCAAGCGGGCCACCCAGTCCGCTGCGGTCGCCAGCCGCGGGTCGATCTCGAAGATCAGGATGTTGGTCTCGACCGTGCGCGGGTCGAGGCGGATGCCGGGCAGCTCCGCGAGCGCCTCGGCCAGACGGTGCGCGTGGGCGTGATCCTCCGCCAGTCGCTCGATGTTATGATCCAGCGCGTAGAGTGCCGCCGCCGCCAGAATCCCGGCCTGCCGCATCCCCCCGCCGAACATCTTGCGGAAGCGGTGGCAACGGGTGATGAACGGCTGCGGGCCGGCCACAATCGACCCGACCGGTGCTCCCAGCCCCTTGGAGAAGCACAAGGATACCGAATCCACGTGCTGCGTGTACTCGGTCGGCTTGCGCCCGGTGGCAACGCACGCATTCATCAGCCGCGCCCCGTCCATGTGCACGTGCAGCCCATGACGGTCCGCGACCGGGCGAATGTCGGCGACCGTCTCCAACGGCCAGATGCTGCCGCCGCCGCGATTGTTCGTGTTCTCAATGATAACGAGCCGCGAATGGGGAAAGTGCGCGCCGAGCGGACGGACCGCGGCCTCGACCTGGGCGGCGTTGAAGATGCCGCGCTGCCCCGGAATGATCCGCATACTGACGCCGGACAGCGCCGCCGGTCCGGCCGCCTCATAGTTGTAGCTGTGCGTGGTCTCGTCGATGATGATCTCATCCCCGGGCTCGCACACGGAGCGAATCGACACCTGGTTGGCCATCGAGCCCGAGGGCACGAACAAGGCCGCCTCCTTGCCGAGCATCGCCGCCATCCGCTCTTGAAGGCGGTTCACGGTCGGGTCGTCGCCCAGCACGTCGTCGCCGACCTCGGCATTCGCGATGGCCGCCCGCATGCCCGGCGACGGCCGGGTGACCGTGTCGCTGCGCAGATCAACCGGGCTCATCGTGCATCTCCTTCCAGCGCTCGGCCGCTTCGTGTACCAGCCGGGACACACGCTCGACTTCCTCTTTTTTCAGTCGCGGCTTGGCGTTCTCGAAGAACTTCGCCGGCTTGACGTTGTGAATGCCGCAAATCTGGGCGACCGTCTTGTACACGGGGTAGTCCACTTTTTCCGCATCGGGCGACAGCTCGCCGAGCAGGTGCTCGGCCCCCACCGGCGTACACTTCCCCAGCGCCTTGGCCGCACGCGCCTCCTCGCCCCGCGCCCACTCGAGCAGCTTCGCGACCCCGCCCTTGGTCGACAGAGCGGCCAGCGTGTCGTACGCCTCCCCGCGCACCGCGGCGTCGAGACGCGGGCGTTCCAGTAGCGCGATGATCTCGCTCTCGGCGACCGTCATGTGGAAGGTGGTGGCGACTTGCAGGGCCTGCTTGAGATCTGCCGGCTTGGCGTCGGGATCCTCCAGGACCGGCTTCACCTGCGACTGATGGAGCTTCTTGACGTACGTGTCAAATACGAGGAGGAGTTTGGAGGCGAGCGAGCTGGCCTGGGCGATGCCGCCTGCGGACAGACTGCCCAGGAGCTCGCCGTCGGGCGTCACGAACGACATCTCCATGTTCGCTCTTTCCGACAGCCCGAAGGAGCTGAGGACGTCGCGGTGCAGGCTGCGTGACAGCCGCAGCGGCACAAACCGTTGGCTCAGGCGCACCACCCGCGGGTCATTGAGGGCGAGTTTCTGGTCGTGGTCCAGCTTAGGATCACGGTCCTTGTTTGAAGCGAGCACGTAGACCATGAGGGGGCGCAAACTGCCTTTGGCCTCGCTGACCGCCCGCTGCGGTTCGGTCAGCCACGGAATCGCGTCCTCTTGCGCGCGCGCCGTGCCCGCCGCCCACGCCAGGGCCAGCATTATGAGCGTGCACCGCATACAGCACCTCCAGTCATACCACCCCCACATTCTATGTCGGCCGTCGTCCCCCGGCGGGGGCTCCGCGGCGCCGCGTGCGCCCGCTTTCAGGGACTCGGTGCCGGAGAGTCGTCGCCCTGGCTCGTCGTGCGCGCCCGCAGCAGGCCGGTGCAACGGTTGATCTCCTCCAGCAGCCGCACGTGCAAGTCGGACGGCAACTCCTTTCGCAGTTGCTCCAGTTTCTCCCGCTCGAGTTGCAGGTAGGTCGCCGCGTCGTCGGCCCGGCCGCGCTGGAGAAGACCCTCGACAATCGGCCCGTAGGCGCGGAGTCCGAACGCCGGCCGGCCCGCGACCGCCGCCTGCCACAGGGCCACGGCCCGCGGCAACTCCTCCGGCCAGGTGCTCACCAGCAGCATCCCATGCCGCCACTGCGTGTCCGGAGTGTTCGGCCACCACAGCGTGCCTGCCCGCTCACGGCCCAGAATGTCGGCCAGCAGCTTTGATCCCTCGCGTACCCAGATCGCCGCCGCGGGCTCCTCCATCACGAGCACCCACTGCGGCTGCGTCTCGATCACGTCGATCAATTGACGCGTGACTTCCCACTTGGGAAGCAAAAGCAGATCGGTCTGTTGCTGGTCGAGGACCCGCGTGGCCAGCGGCCCCTGGGTCGAGCTTACATTCAGCAAACCCATGTAGGTCTTGTACTGCTCCTCCGTGTAGACCTGCTGCGCCCGGCCATCGATAAACACCCGTGCGCCCGGCACATAGAACATGATCGCCGCCGCCACCTTCCATTCGGTCATCACGTTGGGCGTAAGGTTGTTGCGCCGCAGGAAATCGATCGCGGCCAGCGGGGTCCGGTCGTTATGCGTCACGCGGTCCAGCAGATCGAACTGGCCATCGCCGACCGCTTCGGTCACCAACTCGCTATAGGCAAGGCGGAAAGTCACAACGCCGGCTACTGGCGCGGCGACCCACGCGCCGAGGATCACCACCAGCCGCCCATGGCGCTTGATCCCCGGCGACAACGGCTCGGCGAGGCGCATGATCCACGTCACGAGCGCGGGCGTCGCCAGGATGTAGAAGACGGGTGCGAATCGCCGCGCGAACATCGCCATATACAGACCGATCGCCACCGCCGCAACGTCGAACAAGATGGAGTTGAATCCGGGCAACGGTAGGGCGGCGCGCGGCGAACCTTTGTCGGGCTGGTCGGCCTCGCCCGCGGATGACGAAGCGTACCAGAGCGTGCCGTCCGCAGCGGAAGGCCAGGCCTTACCGGGGGCTTTCGCCGGCCGCGCGGCGTGGATGAGCCGCGCAATCAAAAAGCCGAGCGCCGTCGCCGTCGCAACAGCCAACGCGAGCCAGAACCGCAGCGCGCCTGGAAAACGGGCCGACCGGTAGGGCGGCACCCATTCCCCAACTGTGCGAAAGACGTCGCTCTCGACGACCTTGAACGGGTGTATGTAGTTCTCCAGCCCGTACGGGCTGAGGAGGACGCCGAGCGCTGCGGTCAACAAGCCGATGGCGACCAGGACGGCGCCTTGCGCCAGGCTGATGGCGGGTCTGGCCGGGGACATGAGCGCCAGCAGGAGCAGCAGCGCGACGCACTCGGCCAACACGCACGCAATCTGCTGCCCCGGAGAAATCGCGCTAAACCACGGTGGAAGCAGCCGGTACCAAAGGTCGGCGAGCGAGTACCGCAAGACGATCGCCAACACCGTGACTGCCAGCAACAGCGCGCTGAGCCGTGCCCCTCCCACCCACCAACCGCGACGTCGCACCGGGAGGACGCCCCTGAGCAGGATCGCGAGCGCCGCACAGCCGATGAACAGGCCCAGCAGACCGAACCCGAACAGGAAGCTGCCATGCGCATGGGGCCACACGGTGTACGTGGCCACCAGAAGCGCCATCGGCCACCAGCGACGCCGCTCACCTTGCGCCATCAGCGCACAGAGCGAAAGCCAGGCCGCCGCCACCAGGAAGAACTGAATCGTCGCCGGGCGGATGCTAAGCCAGTCCCGGCAAGCGATCGCGACGATTGACGCCGCCACGAACGCCGCGAGCCACGAGCGGCAGCGGAACCAGGTGGCGAGCAGCACGAGCGTGAACGTCCCGGCGCTGACCAGCCATGTGCCGATGACCTCGGCGTCGGACCCCAGCTTGTTATAGAGCTCCCAAAAAAAGACATGGCTGAGCCAGTTCTGGTTGAACCAGGTCTGCCCGTAAGAGGTGTAGCTGAACGTGTCCGCCTTCGGAAATGTCGGCTCGGTCATGATCTGGCGACCGGCGGACAAGCCAATCCACGTGTCCGTCGAGTAATGCACCTCAAGGACGCCGAACGCACAACAGGCCATATACAGCAGCACAACGCCGGCCATCGTCCAGCCTGGGAGCCGGACGTGCGTGGGGGCATCCGGCGCGGGGACCGCTTGCGCCACGGGTGGCTGTGGGGGTCGCGTGCGTCGGCGCCTCTTACCGGCCGTGCTCACGTCACTTGGATCCCGCTTGCCGCCTGTGCCCGGAAGAGACCTGGGCCGCTGGCTGCTTGCTGGTTAACACAGAGCGAATGCCGAAGGAGGGACTCGAACCCTCACGGTGTTGCCACCACGGGATTTTGAATCCCGCGCGTCTGCCAGTTCCGCCACTTCGGCCGGCTGCGGCGCACCACTTTCGCCGAGCCGCCAGACGCGGTCAACACGTGACGGTGGCGAGTGGGCTGCGCTGACCGGGGCAGGCGTTGTTTGGGACCAGGCCGCGGCGTCAACCCAGGCGCGCCGGGGCGTGTTCCCGCCGGTCCGATGCAGACCTGTGAAAGTTATCGGACGTTTGGGCGCCGCCCACTACATGGGGTGCCTCACAACACTCGCACAGGTCGCCCCTCCGCCTCCCCGTCGTTTTTTCCCCCAATTACGGGTGTTTACCCGAATGACAGCGCCCAGCCCCCCGCTAGCATAGCCGCCACCAGACTGGACCTCAACCAAAGTGTGCGGCTCCAAACCTATGCACGGCCCGGCAGCACCCAATCCGGCTGTGCCCCTTTCTCCGACTGTCTTCGTGGTCGACCACGACGAACAAACCCGGTCCGACGTCCAGAGCCTGCTCGGTTCCGTCGGACTGGCCGTTGAGGCTTACGCCTCCGCGCCGGAGTTCCTCGCGGCCTACGACCCGCGCCGACCTGGGTGCCTTATCCTCGAAACCCGTTTGCCCGGGCTGGGCGGACTCGACTTGCAGGAACGCCTGGCCCGCTATGAGATCTCCGCACCCGTGATCGTCATCACCGCCTACGGCGACATCCCGATGGCGGTCCGGGCCATGCGGAATGGCGCGGTGGATTTTCTGGAGAAGCCGTTCCGCCCCCAGGTGCTGCTCGATCGCGTCTACGAGGCCCTCGAACGCGATGCCGTCGACCGCCGCACCCACGCCCTGCGCGGCACGCTGCTCGCGCGGGCCAGCGGCCTGACCGCCCGTGAACGAGCAGTGCTGGACCAGGTGGTCGCTGGCGAGACGAACAAAGGAATGGCGGCGCGGATGGGGGTCGGCCGAAAGGCGATCGAGGCATACCGGACCCGCGTCATGCGCACGATGGAAGCGCACAACCTGGCGGAGCTCGTGCGCATGCGCATCCTGCTCACCCACGGCGTGGACGTCATGACCGAGCCGCCCGGTCCGCTGGGTCCCGTGAGTGCGCCCGGTGGCCGCTCCCGGGTGCCCTTATTCGAAGCCGACGATCTTGTCGACCGCGCCGCTCGTCGCGGTCGGACCGCCCCCGCCCCGGGTTAGCACGTACAACTCCCCGGCGGCGTCGCGACCAAACGCTAGCACGTATCGGCCGAGTCGACCATCGCTCGTGCCGGCGATCTTGACCTCTTCAAACGACCACGTGCCCCCCGTCTGCTGCTGGGCCGTGAGGACCTTGCCGCCGCCGGACCCGATCGAGTAGTCTCCGAAGACGTACACGCCCACGAGCCCCGGCAACGCTGCGCCGCGATAGACATAGCCGCCGACCACGGCTGAGCCGAAGGGGGCCCCGCTTGTATCTGTGTGGCTGTATTCCAGGATCGGAGCGCGCAACGTTGAGCCATCGAAGCCGGTGTTGGTGCAAAAGGCGAGCGGCACGCTCGGGCTCGCGGCGCTGAAGCACAGCGAGCCTTCCTTGAGGTTCCAGCCGTAGTTCCCGCCGAGCACGACGAGGTCGACTTCCTCGACGAGGGCTTGGCCGACGTCGCCGACGAACAGTTGCCCTGTGCCGCCCGACCCTGAGTCGAACGAGAACCGCCACGGATTGCGGAAGCCATAGGCGTAGATCTCGGGCCGCGCCGTGCTGCTGGTGGCAAATGGGTTGGTCGCTGGAATGCCGTACGGGTCGCCGCTGTCCACGTCGATCCGCAAGATGGCCCCCAACAGGTTGGACGTATCCTGGGCATTGCCGATCGTCGCCGTATGACCGAAGCCAGTGTCGCCCGCGCCGCCGCCGTCGCCGATGCCGACGTACAGATACCCGTCTGGACCAAACGCGATTGGGCCGCCGTTGTGGTTGACCTGCGGCTTGGCCACGTGGAACAGCACGCGCTCAGTTCCGGCGTCAGCGACGTCGGGCTGCCCGGCGTTGATGCGGAACTCCGCGAGCCGCACTTCCGTGGCGGTATTCGCGGGTGCCTCCGGGCTGGGCGGCGTGTTGAAATAAACGAAAAGCCGGCCGTTGCTGGCGAAGTCGGGGTGCAGCGCCAGACCGAGCAGGCCGCGCTCGTCGATCGCGGGCGCATCCAGACGGTCGCGCAGGTCCAACAGCGGCGTTTCGAGGACTTGGCCCGCAGAGATCACCCATATTTCCCCGATCTGGTCCACGACGAACAACCGCGCCGTGCCGTCGTTGGGGGCCGCCAGGTCGACCGGCGAGGCGAAGCCTTCCACGGTACGCTCCAGGGTGATGGTCTTGGCCGTCTGCGGCACCTCCTGCGGTGGAACACAGCCGCCCGGCAGAACGAACAGGGCCAGCATCCCGACGCACAACAAGCGGCTTACGCCAGGAGTAACCGCGCTAAGAGTAGACTTCGAACTCATTGCTGTCTTTGCCCATCGCTTGTTAGTCATCATTGAGAACCCTCGCGCCCTGCCGCGCATCCTACGCGATCAGCGACGTGCCCGTCATTTCCGCCGGCACCTCCAGCCCCATCATGCTCAACGCTGTCGGCATCACGTCCGCCAGGCGGCCGGGGCGGAGCTTCAGGCCCTTGAACGGCTGGCCGAACACGTACAGCGGCACCGAGAACGTCGTGTGCGAGGTATGCGGGCCGCCCGTCGCCGGGTCGATCATCTGCTCGAAATTCCCGTGATCGGCCGTAATGATGCCGCAGCCGCCGGCCTTCATGATCGCCTCATACACCTTCCCCACGCACTCATCGACCACCTGGCAGGCCTTCACCGCCGCCGGAATCGAGCCCGTGTGCCCCACCATGTCCGGATTGGCGTAGTTCAGCACGATCAAGTCGTCCACGCCGGTCGCGATCCGCTTCAACATCACCGCGGTCACGCCCTGCGCGGACATCTCCGGCTGCAGGTCGTAGGTGGCGACGTGCGGGGAGGCCACGAGCTGCCGCTCTTCGCCGGGGAAAGGCTCCTCGCGATAATCGTTGAAGAAGAACGTCACGTGGGCGTACTTCTCCGTCTCGGCACAGCGGAACTGGCGCAGGCCCAGCTTGGACAGGTACTCGCCGCCGATGCTCTGCATCTTCGGCAGCTTGGGATATGCGACCTGGACCGGCAGGCTCTTGTCGTACTCGGTCATCGTCACGTAGCACAGGTCGAGCTTCTTGTCGCGGCCAAAACCCATCCACCGTTCCATCCCGGCCTTGTCTTTCGCGCGGTACGGAAACGTATCGAACGTAAACGCCTGCGTGAGTTCGCGCGGCCGATCTCCCCGGAAGTTGAAGAACACGATCGCGTCGCCGTCACGCACCGTCGCGACCGGCCGCTGACCGTCCCCGCGCATCACGGTCGGCGGGACGAACTCGTCGCCCCGCATGTTCGGCTCGGCCGGATGGTCGTAGTAGCGCTGCAACGCGGCGGCGGCGCTCGGGGCGCCGTCGACGTCGCCGCGCACCAACATGCGATAAGCCCACGCGACGCGGTCCCAGCGGTTGTCGCGGTCCATCGCCCAGTAGCGGCCGCAAACGCTGGCAATCCGCCCCACTCCGATTTGTCGCAGCCGGTCTTCGATCTCACCGACAAAGCCAATGCCGCTGTTGGGCGCCGAGTCGCGGCCGTCGGTGAAGCAATGCACGTACACGTCCTGGAGACCCTGCTTGGCCGCCAGCTCCACCACGCCGTACAGGTGCTCCAGCAGCGAATGCACGCCGATGTCGCTGGCCAGGCCCAGCACGTGGAGCTGGCTGCCGCGACCCCGGCAGTGCTCGACGGCGCCGCGGAGCACGGGATTCTCGGAAAACGAGCCGTCCCGCACGGCCTTGGTGATGCGGACGGAGTCCTGATCCACGATTCGTCCGGCGCCGATGTTCTGGTGCCCGACCTCGCTATTGCCCATCGTCCCTTCGGGCAGCCCCACGTCGAAGCCGCTCGTTTCCACGAGCGTGAACGGCCACTCCCGCCGCAGCAGCGCGTCCACCGGCGGCTGCGCGAGCTTGACCGCGTTGGCCCGGTCCCACTGGGGGTCGGGGTTCTCGCCCCACCCGTCGCGGACGAGCAGGAGGCACGGCCGATTCCTGACCTTGGTCGGCATGGGCGGGCTCCACAAGTTCCGCGAAGCGTATCACGGGCCGGGCCAAAATCCATCGGCCGCCCCGCAGACAGCCGTAACTCCCTACGCCATAATAGTCGCCGGAGCGGGCCAGGACGAATCGTCGGCCCGGCCCCGGAATGTCGACAGGCCCCAAGCTGCGCCGCACAGTGTACTTGGAAAGGGGTCACCGCGATGACACTGGAGAGTGGACCCGCCCGGGCAGATCGCAATTGGTGGCTCTTGCGCACCGTCGTCTGCCTGGGGATCGCCCTGTGGTTTATCTACGACGGCGTCCGCGGCTACCCGGCGCGGAACCGCGCGGCGGCCGAGCTGAAGCTCAGCGCCCCGGAACCCTTCGGCGGCCGAATCAAGTTCGAGCAGCTCGGCGAGACGCCGACCAAGGACGACTTCGACAAACTGCTGAAGGCGAAGCCGACTACCGGTGACCAGCTTCAGCAATACCTGGGCAAGCCCAAGTTTAAGAGTGAGGACGGGACGGACCAGTACTTCATGAGTCGCTACGGGTACGCGAAGGTGAAGGTCAGCAGGGATGGCCGGGCCACACTCAGTCCCGGGGACTGGGTCACGTGGGCCAAGACCAAGGAGGAAATCGGCCACCAGCTCTACTGGGCCATTGTGTGGGCCGTCCCCGGCCTGTACTTCCTCTGGCGGCTTATCAAGGCCGCCACGCTGCGCGTCGTGCTGGACGATGAGGGCCTGACCTACGGCGGGCAGCGGATTCTCTTCGGCGACATGGTCTCGCTCCGTGACTACAACCCGAAAGGTTGGATCGACCTGTACCACAAGCGCGGCGCGCGAGAGAAGAAGCTGCGCCTGGACAACGAGAAGGTCCTGCGCTTCGACGACCTCGTGGCCGCCATCTGCGCGGCCAAGGGCTTCCAGAACGAGGTCCGGGAGCACGCGGAGCAGAAGACCCGCGCGGAGGCCGCGGAGCCGACCGCCGCGGCGACTCCGGAGGAGCATAAAGAACAGGGCACCTAACGCGGCGGTACGCGGTGCGCCGCGGGCGCACCCCACGAGTATGGGCGAACACCCCTGGCATGACCGGCGCATCTGTGTCACTGGCGGCGCCGGCTTCCTCGGCTCGTTCATCGTCGAGCGCCTGCTGCAGGAAGGCGCAGCGCGGGAGCACATCTTCGTCCCGCTCATTCAGGATTACGATCTGACGCGCGAGACGGACGTCGCCCGCCTGTACGACCACGCCCGCCCCGACCTGGTGATTCATCTGGCGGCCGAGGTCGGCGGCATCGGCGCCAATCGAGAGAAACCCGGCCGGTTTTTCTACGCCAACATGGCCATGGGCCTGCACCTGATCGAGCACGCGCGCCTCCGCGGCGTCCAGAAGTTCGTCCAGGTGGGCACCATCTGCGCGTACCCGAAGCTCACGCCCGTGCCGTTCCGCGAGGACAACCTGTGGGACGGCTACCCGGAAGAGACCAATGCGCCGTATGGCATCGCGAAGAAGGCGCTGCTCGTGATGTGCCAGGCCTACCGCGCGCAATACGGCCTGAACGCGATCTACCTGCTGCCGGTGAATCTCTACGGCCCGCGCGACAACTTTGATCTCGAAACGTCGCACGTGATCCCCGCCATGATCCGCAAGTTCTGGGAGGCCCGGGAAAGCGGGGCCGGCGAGGTGGTCCTGTGGGGCGACGGCTCGCCGACCCGCGAGTTCCTGTATGTCGAAGACGCCGCCGCGGGCATTGTGGCCGCCGCCGCCTGCTATGACGGGGCGGAGCCGGTCAACCTCGGCAACGGCCGCGAAATCCTGATCAAGGCGCTGGCCGACATCGTGGCCCGCGAAATCGGCTACACGGGGCGCGTCGTCTGGGACACCACCCAGCCCAACGGCCAGCCGCGGCGCTGCCTGGACGTGAGCCGCGCCAAGGAGCGGTTTGGATTCCAGGCACACACGCCCTTCGAGGAGGGCCTGCGCCGCACGATTGCCTGGTACCAGGAGCATCGCGCGGAAATCGTGCGACGCCGTTGATCGGGCGCCGCCGCGAGCGAGACTGTGATGAGCGAACCGCCCCGCGAAGCGATTCCGATCTCCGGCCCGCGCGACACGCCCGAGCACATTGCGGAAGACGTGCTTTGCAAGCAGTGCGGCTACAACCTGCGGACGCTTTCGACGGAGAGCGTCTGCCCGGAGTGCGGCACCGCGGTCCGGCATTCCCTCGTCGGGTTCTACCTGCGTTTCGCGCCGCTGGTCTGGGTGCGGCGCGTGCGTCGCGGCCTGAGCATCCTGATCCTGTCGATCCTGCTCCAGGTCCTCGCCGGGCTCGTGGTGGCCGCGTGGGTCGTGGTGCAAACGCTCCCGGCGTTGTCCAGCGGTCCGCCCCCCTCAGGCGGGCTCCCGTTCGACATGCAGCACACGGTCGCGCTGGGGACCCTGCTCGGCATTCCAGTTGCGGTTCTGCAGATTGTTGGCCTGCTGTTACTCACGGCGCGCAATCCCGAGCAGCCGCCCGATCAGGGGCCCGCGCCAGTGCGGGTGTGGATTCGCCGCAGCCTATGGTTGTATGCGGCCGCACCGCTGCTCAGTTGGGCCATGGTGCTGCCGGAGAGTCTCATCGGCGCAGAGTCGCGGACCTGGCTGGCCGTAATCAGTCAGCCCGTCGAGACTGCGGCGCTCGCCGTGGTTGCGGTCCTCTTGTGCCGTCACCTGGGCCAACTCATGGCCCGCGTTCCCCGGCCCGGGTTGGTCCAGTACGCGCGGGTCGTATTCTGGGGTTTCCTGATCTCAGTCGGCGTACTCGTATTCGGCCAGGTCCTCAATCTCTCGCTGACCGGGAGGATGATGGGCGCAACCCAAGGCTTCCTGGCAATGCCGGGTACACCCACGACGGCGACGACCACGACAGCGGTCACTAGCCAATCTGCCACGGCACCGGCCGTGAGCGAGACGGCCCTGCCCGCGGGCAGGGCGCTCACCACGGCCCCGACGGCGCTCCTGCGGTCCGGCGGTGTGCCGTTCTGGTTGGGGCAGATTGTGGCTGGCACGGGCGGCTGTGCGTATGTGGGCTTCGCCGTCGCGGGCTTCGTGCTGCTCCTTCTGGCCCGGGCTGCGCTGGACCGCTTGCTGCGCGAGGCCAAGCAGAACGCGCGCGCTGAGAATGCGCAGCCGGATCGCGCACCCTGACCACGGGACGGACGGCACAGCGCGATTTCCGCCAGAATGCGCGGCGGTCGCATCCCGCCGCCGCCGCCGTGCGTACATAATAAGGCGCGGCGCCGCAACGGCCGGAAAAGGACAAGCGATGACTGCCTGCACGGTGAGCGACCGCCCGCGACGGACCGGGCATTGCGAAGCGGGAAGCTGCGCCTGCGGCACCGGTCCGTTCCCCGCCGTTCTGAAACGCTGGGGCCAGCTCGCGGCGACGGCGGCGGCGCTCCTGCTGACGGGCTGCGCGGTTCACCCCAGCGGACCACACGGCCCCGCGTGCCCGGTCATCGAGGACGCCGCGCACATCATCGAGTATCCCAGCGAGCGGCTGCGGATTCTGAAGCGCGTCGCCGCCCGCGAGAACCTGTCCGTCCACGAGCAGATTTACCTCGTCGATACGGTCATCCTGGTCGGGTTCAGCTCGGACAAGGCGCAGGCGCTCATCACGCTGATCCGCAACCCGTGCTGCACCGCCGAGACCCGCCAGCACATCCGCACGATGCTCAAGCTCTCGCGGATGCTGGGCCGCGACCAGCGCCACGTGGTCGAAGCCCTGGAGCAGGCGGACCAGCCCACCACGCTCCCCGCCCAGACCGACAGCTCCTAAAGAGCCACGCACGCTTCGCCGACCTTCGCCCGAGCCCGCCCCGCTTTCCTGCCCCACACCTGTTTGCAGGAGGGCCTTGCCGCGCGCACAATCCGCCGCAATTAGTCGCGCGCCGCGACCGCCAGGAGCCCCGCATGAGCGACTCGAGTGCCCCGCCACCGCCGCCCAAGCGGCCGGATTTTCTGCGCGCCCTGCTCGATCTACGCCACCTGCCCCGCGCGTTCTGGATCATGGTCGGCGTGTTCTCGATCGACGCGATGGCGTACTTCGGCGTCCTCACGCTGATGGAGCTCTACCTATCGGTAGACCTGGGCTGGTCCGACACCTGGGCGACGATGGCCGTGTCCGTATTCACCCTCCTGGTGACGCTCTTTATGCTCGGCGCGGGCAGCTACGCCGAGGGCTTCGGCTTGCGGCGGGCCGTGATTGGCGCGTTGCTGCTTTGCATCATCGGGCGGGTGATTTACTGCCTGGTACCCGGTATGAGCGCTGGCACCGGGGTTCTCGTGGTGCTGGGCGCCCTCCTCGTCACGGCGCTCGGAGAAGCCGTAATTCAACCGGTCTGCTACTCCGGGGTGAAGCAGTACAGCGACGAGCGCACCAGCACGATGGGCTATGGGCTCATCTATGCGATCATGAACCTCGGCATCGTCGTCATGGGAACGATCTCGGCGTGGGCGCGGCCAGAGGTACAGCAGATCCTCGATGCCCGCAAGGCCGCCCAAACGCCGCCTCCCTCCGTGCTCACCTGGCTGGCCAACCACACCGGCAGCGGCATCCAGGCCGTCAACTGGATCAGCCTCGGCATCACCGTGCTCACCCTGCTCGGCTTCTGGCTGCTGATGACCCGGCGGGCCGAGGGCGCGAAGATCCGTCCAGACCGTGTGGAGGAGCACCGCCGGGCCGACCAGCGCACGCTCGTGGAGCGCTTCATCGCGTACTTTGCCGAGGGTCCCTTCGCCAACCTGCGCTTCATCGTCTTCATCTTCCTGCTGCTGCCGGTGCAGACGCTCTGGGCGCACCAGTGGCTGACGATGCCGGCGTACATCCTGCGTGCCTATCCGAAAGAGGTCGGCGACCACATGGAGTGGATCGTCAACTGGATCAACCCGGGGATCGTGGTCATCGGCGTGCCGCTGCTGACGGCTCTGACCCGCAAGGTCAACATCTACACCATGATCCTGCTGGGCACCACCGTGCAGGCCGCTCCCACGTTCTTGCTGACGTTCAACCCGCAGCTCAGCCTACTGATCACTTACATGGTCATCTTTTCGATCGGCGAGACTCTTTGGTCCGCCCGGTTCCTGGAATATGCAGCGGAGTTGGCGCCAGAGGGCCGCGTCGCGCAGTACATGGGCCTCGCCAACGTCCCCTGGCTCCTGGCCAAGGGCACCACCGGCCTCTACGCCGGCTGGCTGCTTGGGAAGTACTGCCCGCCCGATACGCCCCGCGACCTGCTGCACACCGAGACGCTCTGGTTCATCTACAGCCTCATCGCGCTGATCACGCCGCTCGGATTGATCCTGACGCGCAGGTGGGTCATGGCGGGTTTGCGGACCAGGCCCGCCGCGGCGGCCACGCCGACGGTGTAGGACCTGGTCTGGGCCGCTGCCCGTCATCCGCAGCCAGAACTTTTCGCTCCGGCCTGCGTATACTCCATTACTGGTTGCTCGTGCCGACCACCGATAACACGGAAGCGCCATACCGGCGCGCGGACTCCGGCGCCGGCTGACGCACTGGCCGACGTCTTGTCGGCCCTGGGAACCGAGACCAGTCCCCCAATGGGTCAACTGCCTTGGTGAACATGAAAACGGTCATACACGCACACACGAATTACTCGTACGACGCCAACGCCTCGCCGGAGGACGTGATTCAGACGGCCCGGCGGCAGGGGGTCGACTGTGTCGCGATCACCGATCACGACGAGATCAGCGGGGCGCTGGAGGCCCGCGAAGTCGGCGACGTGCAGGTCATTGTCGGCGAGGAGATTTCGTCCATCGACGGGCACTTGATCGGACTTTTCCTGCAAGAGTGCATCCCCCCGGGACTGCCAACCGAACAGACCGCCCGGCTCATCCGGGAGCAGGGCGGCCTCGTGCTGGCACCCCATCCCCGCGCGCTGTTGTGCCGGAACAGCTTGGACGCCGCGGCATTGGAGCGGCTGTTGCCCTGGCTCGACGCCATCGAGGTCTGCAACGCGCAAAACCCGCTGTGGTGGGAAGACGCCTGGACGCGCCGCTTCGCCCGACGCCACGGAATCACCCCGTACGTTGGCGCCGATACCCACCTGCACGGCTATCTGGCGACCGCGTGCCAGATGATGCGGCCGTTCGAAGGACCCGTCGGTTTCCTTGAGTCGTTGCGCGAAGCACAGCTCTACCCGGGCCGCTTCGGGTTGCGGTACGTAGGCATGATGGGGTTCCAGCACGTGTGGCACCGCCTGTTTCGGCGTCCAGGTTGCGGATTCGGCGTGAACGCTCCCGCCCCGCGCCAGGCTACAGCCGCTGGCTGACCTGCGCGCTAGACTCCGCGATCCCGACGCCTCCCAGGGCGGGCCGCGTTTCTGCCGACAGCAATGAGAAATCGACCGTCACTTGAGATAGAGGCTGGCTCCTGGCCCAGCCGGTGTTAGGCTGTCTAACCGAAGGCGCTTCGGCAACGCACCCGGCGCCTTCCGCCACGTGCTTATAGAGGTGAACTGCCATGGAAGAGAATCGCACCATACCGCCCGCCTCGCAGGTTTTCGGCTCCCTTACATTCACGGGCGAGGTGATGCGCCGGCACTTGCCGGAGGACGTGTATCACAAGCTCCAAATGACCATGGAGCGCGGCCTGCCGCTGGACCCGGCGATTGCGAACGCGGTCGCCACCGCGATGAAGAAGTGGGCCATGGAGCACGGCTCCACCCACTACACGCACTGGTTCCAGCCGCTCACCGGCTCGACCGCGGAGAAGCACGACGCGTTCCTTTGCCCCAATGGCGACGGCGGCGCCATCGAGAGCTTCTCGGGCGATCAGCTCGTCCGCGGCGAGCCCGACGCCAGCTCGTTCCCCTCGGGCGGGATTCGCGAGACGTTCGAGGCCCGCGGCTACACCGCCTGGGATGCCACCAGTCCGGCCTTCATCTTCAAGACCGGCGAGAGCCCGACGCTGTGCATCCCGACCGCCTTCGTGTCCTGGACCGGCGAAGCCCTGGACAAGAAGACGCCGCTGCTGCGCTCCGTCCAGGCGGTCAGCGAGCAGGCCCTGCGCATCCTGCGGATCTTCGGCACGGACGCCGGTGTATCGCAGGTCATCACGACGATCGGCTGCGAGCAAGAGTTCTTCCTCGTGGACCGCACGTTCTACGATCGGCGCGAGGACCTGCGGCTGTGCGGCCGCACGCTCGTCGGCGCGCCGGCCCCCAAAGGTCACCAGCTCGACGACCACTATTTCGGCGCGATCCCCGAGCGGGTCATGGCGTTCATGAACGAGGTGGAGCGGCGGCTCTACGAGCTGGGGGTGCCGGTCAAAACGCGGCACAACGAGGTCGCCCCGAATCAGTATGAGTTTGCGCCCGTACACGAGAACGCCAACGTCGCCGGCGACCACCAGATGCTCACCATGCAGATGCTCCGCACGGTCGCCGAGCGGCACGGTTTCGTCTGCCTCCTGCACGAAAAGCCGTTCGCCGGCATCAACGGCTCCGGCAAGCACAACAACTGGTCCATCGCGACCGATACGGGCGTGAACCTGCTTGACCCGCACGACGAGACCCACACGAACATGCAGTTCCTGGTGTTCCTGACCGCGGTCGTGCGGGCGATCGACCTGCACGCTGACCTGCTGCGCGCTTCAATCGCCAGCGCCGCCAATGATCACCGTCTCGGGGCCAACGAGGCTCCCCCCGCGATCATCTCGGTTTTCCTCGGCGACATGCTGAACGACATCTTCGACCAACTGGAGCGCGGCGAGGCGCGGGCCACGAAGAAGGGCGGCCGCCTGGAGCTGGGCGCCCGCACCCTGCCCGAGATTCCCCGGCACAGCGGCGACCGCAACCGCACCAGCCCGTTCGCGTTCACCGGCAACAAGTTCGAGTTCCGTGCCGTGGGCTCCAGTGCCTCGATCGCGTGGCCCAACACGGTCCTGAACACGATCGTGGCCGAATCGCTGGACTACATGGCCACGGAGCTCGAGAAACGGGCCGGTAAGCGCCCCACGCCGGCCAAGCTCGAAGTGGCTGTGAAAACGCTGCTCCGCGACGCCGTCCGGAAACATCGCCACGTCATTTTCGACGGCGACAACTACTGCCCCGAGTGGCATCGCGAGGCCGCGCGACGCGGCCTGCCCCACCTGCGCACCACGGCGGACGCCATCCCGGCCTTGGCGGCGAAAAAAGCGCAGGCGCTCCTCACCAAGTACGGCGTGCTGAGCGCGCGCGAGCTTCAAGCGCGGGTGGAAATCAATTTCGAGCGGTACAACCGCACGGTCGCCATCGAGGCGCGCACCCTGGCCTGCATGCTGAAGCGCGAAGTGCTGCCCGCGGCCCTGCGCTTCCAGGGCGAGCTGGGCAGCGCCGTCGAAGCCACGCTCAAGGCGGGCGTCAAGTGCCCGGACAGCAAGGCCCAGCTCCAGGAGGTCGTCCGGCTGATCGCGCAACTGCGCAAGGCCATCCAGGCCGTCGAGCGGGCCGAGGCGCAGGATGCCGGCCAGGGCGCGCAGCGCGCCCGCCACATTTGCGACAAGCTTCTGCCGGCGATGGCGGAAGCCCGGCGCATCTCCGACACCCTCGAGCAGCTCATCCCCGACGACCTGTGGCCCCTGCCGCGGTATTCGGAAATGTTGTTCGTCAAGTGACCCGCAGGTCGCGCCCATTCAAGCAGCGAACGGCCTCGCCTTTCGCGCCACTTCCGCGATCGCCGATAGCTTGCGCGAGACCTCTGGATCGATCTGATCCTTTGGCACAAGGGATGCGAGGATGTGATAGTCGGATTTACGCAATTGGAGGGGGAGCTTTAACTTCTCGAAGAACTTGCGAAACACTGGATCGAGAAAATCGTCGGTCACCTTGATATCCACCGACCACGGGTCGGGTTTGCTCAGTGTTTGCAGGGCCTTCGCAACCTCGTCAATCGCTGCCTGCATCGCGCGAGTGCGCTTGTCGCGCTCGGCAATCCCGAACAGGTCGTCGGACTGCTCCTGCCCGGCATAGGCGAGCAACACGTCCGCTAGGCAGAAGTAGTTCTCGATCTCACGGCGTCCCCACATCAGCTCCGTGAGCGCGGTGCCCACTTGGAGCTGCGTGTCGATCCGGTCAAAAAGCGCGATGCCCAGCAGGTCCGGCTTGGCTTCGCGCAGCCCGCGGAAGTGCTCACGCGCCCGCTGTGGCAGATTCGTCGCCACATAGTGAACGAACGGCCGTTCGAGAAAGTCCAGCGCGTCGTGCCCAAGGGTCCGTGCAAACGCGCGGAGAATGTCGAGATCAGTCGGACTCTCCAAGTACAGGACCCAGCCGGTCTGTTCGGCCTGGTAGTACTGGTCAAACCCGATATCGCGCAAGGCCTTCAAGACCTGCGAACCACGGTCGTCAATGCGGTGTGGCCGACCGACGAACGCGATCACTGTGTCCCGATCGGCGGCTTCGTTCAGGACGACTTCTGAGTGGCTGGCCGCGATGACTTGCGAGTTCTGCCGCGCCGCAACGTCGGTCAACAGAGCGTAGGTCTGGCGCTGCCGCAAAATCTCCAGGTGCGCGTCCGGTTCGTCGAGCAACAACACGGTCCCTGGATTCGCATACAGATGGGCGAGCAGCAGGAGCGTCTGCTGAAGGCCGCGGCCGGACGAGGACAAGTCCAGCCGCGTGCCGTTCGGTTCCCGGTACGCCATTGTGATTTCGCCGCGCTCGGTGACGTAGTCCGGTGAAAGCAACTCCACGCCGAACAGTCGTTTGACGTCCGCCACCAGCGCCTCCCAGTGCGTCTTCGAGCTCTCCTGTGAGTAGATCTGATGGCACAAGTTGCGCAGCACCTGCGCCGTCTGGCCCTCGCCGATCAAAACGTTTATGCGCCCGGGCTCCCACTTCGGTTCGACCGCCGCCAGTCCCGACATGGGTGGTAGGAAGGCCACGCGGACCTTGGCCGCTTGCGGCGGCATGGGCATGCGCTCGGTTCCGCTTCCCTCTGCAACCCGCAGCGGACGGCAGTAGAAGGACTCCTCGTTGGCGTAGTCGAACTCCAGGCCGCAGGACCACACTTGCCCCTCGGTCAGACCGTCGACGACGACTTCGACGCGAATGTTCTGCGTCTTTGTCGAGGGCCGCCCGTTCTTCTCGATGGATTCGACGTTGCGGACGTGCAAGTCGCACCACAGGAGGTTCGCGTTGGGCACCGGGATTGAGATCAGGTCGCGCCGGTTAATCGTTACCCCGGGACGCTTCTCAGGCGACGCCTTGCCCTGTCGCTTCTCGTTCCACCGCCGCACTCCGATTTCCCACAACGCCAGCCCTTGGAGCGCGGTCGTCTTGCCCGAATTATTGGGTCCGATCAGCACGACCGCCCGCCCAAGCTCGATGTCGGCTTCAATGAACCGCTTGAAGTTTCTAATTCGCAGGCGCGTGAGCATTGCGACAGTCTCATGCCTCCGTACATCTCGTGCAAGGGCGCTGCATGGCGCTCTGAGGACGGGGCCGCGAGTGCCATCCGACGTGCTGCCTGTCCCCCCATGACTGGTTCCAGTCGCAAGTTACAGGTGCGGAGGCTCTCTGGGAGGCGCGTAGCATGGCGCGCGAGCCTTCGGGTTGGGCGCCGCGCCGGCTTCCACCGGCAATATCGCGCGCGCGAATCAATAGGGAGAGCGGGAGGACAGCGGATCAACTGCTCGCCCCGGCCCGCAAATGAACGCAGCGCTCATCGTTCGCCGGCAAACGCCGTTCAGGTTGTGCTCTTTAGCCGGGCGTCAACCGGCGACGGCATCACTGGAAGTTCATTAGGTCGTCGGCCGACCCGAACTTGCCGTCCTTGCCGGGGCTCCACAACAGGAACGAGTCCCGCCTGGTCGGAATCACCTTCGCCTTCGCCGCGCCGTAGAGCCCGAACGTGGTCTCGAACGCCTGCTTGTTCATGACGTAGTAGGCGAACGAGAGCGTGTGGTCCTTGATGTCGTCATGCTGCGCGGTGGGCGCCGTCTTCCACGTCCCAGGACCAAAGGTCAGCTTGTGCTTGCCGCCCCCGAAATCCCACGGTTCCAGGCCGGGCTCGGCGCCCCCGTCCTCGGTCGTCAGGCCGGTGAAAAGCGCGTTATCGCGCCACTCGTAAATGCCGGGGTACTCGGAATCGCCCGTCCACGTCGTTAAGGTCGCTTCGGGCACGGCGGCGTACCTGGCGTTGGCGGCATAGTAACAGATGGGCAGTCCGAAGGCGTCCACAAATACCCAGTTGACCCACTTCGGTGCCGTGCCGGTCGAATCATCCACTAGCGACCCAGGCAAATCGCGCGGCGGTTTTACCGCTGCGTCGCTGATATACGGCCCGCTGCGCGGCAGCGGGTCCGTCAGGGCGGACGGCCACTCGGCATCGCCCGGCTTGCCGTACCACAGCTTCTGCGACCAGCCCGCGGGGGGCGCAAGGCTGTCGAAGACCTTGGGCACGTTCCGCTTGGCCACGTAGCCGTCCAGGTTCTTGCCCATTAGGTAGCGTACCAGCCATTGCGCGCCGAAGATCTCCTCGCTGCCGAGCGCGCCGCCATCGCCCTCCTCGGTCGGATCGACACCCGCCTTGGACGACGGGTAGTTGTTGCCGCGGCACTCCTCCTCGTTTTCGCTCTTGAACATCTCGAGCCCGTCGCCGAGCGACTTCATCGTGCCTTTGCTCTTGACGTTCTTCGCCGAGTCACGGGCCTTCGACAGCGACGGGATGAGGATGGCGATCAGAAGGCTGATGATGGCGATGACCGTCAGCAGCTCAATTTAGAGTAAAGCCCCGCCGGCTGCGGCGACCTACCGACACCCCCGCCTGCAGACGACACACATGCATCATCGTGTGCCTCAAAAAACTCGCCGAGGCGTGCCCAGCAAACTCAATATACTCGTCTTATACTCCTCTTGCGCTGACTCTGCAACGCATCCGGCGTGTCCACGCACAAGAACCGTGCCCCCCCGCGGTCAAGAGCCTAAAGGGAGTTCTGAACTCTCGCGTTGGACGCCCGGTAAAATCGTCCTGTGAACAGACTGAGTCTGGGAAGGGGCGGCGCGGTGCCGCTGCCGGCCCCGGCATGGCGTACGTGTTTCCAAGCTGCAACACTGCGAGCGTGAATCTCACCAGCTACTCTTTTGGTGCACAGTCTGGTCGGCGTGTGGGCATTTGGCGCGGGCGCGCGCCCACCCGACAATACCACACCGGCGATTCCGCGAGGAGACCAGCATGACGGCGGAAGAAGTGCTCGCCCTGGCGCACGACGAGGCCGTGGAGTTCGTCGACCTGCGGTTCACCACCCTGCTGGGCCGCTGCTCCCATGTGACCTTGCCCATCGCGGACCTGAAGCCGCAGCGAATAAAGGAGGGCTTCGTCCTCGCCGGCCTGCCGCACCAGAACCCGTGCCGGCTTGTGCCAGTTCCCGAGACCGCGTTTGTCGATCCCTTCTTCCAGCACCCGACGCTGGTTCTGCTTTGTGACGTGCAGGACCCAGCGACCGGGCAAGAGGCCCCGGACGATCCGCGCGCCGTGGCCCGCCGGGCCGAGGCCCACCTGCACGCCACCGGTAGCGCCGACCGCGCCCTCTTCAGCCTCACGCTCGAATTCTTCGTCTTCGACCAGGTCAGCTACGAGCAGGGCATGAACGCCGCCCACTACCTCGTCGATTCGCGTGAAGGCGTCTGGCGCCGTGGACGCGAGGAGGTCGACAATCTGGGCACCCAGCTCCGCGCCGGCGAGGGTGCGGGCCCGCTGCCGCCCGCCGACAGCCTGCACAATCTCCGGGCGGAAATGGTGGCGGCGCTGACGGCCTGCGGCATCCAGTGCGGTGAGCATCGCCACGGCGGGGCCACCGGCGGGCAAACGCGGCTCGAGATCGGTCCCGCGCCGCTCGTCCGCGCCGCCGACCTGCTCATTACCTGCAAATACGTCATCCGCAACGTCGCCGCTCGCCACGGCAAGGTCGCCACGTTCATGCCGCAGCCGCTGCTCGGCGACCGCGGCAGCGGGCTACCGACGCGACTGGCGCTGTCGAAAGCGGAACAGCCATTGCTCTACAGCACGGACGACACAACCTTGGCGGAGAGCGGGCGCTGGGTCATCGGGGGCTGGCTCCACCATGCCCCTGGCTTGCTCGCCCTCACCTGCCCGACGACGAATAGCTACCGGCGTTTTGTATCCGGTTCCGACGCGCCGACGTGCACGGCGTATTCGCTTGGCAACCCCGCCGCGCTCGTCCACACGCCTGTGTCCACCGGCTCGCCACTGGGCGGCGAGGTCGAGTTTCGCGCGACTGATCCGAGCTGTAACCCGTACCTGGCGTTATCCGCGCTATTGCTGGCCGCGCTGGACGGCATTGAGAATCGTCGCGATCCGGGACCTCCGCTGGACGACTGCCCGGATGCGTCCTCCGACGCCGCGTGGCCGCGGACCCTCGCAGCCGCCCTGGACGCCTTGGCGGGTGATCACGCGTATCTGCTGAAGGGGAACGTGTTCGCCGGCGGCTTGATCGAGCGCTGGATCGATCACAAGCGCGCGATTGAGATAGAAGCGCTGCGGATTCGCCCACACCCCTACGAGTTCTGCCTGTACTTCGACGCCTGATGCCCTCCGGCAACGAGTCAGGCGTGCAAAAGGTCGCCCGCTGCACTATAGTGTGCGGGCCCGCTCGCGCGAGCCCGCGCGGCGGCACACGGTGGGCGATCGCCGAAGCAGGAGTACCGCGCTGGCCTCAAACCTGGACGAACAACTGGGCTTGCGGCTCCAGGAGGAGCACAAGGCTTTGCTCAAGCTCAGCCAGATCCTGAAGGAGCACATCGCCGCCCAGCCCAGCGGAAACCTCACGCCGTGGCTGCAAGGTCTGCGGGTCGCGTTCGACCGGCTATACGCCCACATCGAGCGCTGCATCGCGATGAAGACCAAGGACGGCTATCTCGAGACGATTCTGAAGATACGGCCCACGCTGACCCGCCAGGTGGAATCCATCAAGAGCGAGCACGGGCAGCTCCTGCGGATGGGCGCAGGGATCCGCGACGACCTGACTGCCTTGCGCCCCGAGGAACAGGTGCTGGTGGCCGACGCCTGCGCCCGCGTGCAGCGGTTCATGTCCGTCGTCGACCAGCACGAGCAGCGCGAGAACATGATCGTCATGTTCGCGTTCAACCAGGACCTGGGCAGCGACTAGCGCCTGCCAGTTTGACAGACCCGTGCCACCGCGGGTGTGCCGCGGGGAGCGGCGCGGGCCGCCGGGCCGTGACCAGGGCCCGTCCGTCCGATAGCGTAAGTTTCGCCTGGACGGACTCTTAGGTTTGAAGCCCAAAGGCGGGCCCGCGCGAGCAGCCCTGGCACGGGGCTTGCACACGTTGTGTGCGCCGGAGTGCGCGCCCGATGTTTTACCCGGGCGCGCGACACGAGAGATGCCCGCGCCTCGCCGAGAGGCTACGGCCCAGACTTGAGGAGAGCTTATGAGCAGGGTCTCGATTCGTCCGCTGGGGGAGAAGGTTCTGGTCAAGCGGTTGGAGGCTGACGCGAAAACCGCCGGCGGCATCGTGCTGCCCGACTCCGCGAAAGAGAAGCCCAAACGCGGGACCATTCTCGGCGTCGGCGACGGCCGTTTGCTCGACACGGGTAAGCGCCACCCCTTGCAGGTCAAGAAAGGCGACCAGGTGCTTTTCACCAGCTATGCCGGCACCGAGGTCAAGGTCGAGGGCGAAGAGATGATCATCATGGACGAGAGTGACGTCCTCGCCGTGCTGGAATAGCGGCCACGCCGACGGCCCGGCTGCCAGTTTGACAGCCCGGCGTCCCTAAAGGCGAACGCCCGCCATAACCTTCTGTCAACAAACACATTGTGCTGAGGATCATCCCATGGCAGCAAAGCAGATCGCATACGACATGGAAGCCCGAGAGGCCATTCGCCGCGGCGTGCGGCAACTTTCCAGGGCCGTCAGGGTGACACTCGGGCCCCGCGGCCGGAACGTCGTGCTGGAGAAGTCGTTCGGCGCGCCGACGGTGACCAAAGACGGCGTGACCGTCGCCAAAGAGATCGAGCTCGAGGACGCCTACGAGAACATGGGCGCCCAGATGGTCAAAGAGGTCGCCAGCAAGACCTCCAAGGACGCCGGCGACGGCACCACAACCGCAACTATTTACGCCGAAGCCATTTACGACGAGGGGCTTAAGAACCTCGCCGCCGGTGCCAACGCGATGGAGCTCAAACGCGGCATCGACATGGCCATCGGCGCGGTGATCGACGCCCTCAAGAAGATGGCCGTCCCCGTCAAGGGCAAGGAGCAGATCGCCCAGGTCGGCATGTGTGCCGCCAACCAGGACAAGGAGATCGGCGACAAGATCGCCGAAGCAATGGACAAGGTCGGCAAGGACGGCGTCATCACGGTCGAAGAGGGCAAGAGCATCGATACGACCGTCGACCTCGTCGAAGGCATGCAGTTCGACAAGGGCTACATCTCGCCCCACTTCGTCAACAAGCCCGAGGCGATGGAAGTCGCGCTTGACAACCCCCACATCCTGGTCCACGAGAAGAAAATCTCGTCCGTCAAAGACCTGCTGCCGCTGCTGGAGCAGATCGCCAAGGCCGGCAAGCCCCTGCTCGTCATCGCCGAGGATCTCGAGGGCGAGGCCCTCGCCACCCTCGTGCTCAACAAGCTCCGCGGTATCCTCCAGTGTTGCGCGGTCAAGGCGCCGGGCTTCGGCGACCGCCGCAAGGCCATGATGGAAGACATCGCCATCATGACCGGCGGGACCGCCGTGTTCGAGGATCTCGGCATCAGCCTGGAGAAACTCGCCATCAACGAGCTCGGCAAGGCCAAGCGCGTGGTCGTGGACAAGGAGACCTGCACCATCATCGAAGGTGCCGGCGACACCGCGAAGATCAAGGGCCGCATCGAGGCCCTCAAGAACGAGATCGAGGCCACCACCAGCGACTATGACCGCGAGAAGCTCGAAGAGCGGCTCGCCAAGCTCTCCGGCGGCGTCGCCCAGATCAACGTCGGGGCCGCGACCGAGATCGAGATGAAGGAAAAGAAAGCCCGCGTCGAGGACGCCCTGCACGCCTGCCGGGCGGCGATCGAAGAGGGCGTTCTCCCCGGCGGCGGCGTCTCCGTCCTCCGCTGCGACGAGGCCCTCGACGCGATCTACAAGCGGGCCCGCGGCGATCAGAAGACCGGCGTGGACATCATCCGCCGGGCGCTGCGGGCCCCGATCCGGCAGATCGCCGAGAACGGCGGCCTGGACGGCTCGATCGTCTGCCAGAAGGTGTCCGAGAACAAGGGCAACTTCGGCTATAACGCCCTGACCGAAGAGTACGGCGACATGGTCAAGATGGGCGTGATTGTGCCGCTGAAGGTCGAGCGCATCGCCCTGGAGAACGCGTCCTCGGTGGCGGGTCTGCTGCTGACCACCGATGCGGCGATCAGCGAGATCAAGGAAAAGGACGAGGACAAAGGCCCCGGCCGCGGCGGCATGGGCGGCATGGGCATGTAGCGGCCGACGAGCGTGAGAAAAAAACGGGGACTGGCTCCGCGCCACCTGGCCTGCGGACGCACGAAAGGCCTTCTCGCGGTGCCTGTACCCGCTTTTTTCTCACGCTCGACCCCCGTGTCGGCCGAGGCGTTACGGCCGGGCTCCGTCCCGGCCGCGCCCCTGCGCCACCGCCGTTTCGCAAATCGCGCCGGTGTTCTTGTTTGGCTATCTGGCCCGCTGCGATGGTGTCGCCCTTGCCACGATGTGGGCGATCAGGTGAGCAACCGGAAGAAAAGCCCCATGACTAGGGAGTCCACTCCTGCGTATGACGCATAAGCAGCAACGCCACAGAGGACTGCTGACATGAGCGCCGGCCCGATCCGCGCGCTCAGCACCCATCTGGCACAGCACCCCGCAGCCAGTGCGAGGTAAATCAGCCTTGCTGTGACGACAACCAGGACCAGCGGGATGCCTTCTTCTGGACTGACGCTGAGTACACCTTTCACGACGCAGAAAGCGAGAGCGACGACCGGAATCGCAGGCGCGAGCAGGGCAGCCAAGTCGACCGTACGGAGCGCGCCGCGCCGTTTGTGGAAGAACGCCCTTAGCAGCAACCCGACGAGCAGAACGGCGAGCGCAGTTCCCAGCACATCCGACAACGACATTCCTACATCGATGGGCGCAGTAAGACGCGCGGCATGGCCGGCGGAAGAAACGGCCCGAGAGGGATTCCCATGGCGCCATACCAATTTGCAGAAGAACACCGCATTGCTTAGAAGAAACTCGGCCCCGTGGATGGCCAGCGCAAGAAGTACGCAGGCGCCGCCGAATCCCCAGGCCTTTGCCACCATGCGGTGGCTCCGTCGGTGGGCCCGCACGAGATAGACCCGCGGCTGGAGCCATGCGCGGAGAATCGTTCTGGCGAACCGCTTGGTAAAGCCTCCGATCCGCCGCTGTTCCCAGGGAAGCAGCCACGACCATGTGCTCGCGTACTCAGGGTCGAAGGCGCCGCCGCATTCGGGGCATCGGTGGGCAGCAGTGAGGCCGCGCAGGTCGTAGCCGCAGCGCTCGCATGGCGCGGGTACCCCGGTAGCCCCGGATTCGTCCAGCGGTACCGGAGATGCCTGGAGAGGGCTGGACGATCGTTCAGAACTCATGACTCAGTTTGCTCCGAGCGCGGGCCCAGCGCTCGGCCCCCGCAAGCACGCGCCAGCCGCGCCGGCACTATCCACGGAATGTAGGCCGCGTTCTATCGGTCGTCAAGACAAAGCAGCCGTAGGCTCGACTGGGTCTTCGAAGCCCGGCCTGCAAAAGCCCCGCACGGGGCGAATGAGAGTAGCCACGGGCGCAGCCCGTGGAATCCAGCCCCAACCCCCTCAGAGCCCCGCAGGGGCGACTGAGCGCCTCAATCGCCCCCGGCGGGGGCTCGGGGTTGCGGGCGGCGCGGCCACCACGGGCTTGCGCCGCGTGGCTACTCTCAAGCGCTCCGGCGGGGCTTGGGGCCAAACGGGAACGCTGCTCGTTTTTCTGCGTGACAGGCGAGCAACCCAGGCCTTGCTTGTTCTCACGGAGCCGATACGCTCGTGGCACGTTCGGCAAGTCGTTGTGTGACAATTGGTTGTGTGCGGCCGCGCGCCGGTGCACCTCGACGTCAACCTGCGCCGCCGTGCGCCCGGCGGATTTCAAAATCAGCCGCGCTGGACTTCGTGTCGATGGATGTTATATTAGTAGTAGAACTTGCTCCCCGCTCGACATGCCGCAAGGCCCGGGCGGGGTTATCTTTTTACGGGGATAGCTCGTGCCGGCCGAACCAACCATCAAGCGCACCGTCGCATTCATCGACGGACAGAACTTGTACCACGCCGTGCGCGAGGCGTTCGGCCACACCTATCCGAATTACGACGTTCAGCCGCTCGCGCAGGCCGTTTGCCGGTCGCGCGACTGGACGCTCCAGCAGGCACGGTTTTACACGGGCGTCCCCGACCGCACCGACGACGCATTCTGGAACCAGTTCTGGGCCGCGAAGCTCCTGGCGATGAGCCGCCGGGGAATCCACGTGTATTCTCGCTCGCTGCGCTATCGCAACAAGCGCGTGCGCCTGCCCGACGGAACCGAGCATACTTATCTCGCCGGCGAGGAGAAGGGCATCGACGTGCGCATCGCGATCGACGTGATTCGCATGGCCCATCGGGGCGAGTACGACGTGGCGCTCATCTTCAGCCAGGATCAGGACCTCTCGGAAGTGGCGGCCGAGATACGCACCATCGCCGCTGAGCAGCGGCGCTGGATCAAGGTGGCCTGCGCGTTTCCGCTGAGCCCGACGACTCACAATCGCCGCGGCATCAACGGGACGGACTGGGTCCAAATCGATCGGGCGACCTACGACGCCTGCCTCGATCGTCGCGACTACCGGCCGCCGCGGTAATCACCTCCCCTTCGCCTCGCGACAAACGCTGTTCGAGAGGATCGGGTGGAACCTCGGAGTTCAAGCCCTGCCCGACACGATCGACAGCGTACGTCCCCGCGCGCATTCCGTCCAAACCGCCGGGGGAGGTGCCCATGGCAGCATGCGAGGGCCGCGCACGGGCCGAGTGGTGGTATCCATGGCTGCAGCCCGTGGAATCCAGCCCCAACCCCCTCAGAGCCCCGCAGGGGCGACTGAGCGCCTCAATCGCCCCCCGGCGGGGGCTCAATACGATGCCCGCCGCCGCCTCCCACGGGCTCGCGCCCCGTGGCTATTCTCAATCGCCCCGGCGGGGCTTGGCACGAACAGGCTTCTGGCTGCCTTCTCGAACCACAAATGATATGATTCAGAGGCCGTGCGGTTAGCGCTTCTGTCGTACGCCCCGACCAGGAGGCTCGCGATGATCGACCGGATCGAATGGAATCCCCGCGTCTGCGGCGGTAAGCCGGTAATCAAAGGTACGCGCATTCCGGTCGCGGTCGTGCTGGACCAGCTTGCGGCCCGCGAGTCCTGGGATGCGCTGCTCAAGGCGTACCCGGAACTGACCCGCGATGACCTGCGGGCAGCGCTCCTGTTCGCCAAGGCGACGGTCGAAAACACCGACGTACTGCCCGCCGCGTGAGGGCTGGGGATGAGGCTCTTTCTCGACCAGATGTTGGGCGCGGACTTGGCTGAGCTGCTCAGGACTGCCGGCCACGATGTCGTTCGGGCCTGCGAAACACGCCAAGCCCGCGCGGACGACGCTGACATCCTCGCGCGAGCAATTGCCGAGGCGCGGATCTTGGTCACGCTCGACGAGCATTTCGGCGATTGGACCGTGCTGCCGCTTGCGCGTCACCCCGGTGTGCTCCGTCTGAAGCTTCATCCCACAACGACCGAGGTCATCACCCCAGTTTTGACTGCCTTTCTCGGCCAACACGAGCAACCCGACTTCGACAACCAACTCGTGATCTTGTCGGAAAACCGTTCGCGCTGGATCAAGACCGGCTGAACGAGCGGATGGGGCCCAGCCCGTGGAATCCAGCCCCAGCCCCCCCAGAGCCTTGCCATGGGCGATTGAACGCCTCAATCGCCCCCGGCGGGGGCTCAATACTATGCCCGACGCCGCCCCCCACGGGCTCGCGCCCCGTGGCTACTCTCAAGCGCCCCAGCGGGGCTCAGAACTTGCAACAGGACCCGGCGCGCCCCGGCGCGCTGGGATGAACGACACCCCATAGGCGTGGCGTAAGCTCGGCTGAACTTTCGAAGCGCATCCTGCGCGAGCCCCGCACGGGGCGAATGATAATAGCCACGGGCGCAGCCCGTGGAAGCCAGCCCCAGCCCCCTCAGGGCCCCGACGGGGCGACTGAACGCTTCAATCGCCCCACGTCGGACGCTCGGCTCCACGCCCAAGCCGACTACCCCACCGGCTCGCACTCCGTCCCTTCGTCGCTTCGTCGCTCCGTCGCTTCGCATTCTCAACTCGCCATTCGCTATTCGTCATTCCCCACCATCCCCCGCCAAGTCCCAGCATTCCATGACCTCCGCCTTTCCTCCCCGCCCAACGTCGTGAATACTCCCTGCACGAGGCGCCGATGCACCGTTTTCACGCTTCCACGTTGGCACGTTTGCACGCTCTTGCACGTTCCCACGGCGTCCCCCGCCATCCCTGCGCCAAGAGTCTCATTTACGACCCCCACAAAGAGGAGATTCTTGAGACCCTTGACTTCCCAGCCTCCCACGCCCGCTTTTTTGGGACCAAGATCGCCGGCACAAATACTGTTCCGGCGCGCCAGGATTCGCGTCGGCCTGTTCTTCAACCACCCCGGCCCGCCGCTTGCAGCCCCACAGCAGACATTGCCAACCGGGGGGTACAGACATTTGGCAATGTTGGCAACCTTGCCCCGCCGACCCCGAGAACGCGCTCCCGCCGCGCTACAATCCCGCGGACCATGACCACCACAAACCCGCTTCAGCGCTGCCGGATCGTCATCCTCGGCGGCGGCTTTGGCGGCGCCTATTGTGCCCAGGCTTTGCAGCGCCACCTCCGCGATCGGCAAGCCGAAATCCTCCTTATCGACCGCCACAACTACTTCGTCTTCTATCCGTTGCTCGTCGAGGCCGGCACCGGCAGCCTGGAACCGCGCCACGCCGTGGTTTCCCTGCGTGCGTTTCTCGGCCGGGCCGCGTTCCGCATGGCGGAGATCACCGGCGTGGACCCGCAAACGCGGCGCGTTTTCTACCGGCTGCCGCACGACGACCGGACCGAGTCGGTCGAGTACGACTACCTGGTCCTGGCCCTGGGGGCCGTGACGCGCGTGCCGGACATTCCCGGCCTGCGCGAGTTCGGCTTCAACCTCAAGTCAATGGCCGACGCCGTCGCGCTGCGCGACCGGGCGATCGAGATGCTCGAGCTCGCGGATGCGACCGCGGACGAGGCCGAGCGGCGGGCGCTGCTGCACTTCGTCGTGCTGGGCGGGAGCTTCACGGGCGTCGAGGTCGCGGGCGAGCTGGTCACGTTTCTGCGCCAAGCCACGTGCGCGTACCGAAACGTGGCGCCGTCGCAGGCCACCGTCACACTCGTGGAAATGGCCGAGCGCATCCTCCCGGCGCTGAGCACCGACTTGGCGGGATATGCCCAAGAGGCGATGGCGCGGTGCGGCGTCACGATTCGGCTGAGCGAGTCGGCCCAGCGAATCGAGCCTGGGCGGGTGTACCTCGCCTCCGGGCAAACGCTTGCGGCACACACGGTGATCTGGTGCGCCGGCATCGCGCCGAACCCGCTGCTGGCGAAGCTCCCGTTCCCGCTGGACGCGCGTGGCTACATCCTCACCGGGCGCGATCTGTGCGTGCCGGGCTTTCCCGGCGTCTGGGCGATCGGCGACGCGGCTGCTAACCCGGGACCTGACGGCCGGCCGTACCCGGCCACCGCGCAACACGCGGTTCAGCAGGCGCACCACGCGGCGAAGGACATCGCGCGGAGCATGCGGGGCGCTTTACGCCGGCCGTGCAACATCGCGACGAAAGGCTCCGTGGCGGCGATCGGCTGCCGGGTCGGCGTGGCAGAAGTGCTGGGGATCAAGGTGTCCGGCTTTCTCGCCTGGTGGCTGTACCGGACGGTGTACCTGCTAAAGATGCCGGGGCTGGCCCGGAAGGTGCGGATCGCACTGGACTGGACCATCGACCTGTTCTTCCCACGCGAACATGTCCAGTTGAGTGTGCATCGCCGACCTGAGCTGCCCCGGGCCGCGCGGCTGGCGGGGGACGAAGACGATCCGAAATGACGCGGGAGGACCTGCGTGCGGCTCTCCTGTTTGCTAAGGCTTCCACCGAAAACACGGACGTGCTGCCCGTTCTGTGATCGTCGCGGATGCGCCTCTTTCCGGCCGCTCCTGGTATAATCGACAGTTGTACAAGAGGCTCCTTCTATGAGCAGCGTGAAACAGCAGGTGCGCCAGATCCTCGATCGGCTCCCGGACGACTGTTCGGTGGAAGACGTCCAGTACCACCTCTACGTCATTGAGAAAATCCGCCGCCGCCTGGAGCAAGCCGAGCACGGGGAGACGGTTCCGCAAACCGAAGCCGAGGCGCGGCTGGCGAAATGGATCGTCAAGTAAGGTGGCTGCCCGCGGCGGTGGATGATCTCGACGAGATCGCCGCGTTCATCGCAACGGACTCGCCGGCTTACGCGTCGGCCGTCGTGTCGCGCGTGCTGTCGCTGGCGGCTGGACTCGGCGGTTTGCCCCACATCGGGCGCCGTGTGCCGGAATGGGGCGACGAAGCGATCCGGGAGCGGGTTGCCTGCAGTTACCGCCTCATCTACCGCGTTAGCGAGGACGACGTGCTGATTATTGCCCTCATCCACGGCGCGCGACTGCTTAAGGATGAGCTTCGGGACCGCACAGAATAAACCGCGAAGCCACGGCCCGTCGTTCAGCCGGCGACCCGGCGCCTTCAGGCCACATGATCCGAACGCCGTACGGCCCGACAAATCGCCTCCAGATTCGCCTTCGGCACGCGCGCTGGGTCGTACGTGCAACCCGGCGCGATCAGAATCGGCCGATCGCCCGCCTGGCGCAGTGCGTCGGCGACCTCGCGCTCGCAATCCACCGGCGTGCCGGTCACGAGCGTCGTCAGGTTGTCCACCCCCGCGCAGATCGCCGGACCGAGCCAGTCTTTCACCTCCGCGATCGCCGGACCCGCGGCGCGATCGGCCCAGTTGAGCGCGTGGACGGGGTACGCCGCCAGCGCGCGGAAGTCGACTGCCCGGCCGCAGACATGCAGCATGTTGAACCAGCCCCCCGCCGCCCCGCTGAGAATCTCCAGATCGGTCGGCCGCACCAACTCCGCGTACCGCCGCGGCTGACCGGGCACGTCGCCCCAGTCGTCCCGCACGGACAGGAAGATGCCGTCCGCGCCGGCCGCAAGGCACCGCCGAGTAAACCTGCCCAGGCTCGTCGCGATTCGCTGCAACGCCCCTCGCACAGCGTCCGGGTCCTCCGCGTAGAACTCCCGAATCCGCCGACTCGGCTCGTCCGCAGCGCCGTCCAGCTCGGGCGGCCGGTGTGAGGTCGGCGGCCGCACCAGGTGTCGCAGGACGGCCCACGCGTTGAAGACCGTGGTCACCATCGGCACGCGCCCGCGCAGCTCCGCCCGCAGGTCTGCGAGCAACGCGAGTTGCCGGACGAACTCATCTTCGTCGCCGCGCAGCTCGCCGATCGACGCCAGGTCTTGCACGCTCGCGATCGCCGTGGTGTGCGGATAGCGGTTGTCGTTCATCACCTTGAGGAAGTCGAGATCAAATGCGGCGAGATGGTCCAGGTGGGCCTGCACCGCCGCCCGCCCCCAAATCCGGTCCGACGGAAAATGGCACCAGAGGCTGACCGGCGGCCGATCCGGCCGGTGTCGTGCCAACACACGTTGCAGCCGTTCAAGCGCGCTCATGGGCGTCGCTCCGCCGAACCCGGCCCCCTCGTCTGCGCGCCGCAATCGGCCCCCACACAGTCCTTTCCATCATCCAGACTGTAGGCGTGCAGCGCCCGACTTTCCGACGCGCCGATCGGTGAGGTCAAGGGGAAGGAAGAAGAGAAAGCCCCCTGCCGCGGCGGCATGGCGATGTAATACTCCCCTTTTCCCGGTGCAAACGACCGGCTGTCTATTAATCCCGCCGGGGCACGTTCCAGCGGCGCGCTCCGGCGTTTGTTGTTGGCGCGTTCGCGCTTTCCCCTGTGCTGCGGTCATGTCGGCCGTGCAACGTCCGGGACAAAGCCCGGACGCTACGTGCCCACGTACTTCGCGTACACCCCGCGGGCGATGGCCGGGTCGCTGGTGCCCTGAATGATGGCCCGGCCGTCGGCGAACAGCGTCACGTGGTACGACTCGATGCTGAAACGCAGCATAAACTCGTTGAACTTCGCGTGGGCATGACCCGGCAGCCGCATCGCCAGCGTCTTGAAGCTTATACGTACGTCGCCGGCCGGGCGGATCTGAACCGCGTCGCGCCCGCAAAGCGTGGTGGTCGACGCGACGCGGTCGCCGGCGAGAAAGTCGTACTGTCCCTGCTTGCAGCAGGGGCAATCGCCGTCCCCGAACGCCGCCTGCACGTTGAGCGCCCGAACCCGGCCAACCCACACGTCGATGGCCAGCAGGCCGGACAAAAAGGTGTCAGGAACCTCTTCAGGGGGATCCTGGTCCCGCGAAAAAGGATCCTGCCCCCTTTTTCCAATGAGGATCTTCAGCGCCTCCGTCGCTTGCAGGCTGGCCACAACCCCCACCGTGGCGGCCAGAATGCCCACCGTATCACACGTCGGCGTCGTGCCAGGCGGCGGCAGGTCCTCCCACACGCAGCGCAAGCACGGACCCTCGTGCGGCACAATTGCCAGGACCAGCCCCTCCGCCCCCAGGCACGCCCCGAAGACCCACGGCACGCCGTGCTTTACCGCCACATCGTTGATCAGGTAACGCGTCTCCAGGTTGTCGGTGCCGTCGAGGATCAGGTCGGCGTCCGCGCAATGCGCCACCACGTTGCCCGGGTTCACGTCGGCCACGATGCCCTCGATCTCGACGGCCGAGTTGATCTTCCGCAGCTTGCGTGCGGCGGCTTCGGCCTTGGGGAGGTTCTGGGCGATGTCGTGCTCGTCGAACAGCGTCTGCCGCTGGAGGTTATTGAGCTCGATGAAGTCGCGATCGACGATGCGCAGCGCCCCCACGCCGGCCCGCACGAGGAGGTTAGCCGTCGCGCTGCCCAGCGCCCCGCAGCCAATGAGCGTCACCGACGCGTGCCTGAGCCGGCGCTGCCCCGCGACGCCCAGGGGCGCAAAGAGCATCTGGCGGCTGTAGCGGGCGAGCTCCGGCGGGTATTCAGGCGCGGGGCTCATGGGTTGTCGGACTTGGGCGCTGGAGATGGGCCCGGACATGCAGCCCGCCAGCGCACCCACGCGCTACGAGCCGCGCTACCCGAGATGATCGCCAGGATCAGGAGCAGAATCACCTGGTAGTTCACCATGCCGTCCGCGCGGGCTTCCAGCGTCCAGTCGACGGCCATCGCGAGCATCAGCACGAAGAAGGCGGCCTCGGCCGCCGTGGCGAGCAGCATCGCGACGCGGTGCCCCAGCGCCGCCAGTCCCGCAGCCACCAGGAACAGCACGCCGATCCCACGCAGGCACCAGAAGAGGGCGTTGTCCACGGCGAACCAGCGCTGGACTTCCGCCGGACTGGCCGAGCCAGGGGCATCGGCGATGAGCGTCAGTCCGAAGTAGAGACACACGCCGCCCCCGAGCAGCAGGCTGAGCGCGGAACCCTGGATGGACTCCCGCCGGCTACCGCCCGCTTCCGCTGGTTTTTCTCGAACAGGCTCCTGCACAGCGCCGCTCCCTGTCGCATCGCGGCCAAAAGGCCGCCGCGTGCCTCAGTCCTCAGTATGGTAACCCCGGCTGCGACAACGGTCATATCGTCAGCGGCGCCCGGCGCGGCCGGTCAAGCCGGTTGCGCGGGGCGCGCCCGCCATTCTCATGCCCCCCGGTCTTGTCGCCCGCGCGGGTAGGTTCTACCATGCCCCCAGACTCACGATCTTCGCGACACCGGCGTTGTGCCCTTCGTGTGTGCGAGGAGAGGGTATCGCTATGAAACGACTCGCCGCTGGCCTGATCACGCTGCTTGCCCTGGCTGTGGTGCCGGACGCCCTGGCTCAGAAGGGCCGCCGACCCACCTCCGTGCCGGCCTCGAAGCCCCAGCAACCCGCCGCCGCGGAGTCGAAGGCGCCCAAGGCGGAAGTGCCGCGCATGACCCTGCCGGAGCCCGCAGAGTGGGCCCCGGCCGACGCGCTCTTTTTCCTCGGGATCAACGACATTGGCGAGGCATGGAAAGACCTGCAGAAGACCAGCGCATACGCGGTGCTTAGCGACTCCGCCGCCCCCGGTGCACCGCCCGGCCTCAACGCCGTCGGCTCGTTGATCGCTGAGCTCAAGGCGCGTCTCGCCAAGGCGCTGGATGTTCCGCCCGACCAGTTGCAGAACCCGCTGGCCGGGCCGGTGACGGTTTTCATCACGGCGCCGTTCGGCGCCAAGCCGGAGGAAATCGAGCCCGGCCTGGTCGCCGGCGTGGGCGACGCGGCCCTGATGAAGAAGTACTACGACGCCGCCATCGCCAAGCTCAAGACGCTCGGGAAACACGAAGCCGTGACCGCCGGGGCGGACACGATCGACGTGTTCACCATCGAGCGCGAGAAGAAGAAAGCAGCGGCCGGATCGGAAGAAAGCGAGTTTGATCAACTCGACGCCGGGAAGGGGCCCGGACTGGTCGCCCCCGGCGAAATCGTCAAGAAGGCGGTGGATCGGCTGCTCGCGGCCGAGTCGTTGCCCCGCAAGCTGGCCCTGTGCCTGACCGCGGAGCGCGTGATCCTCGCCGGCTCGACCGACCACGTGCAGGCCATTCTGCGCGGCGACCGGAGCACCGAGACGCTGGCGGAGACCGAGGCGTACAAGGCCCTCGTGCAGAATCTTAAGCCCGTCGGCGACATCCGCTTTCTGGTGAACCTGCCTCGTCTGCTCGAGATGGCCCCCGCGGCCGCCGATGCTGCCGAGGCCAGGGAGCTCCGCAAGAAGTTCAAGGCCTACGGGCTGGACAGCCTGGGGAGCGTGGTCGGGCATTGCCGCCTGGGGGCGGCGTCGTACGAGTGGAAGATCGACACGCTGTTGCTGCTCGAGGAACCGCGGTCTGGCCTGGCCAAACTCCTCACCATGGAGAATCGTCCCACTGCGCCGCCGGCCAACGTCTCTGCCGACACCTGCATCTATGCCGCGTGGAACGTGGACGTACCGCGGTGGCTCGACGAGATCGAGCCGTGGCTGTCCCAGCCGCCGGAGGCTGGTGCGCGGGGACCGGCCCGGTCGTGGATGGAAATGCAACTGCCCAGTGGTGAGACCGTCAACCTGCGTCAGGCGCTCATCGATCACCTCCGTGGGCCGCTCACGGTCGGTCTGGCGATTGGCCGCGCGCCGGCGGCCGGCCCACGCTTCCTTGTCGCCATCGGGCAACGCGATCAAGCCGCGATCAACCGCTTCCTGAGCGGGCCGCTGCTCCAAGGGCTGCTCGTGCCGCGCGAGCTACGCGGCACGCAGGTCTTCGACTTGGTGCCGTTGCCCTTGCTGCCGGTACGGGGCTTTGCGGTCGCGGCCACCGCCGACCGGCTGGTGGTTGGCAACACGGTCGCCGTGGAAAGTGCCCTCGCCCCGACGGCAACGGAGCCGCTGAGCGAATCCGACGCATGGAAGCGGATGGCCCGCTACGTGCCCGCAGAGGCCTGGTTCACGTTGTACGTCGATAATCGCCGACTCCTCGACGGTCTCCTCGAGCTCGCCAAGAAGCCGCCGGAGTCCGCCGCCAGTGCCCCAGCCCCCGGCGATCTCGGCGCGATGATGTTGGGCGGCTTGCTGCAGAGCATGGGCAGCCGTGCCCCGGCCGGCGATCTCAGCGGGCTGGAGCGTCTCCGCCGCTACGCCACACAGGCGATCTACACGTTCGCGACCACCCCGCAGGGTGTGCAGTTTACGGCCGTGCAGCTACGGCCCGAGAAATAGACCCGGGGAATGGAGGAAAAGGACATGCGGCAGATCTTTCGGCAGGTAGCCCGTGAGTGGCTTGTCGCCTGCGCCGCGTATGCTCTGCTGGTGGCCCCGTTCGGCTGCCAGTTTCAGTTGGATCTCCTGGGCGACCAGCCCGGAAACTCGGACAATGGCGGCGGAGATGATCTGACCACGCACTCGGCCGGCCTGTTCCTGAATCAGGACACGACCGACCCGTTGATCGTGGCCGGTCGGAACGACGCCGGCGACGCCTTCTTCGTGTACGGCACGCGGCAGAGCAACGGCGCCGTGGGCGAGGTAGACAGCATTCTGCTGAAGACGGCCGCCGGCGAGCGCTCGCTGATCGCGTTTGACCTCGGCCGGCCCGTATATCTCGAAGGCCCGGACGGCAGCTACGTCAAGATCATCTACCGAGAGGTCTCGGCGGAGCGTCTGACGGCGACGGCCGAGGTGTTTGACGTCCAGAACGACACGACGCAGACCGCCAGCGTCGACGTCGATCTGCAGAAGACCGCGCAGGAGGTTGCCCAGACGGTCGAGCAACTGACGGGCCGCACTCTGGAGGTGCCCGTCGTGCCGCCGCTCGGGACGGCCAAGTGGCAGCACCGGGCGATCGGTCCAGTGTTGATGGCGCTCGCCGTGATTCCCATGGTCCTCCTGGCCGAGGCCATGACCGTCATTGTGGGACAGATCATGGCGGAGCTGATCACCGCCGTAACCGCCGCGGTTCAGGCCGCGGTCATCGTGGCGTGCTCGCCGCTGTTCCTGTTCGCCAGTCTGATGAGCGAGGTCACCGTGCGCGTGGAATCCGTCCCCCTGCTGGACATCTTCATCGAGCTTCCACCGCCGCCCGTGATCGACATCCTGATCGAGTGAGCCCGACTTGGGCGGTGTCGCTCACACTGGCGCCCGCATCCGCTATTCACGCGCTGCCGTGGCCGTCACCTTGTCGGCCTGGTCCGCCGCCGCGCTCACGAACGCATCGAGTGATGAAATGGTGGCTTTCTCCGCCAGGCGCAGCACGTAGTCCGTCGTCAGCTTCTCGAACCGCCGTTCCATCAGGTCCGCTCGGATCTCATCCTGCACGTCCACGAAGGCCCGCTGCTGGGCCGGCTCGATGCGCCCGCACTTGATGATGTACCAGCCGCTCTCCGTCTCCACCGGCTCGCTGACTTGTCCCTCCGCGTACTCAAAAACCGGCTTGCTGAGCACGTCGTAGGGCGGTTGCAGCGGACGGCCGATCATCCCCCACGAGCCGCCCGTTTCGGCGTGCAGGCCCAGCGAGTACTCGCGGGCCACCTCGTCGAACGGTCTCTCGGCCAGCGCGTCCGCCGCTTCGCGCGCCCGCCGCATGGCCTTCAACTTGGCCTGCGCGCGGTCCGCCACCCCGACCCGGTCCCAGGTGTACCCTTCCGGCAGGAACTTCTCGAAGGGCAGCTCGATCAGCAGCAGCTCGCGCGTCTCGGGTGTGGAGTAGCGCGCCAGATTGCGGCGGTACTCGGCCAGCAGCTCGTCCCGCCGGATCTGGACCTGGGGCATCAGCTTCTCGCGCGTGTACTGCCGCACGACCATGCTCCGCTTGAGGGCCTCACGCCATTGGTCCTTCGTGAGCCCGAAGTCCTTGAGGTGCGCCTTCAGCCGGGACTGGCTGCCGCCGTACTCGCGTGCCGTGAGGTTCTCCAGCTCCTTGTCCACCGACGCGTCGACTTGCTTTTTCTGGTCCTCGTTGAGCTTCGCCGTCGCCTCGCCGTAGATCAAGAGCGTGCCAATCTCCTCCTGCGCTCGGCGGCGGATCAGCCGCCGGGTTTCGTCCAGGAAACCGGCGCGCGTGCGGGTCTGGCGGAACCGGTCAAGCTGGCGCCGCAGCGGGTACAGCACTTCCGGCACCGTCAGGACCGTGTTGTTCACGATCAGGATGTTCGCCTCGATGGCGCCGGGCGTCGGCTGAATCGGCGTCGGCGTGCGACGGGCCGGCGAAGCGACGCGCTCGGCGCTCAGGATCACGGGCGAGCTGGTCGGGACCACCTGCCCGGTGCGAATGCGCTCCTCACGCTCCGCGGCCAACTGCGCATCCGGTTTCAGCTCGGGCCGGCGCACGTCCGGCGGCGGCTTCGACTGCAAGCGCTGACAACCCCATACCCCCAGTACGACCGCGGCGCACACAGCCCCGTAGATCCAGACCGGCCTTCCCATGGTTCCTCACTATAGCCAATGGGTGCGGCCGGCCCAAGGGCGGGCCGAATTTCTCTGTCGCGGCGTGATGCCGTGTCGTCCGAACCCGCCCCGCCAGGGGCGGGCTAGGCCCCGGACTGGCGTCCGGGGTTCGGATTTCGCCGCACCGACAGCATCCGGCGGCGTCCCCGTCGCAAGCCAGGTGGCAAAACTCTTGACGCCAGACACGTCCAGCCCTACCTTGCTAGGGTGCCAAGTGTGGGCGCCGTCCCTGCTTGCGGGCCCGGATGGCGGAATTGGCAGACGCGCCAGGTTGAGGGCCTGGTGA
>CAZWYT010000012.1:0-85501 GCA_964638325.1 uncultured Planctomycetales bacterium
GCCGCTCGAAGACGTTCGCGTACATGTAGTTCGCGATGCTGGCGCCGCCGACCAGGACGATGATCGCCAGGAAGATCAGCGACAGGCGACTCATCATCCCGTTGGTCTTGACCTGCGTGTCGACCACCTGCGTGACGGTGACGACCTTCGCATCCGGCAGCAGCTTGTTGATCTTCTGTACGAGTCCCCCGGAGATCTCCTTGCAGCAGCCGACGATCTCAATCGCATTGATCACGGGACCTTTGCCCGCGAGCTCCTGAACGGTGTGCAGGTGCGCGAAGATGCGCGAATCATCGACCGTCCCGGTCTGCGGCAGAACTGCCGTGACGTTGAAAGTGCGCCCGAGCACGTCCAGGCTGTCGCCTTCCTTAGTCCCAAGAATCGCGGCTACGTCGGCGCCGATGAGCGCTTCGGTGTCGCTCAAATCCTCGATCACGCGCTGGCGGACCAGCGTCTCCTTGGCTTCGGGCCGGAACGCACCCGGCACGTCGGCGACCGTCCCGCAGCCCTCGGCCGGCCGGGAGAAGATGCCCGCGCCGGACCACATGGCCTTGGCCTGGAACTCGCTCTTGGGCAGGATGCCCGTCAGCGTGAAACCGCGGTCTTTCAGCTTCACGGGCAGCGACAACTTCGGCGAGAGATTGTCGAGCCCCTGCAGGTCGGACAGCGCCAGGCGCTGCACATACTCCTCGGGGAACTCGTCGTTCTGCATGTCGGCGCTGTAGTAGTCCTGGAGCGACACCGACTTGGGCAGAACCAGGACGTTTGCGCCGAGTGCATCGAGCTGCGCTGCGACCGCCTTCTCCGAGTAGAAGGTGATGTTCTTGATCGACACCACAACCGCGATGCCGAGCAGGATCGCCAGAAAGCTCGTGGCGAGCTGGTTCTTGCGCTCGAACATCTCGCGCCAGACAAGCCTTCGCAGATGCATGCGGGTACCTCAGATTACGGTTTCTTCCCCGTGGTGCCCGCCGCGGCGGGCTGCGGCTGCGGTTGCGCCCCAGACTGGGGCTGTTGAGCCCCCGGCTTCTTGGCCGGGCAGCAACTGCCTCCCGGTGTGCAACCTTTGGCGGCGGTCTTCGCGGCCGCGACCAGCACGTCCTTCTTGATCTCCCCTTTGTAGGTGCCGACCAGGCTGCCAGGTGGTGCCAGAAACACCGTGACCGCCTCATCAGTCTTCGGATCCACCTTGAACTGCTTCAGGAGGCTCTCTTCCGCGGCGTCCGTGGGGTCGACGGTGATGATTTCTGTGGCCTTTGCGTACTGGGCGTCGGCCGCGAACTCTCTCACACCCTGCATGGCCTCGGCGTTGTGCTGCGTGGTGCCGTTCTGGACGCAAACGAACGCCATCTTACGATTCTGCAATGCCTTGAGGCATTTTTGCATGCCCGGGCTGACGAAAGCCGTCTCCATCTGGGCCTCTGTGATCTGCCTGGGGAAGCCGCGCGTCACGGCACCGTTGGGGGCCATCGCCAGCACGAGCGGCATCGGCGACCGATTGACCTGGTACTTGTTTACCACTGCCTGCTCCTGCGGATCGGTGACGTTCACCACCGTGGACGTAGCGCGGTCGGCGAGCTTCTCCATCGCCTCATCGAAAGTCTTACGCGCCGCCAGCGTCGGTTCGTCCTCGGCCCGGTAGAAGAACAGGAAGATGTACTTGTCGGCCTTGGCCGCTTGGTCGATTGCCGTCGTGGCTGCGCTGGGAGTTGCCGCGGCCGGCGTTGGCGTTGCCACTGGAGTCGCTCGGGCTACCGGACCGGCCGGTGCTTTGGCGCCGGTACCTGCCTGCCCTTGCGCTAGGGCAGTGGTAGACAACGCGATCCCCACCAGCGCCGTCACAAAGGCCACATGGATCCGATTCCTCAACATTCGTGTTCTCCTGTAACAATGAGTGCTTCTTCGTCTCCGCCGGGCATTGTTTTGCTGTTGAGCCCGGACTCCTTGGTCTCACTAACGCGATCGTCAACGGTTCGGGTCGCGATACACTGATAAACGCCTGAAGCGGTTCCCCAGACGGCGGAGCATTCGCTGCCGCGCCGCCCGGGAACCAGGAGGACAGGCCGTCCATCAGGTGCAATCATGGTCCGCCCTTCAGCGGGCCGCCCGGTTGCGGGCTGGCTCGCTGGCATCGCAGCGGGCTTGCTCGTGGCAGGACCCGGCTGGCCAGGGGGCGCCGCCGGGACACGCATCTCGCTTACCAGTACCACGACGTTGGGAACGGTTGGGCAGTCCGTGCTAAGGGTGATCTTGTCGGCCGCCGAGACCTGGCTGCCAGCGGGAGCCTCGAGTGTGATCGTGTAGAGAGTGCCGGGCTGCGTTTCCTGCAGCGTCACCTTCAGGGCCGAATTGCTGACGGTCAGCTCGCTGATCTTGAGCGGGACCTTCGTGTTGTTGCGCACGGAAAGCTGACGAGTCGTGCTTGCCGTGCGGTTGGCCGGGAACACGACGCTGGTGGGCGACACTTCGACATCGGGCACCACAAAAGCCGAAATCGGAATCGACAGTTTTGGCGCCTCGGCCAGGCCGGTGACAACCTCAAGGGTACCATTGTTGTTGCCGGACTTCAGCGGCGCCACGACCGTGACCACCAGCTCGAACTTCTTGCCCGGTTCGAGCGTCTTCGCCTCCGCCTGGAACAACGGGCTCGTGCTCCGAACCTCGGTCAGCTCTGCCCGCGCCTCCATGTTGTTGGTAACCGTGACCTTCTGCGTCAATCCCTCGGCCCGCGCTGCCTCCGCAGTCAGCCGACCGAAGTTGACCATCCGGGGCTCGAAGGCCACGGCCTCCCATACGTCGCCCTGCATCGTCAGCGTGACCGTCGCCTGTGGCGCGGGAGCGTTGGTGTATACTGTTACGGTCTTACTCATGCGACCGCCGTGCCCTGTCGTCATCTTCAGAGGCACCTTGCCGGACTGCCCCGGCTGGATGATCCGGTCATACTGACCGGCGACGGTGCAGCCTCAGCCGGATTTCACTTGCAGAATCTCCAGCGGGCCGTTGCCCGTATTCGTGAACTCGAAATCGTGCGTGACATCCGTCCCTGAACGCACGCGTCCGAAGTCGTACGCCGGCTCCTTGAAGGCAATGCCCGGGACCTCGCCGGGCTTCAGCACGACGGTCGGCTGCGGAACCTGAGGCTGGCCCGCCTTAACCGCTTGCGAGGCCGGGGCGGACGTTGGGGGTTGCACCTGGACCGTTTGTGCGGGCTGCGCCGTCGGGTTCTTATCCTGGCCGACCGCGCGCGGCGGCTGCGCGAACAGGACCACCACGAAGAGCACCACGAGTGGTAAATGTATCGGCGACCGCGGCCATGTCATCTGTGCGTGCTCCTATGAATCAGTGAGCCCCTTGTCCTGCCCGCCGCGGCGCGGCGCAGCGGCTGAGTCCGGCGCGCGGCGGGCCGGGCGGTCGACATGAAGGGAATGTTCGGTGCGTGGCCGCCGGGCGACCATGTCGATCCATTAGTCCCGAACCGGTCGCGGGGGGAAACCCGCGCGACACCGCGACCCGGGAAAGTTACTCGTGCGGGTCGGTTCATTCCTTAGCTTCTCTCCGCTTCCGTCAGCACCGGCTTCCGGTGGCCATTGCCGTTGGCGCATCGCCCGCAGCGGTGGGCGTGCCCATGCACCGCGTGGAGCGCCTTGAGGTCCGCAGCGGCCTGTGGGAGCTCGCTCGCCGCCTCCGCGAGCCACTCCAAGATTCGCCCATGGGTCACGCCGCTCGCCTGGGCCAGCGAGTAGTACATCCACACGCCGTTGCGGCGGTCGTCAACCAGCCCGACGTTGCGTAGGGTCGCCAGGTGCCGCGAGGCCTTGGACTGCCCGATGTCGAGCACGGTCATGATGTCGCAGACGCATAGCTCGCCCTGGACCAGCAGGTTCAGGATACGCAGGCGGGTCTCGTCGGCGAGGGCTTTGAAGAGTTCGGCACTGTTCCGCACGCGGTCACCTCAGCACGGCATATGCGTATATTCGGATAAACGGATATTATCCTTGAATGTTACCGGCTTGTCAACTGCAAAACGGCGACCGGCTCAATTGGGCCCACGGAACGCGGTAACCTACCTGTGCAGCGCTGTTTAGATGGCGTAACACCGGCCCAGCAGCACGGAGGGGTGGGGGGGCGAGTCGAAATGCCGCGGGCCTCCCTCTCACCCTCCCCTTTCCCCCAATGGGGAGAGGGGCTTTGATGGGCGTTCTTGGACGGCAGCGCCTTTGAAGGGAAACAGCAGTCCCTACTTCGCCAGCGGTGCGCGGTTGGCGCGCTCGCGCTCGGATCCATCGGCCCAACCCGCCTCGCAGCCGGGGCCCAACAGACGTACTATGCCGGAATGACTGCCGCCCAACCAGAGCACACGAAGGACCCCCGCGCGCCGCGGCGCTGGCCTACCCCGCTGGCCGGGGCGCTCGGCGGCGGCGCGCTGCTGGCCACGTTTGCGGTTGCGTTGGTGGCATTCGGCACACGCCACGATCGGGCAGTGCGTCGGCTGCTGGGCAGTGACGACCCCGAACAGCGCCGACAGGCCGCTTGGTTGGCGGCGCGGGAAAACGCACCGAACGCACTGCAGGATATCTCGCGCCGGATCATGGAGCGATGCGAAACGGACCCGAGCGTCCGCGAAGCCTATGTGTACGCCCTGGGCCGCTCTGGCCAGCCGCAATATTTCGACGTCCTGGCTGCGGTCATCATGGGGGACGACGACGCTTACGTGCGGCAGGCCGCGTGGATTGCTACGGCGCGCGTCGCTCCCGATCGGTTCCGCGACCTGGCCGCCACGCCGCCGCCACATGACAACGCCTGGGATCAGGTGGGTCTGGCCGCCGCCTGGCTGGAAGTCGGGGACACACGCGGCGTCGCGGAGCTGCTGCGCTACGCGGTCGAGGGTGATCCGCAGCAACGGCGGGTGGCCGCGCTGGCCCTTTACCGGGGCGTGGCCCCGCTCTTGGACGCGGCGGGTCGCTGGCCGATCCAGGCTAATGTCCGGGAAGGTGAGCCGTGGGGGCCGGAGCTCGTTGCGGAGGTGCGCCGGCGCTGCGGTGCGCTGGACTTGCAGGCGATTGCCGACGACCTCCGTCCTCACCTGGCCCGCGCGGCCGGGCTGCGCCGCAACGTGGCCCGGCTCACCAGCCTGCGCGACCGGCTGGCCCGCTTTTTCGAGGTCAACTGACGAGCCGGGCTGCGGGGCGGCGAAGGCATGGCGAGATCGAGTGGGGGTGCCTATAATCTCCGTTTCGCACGGCGGGCGACGAGGTCGGCCGCGGTGCGGTTCCTCGGGCCACTTACGGCACGTGGGTGGGTACCGAGCGTGAGTTACCAGTCGGGCGGTCGGCTGATTGGCACACCGCCGGTACCAACGAAAGGTGGATGGACATGGCGCTCTCCAAAGCAATGAACAACAAGTTGAATGAGCAGATCACGAATGAGTTTTACGCCTCGCAGCTCTACCTGGCGATCGCCTGCATGTTTGAGGAACTGGGGCTGAGGAACCTGGCGAAGCTGTACCGCAAGCAGACGGAGGAGGAGCGCAGCCACGCGCTGAAGATCCTCGACTACATCCCCACCGTCGAGGGGAAGGTCAAGCTGCAGACGATTCCGGAGCCGCCGGCGAAGTTCTCGTCGCCGCTGACGGCCATCGAGGCGGCGCTCGCGCATGAGCGCAAGGTGACCGAGCAGTTCAACAGCCTGATGGCGCTGGCCGAGAAGGAGAAGGACTACGCCACGCGGGTCCTGCTGCTGTGGTTCGTGGAGGAGCAGGTGGAAGAGGTGAACTCGCAATTGTACCTGTTGCAGGTGGCGAAGCTGGCCGGCGCCAGCGTGCTGCAGCTCGAAGCCTGCGTGGCGCACATGGTGAACTAGGCCGCCCCGCGGCCGGGCGACCGGAGGCGTACAATAATGGGCTGCCAGCCGCGCCTCGGGCGCGCGGCGCAAGCAGCCCTTTGGAGCATGCTGGAGCGAGACACGTCATGCAGCGCGCGAAAATCACCGTCATCGGAGCCGGGAACGTCGGGGCGACCTGCGCCCATTGGGCGGCCACCAAAGAGCTCGGCGACATCGTGCTAATCGACATCATCGAGGGCATGCCCCAGGGCAAGGCCTTGGACCTGTACGAGGCCGCGCCGATCGAAGGGTTCGACCTGAAGATCGTTGGGGCCAACGACTACGACGCCTCCGCTGACAGCGACGTGGTCGTGATCACCTCGGGCGTGCCGCGCAAGCCGGGCATGAGCCGGGACCAGTTGCTGGAGACCAACGTCAAGATCGTCGCGGAAGTGACGGCCCGCGCGGCGGAGAAGAGCCCCGAGGCGATCCTGGTGGTCGTGTCGAACCCGCTCGATGCGATGGTCTACACGGCCCATCAGGTGTCCGGCTTCCCGCCCCTGCGCGTCGTCGGGCAGGCCGGCGTGCTCGACACGGCCCGCTTTCGGGCGTTCATCGCGGCGGAGATTCGGTGCAGCGTCGAGGACGTGCAGGCCATGCTGCTCGGCGGCCACGGGGACGACATGGTCCCGCTGCCGCGCTATACCACCGTCAACGGCATCCCCGTCACTCAGCTCATCTCACCCGGCAAGCTCGAGGAGATCGTTACGCGGACACGCAACGGCGGCGCCGAGATCGTAAACCTGCTCAAGACGGGCAGTGCCTATTACGCGCCGGCGGCGGCGACGGTGGCGATGGTTGAAGCGATCATCCGGAACAAGCGCCGCGTGCTGCCCTGTGCCGCCTACTGCGACCAGGAATATGGCATCGGTGGTTACTTCGTCGGCGTGCCGTGCGTCCTGGGGCGCAACGGCGTGGAGAAGGTAATCGAGGTGGAGCTGGACGAACGCGAGAAGGAGATGCTCGACGCGAGCGTGGCCCACGTAAAGGACCTGTGCGCGACCGCGCGGAAGTTCCTGCCTAAGTGACTCGTGCCCCGCAGCAGCCGGCTGCGTTCATAGAGAGGACCAATGCGATGAAATCCAACTTGGCTTGGGCGGCGGCGCTGCTCGCCGGACTGTTTCTGATGACGATCCCCGCTGTAGCCCAGCAAGCGGCCCCGCACGGCAAACCTGCCGCGACGCAGCCGGCCTCGCCCGGCCTGGGCGAAGCGACGACCGCGCCGGCGAAGCCCGCGGTCCTTTGCCCCGTCACGGGCCAGCCGATCGACCGGTCGTGCGTCACGCGCTTCCGCGGCAAGTGGGTGTACTGTGCCAGCCCGGACGCAGTGAAGGAATTCGAGAAAGACCCGTACAAGTACAGCGACGGCGTGCAGGTGCAGTGGGCCGCCGACAAGCCGCTGCGCGTGCAGGTCAAGTGCCCGGTGACCGGGGAGCGGCCGAACCCCGAGATCTTCGTCGGCAAGGGTGCGGACGCGATCTTCTTTGCCTCCGACGACGCCCAGCAGAAGTGGCTGAAGGACAGCCAACCGTTCCAGAAGCGGCTCGAGGCGCAGTGCTACACATATCAGACGGAATGCCCGGTGGGCGGCGGCGCGATTGATCCGGCGGTCGCGCGGACGGTGGACGACCGGACCGTCTACTTCTGCTGCGAGGGCTGCGCCGCTGAGTTCGCCAAGAACAGGGCCGAGTATCTGAAGCAGGTGGATGTGCAGATTCGGGCCAACAAGACCGCGTGGCTGACGCAACTCCTGGAACAGAAGCTCGGCCAGTCAGCCAAACAGAGCAAGTAGCGAGTAGGGCGCGTCGCAAACGAACGCGACCTGCTCTACGGCGCTACGCCGATTCGCACACCAGCCCATCCCATGCCAATTCCATTCCCGGCGGGAGAGCGGCGTTGGTCTCGGCGTGGCCCAACTCGTGGGCAATGTGTGTGAAGTACGTGCGGTGGGCCCCGATCCGCCGGGCTTCGGCAACCGCCTGGTCGAGGTTGAAGTGCGTCGGATGCGGGCGGCGGCGCAGCGCGTCGAGCACCAGCACATCCAGCCCGGCCAGCAGCGCCCGCGACGCCTCCGGAATGGCGTTACAGTCTGGACAATACGCCACATCGCCGATGCGATAGCCCAGCACCTGCGTCGGGCCGTGGCTGTATGGAATCGGCGTCACGCGCCGGCCGCCCAGCTCGAACGGCCCGGTGATCTCGACCGGCGCGAGGCGCGGCTTGGCACTCGGATAGTGCGGGTCGTCGAGGAACGCGTAGGCGAACATCTGGCGTACCTGCGCGAGCGTCGCCGCGTTGCCATAGATGCGCAGGTGCGTGCCCTGCAAGTGATTGAAGCGGCGGACGTCGTCGAGCCCGACCACGTGGTCGGCGTGGGAGTGCGTGAGGAGGATGGCATCGATCCGGCGGACGCCCGCGGCCAGACATTGCAGGCGGAGCTCCGGCGACGTGTCCACGAGGACGTGGTAGCCGTCGAAGCTGAAGGCGGCGCTCGTGCGGGTGCGCTGATCGCGCGGGTCGGTCGAACGGCAGACCGGGCAGTCGCAGGCGATCATGGGGATGCCGTGCGACGTGCCAGAGCCGAGGATGGTCAGCCGCAGCGACACGCGGACTCCCGGCGGCGCTGAGCGGCGACTACAACCCGTCCTTGATGCTCTCCCACTGGTCTTTCAACCTCTTGTACAGCGGGTCGTTCTTCTCGAGCTCGGTCACGCGCTCCTTCACCTGTCCGTCGGCCGGGTCCAGGTACACCAGCACCAACGTCTTTGCTTCGCGATACGCGAACTCGCCCTTGGGCGCCGGGCGCCGACACGGCACGGGCTCGTCGATGCGCAGATCGAGCACGACGGCGCCGGTCGAGAAGTCGACTTCCTCCTTCTTCGGCTTGTCGTCCTCGTCCAGCTCGGGCGTCTTCACCTCCAGGGGGGCGCCGATCACGTCGCCGACGCGAACCTTGAAATCCTCCTTGAGCCAATTGCCCTTGTACCAGGTGAAGACGTCGACGCTGGCGGCGGGCTCGCCGAACGCCTGTCCGCGAACAAAGAAATGGCGCTTGGGCGCGACCGCGAGCGGCGCGGTGGGGGCCGACCACTGGCCGACCAGAACGGCCTGGTCCGCCTGCGTGGGATCGCGCAGCGACGCGCGCCGCCCGACGTAGCGGTTCCACAGCCTGACCCGCATCCGGTAGCGGTAGGTCTTTCCTGGATCGACCGAGTCGTCGTGGAACCAGACGGCGGGTTCATCCTCCGACTCAGGGTTGGTGACGAAGGGGACCTGGACAGGGCTCGGGATGCCGGTATGCGTTTGGCCGCGCATGCCCGCCTTCGCCTCCTTGGCGCGGGCCTTCTCCACCTCGCGGATGATTTTGCGCGCCGCCGCTTTGTCCGCACCGCTCGCATCGCTATTCCCGATGACCGAGTTCGCCAATTGATGCGCGCGGTCCCAGGTCTTCTCACGCACCGCCTTTCGCGCGGCCTTGAGGTCATCCAGGATGCTCTTCCGGGTGTTCACCGTGCGCTGCGGGGGCTGCTGAGCGAAGGGGTTCGCGGCTCCGCCCTCCGAAGGTCCCATCCGACCGCCGCCGGGAGCCGCCCCACCGCCCCCGCCTCCCTTGCCGCCCCCGCTGGGTGGCGCCATACGGCCACCGCCGCCCGCGGGCGGCTTCTGCTTCTTCTCTGGTTTTTCCTTCTTCTCGGGCTTGGGGCTTTCCGGGGTCGCTTCCTCGCCTTCCTTGGATTCGTAGCCCGGCAGCGGGGGCACATCCCACTCGTCGCCGGCGTCGACCGCGTAGAACGTCGGCTGCATGATGTTCGGCTGTAGCCGCTTGATTGTGTCCAGGCGTTCGTCGAGCTCGGCTTGATTCCGGAGCTCGCCCTTCTCGTTGAATTCCGGCTTGGGCACGTCGATCTTCGGCATCGCCTTGGCGGGCGTTACGTCCATCCAATCGGAGTACTCGCCAGTCGCGGTCATCTCCTGCCGCTGCACATCGAGACCTACCACATAGGGTTTCGCGCGGTAGCCGGCATAGCCGGCGTCGGCCATCGCCTGTTGCTGCTCGTCCAACGGGAAGTAGCCGGCCACGGTGATCCAGGAGAGTTCCACCGGATCGTCATCCTCGGCCGCGGCGACGCCCGGGGCCCCGGTCGGCAAGGCGGGTGGGCGTCGGTAAGCCAGGCTAATGCCGGTGCGGGCCACGAGCGAGGTGGGTTTCAGCGGCGTGACGACGGTCACATCGTCGACGTCGAGGCCCTCCTCAATCTTCGGCAGCGGAGTTCCGAACTGGGCCGCCACCGGCAGAACCGGTGGGAGCGGCGGTGCGTTGCCGTCCGTCTCCGCGAACAGCCCGTACTTGACGCTATCCTCGAGCTGCCTGGCGAACTCGGGCACGGGCGGTTTTTCGGGCTTGGCTTTCTCGACGGCCTTGCTCAACTCATCCGCCTTGCGCAGGATCGCTTCGTCCAGTTCGCGTGGCCCGAGCTTCTCGCCGCCCAGGTCAATTTTGTTCGGCTCGAGGATCAGGTAGCGGGCGGCCAGGAACACCATGAACAGCACGGCTAGTCCGAGCACGCCTTTTTCCACATGTAGCTCAATGAAGCTCACGGATCCTTTCTTTGCCATCGTCGGTCCTCCGGCAGCCGCGGGGGTAGCCCCATCGGGGCCCTGCCGCTATTTCTTCTTTGGAGCTTCCTTTCCGGGTTCCGCTTTGACGATGCCGAGGGCCAACTGGACCTCTTCGGGCATCATCGCCTTGTAGATTTTCCGGGCCATGTACCCTTCAAAATCGAGCACTGCCCGCACGACCGGCGCGTCGCCATAGAAGTACCCCTCCCGGTCCGTGGACTCCACCGTGGCGTACTCGAGACCGACCACCTGGTAGAAGTTCGTCCGCGTGACGCTGTCGATCAGCTTGAGCAAGTCACGCTCGTCGACCATCGCGGTGAGCGTCAGCCGCACAACGTCGAACTGGTCATCCGCCTTGCGGCCGGTAAACGAACTCACGGTCGGAGCCGCGCCACCGCCGCGGGCCGCCTGCGCCTGTCCCTGCACCGGGAACTCAATCAGGGTGCCGTTTGGGGCGACATAGCCGCGCACGCGGATGCTCTCGACTCGCTTTACGGGCAGGTTGGCGACGTCGACGTCTTTGCCCGCCAGTTGCTGGGCCGCGCCATCGTTCAGTCGGGCGATCGCGCTGAGCACGTCTTCCTGGACCCACAGGCTCACTTGGGCGTACCACATGTCTGCGGGTCGCGGGGCCTCGTTACTGTAGGCAATCGGGCTGACGTGGAACGAAGTGTCGGGCGAAGCGTACACGCGGATGCTGTGGGCCTTCTTGACCGCGGCCCGATAGCGGGCCTCTTCAGCCTGGGCGCCAGTGAGTTGCGGAGCCGCTGCACGGGCCGCGGGCGCGGGGCCGCCTTCCGCGGCTGGCGGAGCGGGGCCGGGCTGCGGCGCGGTGCGCCCGCCGCCACGCGGAATGCCACCTTTGCCCCCACCGGGGGCAGCGCCCGGCGGCGCCAGACCCCCTTTGCCCCCGCCGCCGCCAGGCGGAGCCAGGCCACCTTTACCCCCACCGCCCGGGCCGGCAGGCGGCGCCACATTGCCTTTGCCCCCGCTCACCGGGCCGCCGGGCGCGGCGGCGACTTCAGTACCTTCGCCGCCCTCTTCCTGCCGGCGTCGGGCCTGGTCGGCCATGATCTCCATCTCGTCGCGGATCTCGTCCTCGCTGGGCAGAGAACCGGCTTTCAAGGTGTGGGGCAGTTCCCAGAGACGCCGTTTGTACGCCTCGCGGAAGAGATACGGAACGTTGAGTTGGGCCGGGGCGGGGAACACGCCCTCCATAAGCGGCTGTCGTTCGTTGATGCTCTCGGCCGTCTGGACGACGTTCCCATATTCCTGCTCGATTCTCCGCCCGCGCTCCTTCTCGGCCTCGATGGTCTCGTTGTTCTCGGCACCGCCGCGCAGGTTGTTGATGTCCGTGACGAGCTGCGCGCGCTTCCGCATCTCCTGGATAACGCTCTCGCGCGTCATGCCCAGGACGGCCAGCGTGATGCCCACCAGGGCGGCCAGGCCGCTCGCCAGCAAGATCCAGTGGGTCTTAACGAACTCCGGCATGGTCATTCTCCTGTGCGAAGGCCCGGGTCCATTTCCTCATCCGTGCCATCATCGGTCATCGCCGCGCGGCGGTGGCGCCATGACCCCACCCCTCCCTCGTGCCGGGCTCCGCGCAGGCTGCGCGCCCGCGCCGGGTTTGGCTCCCGCCTCGGGCTCGGCCGCGGGGGCACCCTTCTCACCCAGCTTCACTTTGAACGCCAACTTGACCTTCCAGTCAGTGGCCATGTCCTCATTGGTGATCGGGTCGGGGTACAGCACCGGACCCGTTCCCGGGCCACCGGCCTGCGCCACGTCGACGGGCTGCAGGCCCACTCCCGCCGTAGCCTGGTAGTATTTCACCGGATTCGGGACTCCGATTGCCTGCTTGGTGCGATCCTTCGGATCGTCGTCCGGTATGTGGAAGCCAAGGCCGGCCTGCTGGCCGCGCTGGCGGAGGCCCTCACGAAAGGACATGAGCCACTCCATGGCCTCCGGCTGGCTGCGGCCATATAGCAGCCGGCCCTCGACGCGGACGATGAAGCCCGCGCCGGGCGGAGGCGCTCCAGGACCTTTGCTGCCTCCACCGCTGGGTGCTTGAGGTTGTGGCTGGGCCGGACCAATGCCGCCCCCCGGGCGGGGCTGGAGCCGCCCGCCGCCGCCGCCGAATTTTCCGCCCATGCCCGGGGGCGGTCCACCGCCCCCTTCGGCTTCGCCGCCACCGCCACGCGCACCGGGCTGCGCTTCAGGTCGCGCGGCGGTCGCGTTCACATCCGCCGTCTCCGCGTTGCTGACGTATTCGACCTTCAGCGACTCGATGACGAATTGTCCGCGCTGCCAGCGGGCATACTTGCTCTTGGTCGGGTCAGACTCGATCAGCTTCTTCAACTCCTCACCCGAGGTCACCTGCGCGAGCTCCGGAGGGTTAATGGGCGGCAGCGCCTGGTTCACGAGCGCGACCACCTGCGGCAGCACCAGCTTGTGCTCCTGTAGCTTAAGCAGGTTCTTGATGTCCGCCTCGCGTTGCCCGGTGTCGGTCTGCGCCTTATTGAATTCGTGACGGAACCGGTTCGCCTCGTTCACGATCTGGGTGACCTTGGCGCGGCTCTGCGAGACCTGATCGCTGGCCAGCGCCTGGCTATCCAGGCCATTAGCGATCCAGGGCACGCCGGCGGCAATCAGCAGGGACGCGGCCGTGGCGATGAAGTACGGGCGTTTCTTCTGCCAGACGGCGATGCGGGCGAGATCGGCCGGCAGCAGCGAAGCCCGAATGGGAGCGAGCCCCAGCCCCTGCAAGGCCAGGCCGTAGGCCGCTGCGAAGCTGAGGACGTTCTCGGTGAATTGCGGAGCATTGATCGTAGCCGTCGCCAGAAGCTGGTTGAACTTCTCGAGCTTGGCCACGCCGCCGGCGACCGTCAGGTTGTTCTCCAGGTACTTCTGAAGGCCGGGCAGGCGGAAGGCGTTGCCCAGCGCGAGCACCTTCTTGAGCTCCACGCCGCGGTGGGTCGAGCTGTAGAACCCGATCGAGCGCTGAATCTCGGCCACCAGGTCCGCGAACACGGGGCGCATCGCCTGGAAGATCTGCCGGGCGTACTTGCTCGTGGCCGCCGAACGCTTCAGGCTCTCGGCCTTGGCAAACGAGAGCTTGAAGGCGCGCACAAGGGCTTCGGTGAAGCTGTTGCCGCCGAGCGGGATATTCCGCGTCCAGGCCGCATTGGCCTCCACGATTATGAGGTCGGTGTTTTGGGCCCCGACGTCGATCAGCACGGTGGCCCCGCCCGCGCCGGCGGCCTGTCCGTCGAAGTGGCAGAAGTTGTAGAGTGCGGCGGGGATGGTCTGCACGCCCATGGGCCCGATGCTCACGGCGGCAAAGTAGCCCAGGTGCTTGCGGATGAGGTCCTTGCGAATGGCGAAGATCCCCACTTCGATGTCGGGGGAGCCTTCGCTGGTGAAGAGCTGGTAGTCCCAGACCACGTCCTCGATGTCGAAGGGGATTTGCTGGCTCGCCTCGTAGCGGACGAGGTCGTGGATCTTCTTGGAGTCTTTCTTCAGATCGATGGGCGGCATCTTGCAGAAGCGGGCAAAGGTCTGTTGCCCGGGCACGCCCACGATAAAGCGGTCCCCCTGCCATTCGTTGCGGGACGCGAACTTCTCCAGGGCCGACGAGATCAGCTCGTCCCGGTCGGCGTCCGGCTGCGAAAGGATTTTCGGATGTTCGATCACGTCAAAGGCCACGGCTTCGACCTTGCCGCCTTCGGCCGGCCGCAGCTTGATCGCCTTCAGCGCACACTGACCGATGTCGATGCCCCAGACGGCATTCCCGGAAGCCATGGCACGCACTCCTCAAGGGGCCCGTCGCCCGCGTCCGCCGATGCGCGGCGCGTGCGGCTGCCGCCGAAAAACACATCGTCCAGCACCGCGAGCGCGGCGCGGATTCACTCTACAAAAGACTGCTGGGAGAGAAGCCTGCGGGTTGCTGTCCGCGGGCGGCCGCCGGGAGCTCATCTCGACGGCGTTGCGGGGATGATATCTATGTATGAGGCCGGGACTGTAAGCGTCACAGGCATTGACCGCCAAGCAGCTCCCATTCACTCAAGAGTCTGATCTCGCACTTGAGTCGTCGCTCTGTCGCTGTTTCCTCCATCACGGCTGCTGAAATCGAGGGCTCACCGACGAGCCCCGCTATCTAATTATACTCAATAGCTCAAATTGACAAGCCTGTCAAATTAAAAAGGGACGGCGGGCCGTCAAATGGCCGTTGGCTGCAAGAAACGCGCTCGAAGTGGCGGGATTTCGTCGGCGCGTCTTGCACAAGCAGAAGCCAGCGTTTGCGCAGGCGGGCGGCACCGTCTGTCTGCCTCAGGGGCCAGGTATGGCTGTGCGCGATGCGTACAGGCGCACGGAGGCCGTCCCGGACTTGAATCCGCTTACGTTGCTGGTCGTGTTGATCTTGGTGACCATGATGTTCAGCGTCAGATCGCCGCCGTGCCGGAAGGGCTCGAGATCATCGACCGTGAACTCCCGGCTGCCGGTATCGGTGTAGGGTCCAAAGTAGTGCGTCTCGGTCTGCTCGAACGTCTGGGAAAGCCTGATCCGCACCTGGAGGCGGTTGTTGGCGTCGGACCACGTTAACGTGAACCCGGAGAGTGAGACACTGCCGTCTGTCCCTGGCGACGTGATCTGGAATTCCCCCGGCGCGTCGGCCGTCGTGTCCTCGACGCCGCGCGACGGCTCGACCACCTGGATCTCGTACTGAGCGGCCGCGTCGACAGTCGCGGTGAACTCGCCTTCAATGTTGGGGCCGACCAGGTCCACGCTGTTGACCCGGACGGCCTGGTCGCTGGCGAGCGTGAGGGTACGTCCCAGGCTGTCGGTGAGTGTCGCGGTGACGCCGGCGGTGGCGGCGCCGACTTGCTGCACGATCACGATGCTCGCGTTGGCCTCATCGAGGTACACGCGGCCTCCCAACCCATCACCGTCCCCGCCACCGGGGATGATCCGGATCGTGCAGCCCGCGCCCAGAAACAGAACCGTCAGCAGGTTGATGAATGCCACGTGCTTCCACATCGTCGCACCTCCGATCGCATGTTGCTTAGGGTAGGATGGTGATCGTGAGCTCCAGTTCCGCCGTGGTCGGCGGCGTGTCACTGTCCGTGACGCGAACGGTGAACGTCTGTGTGGTCGCGGTCGCGGCCGGCGTGCCCAAGATAGCGCCGGTGCTTGAATCGAGATCGAGCCCGTCGGGGAGCGTTCCGGTGCTAAGCTCCCACGAATATGGTGCCAGCCCGGCGGACGCGCCGATCGACGTGCTGTACGCCACTCCGATTCTGGCCGTGGGCAGCGTCGTCGTCGTGATGGTCACCGGGACCACCAGCTTGAACTCGCGCGCGTCCGATGAGGGCGGCGTGTCCGCATCGCTTACGGAGACGGTGAAGCTCTCGGTCGCGGCGCGCGACGTCGGCGTGCCCGTGATTTCGCCCGTGCTCCGGCCCAATCGCAGACCCAACGGCAGCACTCCTGCAGTGATCCGCCACACGTACGGCTGACGTCCGTCGGCCGCCTCCAACTTCGTCGTGTAATCCTGGTCCACGGCGGCGTTGGGCAGCTCGGTCGTGGTAATCGACACGGCTACCGGATGGATGACCAGCGTCGCCCGGAGCGCGACGGCCTGTTGCGGGTCGCCTTCGTCTGCGGCCGTGATTACTAGCCGCAAGCCGGCATTCTCGCTGTGTGGCGTGCCAAAGAGCTTCCCAGTTGGGGCGTCATAATCGAGGCCCGCGGGCAGGCCGGCGACGCTGACCGTGTAGGGCGGCACGCCGCCGTCGATGGGCGGCGTGTACTCGTACGCCTGGTCGACGCGCGCGGGCGGCGGATTGAACTCGACCAGGAGCTGCGGCAGCACGGTGAGCGTATAGACCCGGGTGCCGCTGCGCCGGGGCCACGACTCGGCGACGAACACGGTGAAGTCGTAGGCGCCGGACAGCGTGGGACGACCGGAAAGCAGGCCGGAATCGTTTGCCAACGTCATTCCGGGCGGCAGCGCTCCTTCGCTGACGTCCCACCGCACGGCGCGGTTTTCAGTGATGTTCAGGTTCTGCGCGTACCGGGTGCCCTGGGCGGCATTGGGCAGCTCGGTGGGCACAATCACCAGGGGCGGACCGACGCAAGACGCAAGCCCCACGCATCCGGTCACCAGCAGCCCGATTCGCGCGCATCGCATGCCATTCACCGTGAGACCTCCAACTCTTGCCCAAGAGTCCATGCCATTATGCAGACCGTATCACCCGTCCCAGGAGTCTTGCAAGTCACGGGCCCCGAGTGCGGGCTCATTGTCCGCCGGACGCTTCCGCCTGCAACTTCAGCCCGGTCAGCGGTTCACCTTCCGAGGTCCGCAGGGCGCACGAGAAGCCCCAGCCGCCGCCGGCCTGGATGACCTTCAGCAGCAGCGGGTTCCAGCCGGCCTCCAACTTCACGGCGGCCTTGTCCTGCAAAGCCTCCTGGGCGCGGACGCCGCGAAACTCGTGTACGAGCTGGCCGTTGAGCCACACCTTGACCGCGTCGTCACTGCCGACCTCCATCTGGGCGTCCTGTGGTTGTGCGGACCAGACGGCGGAGCGCACGTACACGCAGCGGTCGCTGCCACTATCGAGTTGCGTCAAGTCAAACACCCAGGGTCGATACATGTCGGTGGTCTTCAGCGGCCGCCAGTCCACGCCCGGCGCTCCCGGCGTTTCGGGCGCAAAGGCCGTATCGAGGAGGTCGGCCCATTTCTTGTCCAGCTCGAAGTACGGTCCGGCGAGCGACCAGGCCAGGATGCAGCCCTGGGATTTCCGGATCGCGTCAAGTGTTTTCTCACCGCGCTCGCGGGTCGCGTCGTCGCTGGTCTGTGCGATGACGCTCTGCACTGCCGTCTGAGCTTCGTCGAGGTGCCACGGGCCGACGATGCGGACAATGGAAAGGACGGCGCTCTCGGCCTCGGCCCGCAATGTTTCGTCCTCGCGGCATTGCTGGGCCAGCTTGAGTGCGTCCAGGTGCACCACGGTGGCCAAACCGCTCAAAACCTGTTTCTTTTCCTCCGGGCGCTCGGCCAGGGAGAAGGCGGTCTGGTACAGCGCGGCAGTTGCCTGCGGCTCGCGCTCGTTGGGCAGCCCCAGCAGGCGAATGTACCCCTCCAGCGCGAGCACACGGTGCGTCTTGCTGTCGCTCCGGCGCGCGATGTCGAGCAGGTCGTCGAGGACCCCCGCGGTCGCCCACTTCGACAATGCCCGCACCGCGGCATCGACCAGTTCCGTACTGGCCGAGCTGCGCGCGGCGCGAATCCGCTCCAGAGCTGCGCTGCCGCCGATGCGACCAAGGGCGCTGATCAGCGCCGGCTGGGCCGCGGGCGGTGCGTACGGCCACAACGCGAGCACCGGACCGGCGCGCTGTTGCGGTTCTTCGATTCGGGCGCAGACCGCCACGATCGCGTCTTCCGCAGCGCTGCGGACGGCCTCGCCCTCCGCCTCCATGAGTAGGTGCACCAACGCTGTGGCATCGCCGGGCGCCGCGAGCTCCCCGAGCGCGCCCAGGGCGGCGACGCGCACCAGCTCGTCGGGATGCCGGGCTTCCTTGAAGAATGTCGGCAGCGCCTCCCGGTGTCGGCGGGCACTCAGGGCGCGAAGCAGCTCGGCCCGCAGCGCCGGACGGGCATCTCTGAGGTCAGCGAGAATCACGGCGTCGAGACTCGGCCCGCGAAGCCGCGCCAGCGCGCGCCGCGCCGTGTCGCGTTCGGGGCCCGTCGATTCGGCGGCCATCGTCCCCAATACAACCACGTCGGCGGCATCACCGAGCTTTTGGAGGGCCTCCAGGGCAGCGATGCGCACCCGGGCGTCGTCGCTGGCGAGGGCCTTGATGACGGCGGGCTTGGTGCTGCGCGCCCCCCGCGTAGCCAACGCGTCCAGCATGACCGCCTGGATGTCGGGCGGCAGGCTGGGCAATTCGGCTGCCAGCATCTGGGTGATGTCATCGCCCGGGACGTCCGCCAGCAGCCGGACCGCCAGCAACTGCAAACCCGGATCACGCCGACCTCGGATCGTGTCCAGCAGGCAGGGGACCGCCTGCTCGGGGTCGGTGGCGGCCAAGCCCCGCAATGCCGCGGCGCGCAAGCGCTCGGCCACGGCCGGATTGTAGATCATCGCGTACAGGCCGGCGGCACGCCGGGTTTGCCCGAGCTCGACGAGCCGATCGGCCGCATGGACCAGCGCCGCCGCCGCGCTCTCTCGGCGGTCCTGCTCGGGGCCGCGCCAGAGGGCGGACAGCGCGTCGAGGGCCCGGCGATTGCCAACGTCGCCTAGTCCCGCGATGGCCGCCGCAGCGACAGACAGGTCTCCATGACCAGCGAGACGGACGAGCTGCGGCACGGCAGCCTCGTCACGGCGTGCCGCCAGCGAGTTGATGAGCGCTACTTGCCAGGCCGGCTCAGTGGCCTTGTCCAGCGCCTTGCGCAAGGCAGCGGCGGCCGCGGGGGATGGGTTGTTCTGGAGTGCCCGACGGGCCAGATCGCGTATCTCCGTGTCGTCGTCGTCAAGGGTCCGGGCCAGAGCCGCCACCGACTCCTCGCGGCTGAGACGCTCGAGCTGACGCAGCAACCACACCCGCGCCGGCCGCGGCGTCTCGGGTCCCAGGTGGGCCACGACCGCCTGGCACAGCAGCGTACGTTCAGCATCGGCGCCGGGCCGGCCGACACGGAAGCAGAGCTGCTCGAATTCCTGTTGCGGGCGCTCGCGGTCCAGCAGATTCTCGGCGCCCATGCCGGGCAGCCAGGCGTCGAGCTGGCGTTCAAGGCCGGCGCGCGTGAGGGGCACTTCGGCCCCAGTGCCTGGAGCCGCGACAGTCCGGTGGGGCTGGACGCACGCCGAAGTCGCCCACAGCAGCGCCAACGACACGAAGATAACGACCGTTCGCCGCATGTTTCTGCTTCCTGCTTTAGGGGCACAAGCGCCAGGGGGCGCGCTTGGGGCGATCCAGCCAGCGGCTGGCCACTGCGTCGCCGATGATCTCCCGCTTCTCGGGGTCCCACTTGAGCGTGCGACCCAGCCACCAGGCGATGTTGCCGAGGTGGCAGACCGTCACCGAGCTGGCGCCGATCGCGACATCGCAGATCGGCCGGCGGCGGTTGCGGATGCAGTTCACCCAGTCCTGGTGGTGCCCGGGGCTCTCGTGGAGATGAACGTCGTCCGGACCGAGGGGCTCCTGGCCGATGCGCTCGGGCCACGTCTTGAAATACCCGCGGTTGACCTCGACCTTCCCGTCCGTGCCGGTAAACAGAATGCCGTTCGCGCCCCCGTGGTACATCGTGACCCCGTTGGCGTACCGGTAGGTCAATGTGCCGGTCTCGGCGACGTTGGGCGGGATGATCTCAACCGGCCCGGAGCCGTCCATGCCCATGCCCCACTGCGCGATGTCGAAGTGGTGCGCACCCCAGTCGGTCATCATCCCGCCGGAGTAATCGCGGATCAGCCGCCACCCGCCGCTGTAGCTGCCGCTGCACCGCTCGGCGTTGTAGGGTTGCCAGGGCGCGGGTCCCAGCCAGCGCTCCCAGTCGAAGCCCTCGGGGATCGGTTCCTCGGGCAGGTACTTCTCGCGCGACGGACCGCCGATCCCGACGTTCACCGTCAGCAGCTTGCCGATCCGCCCGCTGCGGACCAGCTCGCAGGCCAGGCGGAACTCCGGGCTCGACCGCTGCTGGCTGCCGGTCTGGAAGACGCGGGCATAGCGCCGCGCCGCGTGCACCATCTCCTGGGCGTCGCGAATCGTCAGCGCGAGCGGTTTCTCGCAATACACGTCCTTGCCGGCGCGACAGGCCGCCACCGCGACCGTGGCGTGCCAGTGGTCGGGCACCGCGATCAGGACCGCGTCGATGTCCCGTCGGGCCAGCAAGACCTCGAACTCGTTGTACGTGTCGCAGCCCTGGTAGGTGCCGTCGGTGCGCTCGGCGGCGTAGGCTTCCTCCACCTTCTGCTGGGCCTTATCGCGCTTGGTGCGATCAACGTCGCAGATGGCGAGTATCTGGAAGTCGCGATTGCCCACCAGCGTTTCCAGGTGTCCGCCGCCCATGTTGCCCACGCCGATCATGCCGAGCGTAATGCGCTCGCTCGGCGGCGTGCGGCCCCAGGCAGACGAGGACAGCACATAGGGCGCGGCGGCGACCGCGGCGGCCCCTTTCAGAAACTGTCGGCGGGTAACGTGCTTGCGAAGGGACATGCGGAAAGCCTCGCTGTTCGGATTCAGCCGCCCGCGTTTCCTGAGCGGCAACGGCAAGAGCTTACCGAACGCGGGCGCTGTCCGAAAGGAGGTCTGGCACAGGCACAAACGAGTTTGTGCGTGCCACCCCGGGACTTCCGTTATACTCGCAGGAATGCGGCGTCGGCACGCGACGTGCGCCGGCGCGGAGTGCCCATGGACGTCCTCGGGTTGACATTCGACCAGATCACGGCGGCGTTGCAGCCGCGGCGCCATGAGATCAAGGCGCTGCGGGCACAATACCGCAAGCTCCTGCACGGCCGGGGCACCCCCGCCGAAGAGCACTGCTCGCCGAGCAGTGGCGCCGGGGTCGCGCGGTTCGACGGCGTCCTCACGGCGGATGTCCTGCCGGTCGTGCGAAGACTCGTCGACGGCGACCTCACCAAGTTCGTGCAGCGTACGCACGACGGGCTGGAGATTGAGAGCGTCGTGGTGCCGATGCAGCGGACACACGGCCTCTGGCGGACGCTGTGCGTCTCGTCGCAGGTCGGTTGCGCCCGCGGGTGCGTGTTCTGCGAGACCGGGCAGCTCGGACTGCTGCGCAACCTCGCGCCCGGCGAGATCGTCGGGCAGGTCGTCGCCGCCCAACGGGATTTCGACGGCGGCATCCGCAACGTCGTCTTCATGGGCATGGGCGAGCCGCTGGATAATTACGACAACGTGGTCCACGCCATCCGCGTGCTCATGGACCCGAGCGGCTTGTCCTTCGCCGGCGAGCGCGTGACGATCTCCACCGTCGGCCGCGTGGCGGGGATTCGCAAGCTCGCGCAGCTCGGCTGGCGGCGGCTGAACCTGGCGGTGTCGCTGAATGCACCGAACGACGAGATTCGCTCGCGGATCATGCCGCACAACCGGCTGGAGCCGATGGCGGCGCTGCGCGAGGCACTGCTCGAATACCCGCTGCGCAAGTGCCAGTTCTTCATGATGGAGTACGTGCTGATCCCCGGCGTGAATGATGTCCGCGTGCACGCGTTCGAGGTCGCCGAGTACCTGCGGCCGCTCAAGTGCATGCTGAACGTCATACCGTACAACCCGCGGCTCGACTCGCCGTGGCGGGCTCCAACTGAAGAGGAGGTCGTGCAGTTCCTGGCCTGGTTGACCGAAGCTGGCCAGGGCTGCAAACGCCGCGTCACCAAGGGCCGCGAGCACATGGCGGCCTGCGGGCAGCTTGGCAATCGGGCGCTGGCACACCGACGAAGCTAGCGGCCGAGCTCCCGCTCGGCCGCGGAAGGGCGGCTCGGCTACTGCGGCCGGCGAGCCCCCGGCTGCTACCAGGCCGGTTGTTTAGGCCTCGGCGCGCGGGGCCGCCGTCGCCGTCAGTTTCTCGGCCTTGTACCCGCCGGCGGCGCGGTCGCGTAGGTAAAGCACGCCGAAGACGACGATGATCACGAGCGCGAACGGCGCCACGTAGCGGAACGACATGCGCCCGCCGTAGTTGTCCGCCGGACTGAGCAACTGGTTAAGGCTCTTGACGATCGCGGCGGCCTTGTCGCCGGTGGGGGCGTTTTTGATCGCGCCGCGCAGCGCGTTGGCGGTGCCCGTGGGGAGCTGACCGGTCTTCGCGTCCGCGAGCACTTTTTGCGCCTCGGTCACCGCCTTGCCGATCTCGGACTTGAACGGCTCCTGCGCACTGGCCGCCAGCAACGGATACTCGGCCGTCACCTGCTCGAGCGCGGCCACCGTCTGCGCCTTCTGCTCCTGCAAGCGGCTGAGCAGGAAGCGGTCGGCGATGTGGCCCATCTGCGGCGCGGTGACCAGCCCGACGATCAGCATGCCCATGCCGCCCATCAGGCCGAGCCCGAGCGCCCCGCTGCGCGGCACGCGCTCGGACGTCACGCCCAGCATCGTCGGCCAGAAGTAGCACACGCCGACCGCGAAGACGGTCGCCGAGGCGAAGGCCATCACCGCCGTCTCGGCGAAGCTGAACCAGTACAGGCCGATGCCGGCCAGGATTGCCGAGCTGACCAGGATGCCGGTCGGCGAGAGCCGGTGGACGACCGGGCCGGCGAAGAACCGCAGGATCGCCATCAGGCCGTTGATGTACGCCAGGACGAGGATGCCGGCGATGCCGCCCGCTTCGAGCACGGCGGGCACCCAGCGGCCCGGCCCGAGCTCCAACGAGGCCGTGATGCACATGCAGAGCAGTAGGATCAGGAACAGCGGGCGGAGCAGCGCGCCTTGGACCATCCCGCCAAAGGAAATGCCGGACTGGACGCGCTCGGTCGCGGGGAACTTCTGCCCGACGAACAGGAGGCCGTAGATCACGGTCGGGACCAGGATCAGGGCCAGCTTGAGCTGCCAGGCGGCGAACCCGGCTGTATTCAGCAGGAATGAGGCCACGGCCCCGATGACGATCCCGCCCGGGAACCACACGTGGAACTTGTTGAGCTTCTTGGTCTTCTCATCGGGGTAGAGGGTCGCGATGAGCGGGTTGCAGACGGCCTCGATCGTCCCATTGCCGAGCGACAGGATCAGCGCGCCGCCGAAGAGCATCCAGAAATCCCGCGCGAAGATCATCAGCAAGGCCCCGGCGGCGTGACACAGGACGGCAAAGCGCAGCAGGTTGCGCATCCCCAGCACGTCGCACAACGGCCCGAGGATGAAGATCGAGATCGTGAAGCCCCAGATCGCGGCCCCGCCGATGTAGCCCACCTGCTCGTTGCTCAGGACGAACTGCTCCTTGAGCGCCCCCATAATGGCCCCGACGACGGCGAAGCACACCGCGGTGGCGACCAGCGAGAAACAACTGCCTACGAACAGACGTGCCTTGTTCATCGGCGTGGTCCTTCCAAAGGTGATTCCAGACGCGCCAAGCGCTGCAATGAGCTTGACCCGGATGATACCCAAAGCCCCGATGAAAAAGTAGCGTCGGCCCCCCGTGGCCGACGTAGAGCGCCGAAAAAGCCGCGCTGTTGGACCGGCTGCGACGACCAGAAGAGTCTCTCAACGGAGTGCCAGAGGCCACCTCACGGTCCAATCAGGTCGCGACGCGTGGCCGCGGCCGATGGCCGGCGGCGTGCGGTTGCTTTGTCCGGCCGGTCCATCCGCTGCGTGCCGTGAGTCATCCGTGCGGCAGAGTGCGAGTTGAAACGTGGGTGCCAGATTCCCTCTGCGAGTGGGTAGGTGCCCCGTCCTGTATCCTGCCGCGCCGGGATCGGAGTGCGGGGCCGTACTTTTTCCCTCGTTTCCCACGTCTTACAATCTGCACCATGGCCCGTCGATCCACGATTGGCCCGCTGCCGCCTGTACGCCGAAAACGGCCGCCGCGCCGCGCGCCCACCAAACGCCCGCCGCGGCCGAAGTCACCGCGCTTGCACATTTCCTCGATTCTCGCCTGGGGCGACGCGTACCATCAGCGGACTGGGCGCTGGCCCACACAATACAGTGGGGACGTGCGCGATGTGCCGTGGGAGACATGGCGCGCCATCGATACTGCCCTGCGCCGCGGATACCGCGGGTGTCGCAAGGGCGATTCGCTGCTGCTCGTGTTCCATCGCCACCGCGGCCGGCCATTGCCGCAGCCGGTGCCGCGGCCCCGGCTCACCGTGCGGAAAGTCCTCGCGTGGGCAGACGCCCACCACCGTCGCACCGGACGCTGGCCTAGCCAGCACAGCGGCCCGATCAGCGGGTGCCGCTACGAAAACTGGGGTGCCGTAAACAACGCGCTGTTCGTGGGTACGCGCGGCCTGCCGGGCGGCGACTCGATCGCCAAGATCCTGCTCCGCTACCGCGACGTGCGCCGTGCCCGCTATCGGCCGCGTCTGACCATCAAGCAAATCCTCGCGTGGGCAGACCAGTACCACGCGCGAAACGGACGCTGGCCGAGTCTCGGGTCCGGCAAGGTCAAGGGCGCGGCCGGCGATACTTGGGGGGCGATCCACACGGCGCTCGAGAAACCAGGCCGCGGTCTGCCGCCCGGCTACACCCTGGCCAAACTCCTGGAGAAATACCGCGGCGTTCCCTACAAGCGAGACTTGCCGCGGTACATCGTGCACACGATCCTCGCCTGGGCCGATGCCTTCCACCGCCGCCACGGACGCTGGCCCACGCTGCGTTCCGGTGCCATCCCCGAAGCGCGTGGCGAGAGCTGGCTTAAAGTCGAAGGCGCCCTGTCGAAGGGCCGCCGCGGCCTGCCCGGCGGGAGCTCGCTAGCGCGGCTCCTCGAACGCTGCGGACGGCACCCGCGCCGAAACCGGCACCATCACCCCGCGCGGCACACTCCCCTCACCATCGAGCAGATCCTCACTTGGGCCGACCAGTTCTATCGCCGAAACGGCCATTGGCCGGCGCGGCTGGCGGGTCCGATCGCGGGCGCGCGCGACGAAACCTGGTTCTCGGTGGATACCGCGCTGCGCGAGGACCTGCGCGGCCTGACGCGCGGCTCCTCGGTGGCGCGGCTGCTGGAGCAGCACCGCGGCGTGCTCGACAAGCTCCACCGGCCCCGGTTCACGATGCGAACCATCCTGGCCTGGGCTGACGCCCACTACCGTCGCACGCGGCGCTGGCCGACCGGGCAATCCGGCCCGATCCCCGAATCGTCGGGCGACACTTGGTGTGCTGTGGATCAGGCGTTGCACAAAGGCCACCGTGGTCTGCCGGGGCAGGAATCGCTGACCCGGTTTCTCAAGCGGCACGGCCGCTTCCGGCCGGCGAGGCCGGCGTAACGCACGTCCCTCATCCGGACGCGCCGCGCCAGCCGGCGCGAGTGCCCAGTCCGGTATCCTGCCGCGCCGGGATCGGAGTGCGGGGCCGGACTTCTTCCCTCGTTTTTCACGTCTTACAATCTGCACCATGTCCCGTCGATCCAGGATTGGCCCGCTGCCGCGTGTACGCCGAAAGCGGCCCCCGCGCCGCGCGCCCACCAAACGCCCGCCGCAACCCAGGAAGCCGCGCCTGCACATTTACTCCATCCTGGCTTGGGCCGACGCGTACCAGCAGCGGACCGGGCGCTGGCCCAACTCCCATCGCGGACCAGTGCAGGAGGCCCCGTGGGACACGTGGGCGGCGATCGCCCAAGCGCTGCGCCGCGGGCTCCGCGGGTGTCGCGGCGGTGACACGCTGGCCCTTTTGCTCCACCGTCACCGCGGCCGGCCATTGCGTCGACCGGCCCCACCGCAACCACGACCGCGCCTGACCGTGCAGCAAATCCTTGTCTGGGCCGATGCATACCACCGCCGTACCGGGGACTGGCCGACTGCAAACAGCCCCGGTAGGGTCGCCGCCGGCCGCGAGGAGACCTGGCCGGCGCTGGAGGCCGCGCTGCGCGTGGGCGTGCGCGGCTTGCCTGGCGGTGACACGCTGGCCAGTGTTCTGCACCGCTGCCGCGGTGTGCAGCGCGGTTGGCAGCGCCCGCGTCTGAGCATCGAACAGATTCTGGCGTGGGCAGATGCCTACCACGCGCGCCACGGACGCTGGCCCAGGCTCGCGTCCGGCAAGGTTCAGGGCGCGGGCGGCGATACGTGGGGGGCAATCCACACGGCGCTCGAGCGCGGGCTCCGCGGTCTGCGGCCGGGCTATACCCTCGCCACGCTGCTGGCGAAATACCGCGGGGCTCCGTACAGGCGAACCCTGCAACGCTACAGACGGCGCTGGCGCAGAAGCCGGCAATTTCACCCCGCGCGGCATGATCCCCTCACGATCGAGCAGATTCTGGTCTGGGCGGACAAGTTCTACCGGCGCGCGCAGCGCTGGCCCGCGTTGCACTCGGGGCCGATCGACGGTACGCGCGACGAGACCTGGGAGTCCGTAGAAAGCGCACTATCACTCGGCCTGCGCGGCCTGCCGGCCGGCTTATCACTGGTGAAGCTGCTCGAGCAACATCGCGGCGTGCGAAACCCGCGCCACCTGCCGCCGTTTCGGGTCCGGGCCATCCTCGCCTGGGCCGACGCCCACTATCGCCGCCACGGAAGCTGGCCCCACGTGAGGTCCGGCCCGATCCCCGAATCTCCCGGCGACACTTGGCTGGCCGTCGAGGGTGCGCTTCGAAGCGGATGTCGTGGCCTCCCGGGCCGCGACACGCTGTTCCGCTTTCTTCAGCGGCATGGTCGCCTCCGGCGGACGAGTCGCGCGTTCGAGTCCTGACTTTGTTCAAGCGGCGCGCCGGCCGCCCGTCTTCGGCCAGTGCCCAATCCCCAATCTGTAATCCCCGATCGGTTGCCGCCAGAGATCACCACTCGCCGCCATTCCTCCCCCTCTCCGTGTCCTCCGTGTCCTCCGTGGTGAATACTCTCATAGCGGCACGACAACCACAAACGCACGCAGGCACATGGACTGAAGATGATCACGAGCGGCGGGCGCAGTCGGATAAAATCGTCCTTCGCGATCCGCCCGCCGAAGGCGCTCAACAGGGGGGTGTCAAAACATGATCACCTTGAGCACCTTCGGCCAATTCGCTCAGAACCGGGTTACGCTACCCCAGCGCCGGCATTACCATCTGCACCCATGAGCCACACGACCAACACTGACTCAACGACGCTGCCATACGCTGCCGTGCGCCCGGCCGTCCCCCTGCTGACCCTGCGTCTTTCGATCATGATGTTCCTCGAGTTCGCCGTGTGGGGCGTGTGGTCCGTCCTGCTTGGCAAGCACATGGAACACCTGGGGTTCAGCGGAAAGGAAATCAGCCTCGTCTACCTGACCACGGCGCTCGGGGCGATGCTGTCGCCGCTGGTCGCGGGCTGGATCGCGGACCGGTTTCTGCCGAACCAGATCTTCACCGGGGCGGTGCATCTGGTCGGAGCAGTATTGCTGTTTGCGGCCTGGCGGCAGAGCACGTTCGGGCCGATGTTCGTCGCCCTGCTCATCTATGCGATCCTGTATATGCCGACGATCGCCCTGACGAACGCAATCGCGTTCTACCACATGAAGGACTCCAAGAAGTTCGGCAACATCCGCGTGTGGGGTACGATCGGCTGGATCATCCTGAACTGGATCATCAGTGGCTACCTGATCTGGTCGAGCTCGCGCGACCCCAACGCGTGGCGAGTGGGTGACTGCCTCGCGGCGGGCGGCATCGTGTCGCTGCTCATGGGGCTGTACTGCTTCACACTGCCGAACACGCCGCCGAGCAAGCAGGCCAAGAACCCGTACGCGTTCCTGGAGGCCTTCCGGCTCACGAGCAACCGCAACTTCGCCGTGCTGCTGGTGATCTCCTTTATCGTGGCGATCGAGCTGCCCTTCTATTACAGCTTCACCAACATCTTCTTGACGGACATCAAGGCGGGCGTGGGCCTGGAGCCGGGGTGGGCGAACTACGCCATGAGCCTGGGGCAGGTGGCTGAGATCGTCCTCATGCTGCTGGTTGCACCGTCGCTGCGGTATCTCGGGATGCGGACGACCATCGTGCTCGGCATCCTGGCCTGGCCGGTGCGCTACGCGATCTTCGCGCTCATTCACCCCACCTGGCTCGTGGTTGCGGCCCAGTGCCTGCATGGCATTTGCTACTCGTTCTTCTTCGTCGGCGGGATGATCGCCGTCGAGCGGTTGTGCCAGAAGGACATCCGCGCCAGCGCGCAGGGCCTGATGGTCTTTGCGACCAATGGGGTCGGCATGCTGATCGGCAACATTATCAGCGGCCAGCTTTATGACGCGTTCATCAGGGCCGGCGTGCCGCACGCGTGGCCGAAGTTCTTCCTTGTGCCGATCGCGGTCACCGTGCTGGGCGCCATCGTGTTCGCCATCCTGTTCAAGGAGCGGCGGTTCCAGGAGGACGCGGCGCGGATCGAGCGAGAAAGCACGGCCGTTACGTAGATGGGGATGCAAGCTCCCTGGTTGCCCGAGTACAACTCGGGCGGATCAACGCGGTTCAGCCCAGGAGCCGAACATGGATGCGAACAGTGCCTCGACGTTGGTGGGACCCGACTACGCGGAGAACGTGGTGCCGGTGGTAGCGGAGAACGCGGCGGGGCGGCGTTGACGGACGTACTCACGCAGCAGTACGGCTTGGGCGGTGCAGATCGCCCATCCGGGTTTCGTGCAGCGAATGAAACGCAATCCCGACAAGACCGTTTATTCCGATGCCCGGGTGCTGGCCGATCTGCGACGGGTCGGCTACGTGTCGCAGGTCTGGCTGGCGCCGCCGGCGCTCGGATAGAAGAATGGGAAGACCCCGTTGCCGACGCCCTTGACACTGCGGGAGCTTGCACAGAAGCGGCCGACTTCGCCGCCGGTTTTAGGGAGCGCGGGTGTCTCGCCCGCGGGATTGGGGTCCTCCACGGCCGGCGGCGCGCCGGTCGCTACAATACGCCGATGAAAACCGACCCCACCAACGCAACGTTGGTTGCGCGGGACGACCTGACGGACATCCTCAGTATCGTCCGCGTACGCCCCGACACCGGCCCCGTACCGCCGTTCGTGCCCGGGCAATTCGTCCGTCTCGGCGTGCCACGGGCTCCCAACCCTGCCCATGTCGGAATCAGACCGCCTTCGCGTCCGGGCCGTATTCGCCTGACACGCCGGGCGTATTCCATCGCCTCGTCGCCCACCGTCACGGAATGGATGGAGTTTTTCGTCGTGCGTGTCGAGGCCGGCGAGCTCACGCCGCGGCTGTGGGAGATCGCCCCCGGCGGCCGGTTGTGGATGGACGACGCGGCCAAGGGCGAGTTCCACATCGAGCTGGCCCCGCCGAGCAAGGATCTGGTCATGGTCTGCACTGGCACCGGGATCGCCCCATTCATGTCGATGCTGCGGACCTACCGGGGACAGAATCGCTGGCGGCGGTTCGTGCTCATCAATGGCGTGCGCTATGCGGCGGACTTCGGCTACATGGCGGAGATGGAGACGCTGGCGCGCGAGGATCCGACGGTGCGGTACATCCCGCTCGTCACGCGCGAGCCGGAGGACGGCGCGTGGACCGGGCTGCGTGGGCGGGTGCAGACCGCGCTGGAGCCGGCCACCTATGAGCGGCTGGTCGGTGCACCGCTCGATCCGGCCGAGTGCCACGTCTTCCTGTGCGGCAATCCCGAGATGATCGACAGTGTGCAGCAGGTCCTGGAGACCCGTGGCTTCGTGACCGACAGTCGCGGCTCCCGGGGCAATATCCACTTCGAGCGCTATTGGTGACCGCATAAAATAGGGACAGTCACCTATTTCTGGCTTCGAAAATAGGTGACTGTCCCTATTTATACGTCCTCCGGCTCGAACGGAATCCACACGGTGAACTGGCTGCCCTGGCCCGGACGCGATTGCACCTCGATCTTGCCGCGATGGGCGCGGACGATGTGGTGGACGATCGCCAACCCCAGGCCAACGCCGCGCGTCTGCCGCACCCGCGTGTCTTCGGCGCGGAAGAAGCTCTCGCCCAGGTGGTCGAGCTGGCTGGCCGACATGCCGATGCCGTGGTCCTCGACGGTGATGAGGATCACGTAGCCTTCGCGCGTGACGGCGAGGCGCACGTACTTCGCCGCGCCGGAGTACCGGTACGCGTTCTGGAGCAGGTTCACGACGACCTGCTGCAGGGCCTGGGCATCCGCGCGGATCGGCGGAAGGCTATCGGCAATCTCCAGGTGCGCCTGGAAGCCTTCCTCATGGAACTGGGGCTCGAAGAGCGTCCACGCCTGGCGGGCCGCCGCGGCGATATCGCAATAGCCGAACTCATATTGCTTGCGCCCCGATTCGATCCGTCCGAGATCGAGGATGTTCTCGAGCAGCACGCTGAGCCGCTCGCTCTCCCGCGTGATGGTCTCGTGATAGGCCTGGATGCGCTCCGGGTCGCGAACCCGCCGACTCGCCAGCGTCTCGGCCAGCAGGCGGATCAGCGCCAGCGGCGTCTTGAGCTCGTGACTGACGTCGGCGACGAAGCGGCCTTGGAGGCGCGCCAGCTCGCGTTGTCGGGCGATGACGCGTGTCAGCATCCAGATCACCAGCGCCCACGCGACCGCCGTCCCGGCCGTCGTGCCCAGAACGATGCCCAGGTGCCGCTGGGCGGCGGCGCGGACCTGCCGGGCCGTCGCCGGCGAGGGCACTACGACGGCCCCGGCGAATTCGGGGCCCAACTCGAGCAGGGGGGTGTCGTCCGGCTGCGTGTCCGGCAGCCGGACTTGCCAGGGGACGTCCGCCCGGTCCGGGCCGTAATAGCGGGCCAGAATATCCGTTCCCGGACAGACTAGAGCGAGCCAGGTGTCCGCCGCGATCACGCGCACCGCCAAGACGACGGGCTCGTGGGTGGTTGTCCTGGCGCTTAAGAACCGCGTGCGCTCCGGCGCCTGGCTCTCATCGGGAGGTTGGGCCTCCAACAGCCGGCGGGCGGCGTCGGCCATGACCGCACGCCTCTCGGCCCGCGCCCGCAGCTCCGCCAGGCGGGCCGTCGTCAGGTCAGCGGCAGAGATGCGCAGGGCTTCCGCCTGGCTTTGGAGTCGCGCCACTTCCGTCGGCCCGACGCGCGCGGGATGATCGCTCAACAGGCCGGTGACAAAGCCGGCCAAGGCCTCCCGGGCCCGGTCCTGATCCCCGGCCGCGAGCAACGAGTCGATCCGCGACAGCTCGGCCCGAAAAGCGAAGCGCGCCAGTCGCGGCGTGGAGCGCAGCAAATGCGCGGCGTCAGCAAGAATCCGGGCGGCCGCCAGCGGGTGTCCGAGCTGCTGCTCGCAGGCTGCCATGGCCAGCAGCGCCCCAGACCGCGTGAGCGGATCGGGGCTCGTGGCCAGTTGCTGAGAATCCCGCAGCATTGTGAGCAGGTCGCGGGTGCCCCCGCCGGCTGGCTCGCTGCTGGGTGCGTGTGACGTGGGCGGCGGCTGTTCGAGCGGCGTAAGCGGGTAAATCGTCCATGGCCGGTCCGGGCTGCCGATGCAGGTCAGCAGCCAATCCACGCTGCCGGCTGTCCACGCGTCCAGCTCGTCGGCGCCGCCGACCTCCCACGCACGCGCAGCACTGCCGAAGGCGCGCTCCACGTCGGCGAGTAGCGCCGCCTGATGCCGTGCCGTGGCGGTGGCAGCGGTGTTTCTCAGGTCCGCGAGCTCGCGGGCCTGCAATGCGCGCCCCTGCGCCGCAACTGCCCAGACCGTCAGACCGGTCAACACGAGGCTCACCCCGATCATGAGCGTGACGAGTTGCCGTTCGGCGCGGCTGCGCACAGGAGCTCACTCTGCCGCCGGGGCGCTGGGCGTATGGCCTGCATTGGTCTCGGCGGCCGGCCGGCTTCCCCACACATGGCCAGGCGCCAGTTGTTGCATACCTTCCTGGATCGCGGCTGCCAGGCGGCGGTGCAGGTTGTCCAGCGCGGCGTGCAGGTCGATGGGCGCCTCGGGCTCAAAGAGCGCGGGGATTTCCTCGCCACCGAGGGTAACGCTGAGGATCGCCTTCTGCCGCGGGCCGTGTGTGCCGAACACGTAGAGCACCTCGTCGCGCACCTCCAACCGCACGCCGAAGCGGGTGTACTCGAACCGCTCGGGCAGGAACGTGGGCAGCGGCAGGCCGATGGTCCGGCGCAGCAGCTCCGACAGCAGATTCCGGTCGATCGAGTAGGGCTCGCCGTCCGGCGCCTGAACGAGGATCTCGGCGTCCAGGGTCGAGAGGCGATTCTGGTCGAGGGTGAGATCGTCGACGACGACCCGCGCGCGGCCGGTCACGCCACCCCAGCCGAGCACTGCGGAAATCTCGGCCAGATCGACGCCTTCGCAGTGCGCTGAAGCCACCAGGTGGTCGACGCCGCTGGGCGACAGCTCGGCCGCCTGGATACGCAGGGTCGCACGCCCGTCGATCTTGCCGCAGCCCCACGGCGCGAGGACGTCACCGGCCGACACGTCGGTGAGCACGCCGCGAAAGCGGATGCGTTCCAGGCGGCCGTTGACGAGCGTCAGCTCTTCAAGCTCCAGCTCTGGCACCGTGCCCTGCCATGGCTGGGCCACGAACGGCTTCGTGCACTCACTCAGCTCCAGGCGGAACGCTTTCCCGCTCACGGTGAGTTGCCGGTCGGCGTCCAGCTCGCGATACACGACCTGCCCGCTGAATGCGCCCGAACGCCAGCCGAGACCAGCCCATTCGTCGAGCCCGACGACCGCGATGGGCAGTTCGGGCACGTCCAGGCGCACCAGGTCGAGGCGGATGCCGGTGGACTGGGGTGTGAACTCGGCTAGCAGCGTGACTGGCGTGGCGGCGCGGTGCCCGTTGAGCTGGCCGCACCAGAGCGTTGCGCGTCCACGCTCAGGTTCTTCAAAGGAGACCAACCCGCTCGCGTCGCTCAGGACGGCCCGGAACCGGTCGCGATTGAACGCCAAGTCCATTCCGCTGAGGAGGACACGCCGCGGGCCATCTGGGCTGAACCCCGGCCGCAGGCCGGATTCGAGCATGAAGCGGTAATCCTCGCGCAACCAGGTGCGCGCCGAAATCTCGCATCGTCCTCCGCGCAAGTCCAGCTCGTAAGCCTCCGGCTGACCGGGCTGCGGGGTGTTCGTCAGGATGGCGCGCTCGCAGAAGGCCGCCTCGCCGCGGCGGCCCGGCAACCAGACACGCACATCCTGGAACTCCCGCGCCTGGCGTGAGCGGGGCACGATGCGGCCAATCTCGGCCGGCAACCCGAGCGCCCGGCTCAGCTTCTGGGCGCAGGAGTTGCGGTAGCGGGCGCTGCGCAAGTACCACGCATAGCCGCCGGTGACCAGCAGCGACCCGAACGTCACCAGGGCCAGCACGGCCACAGCGCTATAGCGTGTCCATCGCATGGCGGCGATTTTAGCGTGAAGCGGGGGCTTCAGGTGCTGACCGCGGGTCGCCGATTTCAGGAATGAGGCTGTGTCCGCGCTTGCGGCCATTGGTCGCCGGGTCGGCCGTCGGCCGGCGCCGACACGGCTCGTCAGGAGTCCGAGATGCTCCGGCTGCGACTTTTGGGCACAATTGTTGTCGGGGTGCTCTGCGGCGCTTGTCAGCAGCCCCCGGCGCGTCTCAACGCCCCACCGCACGGCAACGCCGAACGGACGAGCGGCTTGCGGGCGGAGTACACGCACATGATCGACAACGCGCTGCTGATCGACATGGCGGTGTCGGACATCCATTTCGTCCCGCACCGGGCCATGCTGAACTCGCTGGGCGAGCAGCGGCTGTCACGCCTGGCAGCATTAATGGAGCTGTACGGCGGCACGATCCATTTGAGCACGAACGAGTTGGACGAGAAGCTGTTGGCCGACCGCCTTGAACATGTCCGCAGTTACCTGTGCGAAGCGGGCATCGACACCGCTGCCGAGGTGGTGGTGCCGGGTCAGCCCGGTGGCCGCGGCATGGATGCCGGTCAGGCGGTGCTCATCAAGGCCAACGAGGGGACCTACGTTGCGAAGAAGAAGGCCAGCGGCGACGCGCCCACCGCGAGCCCGCGGCCCGGCCCGTAACGGGAGTTCTACGGTGCACCCATCGTTGTGGCGAACCTGCATAGTCGTCGCGGGCGTTGTCTTGGGCGGTCTGCTGGCCTGCCAGGCGAGTCGACCTCCGAACAACCCCGGGGCGCTCCCCACGCCGCGGGCGGATGTGACCCCGCGGCTGAACGCATCGACCTACATCGCGCACGGACATCTGCTGGAGCAGCAGGGGGAGCTGGAGCAGGCCGCCATCCAGTATCGTCAGGCGCTGCAACTGGCGCCGGACCTGGTGGGCGCACGCAACCGCCTGGGAATCACGCTCGACAAGCTCGGCCGCCATCACGAGGCCTCCGTGGAGTTCCGTGCCGCGCTTACGCGTCGCCCCACCGCCGCCTTTCTGCATAACAACCTCGGGTTCAGCCTGTACCTGGAGGGACGCCTGGAAGAGGCGGAGCGGGCGCTCGCACGGGCCGTCGAATTGCAGCCCACGTTTCGCCGCGCACACATGAACCACGGCCTGGTGCTGGCCAAGTTGGGCCGTTACGACGAGGCCCTGGCGGCATTCTGCCTGGTCGGACCGCAGGCCGACGCGTATTACAACCTCGCCGTTCTGCAAACTGAAGCCGGGCACTATGTCGATGCCGCCCGCGCGCTGCAAAGCGCCCTGGGCCTGAACCCGGAGCTCGAGGAGGCGCGCCAGCAGCTCCGCGAGGTGGCGCGGCTCGCCGCGGTGGAAGAGGCGGAGCTCGCCGCCCAGGCGCCCGTCGCGACTGCGGGCGATCCAGAGCCGTCTGACGTTGCACCGGCCGGCGACTTCGAGAGTTGGTCCACGTGCATGGACGATGCGACAGCCTCCGCGGTGGCAAACGAAGGCGAACCAGCCGACCCATGGGACGCCCGGGGAGTGTTCGCTGAGCTTCCTGGCGCGGTTGCCCGGGCTCTGGGGCTCCCGCCGCTCACCACGGTCGCGGAGTTCCTCGACAGCTTGCGGGCCATCGCGGCCGATCGCGCGCGGTCGTGGGAAGACGCGCTGAATCGCGTGGCGGCGGCATTGGGGTTGCGTGACAGACCGTATTGACGCGTGGTCGGTGACTACGCCGCACTCGCGGGTCGCCGGGTGGCCAGATTCCGGTAAACGCGCGCGTATTCCGCGAGCATCCGTGCCGTCGAGAATGTTGCGGCCAGCGTGCGGGCGTGCTCTGCTTGCCACCGAGACTGCTCCATATTCTCAATCGCCTGCAACAGCTGGCGGGCCGCATCCTGTGGATCCCCGGGGCGGCACAACCAGGCACTCTCGCCAGCGACAAGCAGCTCGGTGACGGTCGGCACTGAGCTGGCCACGATGGGGCACCCGGCCGCCATCGCGGCGACCAGGCCGGTGCTCGGGGCGTCCTGCGGCGGCAAGTACACGGCGAGGTCTGAAGCGGCGAGCACGTCGCGTAGGGGCACTTCTGGTGCTGTGAACCGGACTACCTGTTCGTGCCGACACGAAACGACCAACCGCCGCACGCGCTCCGCTTCGGTCCCATCCGCCGGAACGACGAGGCGCACCGCCGGATGGGCCTTCTCCAGCAGCAAGGTGGCCCACGCAGCGACGAACGTGCCGGCCTGCCGCGACACCGGCGGCAGGACTGTTACGACCACGTGTTGCTCGTCCAACTTCAAGTGCTGCCGAACCGCTGCGCGGCGGTCAGGTGCGACCTGCATGTTGTCCATGAGGGTCGGCCGTATGAGCAGGCAGCGTGGTCGCGGAACGCCGGCCTCCGTCAGCCGCCACCGAGTTACCGGGCTCTCGCACACCAGCGTGAGCGTCCTGCGTTGCGACCAGGCCGCCAGCGGGCGCAGATTAGTTCCGGGTTCGACCTGGACCACCAAAGGCCGATTGGTTGCGGCCAGCGGCACGCACCACTCGGCGGCGGTGAGGGACCAGGCGTGCATGATTACAACGCGGCTCGCCGACAGCACAGCTCGTTTGTCCACCTCACGGCGCAGCGCCAGGCTGCGCAGCCAGCCGACCGGCAGCGGAGCATGGACGACCGCAGCATCGCCTGTCGGCTGACGGCCGGAGCCAGCGTGGCCGACGCGGATGGTTGCCTGCGTGATGCCGGGGACCAGCGCGGCGACGATCGAATGAAGGACGGCCCAGCTTTCCGCTGGCGTATCGGACGCGACTAGATGGAGGACCACTGTCTCCGACCTGCTCATCTGGGCAGCCTCGGGGCGTTTGCTTCGAGTTTTCGGACTATTGTAAAGGTTCCCCCAGGGTCAGAAAGCGGCTCCGGTCGATCGGCTTACACGCCCGTCAGGCGGTCTCTTCCTTGGGACCCTGCTCTTTCATCCGAATGGCGCCCCGGGTCCGCCGGCCCGCCATGGATTGCTCGCTCGGGTCGGCGGCCGGCATGCTGATAATGCGCGGCTTGGCCGGGACCGCGGTTTCGCCCTCCTCCTCATCCGGCTGGGTCAGCCAGGTCAGAATGCTGTCTTCCAGACTATCCTGGCGTGGAATGTCAAACTTCTCGCCGCACCGTTTACAGCGCGCCGAACGTCCCTGCGCTTCGACGGGAAGCCGGTACTTGGCCCCGCAATGCGAGCAGGAACACTTGATTGTCTCGGCCATCGCTCACCTCGTTCACCATACGTGCACCACAGGTGAAGATGCACGCTGTGCGCTGGCAGCACACCTGCTGCCTCAGACGAACAATCCGATTGTCGGCTGAGTATAAAGCGTATGAACGAGATGAGTGAGAAAAGACCGTTTCGTGAAGCGCGCTCAGCCAGCACGTTTCACTATTATAGTATCGACCCACAGGCGTCCCTGCAAGAAAAAACAGCGCGTCATGGGCGACTCCACTCTGTACACCGAGAGCAAAGCGGGAGCGGTTCCAGGCGCAGCTCCCGATGTGCTTGGCGCACTTGTCGCAAACGATCTCCGGCCCAGATCTCGCGCAGCGACTCGCCGGTCCAGTTTCCCAGGCCGACGGTGCCGCGTATATCCTGGGCACACAAGGCTACGCCCCCGTCAGCCAGCAGCATCAACCGCGTTGCGAGCCGGTGGCACGGCTCGCGGACGCTGGCGGTGGCAGGCAACAGCGTGTCCCGCGAGAGCTCCCGACAGTAGTCGTTGTAGCCGTGAATCACCGCGCTACCAACTTTCTGGATCCAATGGTCATAAAACCCTTCCATTTCCTTAATTGTCGCCGCGCTGCGGGTCATGCTGCACACCACGATCGGTTGCGGCGATTCGCGGTCCCGACGCAGGCGCTCGATCCGCTCGACGTTGGCCACGACCTCCGCGAACCGGTCGGCCCCGTGCAAGCGCTGGTACGTGCCGCTGCAGTGCGCATCGAGGAGCACTTCCACCACATCGACCTTGCTGGCGAACAGGGCGTCGACATGCTCGTCGGTGAGGTCCACGAGCGGCGTGGCGACGGCGATGCCATATACGCCGGCCGACCGGAGGATCCGGCACACCGCGGCGAACTCTGGGTGTTGGAGCGGATCTCCGTGGCCGGCGAGACACACGAGCCGGTCGTCGTACCCGGCCAGCTCTGCAGCGAGCCGCGCAATTGGGACCAGGTCGCTGATTGCCCGCCGCGGAATACGATCGCCGCGCGGTCGAAGTGTCGTGTGCGGCAACGGGTCAGCCGTCGTTAGCTCCAGCTCGACCTCGCTGGGCAGTGGACCGGCGCGGTCGTGTTGTGGCGCGCTCAACCACGTGCACAGGTCCGCGGCGGTCGCATCTTCGCCCAATTCGCGCAGCGCTAACTCGAGCAGCTCGCGCGACCGCCGCGTGTCGCCCGTGAGACGCGCCGCGGTTTGGACCACATGCGACGGCGCGTGGTAGCAGGCATAGCGGTTGATCGGGTCAGACTGGGCGAGCTCCGGGCGATAGGACAGCAGCAGGCCGATCGGGATGTTGAACTCGAGGACGTCCACCAACGCCTCACGACCAACGATGACGCCACTGAGGCCGGGGGGCGTTTGAGCGAACGTCATCTTGCTCTCATGCTCGTTGACCTGGGCGTGGGCCACCATTGCGCTGGCCAGGGCCGGGTCGAACACCGGCTGGTGCCCGTCCAGGCACAAGAGGGCGTCGCATTGGCAGTGGTTCAGCAGCGTGGCCGCGGCGTGTGGCTCGAGGTACTCGTCGAACCACGTGCTGCCCACAAGCCCGCCACGCCACGATTCGAGATTCCACTTCCGCGCCGTCGTCAGCAGCGTACGGCGCTGGTGCGGAGCCGTGTCGAGCGGCATGAGGTCGATCTGATTCTCCAGCCCGGCCTCGGCCAGGGCCTGCGCCGCGGGCTGCTGGTCGCGTGGGCGGACGAACAGGCAGCGCCGTCTCAGCCCCGCGACCTGCGTGAGTCGCCGCAGCGTGCGCGCGAGGATCGTGCTTCCGTCGAGCTGGGTGACAAGCTGCGCGGGGTTGCCGCACGGGGCGGTGACGAAGTCGGCGAAAATGGCACCCACGATCTTCAACGGAGTTTCTCCCGCGCCCGCTGCAACGCCTCCGGGAGCATTTGGAGCAGGTAGTCGCAGCCATCGATGAAGGCGGCGACGTACTCGCGGTCGCGCGCGAGCCGCCGTCGGGCGGTCTCGGATGTCTCCCGATGTTCGTCCCGGATGGCGCGGTCCGCCCGCAGCCGGCGCAGCTCAGCCCGTTGCGAGACCTGACTGACCAGATTGTAGGTCCGCTCGTTGCGTTGGACCCGGGCGCGCAGCTCGTCCGCCTGGCCGACGAGCCGGTTGAATTCGGCGGGACGGTCCACAAGAGTGGCCAGCTTGGCGAGCAGCTCCTGCGTCTGGAGCGCAGTGCTCTTCATTTGCCCCAGCTCTTCGAGCCGCTCCTCCAACGCAGCCAGCGCCTTGTCGATCCCGTCCGTCGTGGACTGAACGCGCGCCAGCGGAATGAGGTCCCCCGGCAGCGGGCGGGTGCAGAAGCGGTCGGCGGCTTCGCGCAGAGTCATCACCTCCGTGCCCGCCAGGCGCAGGCCGCCCTCGCACGCGTGAATTACGCGCGTGCGGGTGGCCAGGAGGTCGGCCTCGAACTGCTCGGCATAGGTGAGCATCTGGTCATCGGTGTAGGCGTCGCGGCCGTGAATGTCCTTCACCGCGCGCAGCACGGCCCGCGAGCGCACGATGCGCTCCCACTGCTTCATTTCAATGGTCTGGAAGCGCCCGAGCTCGGGTTGCCAGATGCGCTCGATCGGCGTGCCCGGCGGGTAGTAAAGCCCCTCACAGAAGGAGAGGTCCTGGCCGACGAGGATCACCGGGTCGCAGCCGAGGTGCTCGGCTAGGTAGAACGCCAGGTGCGCGACCGTGCTCCCGGCGCGGAGGCCGGCCCGGGCCGGAGCGGCGCCCTGCAACAAGTCCTCCAGGAACTGCGAGCGCAGCATGTGGATTCGGCCGCCGAAGGCGTCCGGAACCTGCCAGGCCACCTTGGATTCGGCCACCAGGACGGTGCCGCCGACGTCTTCGACGCCGTGAAAGAACTCGGCCGAAAGCTCGTGATAGTCGAGGCTGGTGACAAAGTGCGGCGGAACGTCGCGCGCCAGCAGCGTCTTCAACACCGTCTGGACGGCGATGATGACGGCCCGGTCCCGCAACGTGGGGAGTTGGTCGATGTTCCGGGCGAGGGACGGCCCGGCGGCCACGATAATGGCCGGGTAGCCCGCCGCCCGCCGGGCGACGACCTCGATGCCCGGGTGCGCGAGGTACGTTGGCAGATTGAATGCGGCATTCTGGCACGTGAGGCGTGCGTTGCGCACGACCGAGTACATCTGCACGCGGGCGTACGACACAAAGTCCCGCATCAGGCTGCTGATCTGCGTCTGAAACTGGACGTGGTAGCGGTGCATCGTCGGCGGGTTCACGAAATATAGCCCCAGCATCAGGGGCGTCATAATGGGGCGCAATCGCTCGTGCAGCTTGGACTTATCAGCGGAGGTCAGGAATGTCAGCCGTCGGTCGCGCATCGGCCTGGACAAATCCGTCACGCAAAACGCCGTCTTGATCAACGCCAGATCATCCTCGGCAATGATCAGAAACGGGCGTGCGAAGCGGCGCTCGATCTCGGCGACGTGATAACCAAGCCCCACACCCGCAATCAGAAAGCACAGGTTCTCCAGGTCATCGTCTGGCCCTTCGCCCTCGCCCTCGCCACGCCGCTGGGCCTGCGTTCCTATGAGCGTGCGCGCTTCTGCCAAGGGCTCGTAGCGGCTGTGGGCGTAGATCGGTTTGCCGTTGTCGGCCGAGAGGCGCACCGTGACGTGCCCGTCGCGGGTGGGTTCGAGGGGTAGCGCGTGTTGAAAGGGGAGCGCATCGATGCCGGCGGCCAGCTCCGGGTCCAGGGTGTACAGCGCGGCCAGGTTGTCCAGGTAGCACTGCCGGAAGCCCGCCAGACCGGTCGCCTGCGATGCGGTCGGTTCCATGCACGCCCTTGTGCACCCGCTGCAGGCCATTGTCAACGACCGGCGGCTCGAAGATTCGCTGAATGAATGACGGCTGCGGGATGGGCGGCCGGACCGGGCGCGGTTTTGTTGCCGACCCCGGCTAAAGAAGCGGAGTTCTTGCGCCCGATAGTTGAAGGCGGACAAGAGCACCCGCGAGGGGGCGAGGCGGCGAACGCCGGGTGTGGCTTGCCTGCTGAGAGAGCCCGATCCGAGTCCACTTAGTTCAGGAGTTGCCCATGCACCACGAGGTGGCCACGCGGAAAATGACGACGCATCGGCGGGTGGGGCCGCGCGCCGGCGCGGCGGTGCCGTTTGACGAGATCACTTCACCGGGGGCGTATCTCTGCAATTGGAGCGGGCACTTGCTCCGCGTGCCTGAGGGCGGCCTGCTGCCCGGTGGGCCGCTGGCACTGAACATCGTGGGCGGCGAACCGCTGACGGTGACCAAGATCAGCGACGACCCGGACGTGCGGCTGTCCGAGGCCCGTGGCCTGGCCTGGTCGTACGGCCTGAGCGCCGGTTTCTGAGTCACCTCGCGCAACCACACGCCACCGGTACGAGCCCCGAGCGCCGACGAGGGGGCCGGGGCCCGCGGCTATCGGCGACCACTCGGACAGCACGCCCTGTGTGCGACAAAGCAGATTCGTTTGACTTCGCCGTGGACATGTGGAAGACTCGATAATACGCGTGGCGAGTTGATTGTGGGCGAAGGGCGGCCGGTCGGCGGGCGAACCGGTCGCAAGCAGGAACGTATGTAGTTAGACGGCGGAATGCGCGGGGGCTGGAGACTCGGGTGATCGCGCGCACGCTGGGCGCACCCTCGGGAGAGAACCGACATGACGACCGTTCCGGCGCACACCACGCAACGATGGATCGGCCTGGTCAGTCCGGGCGTCAGCATCCCCTTTGATTCAATCCGTTCCCCCGGCACTTATATCTGCAATTGGAGCGGCCACCTTCTGCGTGTCCCCGAAACGGCCCTGGTGCCCAACGCGGTGATCAACATCGTGGGGTCCGAGCCGCTGCTCGTGACCAAGATCAGCGACGATCCCGCGGTGCCGCTCAGCAAAGCACGGCAGGCCGCGGTCGAGCTGCATCTCACCGCCAACTTCTGACCGCGGGCGACCGCAGTGACTCGGCCGCAGTGGCAGGTCGCACACAGACGCGACCTGCCCTACCGCGCGTCGCCCGCGTTGACCATCTCCCAGCCGCTGATGAAAATGGGGTATTCACGGCCCCTGTGCGTACGGAGGATGCGGCTGGATGGCTACGTCAACGCTGCTATGGAAGCCCGCGCCGGAGCGGATCGATAAGTCACAGATGCACCAGTTTATGGCGCGCGTCGCCACGCGGCACAAGGTGTCGGCCGAGTGGGAGGCATTACGGCGTTGGTCGATCGAGCGAGCGGACCTGTTTTGGCCGGAACTGCTCGACTTCGTCGGCATCCAGCCCTCGATGCCTGCCCACAGCGCCATGTGCGGAGAGGGCATGCTCGGGACCCGTTGGTTCGAGGGCATGCAGCTCAACTACGCGCGGCACCTGTTGCGCTTTGACGACGATGACGACGCGCTTATCTTCGAGAACGAGCTGGGCGTCCGCAGCCGAATGTCCCACCGCGAACTCCGCGCCGAAGTGGCACGCTGCGCCGCCGCGCTGCGCCAGGCCGGCGTGCAATCCAGGCAGCGCGTCGCCGGCTTCCTCCCGAATATCCCTGAAACCGTCATCGCCATGCTGGGGGCGGCCAGCCTGGGGGCGATCTGGTCGTCGTGCTCGCCCGATTTCGGTGTCCGCGGCGTGCTCGACCGGTTCGGCCAGATCGAGCCGACGGTGCTGGTGGTCACCGACGGCTACACGTACGGGGGCAAGCGCTTCGAGACGCTCAGCCGCGTCGCCGAGATGCTGCCACAACTGCCCAGCGTGCGCAAGGTCGTGGTTGTGCCGTTCCTGGCGCAATGCACTGCTCCAGGAGCAGTGGCACCAGTCGATCTTTCCGGCATTCGGAATGCGGTGCTTTGGCGAGACTTTCTCGGCCCCGTTGACCGGCCGGCGCCGCCGCTCACGTTCGCCGAAGTGCCCTTCGATCATCCGCTATTCATCATGTATTCCTCAGGTACTACGGGCACGCCGAAGTGCATCGTGCACGGCCACGGCGGCACGCTGCTCCAGCACATGAAAGAGTTGATGCTGCACACGGATTTGCGGGCCGGCGAGCGCATCTTCTACTTCACGACCTGCGGCTGGATGATGTGGAACTGGCTGGTGAGCGGTCTCGGCGTCGGTGCGGCGCTCGTGCTGTACGAGGGCAACCCCGGCTATCCCGACATGGATCGCCTGTGGAAAATGGCCGAAGAGACCAAGCTGCACGTGTTCGGCACCAGCGCGAAGTACATCGCCGCGTGCGATAAGGCCGACCTGCACCCCGGGCGCGATCACGACCTGTCCGCGCTGCGCTGCATCTGCTCGACCGGCTCGCCGCTGAGTGTCGAGCTTTTCCAGTGGGTGTACGACCGCGTGAAGGCCGACCTGCAGCTTGCGTCCATCAGCGGCGGTACCGACATCATCTCGTGCTTCATGCTCGGCAATCCGATCCTGCCGGTGTACGCGGGCGAGATTCAGTGCCGCGGACTGGGGATGGACGTGCAGGCGTGGGACGAGCACGGCCGGCCGGTGACTGGCCAGAAGGCCGAGCTGGTCTGCTGCCAGCCGTTCCCCTGCCAGCCCGTCAGCTTCTGGAACGACCCCGACGGCGCGAAGTACCGCGCCGCGTATTTCGACTTCTATCCGGACACCTGCGTCTGGCGGCATGGCGACTTCATCGAGATCACGGACACCGGCGGAATCATCGTCTATGGCCGCTCTGACGCGACGCTCAATCCGGGCGGGGTCCGCATCGGCACGGCGGAGATTTACCGCGTCGTCGAGGGCATGCCCGAGATCGCCGACAGCATCGTGGTCGGCAAGGACACCGCCGACGAGGACGTGGAGGTCTGCCTGTTCCTCGTGCTGCGGCCGGGACTGACGCTGACGGTGGAGCTGGCCAGGAAGATTCGCACGGCGATTGCAGAGGGAGCGACGAGGCGGCACGTACCGAAGCATATCCGGCAGGTCAGCGCGATCCCCTACACGCTCAACGGCAAAAAGGTCGAGATGGCGGTGCGGCAGATGATCCACGGCCAGGACGTGCCGAATAAGGACGCGCTGTCAAATCCGGATGTACTGGAGCAGTATCGCGGGGTGGTATAATGCACGCGCGGCGGTGCCGCAGGTTGGCTTATGACGCAATTCACGAGAATCACGGTTGATCCGCAGGTGATGGGCGGCCGGCCCTGTATTCGGGGCCTGCGCGTCACGGTGGGCACGCTGGTCGGGCTGCTCGCGGCCGGCCACAGCGAGGCCGAAATCCTGCACGCCTATCCCTACCTGGAACCCGCCGACCTGCGCGAGGCCCTGGGCTATGCGGCGTGGCGGGTGGAGGAAGCCGAGATTCCACTGACACGTTCATGAGAATCCTTGTTGACATGAACTTGTCGCCGCAGTGGTGCGCGGTGCTGGCTCGGCACGGTTGGGAGACTGAGACGGCGTTCCTGGTCAATGACAACCTCGGTCCCCCACCCTGATCGCCGATCCGCTGGGCAGCTCGCCGATACAGAATGGAGCACCCGGCAGGTAAAATGACCGAGGAGCGTTCTCCAGGTCCTCTCCCGAATTGGACGGAACCGCGGTATGCGCGGTTGGATACAAGCGATCTCGCGTCGTTGGCTGCTGTCGCTGCCCGAGTGCGCGTCGGCCAGCGAACACCAGCGCGGCGACGCGGTTGATTCCGTCTGCCGCGAGCTTATTCCCAAGCCGTACCAGGTTGTGGGCGTCATCCTTGCGTGCCCGGCGATCCTCTTCGTCTCGAAGTACCTGGCTGGCGTCATTAGCCCCTACTTGGCGTTTCTGCCGTGGCTGGCGCGAAATCTTCTTGACCTACTCATCGGGCTTCTTCTCTTAGGGCTTTTCACTGTTGTGGTGGCATGGTTGCTTCGGCACCGGGCGGTCGCGATGCTGCGAGAGCGCCTCATCTGGCTCGGCATCCCGCTTTGCAGACACTGCGGCTACGACCTCCGCGGCCAGATCGAGCCGCGCTGCCCGGAGTGCGGGCGAACGTTTGATCCGGCCCTGTTGAATCGCCAATGCAGCGACAACGCGGGCGCGCAATAGCCCGGGCGGCATGTCTATCGGTCGAGATTCATTCCGCACCCTGGCATGGACCGGCGCACCCGCAACGAGATGCTCAGGTGCGATGGTCCGTGTCGAAACTTGGCGGGCCTTTCCGGCGTTTGGCCGCGGCGCGGGCGGCCAGGGTGTCGTAGTACGAGCCCGGCATGGGCTCACCCGGGCCTGGGCCAGCCGCGGCGGCCGACGGACCGCGGCACTGCGTCACCAGAACCGCGAGTTGGCGCTGCCGCGCGGCGGGCGGCGGCGCATCCGGGCACGCCTCCTGCACGGCGCGCAGGAAGTGCCGGGCCGTCTTGTACCGGTAAACGGCGTCCTTATGTGCGGCACGCTCCAGGACCTCGATGAGCGCCGGGCCAACGCCGCGCTCGGCCAGTGTTGCAATAGGAAGCGGAGTCCGGCGATGCTGCTCGCACACTTCAGGCAGTGTGCCGCTGTGGGGCGGGTGCCCACAGAGTAGCTCATAGGTCATGATGCCCAGGGCGTACACGTCGCTGCGGACGGAAGCCTGGCCGGCGAACATCTCCGGTGCCATGTATGCGGGGGTGCCCCCCGCAGGGGAACTTGTGTCCGCGGTGTGCAGCGACGCCCAAGCGTGGGCCAGCCCGAAGTCGGTGACCAGCGCGGCACCATCCGCATTAAGCAGCACGTTGCCCGGCTTGATGTCCTGGTGGATGATCCCGTGTTCGTGCAGCGCGCCGACTGCGTCCGCCGCACCGTCCAGCACAGCCAGGACCGCGACCAGGGGCAGAGCGCCGCAGCGCTTGCGAACTTCCGACAGCGACGGACCGTCGACGTACTCCATGACGAGGTACGGAAGGCCGGCGACGACGCCGGCGTGGTGGATCGTCGTCAGGCCGGGGTGGCGGACCGCGGCGGCGGCCCGGGCGCCCTCGATGAACCGCGCAAAGCCGGGGTCTTCGGGACCGGCGGTCGCCGCCAGCAGGAACTTGACCGCCACTTCGCGGGCGAGCAGCTCGTCCCGGCCGAGCCATACGACGCCCATGCCGCCGCGGCCGATCTCCCGCACTAGTCGGACCGATCCGATTTGTCGCGGCACGACGAATTCGGCCGGCGGTGTGGCCGCGTCGGTCGTGTCGCCAGTCAGCGTGACGGTTTCTTCCAGAGGCATGGCGTTCCGCCACCGGGCAGCCCGCTCGGGTGCCGACAATGCTGCCCAAACACCCGGACTGGGCTTCAACCTCCCTCATTTTACCCGACGCTTGCGTCGGGAAGAGCGGAGAAGGGGACAATCTTGTTTCCCGTAGAACCGGAATGTCCCCTGTGCTCCCGACCGTGCCGAATATGCAGCACCCGGTGAGCCCACCAGCTCGGTCACCCGGTCACCTGATATAATCCCGCATGACATCGCGGCCGGCGTACCGACCGGCCGTGTGGGTCTTCAGAACAAGGGAGAAACGCATGCACCGTCACGTCGCCGTCGGAGTTGTCCTGGTCGTCGCCGCGCTGCTGCCATTCATGACCGGTCAGAAGGCCGTCGATGCGCCCAAGTCGGCCGGCGGGACCGAGACCTTCAAGGTCGATCCCGTTCATTCGAGCAACTGGTTCGCCATCAAGCATCTCAACGTGGCCAACTTCTACGGCCGGTTCAACGAGGTGGCCGGCACGATCGTGCTCAGCGAAAGCGACCCGGCGGCGTGCTCGTTCGACATTCAGATCAAGGTCGACAGCATCGACAGCAACAACTCTGCCCGCGACAAGCATCTCAAATCGGCCGAGTTCTTCGACGTCGAGAAGTACCCGCAGATCGCGTTCAAAAGCAGCGCGGTGAAGAAGGCCGGCGAGGCCTATGAGGTCAAGGGCGACCTGACGCTGCACGGGGTGACCAAGCCGCTGGCGGTGAAGGTTGAGCGCACCGGCGCCGGTCTGGGGATGAAGGGCGAGTACTGCGCGGGATTCGAGACCCGCTTCGACATCCAGCGCAGCGACTTCGGCATGGCGACGATGCTGAATGGGCTGGGCGACGAAGTCCGGCTGACGGTCAGCATCGAGGCCGTGCGGCAATAACCGTAAATAGGGACAGTCACCTATTTCGACCTGTGACTGGCGTCAGAAATAGGTGACTGTCCCTATTTAGGCGGCGCGTCCGTGCGCGACTACTTCGTCTTGAAGTAGATCTGGATTGTCTCGCTCTTGTCGGCGGAGATCGTAAAGACCAGCAGGTACTCGACACCGGGCACGAACTGGACCTTCGGCACCTCGTTGTCCTTCTTGTCGAGGATCTTGAAGTCCGGGCCGAGGTTGCCCAGGTCGTAATCGACGCCGGGCTTCATCTGCTTCTCGCTGTCGTTCGACTTCGCGAAGATCTTGTAGTCCGCCAGGTCGGAGAAGTCCGCCTCGAACTTCTGGTGCACCGCCATGATGACCGACTTGATGAAGCCGAACTTCTTGGGCTGGATGATCTCGTACTTGAAGACCGGCGACGTGCTGGCTTCTTTCTTGATCACGAAGGGGGCATAGCCCTTCAACCCCTTCTTGAGGGTGCTCTGCTTGGCCTGTTCGCCGTCGAGGAACACCCGCAGGTTCGTGTCCTTGCGCATCAGGTTCTTGGTGATGTTGAACCCTTCCGAACCCCCGCCGGTGGCACTGCACCCGCCGACGAGGGCCAATCCCGTCAGAACCGCCACGGCTGTCAATACTCGCTGGATCATCGCCTGTCTCCTCGCTTCTCAGGCCCGCTGAACGTGCCGGAGCATTCCGCAACCCCGGTCCATAGCACCACGCGATTCAGGTCTCGGAGTCTAGGCGCTTGCGGACGCCGCGACAACCCCCGGCCGGCTTTACAGCCGGCGCGCCCGCCTCAACAATGGGCCGCGGGCAGTCGGGGCTACATGGCCTCTGCGCACGACCAGAATCACCGTGCGCGATGGTGCGATAGCCGGCCGGCCACCGTTCTGTCCGAGCCCCCGGCGCGAGCCGGGGGTCCGTGCTGGATGACCGCGGGCTCGCGCTCGCGGTTCGGACAGGCAATGCCGAATCGCGCGCGATCATATAGAGGACGCCATGAATCGGATCGCCAAGCTCCCGCTCAAGCGGCTGGGATACGACTTCATCGACCCGCAGTTCCTGCCGCCGGGGAAGGACGAGTACTACCTGCGCGAGGCCCAGCAGCGTCGCCGGTACGAGTTCCGCCGGCTGACCGCCAACGAGATCGAGGTGCTGGTCAAGAATGAGAACACGGCGGACAACTGGGACGAGATCTACGTGACGGAGCGCTTCAACCCGGAACTGGTCAAGCGCTGCCAGTTTTTCGGCCTAGTGCGCATCGGCGCACTCGAAAGCCTCTACCTCGAATTCCATGACCTGCGCCTGCCGGTCGGGCTGCGCGACAGCACGATCGTCTCCTGCGACATCGGCTCGAACGTGGTGATCGACAACGTCTGCTACCTGGGGCACTACATCATTGGCGACGAGGTCATCCTGCTGAACATTGACGAGATGCTGACCACCAGCTACGCCAAGTTCGGCAACGGGATCGTCAAGGAGGGTGAGCCGGAGTCGGTCCGGATCTGGCTGGACCTCATCAACGAGAACGGCGGGCGCGGTGTGGCGCCGTTCGACGGCCTGTTGCCGGCCGACGCCTACCTGTGGTCGAAGTACCGCGGGGATGCCGACTTGCTGACCCGGTTCAAGGCGCTGACCGATGCCCGGTACGATTGTCGCCGCGGTTACTACGGCGAGGTGGGGGACCGGACGATCATCAAGAACTGCCGGGTTCTGAAGGACGTCACGGTCGGTTCGGACGCCTACATTAAGGGCGCGAACAAGCTGAAGAACCTCACGATCCACAGCGATGCCGACGAAAGCTCCCAGATCGGCGAGGGGGTCGAGCTGGTCAACGGGATCATCGGCTACGGGTGCCGGATCTTCTACGGCGTCAAAGCGGTCCGCTTCGTGATGGGGCCGAACTCGGCGCTGAAGTACGGGGCCCGGCTGATCAACTCGCTGCTGGGGGACAACTCGACGATCTCGTGCTGCGAGGTCCTGAACTCGCTCATCTTTCCGGGCCACGAGCAGCACCACAACAACTCGTTCCTGTGCGCCGCCGTCGTGCTCGGCCAGAGCAACATCGCGGCCGGCGTGACCGCGGGGTCGAACCACAACTCGCGGGCCGCCGACGGGGAGATTGTGGCCGGGCGCGGCTTCTGGCCTGGGCTGTGCGCGAGCCTGAAGCACAACAGCCGCTTTGCCTCGTTCACCCTGCTGGCCAAGGGGGCGTATCCGGCCGAGCTGAACATCCACCTGCCGTTCTGCCTGGTATCGAACGACGAGACGCACGGCGTGCTGCGGGTGATGCCGGCCTACTGGTTCCTCCACAACATGTACGCCCTGGCCCGCAACGCCTGGAAGTACGGGGCCCGCGACAAACGCATTCACAAGCAGCAGATGATCGAGTTCGAGGCTCTGGCACCCGACACGGTCGAAGAGATCTTCACCGGTCTGGAGCTGCTCGAGGTCTGGACCGGCAAGGCGGCCCTGCGGCACGAGGGCAAGCCGGTCGACCACGTGGCGCGCGAAACGTTGCGTGCCCGCGGGAGGGAACTGCTGTGTAACTCGCCGGAAGCCGTGGCCAAGCTCGAGGTTCTGGGCGAGAACATGGAGAACATGCGCCGCGCGACCCGGATCCTCAAGACCGAGCGGGCCTATCCGTGTTACCGCGACATGGTGCACCACTACGCGGTCAAGACGCTGGTCGCGTTCATGCTCGCGCAGAAGCTGAACGGGCTGGCTGCGCTGCGCGAGCGCCTCAGCCCGGCCCGCCGCGGGCAGTGGGTCAATCTCGGTGGACAGCTCGTGCTGCGCGACGATCTGCAGGCACTGCGGGACAAGATCGTGTCCGGCGAGCTGGATTCGTGGGACGCGATTCACGCCGAATACCGCCGGCTGTGGGCGAAGTACCCGCAAGACAAGGCCCGGCACGCCCTGGCGAGCCTGTTCGACATCAACGAGATCGCGATCGCGCGGCTGGATGGCGCGACCTGGTGTTCGTTCCTGGATCGCGCCGTGGCGATTCGCGCGGAGATCGTCGAGCGGACCGCCGCCTCGCGGGCAAAAGACTACACGGCGCCGTTCCGTCAGATCACGTACGAATCGCGGGCGGAGATGGACGCGGTGCTGGGGACCATCGACGACAACGATTTCGTCAAGCAGACGCGTGCGGAGGCGGAGGCCTTTCGGCGCGATGTTGAGGCCGTCAAGCAGCTTGAGCGACCCTGACCCCGGACCCTTAACCTGGAGAATGAAGCATGAACCGCAAGGACCCCGCGCAGAACCGCTTTGCCCTCGTGCGCGAAATGCTCGAGACGCCGGACGTGATCCGCGGCCTGGACTGGGCCGCCGCGGCCGGGGTGGCGGAGGACGTCCGCCGCAAGGGGGCGCTTCTTCTGACCGGCGAAGGATCGTCGCGCATTATGCCGGCACACAATGCGATCGCGTACGGCCGGCGGCACGGCCTGCCGCAGCGCATCGAGGCCGAGGGCGCCCGCCAGGCGCTGGAGTACGATTGCCGGCGGCACGTCGTCTTCGGCACGAGCAATTCGGGCAAGACGCGCGAGGTGATTGAGCTGTTTCGCCGGCTCAAGAGCCAGGGCCACGACGCGCTCTACGGCCTGACGGCGACGGCCGGCAGCCCGCTGGAGCAGGAGTGCAAAAAGACCTTCGTGCTGCACTGCGGCAAGGAGGACGCGGTCGCCGCCACCAAGAGCGTGGTCGAGCAGGCCCTCTTCTATCAGGTCCTGGTGTCCGCGCTCGACGGCTCGCAGCCCTGGCCGAAGCTGCTCAACGAGTTGGGAGACAAGGCGGCCGCTGTGCTGGAGGCTCCGATCGACCCGGCCATCGCGAAGCGGCTGGCGGCGGCACCGACCATCTGCTGGGCCGGGCGCAACGACGGCGTCGCCGAAGAGCTGTCGCTCAAGACCTGCGAGATTGCCCGCAAGCAGGGGGTGTACTGCGAAGGCACGTATGTGGTGCACGGGATCGAGGAAGTCCTGGACCCGGAGGACGCGGTCGTCATCGTCGATCCGTACCCGGCCGAGCTGGAAAAGTACCAGGAAGTCCTCGTCCGCGGGGTCAAGCTGTATGTGGTGGCGATTGCCGCCGAGCGGACGCCCTTTCCGACCATCGTGATCCCGTCGCTGGCGGAAATGAATCCGCACCTGCAGTTGTGCGCCGGATGGAATCTGCTGGTGGCGACCGGCCTGCAGCTTGGCATCAACCTGGACCGCCCGGTCCGCGCCCGCAAGGTCGGCAATGAGCTGATCGAGTAGGCCGGCCGTGTGCCGCTGCTCTTGAGCAGCGTCCCGCACGCGGAACGACGGGGTCGCGAGTGCGGCCAGGCCACGCTACACTTCGCGCCATGGCCAGGCCTCGCGCAGCGCGGTCGGTGAAGCTCTTGGTCGGGCTGCTGGGCGGCGACCCGGACCTACTGCGCCGCGCGCGGCAACTCCTGGTCAAACGCTTCGGCCCGGTGGACTGCGAGAGCGAGTTGTGGCCCTTTGACCAGACGGACTACTACCGGGACGAGATGGGGCCGAATCTCCAGCGCTGGTTTGTGAGCTTTGCAACACTCGTTGGCCCCGACCAGCTCGCGCATATCAAGATCGAGACCAACGCCATCGAGCGGGTCATTGCCGAGGACTGCGCGCAGCCGGACATCCCGCGGCCGGTCAACATCGACCCCGGCTACGTCGACCTGACCAAACTCGTGTTGGCCACGACCAAGGATCGTGGGCACCGGATCTACCTCGGGCACGGCATCTACGCCGAGGTCACGCTCCAATATACGCAGGGGGGTTGGCAGACGCTGCCCTGGACATATCCAGACTATCAGCGCGCGGAGTACCACGCGTTCTTCAGCCGGCTGCGCGACCAATTGCCGCAGCAGCGCCGCGACGTCGACACGGGAGAGACAGCGTGAGCGCTCAGCCCCTGAGTTTGGCGCCGGGCGATCCTTCGGCTCCCGGGCTGCTGGGCCTGCTGTTGGCCGGCGCTGCTCTGGCCGTCTTTCTGCTGTCCGCGATCCTCACCGTGGTGGCGCGCCGGGTCGCGCTGCACGTGGGGTTCGTGGACCATCCGGGCGGACACAAGTCGCATCGTACGCCGATGCCGTATGGTGGTGGGTGCGCGATCCTGCTGGCGGCCTGGCTACCGCTGATGGGCGTGCTGGTGGCGGCAGCCGTGGTGCCCGGGACGTGGGTCGCGCGTGTGTTTGGCGAGACCACGCTCGCCTACGTGGGCGGGATGCGCAGTCGCGCCGTAGAGCTGGCCACCATTCTGGTCGGCGGGGTCGTGCTGCACCTGCTCGGGCTGGCGGACGACCGGCGCCCTTTGCGGGCGACATCGAAGCTGCTGGTCATCGTGGCCGTGGCTGTGCTCGTGGCAACGGTCGGCCGGGTGCGACTGGCGGAGTTTGCCGGCGTACCGCTGTCGGTGCTCTGCACCACCCTCTGGTTCATCGTCATCGTCAACGCGTTCAATTTCCTCGACAACATGGACGGGCTCAGCGCCGGCGTGGCGGGCATCTGCCTGTTGTTCGTGACGGTCTGCGGGCTCATGGCCGGGCAGGTGCTTGTGCCGGCGCTCGGCTGTGTCTTCCTCGGCGCGGTGGGGGGGTTCCTGGTGTTCAACTTCCCGCCGGCGCGCATCTTCATGGGCGATGCCGGCAGCCTGGTCGTCGGCTACCTGCTCGCGACCGTGTCCGTGCTGACGACGTACTTTCACAGCGGGGTGGGCGTGCCGCCCTATGCGCTGGCCATGCCCCTGGTGATCCTCGCGGTCCCGCTCTATGACTTCGCCAGCGTGGTCGTCCTCCGCCTCCTGGAGGGGCGCAACCCGATGAAAGGCGACCAGCGGCATTTCTCGCATCGGCTGGTCGAGCGCGGCCTGAGTCGTCGCCTGGCGGTGTTGACCATCTATCTGGCCACGGCTACGACGGGATTGACCGCGACGCTCCTGCCCGGGGCCGACCTGCGGCGCACGCTCACCATTGGGGTTATCGTGCTGATGGTGCTGGCGATCATCGCGATTCTGGAAGCGCCGCTGCGCAAGGAACCATGACCCGCGCGGTTCGGTCCAATCCGCCTGCCAGTGCTGCCCCGCCGGACGTGTCATTGCTCGACCACCTCCTGTTCTATGTGCTGCTAACCCTGCTGTGCGTCCGGCCGCTGATCAGCGAGACCTTCGAGCCGCTTCAGGTCTCGTTCCTCGTCGCGCTGCAGGCCGAAGCCGGACCCACGCCCGCCACCACGGCCTGGCTCGATGGTCTCACACTTGCGGCCAGCGCGCTGGCGCTGGCCCGTGGCGCGCGTGGGCGACAGGGTCGCGTGGTTGTGCTGGGCGCCGTGCTGCTGACGGCGGCCGTGGTCCTGTCGAGCCGGGTCGCGGGCGACAAGCCGATCGCGTTGCTCGCCGGCGCGAGCCTGGTAATCGCGGTCCTGGCCGGCGCTGCGCTGGCCGGCCTGGTCAGAACCCGCTGGATGCTGGGTCTGCTGCTGGGCGCGCTGCTGTCCACCGGCGTTACGACGGCGGTCAAGTGCCTCAGCCAGCGCTGGTACGAGAACCCGCTGACCGAGCAGCGCTGGGAAACCGTGTACAAACCGCAGCTCCTTCGCCAGGGCTTCGATCCGCAGGATCCCCTGTTCATCAACTTCGAGAGGCGTATGCGGGCCGGCGAGTCCTACGGCTTTCTCGGTCATCCCAATCTCACCGCGTCGTGTCTGATGATGTGGCTGGCCATCGCCGTGGGGGCCGCGGCGGGGCGGGTCGTTGAGAGCTTGCCTCGGCACGAGCGAGCTTCCAAGGTCGAGACGCCCACTACGCCGGGGCCTGCCTGGACTTCGTGCGTCGTCGGCGTGTTGTTGTGCGTGCTGCTGGCGGGTGCGCTCTGGACGACGGGCAGTCGCGGGGCGCTCGTGGCCGGTGCCGGTGCGGTTCTGATGCTGGCGGTGCTCGGCCGGGCGGCACGCTGGTGTGCACGTCACGCCCGCATGGTCCTGACGCTGCTCGTGGCGAGCTATCTTGCCCTCATCGCGGCGGGCATCGCCTATGGTCTGAAGAAGGACACGCTGCCCCAGGCGTCGCTGGCGTTCCGCTGGGACTACTGGACCGCGGCTTGGCGTGCGTGGCAGGACGCGCCGCTCACCGGCCTGGGACGCGAGAACTTCGGGCCGGCATACGTGCAATACAAACGGCCGCGAAGCCCCGAAGAAGTACGCAATCCGCACAATCTCTGGCTGGGGTTGCTGGTCGAGCTCGGACCGCTGGGGCTCGCGGCCGGCGCCCTGCTTTGCGGTGTATGTGTGCTGAGTGCGCTCCGCGGACTGGCGCCCGCCGGCACGACCACCTCCCCCGAGGGGGCTGTGACCGCGGGGCGTGCTGCGCCGCTCGTCATCGGCGTCCTGCTGGCGCACGCATGGTTCTCAGCCACGCCGTTTCGCGAGCCCGGCGTGCTGCTTGTTTGGGCTCAGGAAATCGCCCTGCCGTGGGTCCTGGCCTTGGCGGCGACAGCGTGGTTGTCGGCCCGGGCGACTGCTGGCTTGCAGCCCCGGGTCTGGCTGATGGGTGGGCTGTGCGCGGCCATGCTCGGCGCGCTGGTGCATGGCTTGGTGGACTTTGCGCTGCTGACACCCACGGGCCTTTCCGTCTTCACGCTTGTTGGGGCGGCCGCTGCCGGCAGCTCGGCTTCGCCGGGTGAGCGCACCGAGCAGCGCCGCCGCTGGTCCCCGCTGATGATCGGTGTTGGGTCGGTTCTGCTTGCGGGGCACCTGCTTGCGGTAGTACGGCCAGCGACACGCAGCGCTCGAGTGCTGGCGAGCCTGCAGCAGGCCCTGGCGCGCCCGCCGTCTCCCGACCGCCCGAAGGCCGTGCTTCAAGCCGTAGACAGTTACACCGCCCGATACTGCGGCGACGCCGTATCCCGCACGGCGCTCCGCGCCATGCTGCAGCTCGCGCGCTCGCCGGAGATCGCACCGGATCAACGGCTTGATTGGCTCATGCTGGTTCGCGCGCGGGCCGCGGCGACGTGTGTGGCGAATTCGCGTGAGACGGGGAACTACATCCTGCTGGCGACCGCTGACGAAGAGCTGGCCCGGCACTACGCACAGGCCGGTGATGCGGACTCGGCTGCGCAGTATCGCCGGAGTGCCGCGGAGGACTGGGATCAGGCGGTGCAGCGCTATCCGACGAACCCCCATACGCGTATCTCGGCCGGGAAGGCCTGGCTGGAGATATGGCGGTACCAGCGCTCGCCGGACGCCGCTGAGCGGGCGCGCGCGCACTTTCAGGCGGCCCTGCGCATCGATGACAGCCGGCCGGTGGAGGAGGTGGTCCGGCTGCGTCCGCGGGAGCGCGCTGAAATCGTCAGTGAGCTTCGGGCGCTCACCGAATTCACGCCGCCGGCGTCCGAGCCACTTTTGCGGTAAGGCCGCCTCTGCTGTCCAGCGATTTCGTCCGCGTCGCCAGCATCCTTGCTAGAGCGCCCACGCGCGGGTGAATATACTGGCGACTGGGGATATAAAGAGCGGTGGGGGCAGAGCTTCGGAGACGTCTCGCGGTGGCGCAGCGCGACAAAGATCGGCACGATCGTGCACGGGCGGCGGACCCGCCCGAAACAACCCACACCACGCGTCGCCGTTGGGCGCCGATCCTCGCTCTGGCGGTGGTGGTGGTGGCTGCCGGCTGGGTCGCCGTTTACAGGATCCGCTCGGGCGGCCGTTCCCCCCATCCGCGGAACGTGCTGCTCATCACGATGGACACGACCCGGGCCGACTACCTGGGCTGCTATGGACGAACCACGGCGCAGACCCCGAACATCGACCGGCTTGCCCGCGAGGGCACCGTGTTCACCCGCTGCACGACGTGCTCGCCCCTGACGCTGCCGTCGCATTCGAGCATCCTCACCGCCGTATACCCGTACGTGCACGGCGCCCGCGAGAACGGGACGGGCCGGCTCGCGGATTCGAACCTGACCCTGGCTGAGGCGCTCCAGGCGGCGGGTCTGGCCACGCAGGCCACCGTCGCCAGTTTTGTGCTCAATCTCCAGTTCGGGATCGCGCAGGGCTTCGACGTCTACCACGACGTGGTCCGGCCGGCCGTGGGCGACCCGAACCGCGCAGAACGTCGCGGCGACGAGGTGTGCGACGATGCGCTGGGCATGTTGCGCGCGCTGGCCGGAGGACGGTTCTTTTTGTGGATGCACTTCTACGATCCGCACTTCCCGTACCTCTCGCCGCGCGTGAGCGATGTACTCTCGCCGCTGGCGTACGCCGACGAGATTAGCTTCATGGACACCCAGGTCGGGCGTCTGCTGGCCGGGCTCAAGGAGCTGGGTTTGGAGCGGGACACGCTCGTGGTTGCGGTGGCCGATCATGGCGAGGGATTGAACGACCATGATGAGTGGAAGCACGGGTACTTCCTCTACGAGACGACGCTGCACACGCCACTCATGTTCCGCTGCCCGGGACTCGTCCCGGGGGGCAAGACGGCCGGGGCGCAGGTGCGGACGATTGACATCGCCCCCACGATCCTGGAATGGCTGGGCCTGCCGCCGTGGGAGCACGCGCAGGGCGTGAGCCTGGTGGGGCTGGTCAACGGCTCGAAAGCGGATCTGCGTTTGGCGGCGTACAGCGAGACCTTTCAGGCCCAAACCGAGTACGGGCTGTCGCAGTTGCGTAGCCTCACGGCCGACGGCTGGAAGTACGTCTGGTCCAGCAAGCCCGAGTTGTATCGGCTGGCGACCGACCCCGATGAGACGCAGAATCTCGTGCAGCCGGAGCCGCAGCGTGCGGCGGCCATGCTCCAGCAGTTGCGGCAGTTGATCGCCGACGCCCCGCCGCCCGCCTCAAAGGACGCCACCGCCGCGCTCACCGACGACGATCGCGCGCGGCTGGCTTCGTTGGGCTATGTGAGCGGCCCCGGTTCCGGGGATGAGGGGCTGACAGAGCTGGAGCGGTTTGAGCCGCGCGGCGGCAACCCGCGCGACTACGCGCGTTCATTCAAGCTGATCTCCTGGGAACTGCCGCAACTCCTGCGGAGGAAAGAGTATCCGCCAGCGGAGCAGATGCTGCGGCAACTGATGGAGACCCTGCCTGATGCGGCCTACCTGCCGGCGCATCTGGCCGACGTGTTGGATGCGCAGGGACGCGGCGACGAAGCGGCCCGGGCGTTCGAGCAGGCCGTGGCGCTGGCACCGCAGGACCGCGTAGCGCGGATGAAGTACGGCAAGTTTCTGCGGCGGCTCAACCGCCCGGCGGACGCGCTGGCCCAGTTCGCGGTGGTGCTGGAGAACTGGCCACGCGACGCCGACGCGCTTAGCCAGGCCGCGCTGGCCCATGCGGCGCTTGGGCAATTCGAGGCCGCGGAAGAGAAGCTCCAGCGGGGCCTCGAGCTCGAACCGCGCAACACCGCCGTCCTGCGGGTGATGGGGCTCGTATGTGAACAGCAGAATAAGCTCACCGACGCACTGAATTACTTCGACCAGGCGCTGGAAATCAGCCCGGGCTTTCAGGACTGCGAGAACGATCGCCAGCGGGTCCGCCAGACGCTCGGGTGGTAAAGAAAGGGAACTCGCGCATGAGCCGAGAGGACAGACACAGCGCCTGGCGGACGGGGACCGAGGCGGGCGCTACGCGGCGTCGGCGCTGGGTTGGAGCGGCGATAATCGGTTTGATCGTCATCGCCGCAGTCGGCTGGGGTGCGCTGCGCTTGGCCGGTATCTTCGGTCGCGGCGCGCGGCCGAAGAACGTCCTGCTCATCACCATGGACACGACCCGCGCCGATTACCTGGGCTGCTTCGGGCGCACGAGTGCACAGACGCCGAACATCGATCGCTTGGCCCGCGAGGGCACGGTGTTCACCCGTTGCACCACCTGCTCGCCGCTGACGCTCCCCTCGCACTCGAGCATCATGACCGGCGTGTATCCGTACGTGCACGGCGCCCGGCAGAACGGCATTGGCCACCTCGCCTCCTCCAACGTGACCCTGGCCGAAGGGCTGAAAAAGGCCGGGTTTGCGACGCAAGCCGCGGTCGGCGCCTTCGTGCTTAATGCCCAATTCGGCATCGACCAGGGCTTCGAGGTGTACCACGACGTGAAGCCGGCGGTCGCCGGCAACCCGCTCACCGCCCAACGGAAGGGTGACGAAGTCTGCGACGATGCGCTCAAGCTGCTGCAAGCGCTGGCCGGCGGCCCGCGTTTCCTCCTGTGGGTGCACTTCTACGACCCGCACCACCCGTACGAGTCACCGCGGATCAACGACATCGACTCGCCGGCGGCGTACGCCGACGAGATCGCGTTCATGGACACGCAGATCGGGCGGCTGCTGGACAAGCTGCGCGCGCTGGGCCGCGAGCGCGACACCCTCGTGGTGCTCGTTGCGGACCACGGCGAGGGGCTCGGCGAGCATGACGAGCTGATGCACGGGTACCTGTTGTACGAGACCACCGTGCACGCGCCGTTGATCTTCCGCTGCCCCGGGATCATTCCGGCGGCGAAGAGCGTATCCGCGCAGGTCCGCACAATCGACCTGGCGCCGACGATTCTCGACCTGACCGGCAGCCCGGCCTCGGACCGGGCCCAGGGGGTAAGCCTGGCAACGCTCCTGTCGGGCCAGGAGCAGGACCTGCACCTGACCGCCTACAGCGAGGCGTTCGACGCACAGATCGAGTACGGGTTGTCGCAGTTGCGCAGCCTGTCGGCCGGCCCGTGGAAGTACATCCTCGCACCGAACGCCGAGCTCTACGATCTCGGGGCTGATCCGGGCGAGACGACGAACCTGCTCGCCGAGCAGACAGTGCGCGCGGCGGAGATGCGCGGTGAACTGCACCAGTTGATCGCCGACGCCCCGGCGCCGCCGGGCGCGGAGGAGGCCGCCCAGCCGCTGACGGGCACCGACGCCCGGAGCCTGGAATCGCTCGGCTACGTGGCCGCCCCCGCCGCCTTCAACGAGGAAGGGGTGACAGAGCTCGACCGGTTTGAGCCGCGCGGCGGCGACCCCAAGCAGTACGTGCACCTGCTGCGGCTCGTGGTGCACGACTTGCCGGTGTTGCGGGCGCAGAAGGACTGGCCACGCGCCGAACAGCTCCTGCGGCAACTGATCGAGGCGCTGCCCGAGGCCTCGCATCTGCAGGTGCAACTGGCGGCGGTCCTGCAGCCGCAAGGCCGGATCGATGAAGCCATGCAGGCGTTCGAGCACGCCCTGAAGCTGGCGCCGGACGACTACGACATCCGGCGCAAGTACGCCACTTTCCTCGCGCGCATCCAGCGTTACGCGGACGCCGGCCGGGAGTTCGACGAGGTTCTCAAGCGGCTGCCGGGCGACACGTTCACGCTGATCGAGTCCGCGGACGCGCTGGCGGCGCTGGGCCAGCTCGACCAGGCGCAGGAGCGGCTCCAGCGGGCCCTGGCCATCGAGCCGAAGAGCACCCGCGTGCTGCGTGCCCTGGGCACGATTGCGGAGAAGCGCGGTCAGTTGGCCGAAGCGGCCCGGCAGTACCAGGCCGCCCTGGATATCGATCCGAATTTCAAGGAGGGCCGGGAGGACCTGGAACGGGTCCAGCAGGCGCTGGGGTACCACTAAGAAAGGGGACTGGCTCCGAGCCCGCCGCGGCGGGCGAGGTGCCTGTCCCCTTTCTCCAAGCGACCAGCGACCGGCTACGTCTCGTGATGAATGGGGAGGATAATGTCGAAGCGCGCCCCGCCGCCGGGGATGTTGGAGGCCGTGATCGTGCCGTGCAGCTCGCCGACCAGGCCATGGACGACGGCCAGGCCCATGCCGGGGTTGTGCCCCGCCCCGGCTCCCAGGGCGCCCTTCGTGGTGAAGAAGGGTTCGAAGACGCGCTCCATGTAGCGCGGGTCGATGCCCGGCCCGGTGTCCGAGATTGACAGGCAAATGCTGTTCTCGTCGCGTCGCGCCAGCGTCATGGTCAACGTGCCGCCGCTGGGCATCGCCTCGATCGCGTTCGCGACGATGTTGTTGAGGATGATGAGGGCTTGGTCGCGCCGCACGGGCATGGTCGGGACGGCCTGCCACACCACCGCCAGCTTGATGTGCTGACGCGCGAGCCGCTCCTCGTTCTGGTCGCAATAGTACAAGACCATTTCCGCAAAATCGGCCAGATCGCCCTCGCGATGGTCCGCCTGCGCGAACGCCATCAGTTGCTGGGTAATCTGCGTCGCGCGGGCGACGGCCTCCGCCGTCCGCTGCAGCGCCCGCCGCATCGCCGACGTCGTGTTCATGTTGATGGCGTATTCCACGCTCGTGGCGATGCAGCAGAGTAGGTTGTTGTAGTGGTGTGCGACGCCGCGGGACAACGCGCCGAGCGCAGCGAGGCGCTCGCGCTCTTTCAGGGTCCGCCGCAGCCGCATCCGCTCGGTGATGTCCCGGAACCACAGCGAGATGCCCCGGACCGTGCCGTCGGGCTCGAGGACGGGGGTGAACCAGACGGCGTACTCAAGGGGATCGGTCTCCGTGCCCCCCAGGCGCGTACGGTGCTCGATGGGCTCCAGCATCGTCTGCACGGCTTCGAGCGCCCGCTCGACGGTCTCGCGATCCTGTTCAGGGAACAGGTCGCTCACGCGCCCGCCCAGTGGACGGCCGCCGGAACGAAACAGGTTCAGCGCGGCGGGGTTCCCGGCGACGATTTCACCGTCGGGCCGGCAAGCGATGATCGCGAAGCCGGCGCTGAGGAACAGGCTCTCCAGATAGCCTGGATCGAGCCGGCCCGGGTTAGTGGTCGCACTAGCGGCGGAGGGCCACATGATTCACATCTACCCGCAAGAACACGTACGAGTCGCCGCGGCCGGCCTCCGGCTCGCTCGACAGGAACGCCCCGCCCACAATTCCGTATACATCTGCCTCACGGCTGGGCGCCACGAGCAGGACCTCACCGGGCTCCAGGTCGACGCTAAAGGCGGCGGCGGCGAAGGCGCGGCCGTTGTATTCCGGCATCTGCGCCACGCCCGACCCCGTTCGCACCCACCGCCAACCGTCGAGCCGCTGGCGCACCTCGGGCACCACCAGTAGCCGCACGCGCTCCGGGTGCAGGCGATTCAACTCATAGCTGACGCGCAGCACGTTGCGACTGTGGGGCCAGGTCTCACCCGTCAGAATCCCGTCATCGGCTACAAAGAAGAGCGTCTGCTCACGCGACCGCTGGTCGAGCTCGAGGGCCAGCGGGAAATCCGGCGGCAGGCGCACCGGGTCCAGGGGCTGCGAGCGTACGCCCTCCGTGGCATCGAGCGTCGCCTTGACGGCGTCCCACCACTCGGCATTCCCGATCCCGACCCGCAAGCCGTTCTTCCGCAGACGCAGCACCGTTGCGCTGTCGAGGACGTCCTCCCGCAGGTGGTTCCAGAGCGGCTCGACCGCGGCGCGCCCGCCGGTCGGCACCTGGACGTGCAGGATGGTCAGGACGACGTCCAGCGCCACGCGGGCGACCGGGGCCGTACGCTCGGGCTCCGGAGCACGCACCAGCGTTGGGATAGACTCGGCGCGTACCGGGTTGTCCTGGTTTGACAAACGCGGCGCCGGCTGGGACGAAACGCGACTCGACGGCAGCCCCCCGGCCCCGTCACATCCCCCGATCAGGCCCAGCAGCAGTCCGAGCGGGACCGTCCCCGCCCACCACCCCACATGCGTGTCCCGTCGCGGCCAACAAGGTGCCGTCATTCAGGTTGCCAAGCTCATTGAGTCCAGGTCGAAAGACACCGGCGCCTCGACGATCCCGACGGTCATCTGCCGAGAATCATACACTCCGCCCTGATAAGTCTAGCCTTTCTGCGGCTCGATTACCACTACCACTGAGCCTCTTCGAACGCACCCAGCGCCGCCCCCTTGGGCTTGCGGCCCATCTCCTTCACCAGCGCCGCAGCGAGTGTCATGTCGCCCGGCGCCGTGATCTTGAGGTTGCGATGGTCCGAAGTCACGATCGTCACGCTGTGGCCCAGGCGCTCGACGAGCTCGGCGTCGTCGGTCGGGTGGAAGTCGGCGGGCCGCTCGGCATAGGCCCGCAGCAGCAGCTCCTTGCGGAAGACCTGTGGGGTCTGGGCCTCGTAGAGCCCTTCGCGCGGCACGGTCTTATCCACCACGCCAGAAGCCGCCACGCGCTTGATCGTGCCGGCCAGCGGGGCCGCGAGGATCGCCGCCCCGCTCTTGCCCGCCTCGGCGAACACCTGGTCGATCCAGGTCTCGAGCACGCAGGGGCGGACCGCGTCGTGGACGCAGATGAGCTCGGCCGCCGGGTCGACGGCCGCCAGGGCCGCCTGCACCGAGTCGTAGCGCTCGGCGCCGCCTCGGACGACCTTGAAGCCCATGATCATGATGTTGGCGGCGTACTTCTCCTTAACGACGTCGTAGTCCTCCGGCGCCACCGTAAGAATCGTCTGGCACACATCCGCACGGTTGAGAAACAGCTCGATGGACCGGATGAAGATCGGGCGGTTGTCGAGCAGGGCGAACGGCTTTTTCGCCTGTCCCCCGAAACGCTGCCCCGCTCCTGCTGCCGGTATGATGACCGCTACTTTTGCCATGGTCTGCTCCTGTGCCTCGTCGCGCGTCCCGTGCGCGGGTGGTGCGGATGAGCGCTCGTCGTGCGGTACGATGCCGCCGGAGCCTGCTGTGGTCAAGGTGCGCCGCGGTTGAGGCTGCCGGCGCATATACCGGGTACGCCTGCCCGTTTATACTACCCCCCGGGCGTAGATTTCCACGCGTGAGGTACTCGCGATGCTCCGCCGACATCCCGGCCTGTCGCAGTGGCACTTGGCGGGGGCGTGCCTTGTACTCCTGCTGGCCGTGATACCCGGCTGCGACAGCTTCGGACCCATCCTCCCGCCTCCGGAGCAGGCGCCGCCGCCGAGATCGCCCACCGCCGACGACTTGCTGCTCGCGGGCACGGTGGGGGCCGAGACGGTGGTGGCGAACGTGGACCTGCAGCCGCTCCGCGGCTTCGGGTTGGTCGTCGGCTTGAACGACCGGGGCAGCAGCGACTGCCCCACGGTGATCCGCGAGTACCTGATCGACCTCATGACCAAGGAGCTGGGGCTTCAGGGTGCTGAGGAGCGGAAGAAACGGCCCTCCCCCGGCGAATTGATCGATTCGCTGGACACGGCAGTGGTGGAAGTGGTCGGGATCGTGCCACCCGGAGCGCGAAAAGGAGCGCGCTTCGACCTGGAGGTTCGTGCCCTTCCGGGCACCTCGACCCAGTCCCTTGAAGGTGGCCTCCTGTTGCCCACAGCGATGCGCTATTTCAACGTCGCCGCCAGCGGCCAAGGCCTTGTGGAAGGCTTTGTGCTGGCCGACGCCGGCGGCCCGATCTTCATCAACCCGCAGCCGGACGAGGGCAACCCGAATGCGAAGGTCGATCCGCGGCGCGGCTTGATCTTGGGCGGCGGTCGCGCGCTCCAGGCACGGCCCACCAAGCTCATGCTCTTGCGCCCCAACTACCAGCTTGCCCAGCACATCGAACGCCGCGTCAATGAGTGCTTCGGCCACAAGCCCAGAGCCGCCGAGGCGGTCAGCGCCGGCTACGTCGAGCTGCACACGCCGCCGGGCCTCGCCCGCCAGGCGGAGCGCTTCCGGCAGGTTGTCGCCCAGCTCTATGTGGACAATCGACCGACGGTCATGGAGCAGAAACTCGGGGAGTTGGTGCGGCAGGCGGCAGCCGGCGGCGACACGCTCGAGCGTATCGCCGCGACGTGGGAGGGCGTGGGCCGCAATGCCGTCCCCAGCCTTCAGCCGTTCTACCTGAACCCGAACCCGACGCTCAGCTTCTATGCCGCGCGGACGGGATTGCGGCTGGGCGACGTCACCGCGGTGCCGGTGCTCGGGGGCATTGCGGCGTCCGCAGCCAACGAGCTACGAATCCTGGTGATCGACGAGCTGGGGAACTGCGATTCCCCGCAGGCGGCGCTGCACCTGGCCCCCGTGCTGAGCGACCCCGACGCCGCAGTGCGTATCGCAGCCTACGAGGCGATCCTGCAGCGTGGCCACCCGGCGATCCGCTCGGTAACGTTCCGCCACATCCTCGACCAGAGCCAGATCAACTTCATCCTCGACATCGTCGACTCCAGCGGGCCGCCGCTGATCTACGCCCGGCGCACGCGTCTGCCGCGGCTGGCCGTTTTCGGCGCTCGCATGCCGATCACGCCGCCGGTTTTCTACGTCCGCCCCGATGAATCGTTGACGGTCCTTACGGTGGAAGGCGCGGACGATCTGCGCGTGTTTGCCAAGCAGCGGGGGCGGATGTCGGAGCAGATCGTGCTGCCGCCCCGCGTGGTGGACCTCGTCACCGCGCTGGCCGAGCTGCCGGTGCGTGACGAGGCGGGCCGCCTGCGTGGCCTGGGGCTACCGTACTCCCGGGTCGTCCAGGTTCTGGCCACCCTGAGCCAGGACCAGACGATCCCGGCCGAAGTCGTTCTGGAGCAGGTCGGTCCGCTGCGGGCCCTCGTGCCGGAGACCACGCCCGAGCGGCCGCTCGGCGAGCCTGCGGAGGGTGGCAAGTGATGCGGCGGGAAAAAGGGATCAAGGGATTGAGGGATCAGGGGATTAAGGGAAATGCCGGAGCAGGGGGCTTGTCCGGCCGGATGCGGTTGCAGAAGTTCCTGTCGGACGCCGGCGTCGCCTCGCGGCGTCATGCGGAGGAGCTCATCCTCGTGGGCCGCGTGCTCGTCAATGACGCCGTGGTGGACATGTTGCCGGCGTTCGTCGATCCCCAGCAGGACCGGGTCATCGTCGACGGGACGCGGGTGCGGCCGCAGCACCTGGAGTACTTTCTCGTGCACAAGCCCAAGGGCGTGGTGTGCACGAACCGCGATCCGGCGGGACGCGTCCGCGCCGTGGACCTTCTGCCCGACCTGCCGATGCGCCTGTTCCCGGTCGGTCGCCTCGACGAGGAGAGTACCGGTCTGCTGCTCATGACGAACGATGGCGAGCTGGCCGAGCGTATCACGCACCCGCGCTACGGCGTGCCGAAGACCTACTACGCCGAGGTCCGCGGCCGCGTGCCCGACGATCTGCCGGCGAAGATGAAGGCGGGCGTGTTCCTGGCCGAGGGCCGGGCGCGTGCGAGCGGGGTGGAGGTCGTGCACAGCAGCAACAGCCGGTCGTCGCTGCTCATTACGCTCCGCGAAGGTCGCAATCGCCAGGTCCGCCGCATGCTGGCGCGGCTGGGGCACCCGGTCAAGAAGCTCAAGCGCGTGCAGATCGGGCCGCTCACGCTGCACGGCCTGCCCGTGGGCGCGGCCCGGCGATTGACCGTGAAGGAGCTCGCGGCGCTGCGCGGCGAGTTGGGACGGGCGACTGGCGCGGCACGCACGCGGCGCCGCCGCCGCTCCACGGGGCCATCCGCGAAGCGTGGCCCAGAGGAACCGGCTGTCGCGCGGGCGGCCCGGAAGCGAGGCGAGCAGCGTCCGGCGCGCCGCCTGATCACGTAGAATGCTTTAGGCGAGACGGCGCTGGGCGATCGACGATCCCACGCATGACTGCATTATCCCTCTGCCAGCGAGTGAGCGAGGAGCTTCTGCCGCGCGTCCGGCAGCCGGCCCAGTACATCGGCGGGGAGGTCAATCAACTGGTGCAGCCGGGCGACTGGGAGGCCGCGGAAGTCCGCGTCGTAATCGCCTTTCCCGACGTGTACACGATCGGCATGTCGCACCTTGGCGGTCACATCCTCTATTGGATCGCCAATCACACGCCCGGCGTGTGTGCGGAGCGGACGTACTGCCCTGGGTGGGATGCCGAGGACGTACTACGTCAGCGCGGCATTCCGCTGTTCACCTGGGATACGCGGCAGCCGGTGAGCTCGGCTGACCTGCTGGCCATCTCGCTCCAATATGAGCTTGGCTTCCCTGGCGTGCTCAACCTGCTCGACCTGGCGGGGATTCCCCTGCGGGCGGCCGAGCGCGGCGATGAGCACCCGCTGGTGCTCGCCGGCGGGCCGCAGGCGGACAACCCCGAGCCGCTGGCCGAGTTCCTCGACCTCGTTGTCATCGGCGACGGAGAGCATTCACTGGCCGAGATTCTGGGCGCCGTACGCGAATACAAGCAGGGCGGTGTGCGCCGGCGGGACATGGTCCCACTTCTCGCCTGGCGTTTCCCGTGGATCTACGCGCCGAGTCTGTACGAAGCGCGTTATCAACCTGACGGCACGCTCGCGGAATTGCGGCCGACTCTGGACGGTTTGCCAATTCACATCGAGCGCTGCCACACGCCGGATTTCGAGGATGCCCCCGTGCCACTGCGCCCGCTCGTGCCCTGGGTGCCAGCGGTGCACGACCGCATCGCGATCGAGATCATGCGCGGCTGTCCCAACCTCTGCCGCTTCTGTCATGCCGGGTACACGAAGCGGCCGCTGCGGCTGCGGAGCGTGGGGCGCATCCTGGAGCTGGCCGAGGAAGTTTACTGGGCAACCGGGCACGAGGAGATCGGCCTGCTGTCGCTTTCGACGTCGGATTATCCACACCTAGGCGAGCTGGCCCGCGTGCTCAACGAGCGGTTCGCGCCGCGGATGGTGAACATCAGCTTCCCCTCGCTGCGGGTCGACCGGATGTTGCAGGACATTCCGTGGCTGGGCCGCTCGGTGCGCAAAGCCGGCCTGACGATCGCGGTCGAAGCCGCCCGCGACGATTTGCGCCGCGCCCTGCGGAAGAAGGTCGCCGACGTCGACCTGCTGGCCGGCGTGCGCGCCGCCTTCGAGGCCGGGTGGAAGCGCGTCAAACTCTATTTCATGGCCGGCTTTCCCGGCGAACGCCCGGAGGACATCGACGGCATCGTGGACCTCAGCCGGGCCGTCAGCCAAGAGCGCCGCAAGATCGGCAAGTCGCCCGCCGCGGTGACCGCCTCCGTCGCGTGGCTCGTGCCGAAGCCGTTTACGCCGTTGCAGTGGGCGGCCCAGCCGTCCATCGAGTACTTCCAGGAGGTGCGGCGGCGGTTGGTGTATCGGCTCCGCAGCCAGCCGGCGGCGGTGCGGCTGACGATGCAGACGCCCGAGCGGTCAATCCTCGAGGCGGTCCTGGCCCGCGGTGACCGGCGGCTGGGGCCCGTGATCTATCACGCCTGGCAGCGGGGTGCGCGGCTGGACGCGTGGACCGAGCGGTTCCGCTACGAGCGCTGGCTGGAGGCCTTCGCGGCCACCGGCGTGGACCCCGCGTTCTACGCCCACCGGCAGCGGCCGCTGCAGGAACGACTGCCCTGGGACCACATCGGGGCGCGGCTGGATCGGGGATATCTTGAGAAGAGCTACGCGGACGTCCTGGCGCGGCTGGGGGCTCGATAGCCGGAGATTGACGGTTGGGGGGAATGGTCGGCCCGCCGCCTACTTTTGCATCTCGCGCTCGACGGTCTGGAGCGCCGCCCGGGCGCGCTCCGCCCGCGGCTCCAGGGCGAGCACCTTGCGAAAACAGTCCGCGGCCTCCGGCAGCATGTGGCGCTTGTAGTAGACCTGCCCCAGTGTGTACAGCGCGTTGAGGTTACGTGGGTCGACACGCACGGCGGCTTCCAAGTGGGACTGCGCTTCGTCCAGGCGTTCAAGTTTCGCCAGCGCGACGCCGAGCATGGAGTGGGCCGCGACATCGTCCGGCACCTGCGTCAGCACTTGCTTGGACTGGGCGATGGCGGCGTCCCAACGCTGCGCATCCATGAGCAGCGAGGCGTACTGTGCGCGAGTGGGGGTGTCGGCCGGCGTGATGGCGAGGACGTGCTCGTACGTTTGAATCGCCTCCTCGACCTTCGCTTGCCGGCCGAGCACAAAGGCCAGATCGCGCAGCGGGGCCGGGGACTCGGGCAACGACGCGAGCACCGCCCGAAGCTGGCCTTCGGCGGCGTCAAACCGGTTGTGTCCCAACGCATCGCGAGCCCGCTCGTAGGCCGCGAGAACCTGCGCGTGTGGGTGCGGGTCTGCTCCCGCAGGCGCAAACGTGTCCAGCTCACTCAGCCCGGCCTCGTTCGGATCGGAAACCACGCCCAGGTAGCCGAGCGTTTCGAGCCGGCCAATCTCGTTGGTCGTCAGGTCGACATGCGTCTCCCCGGCGAGCGGCGGCGGGGCCTCCGCCAGCAGCGCTCGAAGCTGCTCGCGCAGTGCAGCCGCCAGCTCCGGCTTCTCGGCCACCACGTCATGTAGCTCCGCCGGGTCGTTGGCCAGGTCATAAAGCCGCGGCTGGCTTGAGTGGATGTACTTCCACGTTCCCTGGATCAGGCTGCGCAGTCGCGACAGCCGGAACAGCGTGTGCGGCTCCAGTGCCTCGCCATAGGCGGCCAGCCGCAGGTCTTCGACTTGGCCTGCGATCAGCGGCTTGAGGCTGGTGCCCTGCACATCGGCGAGCGGCGGCAGGCCGCTCAACTCCAGGATCGTCGGCGCCACGTCGACCGTGCGGACCACCGCGGTGCTCGGGCGGCTCGCCGGAACCACGCCGGGACCGTGCAGGATGAGCGGGACGTGCAGGCCGGTCTCGTACACGAAGAACCCGTGCTGGTACTCGTCATGGTCGTTCAGCCCCTCGCCGTGATCGCCGACCAACACCACCAGCGTGTTCTGCTCGACTCCCAGCTTCTTCAGCTCCTCCAGCACCCGCCCGATCTGGCCGTCCATGAAGGCGACTTCATCCGCATACGCCGCCGGCGATGCCACGTCCGGGACGCGCGACGACTCGTACGGATAATGCGGATCGTAGAAGTGCACCCACAGAAAGAACCGCTGCCGGGCGAGCGTGCGCAGGAGCTCCAGCGCGTCGTCGGCCACCTTGTCGCCCTTGCGCTGCGCGCTGGCCGGATCGACGCCGGGCTGCGGCGCCGGCACCGCACGGTACGTGTCGAACCCCTGCGCAATACCGAAGCGCGGATCCAGCACGTACGATCCGATGGCGGCGGCCGTGGCGCAGCCCGCCGTCTTGAACACCTCGGCCAATGTGACCGCGGTCGACGGCAACTGGTCGGTGCCGTTGCGGCGCACGCCGTGCACGTACGGATACAGACCCGTCATGATCGTGGAGTGCGAGGGCAGCGTCTGGACCGAGCTGGCGGAGCAGCGGCGAAAGAGCATGCCCTGCCCGGCGAGGCGGTCCATGTTGGGGGTTTGCGCCGCGGCCCGGCCGTAACAGCCCAGATAGTCGGCCCGCGTCGTGTCGAGCGTGATCAGCAGGACGTTTGGCCGCCCTCTGGCCCCGAAGACCCCGCCGTGCTGCGCGGCGCGATACACGCCCCACGCAGCGGCGACAATCACCAGTGCGGCGATTGCCCAGAGCACCCTGCGCCGCCCTCCGGCTGGTCTGCCGGCCGGGCGCGCGGGCGGGGCGTGCTCCCGCGACGGACGGTGCCTCTTACGCGGCGTACTCACCGGGGCGGTTCCAGATTCACCGGCACGAATCGAGTCGGCGCACAAGCGAACCTTGCGCGCCAACGTACTCTAGCTGTACGCACAGTGGCATTCCAGGCGGGTCACGGTGGCTGGGGTTGCCGGCTAAGCCACTGCAGCGCCGCACGCGCCTCCGCGGCGTTCGGGTCCAGCTTCAGTGTCCGCTGAAAATACTCCGTGGCTTCCGTGGGCCGGTTCTGCTTCAAGCGCAACACGCCCAGCGCCTGCGTCACACGCGCGTTGTCCGGCTCCCGCGCGAGGGCGCGCTGCAGGTGCTGCTCAGCCTCGTCGAGACGACCCAATCCAATCAGCGCTACCGCGAGGTCGTGGAGGATGCCGGCGTCCTCGGGCGCCGCGGCGAGGGCCACCATAAGCTGCTCGACCGCTTCCGCGTAGCGGTTCGCCGTGAAGAGCAGAAAGCGGCCGTACGTGTGGCGTGCGCTGACGTCGTGCGGGGCCAGGGTCAGCGCGCGGCGATACTGCTCGTCCGCCTCGGGCACGCGACCCTGTTCGCGCAGCGCGCGCCCCAGGTCGAGGTGCAAGCTGGCCACGTCCGGCAGGCCCGCCACCAGCTCACGCAGCATCTGCTCCGCCCGCGCGTACTCCTTGTCCCGCAGCGCTCCGCCCGCCCGCGCCTTCAGGTCGAACCAATGGGCATAGTCCTTTGGATCTCCGCCGCGCGGCTCAAAGCGGTCCAGCTCCGTCTGGCCCTCTTCGTCCTCGGCGACCGCGGCGCCGACATACCCGAGCGATTCCAGCGTGGCCCGGTCGGTGGCACTCATGGCGACGGCGCGGTCTTCCTTCGCGGGCGGCGGCGGCGCCGCGGCCAGGAGGTCGCGAATCTGCTCCCGCAGCGCGGCGACCCGCGCCGGTTCCTCGCCCGCCAGATTCCGGGTCTCGCTGCGGTCACGCGCCAGGTCATACAGTTCCGGCCGCGGGGCATGGACGTATTTCCAACCGCCGGCTGACAGACTGCGCAGCGGGGAAAGGCCGAACGCCGCCTCGCCTTCGAGCGACTCACTGTACGCCGCCAGGTTCAGGTCGTCGGTCCGGCCGGACAGCAGCGGCGTCAGGCTAACGCCCTGTGCGTGTTCCCAGGCGGGGACGCCGGCCAACGCGAGGATGGTGGGCGCCACGTCGATCGTCCGCACCTGGGCAGCGATGCTCCGCCCGGCGGGAATCAGCGGCGAACCCCGCATGATCAGCGGCGTATGCAGTGTGGTCTCATAGAGGAAGTCGCCGTGCAATCGTTCGCCGTGCTCCCCCAGCGCCTCACCGTGATCCCCGACCAGCACGACGAGGGTCCGGTGTTCGAGTCCGAGCCGCGCCAGTCCATCGAGCAACCGCCCGATCTGGCCATCCATGAAGCCGATCTCGTCTTCATACGCGACGGGCGACTCACGGTCCGCGATGCGCGGCGAGAGGTACGGGTAGTGCGGATCGTAGAAATGGACCCAGAGAAAGAAACGCTCCTTTGTCAGCGAGCGTAGCATCGCCAGCGCATCATCGCAGATTACGTCGCCGCGCCGCTCGGCATGCAGCTCGTCCTCGGGCTCGGTCGCGGCGACGTCGTGGTAGACCTCGAAGCCCTGGTCCGTGCCGAATTTGCGGTCGAGCACGAAGCTGGCGACCGTGGCCTGCGTGCGGAAACCAGCCGTACGCAGCGTCTCCGCCAGAGTGACCGTGCTGGCGCCCAGCCGGTCCGTGCCGTTGTGCCGCGCCCCATGCGCGTACGGGTACAGGCTCGTCAGGAGGCTGGCGTGCGACGGCAGGGTCAGCGGCGAGCAGGTCGTACCGCGGGTGAAGCGCGTACCCTCCGCGGCGAGCCGGTCCATGTTTGGCGTCCGGCCACCCGTACGGCCGTAACAGCCGAGGTAGTCCGCCCGCGTCGTATCGACAGTGATGAGAAGTACATTGCTCTTAGCGCTGGCGAACTTGCGGTCGAGGAGCCCGCTGCGCATCACGCCGAAATAGATGCCCCCGGCGCCGGCGACAACTGCCAGCCCGGCCACGACCCACCGCACGATGCGTCGCGGCCGTCCCGTCGATGGCTCGGCCGCGCGAGAACCTGGCGTGCGCTCTCCCGGACGACGACGCTTCTTGCGCTGCGTGCTCACCCGGCGACTCCCGATTCACCTGCGAAACGCGTGCCGGCGCGCAGTCGTCCGGCCTTCATCGACGCACTGTAGCCCTGCGCCTGCCAGCCTTCCAGGTGACCCCCACGGCTGCTTACCGCACGCGCGTACGCTGGCTGAGCCACTGCAACGCTGCCTGGGCCTCGGCGCAGTTCGGGTCCAGCGCGAGCGTCCGGCGGAAGCACTCTGTGGCCTCGGCGAACCGGTTCTGTTTCATGCGGAGGACACCGAGGGCTTGCGTCAGGCGGGGGTTATCGGGCACGAGCGCGAGGGCCCGTTGCAGGTGCCGCTCGGCCTCCTTGAGCTGACCGAGTCCTATCAAGGCGACGGCGAAGTCGTGCAGAATGTCGGCATCGTCTGGCGCCTGGGCGAGTGCGAGCCGGAGTTGCTCCGCCGCTTCCGGGTACTGGTTGGCCGTGAAAAGCAGAAAGCGGCCGTACGTGTGGCGTGCACTGACGTCGTGCGGGGCCAGCGTCAGCGCGCGGCGATACTGCTCGTCCGCCGCGGACACCCGGCCCTGCTCGCGCAGGGCCCGCGCCAGGTCCAGGTGCAGGCTGGGCACGTTGGGCAGGGCTGCGATCAGCTCGCCCAGTATCTGCTGGGCCCGCGCGTAATCCCGCTCCTGAAGCGCACCCGCCGCGCGGGTCCTCAGCTCGAGCCAGCGGGCGTAATCCTTGGGGTCGCTGCCACGCGGCTCGAACCGGTCGAGTTCTGTCTGCGCCTGATCTTCGTCGGGCGCTGCGGCGACGTATCCGAGCGATTCCAGCGTAGCGCGGTCGGCCGCGTCCATGGCGACGACACGGTCCTCCTTCGCCGGCGCGGGCGGCGCCGCGGCGAGGAGGTTGCGGACCTCTTCCCGCAGTGCGGCGATCCGATCCGGTTGCTCCGCGGCGACATTCCGCGTCTCGCCTGGATCGTTGATCAGGTCGTATAGCTCGGGCCGCGGGGCGTGGACATATTTCCACCCTCCCGCTGAAAGGCTGCGCAGCGCCGACAAACCGAACAGCGCCTGGCCCAGGAGGGTCTCGCTGTACGCCGCCAAGTTCAAGTCGTCGGTCTGGTCCGACAGCAGCGGCAGCAGGCTCACGCCCTGCGCCTGGTTCCAGGCAGGGACGCCCGCGAGCGCGAGGATCGTCGGTGCGATGTCGATTGTCCGCACCTGGGCGGTGATCTTTTTTCCGGCCGAAATCTGCGGCTCGCCACGCAGGATCAAAGGCGTGTGGAGCGTGGTCTCGTACAGAAAGTCGCCGTGCATTATTTCGCTATGCTCTCCGAACGCCTCGCCGTGGTCCGCGACCAGCACGACGAGCGTTCGGCGTTCGAGCCTGAGCTGCGTGAGCCCCTCGAGCAGCCGCCCGATCTGCGCATCTATGAAGCTGATTCGGTCTTCATACGCGTCGGGCGACTCACGGTCCGCGATGCGCGGCGATAGATACGGGTAGTGCGCATCGTAGAAGTGGACCCAAATGAAAAACCGGTCCCGCGCCAGCGAGCGTAGCATCTCCAGCGCATCGTTGCAGACCGCGTCGCCGCGCCGTCTCGTGTTCCGCTCGTCCCCGGACTCGCTCGCGGCCACGTCGTGGTAGACCTCGAAGCCTTGGTCCGTGCCGAACTTGCGGTCGAGCACGGTGCTGGCGACTGTCGCCTGAGTGCGGAAGCCGGCCGCGCGCAGCGCCTCCGCCAGAGTGAGGTTGCTGTCGGCCAGGCGGCCGATTCCATTATGCCGCGCGCCGTGCGCGTAAGGGTACAAACTGGTCAGAATGCTGGCGTGGGACGGCAGGGTCAACGGCGAGCAGGTGGTACAGCGGGTGAAGAGGGTCCCTTCGCGGGCGAGCCGATCCATGTTGGGGGTATGACCACCTGGCCGGCCATAGCAGCCCAGGTAGTCGGCCCGCGTCGTGTCAACCGTGATGAGCAGGACGTTCCGCCCGCCGCCCGGGCCGGACTGGAGCCAGCCCTGAGACACCGCGAGCCGGTACGTGCCCCACCCCGCAATGGTCGCGACGAGCGCGATGGCACCCCACCGCCATGCCCGAACCTTGCCCCCTGACGGCTTGGCTGTGTCCTTATGGTGGGGCCGCTGCGATCGGGCCACGCTTGAAGCTCCGAAACACGGCGGCCAACGGGTCGGCTTAGGTACTTCCGCCGTCTGTGTTAAGTATAGCAAACGTGCCAGCAGTCCGTGAGCGGTTCCGAGTACATGGTCGGAGAAGGCTGGGTGGCGTCTTCGGGGCATCTGACTGCTTCAGCTAGAAAGCCGACCATATTGATACTAAAATCGCGTCGAACGGAGGACCCGGGTGTCAGCGGCGAGCCAGCGAGTCCGGAGCATCATCCCAGTCTGCCCGCAGCGAAACGCATGCGGGCCGCGCCGCGGCACGTTGTCACACTACTGGGGTACACTGGGGCTGCTCGCGGCATTCCTCCTGCTGCTGCCTGAACCAGCCCACGCGTATATCGGACCGGGCGCAGGTTTTGCCGTTGGGACGACCCTCGTCACGCTTTTCTTCGCCGTGTTCTCGGCCATTGCGGCGTTGTTCCTGTGGCCGTTCCGGTGGGTGATCCGGTTGGTTCGACGACGGCGGGCGCATGCCCGGGCGCGCTTCAAGCGGGTCGTCGTGCTTGGTCTGGACGGACTGGAGCCGACCTTGCTCGAGGGCTACCTGGCCGCGGGTAAGCTGCCGAACTTCGCCCGGCTGAAGGAGCGGGGCACGTACCAGCGGCTGGCGACCACGGCGCCCGCGATGACGCCGGTCGCCTGGGCTTCCTTCCTGACCGGGTGCAATCCAGGCAAGCACAACATCTTCGACTTCCTGACGCGCGACAAGCGGACCTACCTCCCCACGCTGTCGTCGGCGCAGATCGGACCGGCGCGTAAGACGCTGAAACTCGGCAAGTGGCGCATCCCGCTGGGCAAGGCCGACATCCGTGGCCTGCGCAAGGGCAAGCCGTTCTGGAACATCCTCGGCGAGCACGGCATCTTCAGCAACATCATCCGTATGCCGATCACCTTCCCGCCCGAGAAGTTCCGCGGCGTCCTGCTGTCGGCGATGTGCGTGCCCGACCTGCGCGGCAGCCAGGGCACTTTCTCGTACTACTCGACGGAGGCGCGCGTCGCGGAGGAATACATCGGCGGCGAGCAAATCCGCGTGCAGCGCGACGGCCCAAGGGTCCGGTCGCATCTCGTGGGGCCGGAGAACACGCTCGTCCAGGACGGCGGCCCGCTGCACTGCCCGTTCGAGGTCCGCATCACCGGGCCTGACCGCGCGGTCCTCAAGGTCGACGGGGAGACGTACAAGCTCACGCGCGGCGAGTACACGCCCTGGGTGCGCGTCGCCTTCAAAGCGGGCCTCGGCATCAAGGTCAGAGGAATCTGCGAGTTCCTGCTGCTGGAGACCGAGCCCGAGTTCCGGCTCTACGTCACGCCGATCCAGGTCGATCCCCAGAGCCCCGCGTTGCCGATCTCGCACCCGCGGGTCTACGCGCCCTATTTCGCGAAGCTGCTTGGGCCGTACGCGACCATGGGGTTGGCCGAGGACACCTGGGCGCTCAACGCCCGTGTGCTCGACGACGAGTCGTTCCTGCACCAGTGCCTGGAGGCCGACGCCGAGCGCATGGACATGTTCTTCGACGCCCTGGAAAAGACGCGGCACGGGCTGTGCGTCTGCGTCGTCGACGGCCCCGATCGCATCCACCACATGTTCTGGCGCTACCTGGAGCCAGACCATCCGGCGTATTCTGGACAGGGCGGTCGCGAAGCCCGCAACGCGATCGAAGAGATGTACGTCCGCATGGACGAGCTGGTCGGCGACACGTTGGCCGAGTGCGACGACGAAGAAACACTGCTGCTGGTGATCTCCGACCACGGGTGTACGTCGTTCCGCCGCGGCATGGACCTGAACTGCTGGCTGGAGCAGAACGGGTATCTCAAGCTCAAGCCGGACGGCCGCGGCCGGAAGTACTTGACGGGTGTGGACTGGTCGCAGACGCGCGTGTACTGCGTCGGCTTGACCGGCCTCTGGCTCAACCTCCGCGGACGCGAGGCCCAGGGCATCGTCGATCCGCCCGAAGCGCCCGCCCTGCGAGAAGAGCTGTGCCGGCGGCTGAGCGGCCTGAAGGACGAGAACGGCGAAACGGCCATCAATCGTGTCTTCGATGCGCACAAGATCTATGTGGGGCCGTACAAGAGTGAGGCGCCGGACCTCATCATCGGCTACAACCGCGGCTACCGCGTGAGTTGGGAGGCCGCCATCGGCCAGCCGACCGACCGCGTGTTCCACGACAACACGAAGGCCTGGAGCGGCGACCACATCGTCGATCCCAAACTGGTGCCGGGGGTCCTGTTCTGCAATCGCAAGCTGGCCGGCAAGCCGCCGCACATTACGGACCTGGGCCCGACGGTGTTGGATGTGTTCGGCGTCGAAGTTCCGCAGCACATGGACGGCCGGCCGCTGGTCGTGGCCAACTTTGACGGCACGTTCCCCGGCGGCGGGCAGGCAGTCCCGGTCGAGCCCGCGGTCGCCGCCGCGACATAGGTAGGCGGAGAGAATGGCAAAGAACAACGCACTGACTCGACGCAGGTTCATCCAGATCGCCGGCAGCACCGGCCTCGCCTCGGTGCTCTGTGTGTACGGCGGTTGCACGCCGTTCAGCAAGAGCTCGACCGCGCGGCGCAAGTCGCGCGCGGGCGGCAAGCGCGTCGTCATCGTCGGCATCGACGGCTTCGACCCGCACCTCTCTGAGCGCCTGATGGACGCCGGACGGATGCCGCACCTGGCGAAGCTGCGGGCCGCGGGCGGCTACTCCCGTCTCGGCACGAGCATCCCGCCGCAAAGCCCGGTTGCCTGGGCGAGCTTCATCACCGGCGCCGACGCGGGCGTGCACGGCATCTTCGACTTCATTCACCGGCACCCGGAGCGGCAGTGTGCGCCCTACTACTCCGCTTCCGAGACGGTCGGCGCGACGGAGGGCTGGGAAGTCGGCGAGCACAAGCTGCCGCTCAACTTCTGGCCGTTTAACCACGGCACCACGCAAACGCTCCTGCGGCGCGAAGGGACGCCGTTCTGGGATTACCTCGACGCCTCCGGCGTCCCGTCGTGCCTCTACGACATCCCCGCGAACTACCCGCCGAGCCCTTCGGCACACGGCCACCATTGCTGCCTGAGCGGCATGGGGACCCCGGACCTGCTGGGCTCCTATGGTACGTACCAGTGTTTCTCGACGCGGACCCGGCAGGTGCGGGACGTGGGCGGCGGCATGTCGAAGCCGCTGGTGTTCAAGGAGAACGTCGCCAAGGGGAAGCTCACCGGCCCCGTGAACACGCTCCTCAAGCAGCCCGTCGACACGCAGCTCGAGTTTCTCGTCTATCGCGACCCCGAGAACGCGCAGGCGCGGATCGAGATCGCGGGGCAGACGATCGTGCTCCGGGAGGGGGAGTGGAGCGGCTGGACCCAGGTGCGCTTCCCGCTCGAAATGCCCTCGTTCCTGCCGAACAGCACGGTCGGCGGAATCTGTCGCTTCTTTCTTCAGGAGGTGCGGCCGACCTTCCGGCTGTACGTCTCGCCGCTCAACATGGACCCGTCGGACCCCGGCGAGCAAAAGATCAGCGAGCCCGCCAAGTTCGTGCGGGAGATCTCCGACGACCTGGGGCTGTTTGGGACGCTCGGCTTTCAGGAGGACCACAAGGCCCTCTCGACCAAGATCTTCACGGACGAGGAGTACCGCAACCAGGCCGAGTTCGTCCTGCAGGAGCGCATTAACCTGCTGAACTACGCGCTATCGCACTACGACGACGGCCTGCTCTTCTTCTACTTCTCCAGCACCGACCTCCAGGCCCACATGTTCTGGTGGGACACCGACGACAAGCACCCCGTGCGCTCGGCCGACGACGCGAAGAAATACATGGGCGTCCTCGAAGCCCTCTATGCCCGCATCGACGGCGTGGTCGGCGACCTCGTGCAGCGCTACGGCGACCAGGCCACAATCATGGTCCTGTCGGACCACGGCTTCTGCAACTTCCGCCGCCAGTTCAACCTGAACACCTGGCTGCGTGACAACGGCTACCTGGGCCCATCGAATTGCGGCTCGCTGTTCATGCCTGAGCCCAAGTACGGGCCGGTCGTGGATTGGAGCCGCACGCGTGCCTACGGGCTCGGCCTGAACGCCCTGTACCTGAACCTCAAGGGCCGCGAGCGCGACGGCATCGTCGACCCCGCGCAGCGCGATGCGCTGCTGGAGGAGCTCCGGACGAAGCTGCTCGCCGTCCGCGATCCGGAGAACGGAAAGCCTGCCATCTGCTCCGTGTACCGCAGCGACCAGACGTACTCCGGCCCATGCGCGGCGCGCGCTCCCGACCTCATCGTCGGTTACGCCCGCGGCTACCGATGTTCCTGGCTGACCGCGCTCGGTACAATCGAAAGCGAGGTCTTTAGCGACAACGATTCGGCCTGGAGCGCGGACCACTGCATGGCCGCGGAGGAGCTGCCGGGGGTGTTGTTCGCGAACCGGCCGGTTCGGCACCCGGGGCCGGCCCTGATCGACCTGGCGCCGACGATCCTGGCCGAGTTTGGTCTGACTCCGCCGGGCAGCATGACGGGTCGGAACGTGTTCACGCCGCCCGCGCTGGCGGCGGCTCACAGGAAGGAGTAGTGCTCGTGCCGAAGATCAAGATCGACGACGCGCTGTACGACCGCGTGAAGAAAGTTGCCCAGGCCGCGGGTTATGCGTCCCCGGATGAGTTCATTGTCCACATCATCGAGCGGGAGCTGGGGCAGGTCGAGGCGGCCGACGATGAGCAGCAGGTCCTCGAGCGTTTGCGCGGCCTAGGGTATATCGAGTAGCGCGGTAAACTTTCGGCCGCCGGCCATCAGCCGGGCGCGTCGCCCGGGACCGCTGCACTCCCGTCGGGGCCATTGCGCGAGATGGAAGCTTCGGATGCACGCCCTCAACTGGCTGCTGATCAACCTCGGAAGCGCGGCGCAATGGGGGTGGGGCGCGCTCAAGACCGCTGCGGTCGCCGCCTGGGAGGGCGTCGATGCGCTTCTTAACCCCGTGCTCTCGCGCGTCCTCGCCGTGCTCAACCCGATCTGTACCGCCATTGCCGACGGCGTGTACAGCGTCCTGTCGGCGCTGCCGGTCTGGCTCGGACTGGTGCTGATTTCGGTCGTCGCCGGCGTGGTGATGTTGATCGGCTTCCGCTACACGTCCAACCAGAAAGCGATCGGCCGGGCGCGGGACGACATCACCGCCAATCTGCTGGCGCTCAAGCTGTTCAAGGACGAGCTCGGCGTCACCTTCCGCTCGCTATGGCGGATTCTGGGGGCGTTGCTGCGTTTGCAGTGGCACATGCTGCGCCCGCTGCTGATCATGCTGCTGCCCATGCTGCTCTTGCTGGGGCAGATGGGCACGCGCTATCAGTGGCGGCCGCTGCATCCGGGCGAGCAGACGCTCATCCGGATGCGCCTGGCGCCCGCCCAGGCGAGCCGGACGGAAGCCGAGCTCGATTCCGGGCCGGGCGTGGTCGTCGAGGCGGGGCCCGTGCCCGGCGGCGGCGAACTCGTTTGGCGCGTCCGCGCCGGCGTGCCCGGGCGATACACGCTGCGCTTCGACGTCGGCGGTACCACCATCGAGAAGGAGCTCGTCGCCGGCAACCCCTTTCAACGCGTCAGTGCCAAGCGTCTGGGCTCACGCTGGACCTCGCAGGTTCTGCATCCCGTCGAACCGCTGCTGCCCGCCAAGGGCCCCGTAGAGTCGATCGAAATCCAGTACGCCGGCGTGCACTCCTATATCTACGGCGCAAGCTGGTGGATTCTCTCTTTCTTCGTCGTCTCGATGGCGTCCGCGCTGCTGATGAAGCCGGTCTTCAAGGTCCGGTTCTGACGCATCGCGGGCCGCGGCCCTGCCAGCCGCACGGGGGGATGGCTCTCAACCGCCGCGCATCCGAATCCCGATAACTCTTGCTGAGAGGTTCGCGATGCCGGCGGTGACGGAGAATGGCCTCCCCGAGCTCCAGCAGCTCTGCGCGTCGCGACGCTGGTGCGAGTTCATCATCCGGGCCCACCGGGCGCTAACGGCTGCGCCCCACGCGCCGGACCTGGCGCTGCTGACCCTGCGTACGCTCGTCGAGTGCGGACTGGGTGGGCCCGCACGCGAACTGCTCCAGCTTCGCCGCGATCTGGACCTCAGTCCGGCGGATCGGGCGGCGCTGCGCTCGTCTTTGTCGGCCGTGCCCGACGGGCGGGTGACTTGGGCCGAGTTGGAGGATATGTTTCGAAAGAATCTCGCGGCGCTGGCGAGTTGTCGCCCGGAGTGGCGGGACACCGAAGCCGACCTGCGGGCTGCGCTCGCCCATGTTCACCTGCATCGCTCGCGGCACGGGCATTACCTGCTTTCGCGGCGTCGGCCGGGGGAGCTGCGGGAGTGGCTGGCCGATCTGAGCGGCGGCGCTCTGGGGGTCGAACAATGCTCCGGCACACGCACGCAGCGGCGCGCCACCGCGGTTATCGGAGCACGCCCCGGGCCCCTGCTCCGACGGTTGTACCAGGACACGCATCACGTGCACATGTGGTATAGCCACCCAATCTACCTGCTCGAGCCCGATCCGGCCTGCTTCGTCGCCTGGCTGCACTGTGGCGACCACGCGGAGTGGCTGGCCGACCCGCGCGTCTACGTGTTCGTCGGCCCCGACGCCCTGGCTCAATGCACCCGCTTGTGGCAACGCCACCCACGCTTGGCCTTGCCGGGACGGCTGGTAAACCTCGGCGGGGACGACCCGATCAGTGGGGCATTGCAGGCGGCCGTGCGCCAGGCCGCGGACGACGATCAGGCGGAGTTCGAACGGCTTCGCGCCCGGCTTGAAGAACGGTACCGGGACCGCGACACCGCCTACTGGGCCCGCCGCTTTCACCCCCCTGGACCGCTCCTGGCAGTCACGTCGCGCTTCACCACCATGTTGCGTTATTCGACGCGCGATGCGCTCGCTGCCCTCACGGCCCAGGGCTACCAGACAAAGATGCTCATTGAGTCCAGCGACCACGAGCTGCTCCGGCCCGCTGACATCTGCCGCGCGATACTCGAGCTGGATCCGCTCATGGTCGTCGCGCTCGACCACGCGCGGCACGAAGTGCCGTTTCTGCCGCGCAACCTACCGTACTTGTGCTGGATTCAGGACGCGCTGCCCGAACTGCTGTGTCGCAAGGCGGGCGAGGCGGTAGGGCCGTTCGATCTCGTGTGCGGGTACTACAAGGCCCGTTGCACGCAGGAGCTGGGCTACCCGGCCGAGCAGTTCCTCCCCGTGGTGGTTCCCGTCTCCACCAGCGTTTTTCACAACGGTGCACTCGACGCCGACGCCGCGGCCCAATACGTCGCCGATGTGTGCTATGTCGGACATGGCGGTCAGCCCCTCGAGTTGCACTACCAGGCCGCGGTCACCAGGCATCCGGCGGCGCTGCGACCGCGTCTTGAGGTCGTGTACGACCGCGTGCGGCGGGTCCTAAGTGGAGAGGAACCGGTCGACCCGACGGCCACGATGGATGAGCTGGTGGGCTCGCTGGCCGTCGTGGACGGCGTGGCGCTGGGCGAGTTTGCGTACCGACTGCTGGACATGGGTCGGCGGCAGCAGACGCTGGAGTGGGTAGCCGCGTGGGCCCGCCGGACGGGACGAGTTTTCAAGATCTATGGGCGCGGCTGGGAGCAGCATCCGACGCTGGCGGAATTTGCGGCCGGCGCGATCGAACACGGGGAACCCCTCCGGCGCGCGTATCGGGCGGCGATGCTGGGCCTGCAACTGATGCCGTCGGGATACTTGCACCAGCGGGCGTTTGAAGCGCTCGCCAGCGGGTGCCTGCCGCTGACGCGGTATTGCCCCGCGGACTTTGCCGGGCGCTCGATCGAGGCGTACTTGGCCGAGCGCCCCGCTGGCCGGCTCGCGACCAGCAACGCCGCCGTCCTTCCGCGACTGGAGCGCGTCGTGTTCCGGACGCGAGAGGAGTTTGAAGAGTTGGCGGAACAGTACCTGGCTGATGTGGGGCGGCGGCAGCAGGTCCTGGAGGAACTGCGGGAAGTCGTGCTGCGGGACTTCACCTACGCGGCGGTAATGGGCAAGATAATGGATTCATTCCGCGCCGGAATCGGGCGCCCGGCCTAGCTTCAAGAACTCGGCGAGCGGAGGGAGGGGCCGCGGGTTTGCGGTGCTCGTTTCGACGGACACGCGGTCCGCTTGCGGTTCAGCAGGCCAGCGGCGCCAGAGCCGCATTGGTGCGCGGCCTTTCCCGCGGCGCGGCGGATGCCCAACGGGTCAGGTCCTTCGCCGCCCGCGCCCGTAGCTCTTCGTAGAGTCGGGCGCAGCGGCGGGCCCAATGCCACCCCACGTGCGACTTTGCCGGCTGGGCGCGACTTACCGACGGGTCCAGTTGGCTCGCATCGACCGCCGTTTCCGCGAAGCCGGAGATGGCCGGCAGAGCGGCCCCGCTGAGGACCTCGTCGTAGTGGACGAATAGCCACTCGCCGGTGCGCGCGAATTCGTGCAAGAGCCGCTGGTAGCTGCGCCACCAGAGTACGACTGCCCAGCGCGCGTCCATCGGCAATGGGTCGTCCTCCCGCTCCAGGGCGTCGCGCAGCATGCTGTCGGCCGTTAGTTGTAGGTCGCGGAACACGACGAGATACCGCGTGTCAGGTGGTAGAAACCGGCGCCAGGTGGGTAAGGTCACACAGAAGCGTGGATCCTTCAGGCAGAACGGCTGACGAGCGAACTTGGCCAGCATCGCCACGCGCACATCCAGGTCAGGCACGATGCGCGGCAGGTACCACGGGGCCGCCAGCCAGAATGCTGCGGCCCGCCGGTGCACGGGGTGAACCCATCGCGGCAGGAGCCGTGTCGTCCATAATCGCGCAATGACCTGAGCGATCACGTGCGCGTTGAGCCGGTTGAGCTCCGGATCTTCATAGTATCCGAACGGGTTGCCGATGCGCGCCGGCAACAAATTGTCCCCGAAGTACATTCCGCTGTTGCGGAACAGGGCAGCCACCATGCTGGTTCCGCTGCGGCCGGTGCCGAGGATAAGCAGGTTGCGCATGCGGCTCCTCTTGGGCAGTGCGGCGACACGCCGGCCGGGGCGCCGCGTGCGAGCGCCGCGAAAGACGCAGCCGCCCGCCCCCATTATCGGATGCGCCGGCACGCCGGTTTACCGCCGCGACCCTCAGTACCGATACAAAGCTATGCCGGCCGCCCGAAGCCCCTGCGCGGGTTCTGCGTTTGACTGGATTGAGGCAGCGCAAAATGGCAACCTGGCCGATCACCATCGCCTGGCCTTGTGGGCCAATGGTTAGCGGCGTGTGGACCTGGGCCATGCAGTTGGCCCAACACTTGGCGGAGCGCGGCCGCGACGTCCGCCTCGTCGTGCACGGCTGGAAACCCGACGCACGGCAGCCCGGAGTTGAGCTGGCGGATCTCGGCCCCGGCGTCAAGCGGCGTTTCAAGCTGGTCTGCGGTCCGCCGCTTTTTGATCCGGACCAGTGGGAGGCTTGCTGCGCGCTGTATCGCCAACTGACCCCCACGCTGCTGCTGCCCAATTCCGTGGGGCAGAGCTATGCGCCCGCAGCGGTGCTGGCCGCCGAGGACCCACAGCGCCTGCGCGTCGTCGGCTGGCACCATTCCGATGACCCGTACCACTATCAGCATCTGACATATTATGAACCGATCGTGCAAACGTTCGTGTCCGTCAGCCGGCACTGTGCAGCCGAGCTCGGCGCCCGTCTGCCGCACCGCAAAGCCGACATCACCCATCTTCCGTACGGGATCGTCCTTCCGCCCGAACGGCCGCGCGAGTCGCTGGCCGGCCGACCGTTGCGCTTGGTCTATGCCGGGCGGATGGAGCGGCTGCAGAAGCGCGTATTCGATTTTGTCCCGTTGGCGCGCGGGCTGGACGAGCGCGGGATTCGTTTCCAACTGAGACTCGTCGGCTATGGCTCGCAGGCCGAGGAACTGCGGCTACGCCTGGCCGAGGCCTGCCGCGGGTTCAAGGACCCGCGCAACGTCGCCTGGCTCGAACCCCCCGTGCCGCACGGGCGGATGAGCGGCGTGTGGCATTGGGCGGATGTCGCCGTCTTGGTGTCCGGCTTCGAAGGTTTGAGCATCTCGATGCTGGAGTCCATGGCGTGCGGATGTGTGCCGGTCGTGACGCGCGTGGACAGCGGCGTGAGCGAAGTGTTGCGCGAGGGCGAGAATGGCCTGACGTTTGCAGTTGGCGATATTCCGCGGCTGGTCGCTCATATCGATTTCCTGCGGCAGCGCCCGGACGCCCTGGCGGACATGTCGCGGGCCGCCCGCCAAAGCGTGGTGGACTACTGCGGCTACGAGCGGTTTCTGGACCGCGCGGTGGAGATCCTGGACGCCGCCGCCCAGCTTCCGCCGCGGGCGTGGCCGGCCGGCCGTGACGTGCAAATGGCGTGGCCGACGGAATCGGTTCTCCCCGACGAAACGTTCGATCGCCTGCGCGGGCTGTTGCGGCACATTGCCACGCAGGACGGCGGACCGGTGGCAATCTTCTGCGCGGGCAAGCACACACGGGCGCTGAAGGATGTGTGGAAGGAGTCCCCCGTGCCGGTGGTGGCGGTCGTCGACGAAGGGGCCAAGCCCGGCGCGCAGCTTTGGGGCTGGCCGGTCGTTGCGCCCGAGGATGCCGGGCGTACCGGGGCACGGGCGGTGATCATCAGCTCCTGGATGCACGAGGGAGAGATCTGGCAGCGGCACCACCTGGTGCTCGAGGCGGGCGGTATGCAGATGTACCGTCTGTACGCGGATGTGCCGGCGGCGGCGATTGCGACTGCGTAGACTCATCCACCTCTCCCGCGCTCACGCTCAGACCGCTCCCTGTCGCTGCCCTACGCGGGTGGGGCTTCTCAGTAAGAAGGCCGCGATAGAACATGAGTCGCTTCAAGGGGCGTTGGGCGACGTAAAGGGCATGGACGAGTTCACTCAGGGCGGACGGAGAGCCGCCGAACTCGTGCACGCCCTGCTTTAACAGGGGAGCGAGAGCGGCCCGCAGTTCCCGCGCGTGAGCCGCCTCGGCTTTCACAAAACGCTGGGCCTCGGCCTGTACGTGCTCGAGAGCGGCGCCATAAATGGCCTCGAAGCAAGCTGGATTGCATTGCCACAGGAGCGCTGCCATGCACCCGAGGTGCTCCTCGCGCCGCAGGTAGCTATCGAGCGTGTAGCGGTGCTTGTGGACGAGGCTGGCCGCGGGCTCATACCAGACCCGGAGCCCGCGCTGGCGCTCCAGCCGGAAGGCCCACTCGAGATCGTCAAAGTTGACCGGTGCGAGCCGCTCGTCGAAACGTATGCCCGCGGCGTCCGCCTGGCGAAACGACAGGTTCAGATTCCAGGCGTGACGGAAGTTGTACCAGGCGTGCGGCTGCATGCGATCATAAAAGAAGATCATGGACGTCTCAGCGATCAAACGATCGCAGAGCGTTTCGTCCGCATAGGTCGCGAACGGCGAAGAGCCCAGCACGAGCGCCGATTGCCCGAGACGCTCGTGGGCCCGCAGGTGCGCGGTCACGAATCCGGGCGAAAGCCGGCCGTCGTCGTTCAGCAGGATGATCCACTGGCCCGCGGCTAACTCCAGGGCCCGGTTCTTGGCCGCACAGATGCTTGGCTCTGTGATGAAGCCGGTCCGCAAACGAAAGGGCCAGGCCGCGGGATCCAGTTGCGGTGGCGTCGGCAAGCCATTGAATACGACAATGACCTCAATCTCCTGGTGTTCGAAATCCTGTGCCGCCACCGAACTCAGGCAATCCGTAAGCACGACCCCCGGCCGGTTCGACGGGATGACCAATGTTACCTGCGGCACGCCGGGATTATCGGCCCGGTTAGAGGGCCCGCCTGAGCCGAGGTGTTGGCGCGGGGAGTCCGCACGTGCCGATAGGAGTTCAGCGCGGAGGCCGCGTGGACGACTGGCTCCCGCGCGCGGTGGACAGCGTCGATGCCGCAGCCTGTGCAGCGCAAGGTCGTTTCTCCGGCGGTGCTCGCCGACACCCTGCAAAAGCTGCGCCCGCAGGGGCAGACTGTAGTCCAGTGCCACGGCTGCTTCGACATCGTGCACCCCGGTCACATCCGCTACCTCCAGTTTGCGCGGCAGCTCGGCGACGTGCTGGTGGTCTCGCTGACCGGCGACGCGGGCGTGGCCAAAGGCCCCGACCGGCCGTACATCTCCGAGGAGTTGCGGGCGGAGAACGTCGCCGCCCTCGAGCTCGTGGACTGGGTCGTCATCGACCCGCACCCGACGGCCTGCGAGTTGCTCGCCCAGCTCCGCC
>CAZWYT010000013.1:0-84322 GCA_964638325.1 uncultured Planctomycetales bacterium
TGGTGATCTGGCCCGACCCCGAGGGCGTGCCGCGGACGCCGCAAGTGGCGCTGACGTTCGTGGGCTCAGGCATTTCACCGAATGGCGAACCGAAGAAGTGGCGCTTCATCTGCGAGGCCGCGACCGGCGCGATTCTGCATACCGAAAACCTCATCCTCTTCACCGATGTGACCGGCAACGTCAGCGGCATGGCGACGACGATCCCGAAGGCCGAGCAGTGCAATCCCGAGGTCGCGACGCCCATGGCGCACGCCATGGTCAGCATTTCGGGCGGCGCCACGGCGTACGCCGATGCAAACGGGAACTTCACGATTCCCAACAGCGGCAGCTCGCCCGTGACGGTCCAGTCGCCCATGAGCGGCCACTACTTCACCGTGGATAACGTGGCGGGTTCCGAGGAGACACTGACGCAGACGGTCACGCCGCCCGGCCCCGCGAACTTCATGCACAACTCGCCGAACACCAGCGAGGCCGTGCGGGCCCAGGTGAACGCCTATGTGCAGGCGAACGTCATCCGTGACTGGGTGCTCGTCCAGAATCCCAGCTATCCGACGATTGCCACGCAGACCGGCTTCGCCCTGTACGTAATGCGTACGGACGGCTACTGCCCGGGCAACGCCTGGTACGACGGCAGCTCGCTCAACTTCTGCGCCCTGAGCGGCAACTATGCGGACACAGCCTACTCGAGCGTGGCGCACCACGAGTACGGGCACCACATTGTGGAGTGCGGCGGCAGCGGGCAAGACCAGTACGGGGAGGGCGTGGGCGACACGGTGGCCGTGCTGCTGGCGGATGACCCCATCCTGGGCTACGGCTTTTACTATAACGATTGCGCCAACGGCATCCGGACCGCCGACAACACCATGCAGTACCCGTGCACGAGCGACATTCACACGTGTGCGCAGCTCCTGTCCGGGTGCATCTGGAGCACGCGCAACGAGCTGGTGAATGGCGGTCACCTCGACTATCTGTCCGTCCTGTCGAAGCTGATGGTCAACAGCGTGCCCTTGCACGGGTCGGGCGGCTCGATCACGCCGGCCATTGGCACGACGTTCCTCACGCTGGACAACACCTACTACGGCGGCGCGCACGCCGAGGAGATCACCGTCGGCTTCGGCGCGCACAACATGATCCCCGGCCCGCCGCCGGCGAACGACGCGTGTGCTAACGCGACCGTGGCTTGTCCGGGCAACACCTACAACGGCAGTACCACGTCCGCTACCAACGACGGTTCGGCCAGTTGCGGCAGCAGCAGCACCAGCCCGGACGTGTGGTTCAAGTACACCCCCGCCTCAAGCGGCTCGGCCCATCTCGAAACGTGCGACTCCGACTACGATACGGTCTTGTCGGTCCACACCGGGTGTCCGGGAACCAGCGGCAACCAGGTCGGCTGCAACGACGATACGGGTTGGTTCGGCGACTGCGGCTGGCTGCCGACCAGTCAATCAGCGCTGACCGTTTCGGTCACCGGCGGAACAACGTACTACATCCGCGTGTCGGGCGCCAGCGGTGACACCGGCGCCTATTCGCTCTACTTCGAGTCCGGTCCGGCCTGCGTCCCGCCCGACACCACGCCGCCCACGCCGAATCCCATGACCTTTGCTTCGCCGCCGGCCCCGAGCAGCGCGTCCGGCATCAGCATGACCGCCACGACGGCGACGGACGCCGGTTCCCCGCCGGTGCAGTATGAGTTCGAGTTCGTCTCCGGCGGCCCCGGCGGCGATGGCAGCGGCTGGCAGTCGTCGACAGCGTACACAGATAGCGGGCTGTCGCCGGACACGGCGTACACCTACCGCGTCCGGGCCCGCGACAGCGCCTCGCCGCCCAACGTGACCGCGTACTCGGGCAACGCGACGGCGACGACGTGGGCCAACGTGCCCGCCGCGCCGACGTTGAGCACCCCCACGGCCCACGAAATGACGCTCTTCGTGAATCCCAACGGCAACCCGAGCTACACCGTGTTCGCGGTTCAGTGCACAGCGACCAATCCGCCTGATCCGACGTGGAATGGCCAATACGTAAGCGCCAGTGGCAACCCCAGCGCGACCGCGGTCTGGCAGACCGATGCGCAGTGGGACTACGATGTCATCTTGGGTTTGCAGTCCTTGACCAGCTACACGTTCGCGGTGCAGGCCCGGAACCAGCAGGGCGTCGAGACGGCGCTGGGGCCCGGGGCCACGCTGGCCACCCTGAGCACGATCAAGGGCGACCTCAACTGCGACGGCGCGGTCAACTTCGGCGACATCAACCCGTTTGTCCTCGCGCTGACCAATCCGAGCGGCTACCCCGACTACTTCCCGGGTTGCCCGATCCTGAACGGCGACATCAACGACGACGGCAGTTTGAACTTCGGCGACATCAACCCGTTCGTCGCACTGCTCAGTGGCCTGTAAGTACGCGTTCCAGCGGGAAGCAGCACGGCGTGGAACGTAGCGGTCGCCAGGGTGCGCTGCGCTACGGGCCCGGAGCGCGAGCGACGGGTCCGAATGCCGCGCTGACGCGCAGGGCGCATCCTGAGGGTGCGGACTTGCGCCCGGTTGTCTGGGGCGGGTGACCGAGCACCTCGCGGTTTCACGGCTCGGCACCAGAAGGCTTTTTCCAGAGCGTGACTGCGAGGAGTGGGGCGGTTATAGGACGTTGTTTGTCGGCGTGCGAGTCTCCACCATAGGTGATTGTCCTACAACGATCCCCCTTCACGCTGCCGTCGCGAAAACTGGCCGGTCGCGATGCGGGCGCCGCACGCCGCCAGGTGCTATAATTTATAATTCCTTGTCCGTCGTAAGGGCACCCGATATTGTGGGCAATAGGAGAGAAGAGGCACTGGTTGTGCTTCTGACTGGCGAGCTAAACATAGGAGGATACTTCATGCGCTGGTGGGTCCCGATCACTTTCGTTGCGGCGTGTGCTGCCCTGGCCTGGGCCGGCAGCCCGCCGCGGCGGGCACCGGATGCTGCTGGGCAACTCCAGCAGGCGTTTCCCAAGGTCCAGCTCTACAGCGAAGGCGCGCGGCTGACCCGCGTGTGGGGCACGGCGCTTAGCTTCGGCGAGTCGCCGGAGCTCAGCGCCGACGCGTTTATCCGGACTCACAGCGGCGTGTTCGGCGTGACCGCGGATGAGCTCCTCCCTGGGAATGGGCTCAACGACAATTACACGCAGCCGCTGATGTACGATGCGGAGACCGGCACCTTCAAGTTCACGCTCGTGTACTATCGCCAGTACCGCGACGGTGTGCCGGTGTACAACGCCGACCTGCGGCTCCTGGTGCGGAATGAGCCCGACCATCCGCTCGTGTGGGCTGGCTCCAGCCTGCGGGATGTCGGCAGCTTCCGGGTTGCGCCGAACGCCGTCGCCAACGTCGCCGTGGGTGCCGCGCACGCCGCCGCCGTGGCCTTCGAGCCTGGCCTGGCGCGCTTCAGCGACGCGGAGCTGGTGATCTGGGCGGGCGTCAACGACATGCAGGTCGCGCCGCAGCTCGCGCTCACGTTCGTCGGCGAAGGCCGGTCGCGGGCGGGCGAGCCTAAGAAGTACCGCCTGGTTTGCGACGCGGCCACCGGTCAGATTCTGCATTTTGAAGATCTGATCATCTTCACCGACGTCACGGGCTACGTGCAGGGCGTCGCAACCACCGGCCCCAAGTCCGACAACTGCGCCCCGGAAGCGGCCATGCCGATGAAGCACGCCAGGGTGAGCATCACCGGCGGCAACACTGCGTACACGGATACCGACGGGAACTTCACGATCCCGAACGGCGGGAGCGCGCCGGTCACCGTGGAGTCGTTCATGGCCGGCCAATACTTCGCGGTCGATAATGTGGCGGGCGCCGAAGATACGCTCTTGCTCAACGTGGTGCCGCCCGGGCCGGCGAACTTCACCCACAACGCGTTCAATGCGACCGACCAGTTGCGGGCGCAGGTCAACGGCTACATCCAGGCGAACGTGGTCCGTGACTGGGTCCTCGTCCAGAATCCGCTCTACCCGGTGATCGCGGGCCAGGTGAACTTCCCGGTGAACGTGAACCGCAGCGACGGGTATTGCCCCGGCAACGCGTGGTACGACGGCAGCTCGATCAACTTCTGCAACGCGAGCAGCCCCTACCCGAACACGGCGTACACGAGCGTGATCTACCACGAGTACGGACACCACATCGTGGCCAGCGGCGGCAGCGGGCAGGGCCAGTACGGGGAGGGGATTGGGGACTCGGTGTCCGTGGTGATCCTGGATGATCACGTGCTGGGCTGGGGCTTCCTGGGGAACTGCAACGCGGGTCTGCGCGACGCGGAGAACACGCTGCAGTATCCGTGCACCGGCGAGATTCACGACTGCGCGCCGTTGCTCTCCGGGTGCATCTGGGATACGCGGCAGGAGCTGGGCCTCACCGACCCCAACAACGCGCTGGCGATCATCTCGTACCTGACGCTGAACAGCGTCCCGCTGCATAGCGGCGATCTGATCACCCCGCAGATCACCATTGACTTCCTCACGCTGGATGACAACGACGGCGACATCAGCAACGGCACGCCGCACTACGCGGAGATCGCCACCGGCTTTGGCAACCACAACATGGACGCCCCGCCGCTGCAGTTGCTGGCCTTTGCCTTCCCGGACGGCCGCCCCGATGTGGTCAGCCCGGCCGGCGGAACCACCATCCGCGTCGAGGTTCAGCCGCTCACGGCCGACCCGCAACCGGGCACGGGCCTGTTCTACTACAAGACGAGTGGCAGCATCTACACCAGCGTGGCCATGACGCAGGTAACGCCCAACGTCTACGACGCCGTCGTACCGGCCTTCGCTTGCGGCACCAACGTCAGCTACTACTTCAGTGCCCAGACGACCACCGGCCAGGTCGTGAAGAACCCGAGCGACGCGCCGACCACCGTGTACGCCACCAAGAGCGGGTACGGCCTGATCATCCCGTTCCAGGATGACATGGAAACCGATCAGGGCTGGACGGTGGGCGACACCGGCGATACAGCCACGACCGGCATCTGGACGCGGAACATCCCGCAGGCCACGCCGGCCCAGCCGGGCTCCGATCACACCCCGCCGCCGGGCGTGATGTGCTGGGTGACCGACTATCACGCCGGCGGCAGCATCGGCGACTTCGACGTCGACGGCGGCAAGACGACCGTCAAGACCCCGGTCTTCGACCTGGCCGCCTACAGCACGGTCACGATCAGCTACTGGCGCTGGTACTCGAATGACCAGGGCGCCTCGCCCAACGCCGACACGTTCCGCGTCGACATCTCCAGCAATGGCGGCAGCACGTGGACGAATGCGGAAACGGTCGGTCCGGCGGGTCCGGAAACTGCGGGTGGCTGGTACTATCACCAGTTCAATGTGACCGACTTCGTGCCGCTGACGAGCCAGGTCAAGCTGCGGTTCATCGCCGAGGACGCCGGTTCCGGCTCGATCATCGAGGCGGCGGTGGACGACTTCCGGACCGAGACCGTGGACTGCCAGCCGCCGTACCCGGTCGGCGACCTGAACTGCGACACCGTCGTGGACTTCGGTGACATCAACCCATTTGTCCTGGCGCTCAGTGATCCGGCGGGATATGCCAACGCCTATCCGACCTGCGACATCGATCTCGCGGACATTAACGGCGACGGGAACGTCGATTTCGGCGACATCAACCCGTTCATCGCGCTGCTGACGGGCCTGTAAGTCCGCCGCGGCGGACGTTGAACACAACCTAGACGCGTACCGAAAGCCGCGGCCGACCCGGGCCGCGGCTTTCTGGCGCGCGGATGGGCGGGGTCCGGCGACGGCGGGCACGCAGGGCCGATAACCTATGGCGTGATATTCATTGACTTCGGCCCCGCCAAGCCCTACCTTCGGTAATTGTGGGCAACGTGCCTCCGCGGTGACTGCCCACGGTGCGCCGCCGGCACAGCGCACGCACACCCTTTCTCGTGCCGCGAGGACGAGTCATGAAGCTTCCCACACTATTCGCCGTGGTCGTGCTTGCCAGCTCAAGCGGCAGTGCCGTGGCCTACGCCGACGTCCTGTCATTCGGGGCTCAGGAGCTGCACCGCTACGAATGGCGCGCCAGCACGTTCACGCCGAGCGCACAGCACCAGGCAACGCTGGCGGTCTATCCGGACGGGCAGACGGTCGCGGTCTGGTCCAGCCGCCGCCAAATGTCCGGGCGCGCGGGGGTCTATGCCCAGTGGTTCGACCGGGACGGCGTGGCCCGCGGCCACGAGACGGCGGCCGGTCTGTGGACGCAATCCCATCAGACGGACCCGGCGGTGGCCGTTGACGGGCGCGGAAACGCCTGGGTCGTCTGGCAGTCGTACGGCCAGGATGGCTACGCCGGCGCCATTATCGCCCGCCGGTTCGACCCCGAGCTGAAGGGCGGGTCCGAGATCGCCGTCAACCAGGGGTGGCGGGGGCATCAGGCGCAGCCGGCGATTGCCGCCTTGCTGCGTGGCGGCGTGGTCATCGTGTGGACGTCGCAGGTCACCGGGCAGTCGCCGCCACGGGTGCAGGCCCGCCTGTTTGACGCCGATGGCCAGCCGCGCGGGGACGAATTCCCCGTGAGTGACCAGGCGGCACGGTTCGAGACGCTCCCCGGTGTGGCTGTCGCACGTGACGGCCGCTTCGCGGTGGTGTTCAGCGTTTTTGATGCCGAAATGAATCCGGCGGGGATTCGCATGCAGCGCTACGACGCCGACGGGCGACGCGTGGGTGACGAGCTCGTCGTCAGCGGCCCGCACCGCGCCAGCCAGATCGAGCCGGTCATCGCCGCCGTCCCGGACGGGTACGTCGTGGCCTGGCTGGACGCCGAAAGTGACGGCGACGACTACGGTGTGCTGGCCCGGCGTTTTGATCTGGAGGGGCGGCCGCTCGGCGATCCATTCGTCGCGAGCACGACGCGCCAGGGGCCGCAGAACGCCGCCGCGATCGCCGTCGCTCCGGACGGCCGGTTCGTGATCGGCTGGAACAGCCGTGACGATGACGAGACGGGCGTGTTTGGGCAGTGGTTCGCCGCCGACGGCACACGTCTCGGCGAAGAAGCGCGCATCACACGCTGCACGAAGGGTCCGCAGGCGCTGCGGCCGGCCGCCGGCACACAGCGCCTGGCCTATGGTCCGCGCGGCGAGCTACTCTGCGCCTGGAATGGGAATGGCGAGTTCGGGGACGAGAGCAGCGTGAACGTCACGATGCTCCGGGCGGCACCGCTCGATCTTGCCGGCCGCACGCAGGGCGTCACCCCGACGATGCCGCCCGCCGAGGTCGTAGTCGCCCAGGCCGACGGTCCGTCCCCGCACATTCCGCCGACGTATGACCCGCGGATGATCGATTACGGCGAACGCGAGATCCGTCGGGACGAGAGTCGGTTTGGCTTTGACGCCATTCTCAGCACGGGCTGGACGCCGCCCGATCCGCACATGGCCGTCGGGCCCAATCAGATCGTGGTCATGACGAACGGCGCAATTGCGTTCTTTGACAAGGACGGGACCAAGACGTTCCAGGACGAGATCGAGGACTCCTACGGTTTCTGGGGGAGCGTCGGGGCCTCGGGGTTCGTGTTCGACCCGGAGGTGTTGTATGACGAGCTCAGCGGCCGGTTCTTCGCCATGGCCGCCGAGGCGTGGGCCCCGCCCGGCTCGTCGAAATCGTACGTCCTCGTCGCCGTCTCCGACGATTCCGATCCGAACGGCACCTGGTACAAATACCGCTTTGACACGACGGCGCTGGCCGGCAACCTCTTTGATTCGCCCAACATCGGCGTCGATGCCAACGCGGTCTACATCACGGGCGACGGCTTCGGCATCACCGCGAACTACCCGGTCTACACGTTCGACAAGGCTTCGCTGCTGGCCGGCAACCCCCCGGCGATACAGAGGTCCCTGACCCTGCCAACGTCGACGCAGTCGGCCGGGATTCCGCCGGTGGCTTATGACAGCCCGCCCGCGTACTACATGATCGAGCACCAGGAGGGCAGCAACCGGACGGCGGTACGCCTGATCGCCCTGCGCAGTCCGCTCGGCTTGCCCAACTTCACCTACTACCAGTTGACCGTGCCGTCCTACAGTGACCCGGAAGATCCGCCGCAGTACGGTACCAGCGTGCGACCCGAGACCTTCGACTCGCGCTTCTGGAGCGTGGCCTACCGCAACGGCTACCTCTGGGCCACGCAGCATGTCAACGGCACCCGCGTGCGGGCCCGCTGGTACCAGATCAACATGAATGGCTGGCCCACCTCCGGGCTGAATCCGCAACTGGTGCAGTCCGGCGAGATTGACCCCGGCAACCCGGTGCGCACATTCTTCACCGCCATCACCGTGAACCCGTCGGGCGACGCCGCGATCACTTGTTCGCGCAGCTCCCCGACCGAGTACATCTCGATCATTACGGCCATTCGCTACAGCACCGACCCGCTCGGCACGTTCCGGGCCCCGGTCACACAGAAGACCAGCACCGGTCCGGATACCAGCGGCCGCTGGGGCGACTACGCCGGGGTCAACCCGGACCCGGCCGCGCCGAACGCGCTGTGGGCCCACCATGAGTACGGGGTGGGCGGCGTCTGGCGCACCTGGATCGCGGAGCTCGGTTTGACGCGCGGGGATGCCAACTGCGACGGGGTGGTCGATTTTGGCGACATTAATCCGTTTGTTCTGGCGCTCAGCGACCCGGCGGGATATGCGGCGGCCTTCCCAGGGTGCCCGTTGGAGAATCGAGACGTTAACGGCGACGGCGCGTGCAACTTCGGCGACATTAACCCGTTTATCGCGCTGCTGAGCGGGCTGTAGCGGCCGACGGCGCGCCGGCCGCATTGGAGCAACGATCCGACGGCCAGGATTCCATAGACCGGTTGGCGGCTCTGGCAAGTTGACGACCGCGCGCGAACTCGTAAGCGCGCTATGTATTTCACGATCCGAATGTTATAAAATGCAGGCTACCGGGAAGAGGCGGGGGTGGTCGTGTCGCTCCCGCCTGTCCCCCTTTTTTGCAGGAGGCAGTCATGCGTGGGTGTGCTCGTGTTGGGTTGGCGTGGGGAGTCGTCATGGTCTTGGTCGTCCCGGTGTGGGCGCAACTCTCGGACGCGGACATCGCGGCGCTCCAGGCCCAGGCCGAGCGTGAGGGGTGGACGTTCACCGTCGGCCGGAACCCGGCGACCGAACGTCCGCTGGAAGAGCTGTGCGGCTTGGTGCTCCCGGAGCGCTGGTGGGAAGGGAAGCGCTTCGACCCGTGCCTGCCGCAGCGCGACCTGCCGGCCGCCTTCGATTGGCGCGACGAGTGCACGCTCCCGCCCATCCGCGATCAGGACGGCTGCGGAAGCTGCTGGGCATTCGGCACCATAGCCCCCCTTGAATGCGGCATCGCGATCACGGACGGAATGGTCGTTGACCTGTCCGAGCAGTGGCTCGTCAGTTGTAACAACGACGGTTGGGGCTGCTGGGGCGGCTATTGGGCCCACGACTATCTCCAGTGGAAGACCGACCCGTGCGGCGGCACCGGTGCGGTGCCGGAGAGCGCCTTCCCCTATGTCGCCTGGGATGCACCCTGCAACTGCCCGTACCCGCACGACTACCTGATCACCGATTGGGCCTTCATCGGCTCCGAGTACAGCGTCCCGCCGGTCGCCTCCATCAAGCAAGCCCTCCTCGACTACGGCCCCGTCTCGGTCGCGGTCTACGTGAACTCCGCCTTCCAAGGCTATGGCGGCGGCATCTTCAACGGCTGCGGGGGGGGCGAATGCAATCACGCGGTGGCGCTGGTCGGTTGGAACGATGACGGCGGCTACTGGATTCTGCGCAACTCCTGGGGCCCGAGCTGGGGCGAGGGCGGGTACATGCGCATCACGTACAACTGCTCCAGCGTCGGCTATGCGGGCTGCTACGTGGTCTACCCCGGCACGGCGGGCATGGAGGTCACCCCCGAGACCAACCTGAACGTCACCGGTCCCGTCGGCGGTCCGTTCGACCCGAATAGCACCGTCTACACGCTGGAGAACGGCGGTGGACTTCCGGTCAACTACACTGTGTCGCATACCGCGCCCTGGATATCGATCACCAATAGCTCGGGGACCCTCGCCGGGTACGGCACCGTCCAAGTCACGGTCGCGATCAACTCCGCCGCCGACGCGCTGACTGAGGGCCGCTATACCGATACGATCAACTTCACGAATCTGACGAACCATCGTGGCGACACCACGCGTGACGTCCGGCTTCAGATCGGCACGCCCATCTGCATGTTCATGTTCGACATGGACAGCGACCCCGGCTGGGCCACGCAGGGTGAGTGGGCGTTCGGCCAGCCCACCGGGCAGGGCGGCTCACACGGCTACCCCGACCCCGCCTGCGGCTGCACCGGAATGAACGTCTATGGCGTCAACCTGAACGGGGACTACTCGCCGGTGTACGGCGGGCCGTACTACCTGACGGCGGGGCCGCTCAACTTCGCGTCCGCGAAGGACGCGGTAGTATCCTTTAAGCGCTGGCTCAACACTGACTATCAACCCTACGTCTACGCCATGGTGGAAGCTTCGCCCAACGGCAGTTCCTGGATGACGCTCTGGACCAACGGTACCAAGATCATCAAGGAGCAAGCTTGGACGGCGTGGGCACTCGATCTGCCCGCGACCTTGAATAACCAACCCGCGGTCTACGTCCGTTGGGGCTATCGAATCTCCAATGGGGCCTGGGCCTACTCCGGCTGGAACATCGACGATGTCGAGATTTGGGCCTTCGGCCCGCCGCCCGTGCTATTGGGCGACATGAATTGCGACGGCGCGCTCAACTTCGGCGACATTAACCCGTTCGTGTTGGCGCTGACGAACCCGGCCGCGTACGGCGCGGCTTTTCCGGGCTGCGATATCAATCACGCGGACATTAACGGCGACGGGAACGTCGATTTCGGCGACATCAACCCGTTCGTCGGCCTGATGATCGGGCGGTAGGCGTTCGGCGCCGAACACGGCGGCATGGCCGCCGGCAGCGCGCTGGCCGCAGAAAAAGGGGCCTGTCCGCCGCGGCGGACCGAGTCCATCGCAGCGGGCGAGGTGCCTGTCCCCTTTTTTTGCCCGCTATTTGCGGACGAAGATGGTCTGGCCGGCGCAATGCGCCAGCGCGGGGTCGCACAGCGAAACGATCACCGCGGCGACCTCCTCCGGATCAAGCGTCTTGGCCGCCGGGAAGTCGGGGAACGACGCGCGCATCAGGCTGGTCTCGACCGCTCCGGGGGCCACGCTGAACACGCGGATACCGAACGGCTTCCCCTCGTCCGCTGTCGCCTGTGAGAAGAGGTTCACCCAGGCCTTGCTCGCGCCGTAGACGGCAAAGCCCGGAAACGGATCGACCGCGGCCAGCGACGAGATGTTGATGATCACGCCGCCACCTTGTGCCTTCATGAGCGGCCACACCGCGCGCGTCGCGTGGAAGATCGCCGCCATGTTAACCGCATAGGTGCGGTCGAACTCCGCCGGGTCCAGCTTGTCGACGGTAGCCAGCGAGGCCACCCCCGCGTTGTTGACCAGCACGTCGACCCGGCCGAACCGCTGCACCGCCGCCTGGATCGCGCGCCGCAGGTCGGCGGCGCGCGCGACATCCGCCGCGAGCGCGTAGCAGACGCCGCCCGCGGCCTCGATCCGCTGTGCGGCTTTGTCCAAATCCGTCTGGCCGCGCGCCACGGCGACGACGTTGTCGCCGGCCCGGGCAAACCGTACGGCGGTGGCCAAACCGATCCCGCGACTGGCCCCGGTAATGACGCACGTTCTAGCGGACACGGCCGGCCCTCGGCGTGAACGAGACTCTCACCTTCGACCCTGATCATAGTCTGCCCTACAATCGGAGACCATGACGCGCCTGACGCGGGAAGTCCGGTTCTCAGTCGATCGCGACTGGGCCGGCCGGGTCGAGTTCACCCGGCCGGTCACCAACTCGTGGGGCGGCTGGCCGAGCGCCGTCGGCATCGTGCCCTACCTGCGGCTCCGCGCCACCGTCGCCGGCGAGCCCGATCCGCTCACCGGATATCTGTGCAACATCACGATTCTGGACGACCTCCTGCGGCGACATGCGATCCCCTTCGCGGCGGACTCGCTCCGCGAGCACGGTTGGCGGATGTCGGCTGAGCACCTACTGGGGCATATCTGGGAGCGCGTGGCCCCGGAGCTGCCGCCCGTCGTACCGCTCGTCGCCCTGGAGCTCTGTGCCACGCCCTGCCTGCGCTATGCGATCCAACGGGAGAACCCGGCCATGGTCCTGCTGACGCAGCAATTCGAGTTCAGTGCCGCCCATCGGCTGCACTGCCCGCAGCTCTCCGATGAGGAGAACCGCCGCACGTTCGGCAAGTGTAACAACCCCGCCGGCCACGGGCACAACTACCGGCTGGAGGTGACGGTCGGCGGTGCGCCCGACCCGCGCAGCGGAGCGGTGCTGCCGCTGCCGCGCTTCGAGCAGGTCGTGAAGGAACGGGTCATTGATCGACTCGACCACACGCACTTGAATGTGGACGCCGCCGAGTTTCGCGCCGTGAACCCGAGCGTGGAGAACATCGCGCGCGTCATCTGGGACATGTTGGTCGATCACGTGGGGCCCGCCCGGCTGCACTGTATCCGCGTGTGGGAGACGGCTAAGACCTGCGCGGAGTACGCCGGCCCGTAGTGCAGCGCGATGGATAACCTCACGCATAGCCTGCTCGGGGCCGCGCTCGCCAAGACCGCTCTTGGGCGTACCTCGCCCCTCGCGCCGGCGGCCCTGGTTATCGCGGCCAATCTGCCGGATTTCGAGAATGTGTTCCTGGCGTTCTGCGACAAGCCGACGAACATGATTCAACACCGCAGCGTGACCCATTCCGTGCTGGGTGTGCTCGTCCTCGCGCCGCTGCTGACGCTTCTGGTCCGGGCACTCGAAAAACGGTTCCGCCGCGGGCGGCCCATCGGCCCTTTCTGGATGCTCCTGCTCGGCATCGGGCTCGCGACCGCTTCGCACCCCATGCTGGATTGGCTGAACACCTATGGCGTGCGCCCGTGGCTGCCGTTCGACGGCACCTGGTACCACGGCGACCTGGTCTCCATCGTTGACCCCGGGCTGTGGCTGCTGCTCGGCGCCACCGTCTGCCTGGCCGGTCGACGAACCACGGCGGGCAGCGTCACGCTTGGCGTCCTCGGTTTGCTGACGACCACCATCGTCCTCCTCGCGGACAGCATCACGCCGTGGGTGCTGCAAGTAATCTGGCCCATCACGATCCTCGCGCTGGTCCTGGGGCGCTGGGGCAGTCTCGGGCGACGACGCGCCGACGCCGTGGTCATCGTCACGCTCGCGCTGGCGGTCGGCTATGTGGGCTTTCGCGGCTGGGCCGGACACCGCGCATGGCAGATGAGCCAACGTGTCCTCGCCGCGCAACTCGGGCCCGGCGAGACGATCATCGCCCATACCGAGAACCCGGACCCCGCCGATCCGCTGCGTTGGCAGATCATCGCCGAGACGTGCACCGCGGTTTACCGCCACGAGTTCTCGATTCGCGGGAGTCCCGGCGGTCCGGTGCGTCTGCGCAAGCGACTCGACGATCCGCTGGTGCGGCAGGTCGCCGATACGCGGGAAGGCCGCGCGTGGCTTACGTTCGCGCGGCATCCGGTGGCCCTCATCGCGCGCCACGGCGCCGGCCGGCGGATGTACCTGCTGGACGCCCGTTATCCCCTGCTCCCCCCGCGTAACTTTGCATGCGTCACCCTGGACGTGCCGCCGGTCATCATCCCGCCGCATTGAGCCTCATGCGGCTGAGGGGTACCGTTCGCCAGGGATGTAGCGGCCGACCCCCGTGTCGGCCGTGGGAGGGCAACCAAGCCACGACCGGACTGCCCCGCTTCGCAGGGAATGCGCCCCGCGCTGGCGTACGCCGTCCGCCTTCCACGGCCGACGCGGGGGTCGGCCGCTACTTCCCGTACCGCGCCAGCAGCCAATCGCGGAACGGCTCGTACGCCGTCGACATAGTCTCATAAGACTCCCGGCGCTGCTCGAGGCCCGCGAGGCTCGCCGGCACCACCGGATTGACGCCGATCGTCGCCTGGATCTCCTCGGGGAACTTGGCCGGATGCGCGGTTTCGACGGAGACGGCGAGCCGGCCGCCCGCTTCGGGATCGTCGGCGAGGTAATGCTGCAGTCCGGCCCAGCCCACCGCGCCGTGTGGTTCGAGAATCGTGCCGTGCCGCTCGTACGCGGACTTGATCGTCGCCCGCGTTTCCGCGTCATCGATGCTGATCGCGTACAGGTCATGGCGCATGCGCTCAAGGTCCGGCGGCTCGCGGACCGCACCGGTCTCGTCCATCCAGCCGCCGTACACGTCCACCAGCCGCGCGAGGTTCGACGGATGCCCGACATTCATCGCGTTGGAGATGCACACCCGCGACGGTACGATCTTCTGATAACGGCCGGTCCGCAGGAACGTCGGGAACTCATCGTTCGCGTTGGTGGCGACGACGAGCCGCGCGACCGGCAGCCCCATCTGCCGGGCGATCACCGCGCCCAGCAGGTCGCCGAAATTCCCCGACGGCACGCAGATCGTGAGCGCCTCGCCGCCCGCGATGTCCGCCAGGTTTACGTACGCGTACACGTAGTACACGCTCTGCGGCAGTAGCCGCCCAATGTTGATCGAGTTCGCCGAGGTCAAGTGAATACCACGCAACGCCGGGTCGGAAAAAGCGTGCTTCACCATCGCCTGGCAGTCGTCGAACTGGCCGTCGACGCCGATGGTCGTCACGTTGCCGCCAATCGTCGTCATTTGCTTCCGCTGCCGCGCGGAGACCTCCGCCGGCGGAAACAGCACGACGACGCGCACGTTCGGTACGCCGGAATACGCGTGCGCGACCGCGCTGCCCGTATCGCCGGAGGTGGCGGTAAGAATCACCAGGTCGCTGCCGCGCTCGCGGATCAGGATGCCCATCCAGCGGGCCATCATGCGGGCGGCGAAGTCCTTGAAAGACGCAGTCGGGCCTTGGTCCAAACGCAGCAGGTACTGCCGATCCGTCACCTGCTCGAGCGGCACAACGTAGTCGTAGGCATCCTCGCATAACTCGCGCAGCACGCGCGCGTCGATGATGCCCTGCGTGTACGGACGAAGGAGCGCGTACGCGACGTCGGCATACGTCTTGCTCGTGAGCGCTTTCAGCTCATCGGACGAGAAGCGCGGAAAGCGCTCCGGCATGAACAGGCCGCGGTCACCGGCCTGGCCTTGCAGAAGGGCCTCGTCAAGACGAACCGGCGGCACACCGCGGTTCGTGCTGTAATACCGTATCAGTTCACCCATTCGCCTTGCCGACCTCCACGATCCGCACCGCGCACATGGTGTGGTATACGGTCGACGACGGTGGTTTTCAACCGGTGTGTCGTCACAGTGGCGGGATGGGCCGACAGGGTCGCCGTGTCCGCATGGGCGCATAAAAAATGCGGCGTGAAGGCTGCAGACGCTCGTCCTGCCCTTCAGAGTCTTCAGTCGCGCTGCTCGCCGCCCGGCGTTGCCGCCTTACGGCGTCCTCTCGGAATTCGCTGCTCGTTCAGAGTTCTGGGCCCCGTGAGGTACCGCAGTTATTGGTTCTGCGATCCCACTTTGCCGTCGGCCATTTCCTCGGCTTTGTGGTTTTTCCTCGCTGGGCCGCGCTGGCCACGTTAAGCAACCAGTGCACCCTCTCTTCGAGTTCCGCGTTCCTCCAGAGTATTACTCAACGCAACCTAGCCCGCCGACCGGGGCCGACAGGCACCTCTCCTGGGCTTCTGCTCCCTACAGCACTCGAAGGCTCGGAGGTCCACTTGCCGCAGGCGTTGCCGGCGCCCGCTACGTTCCGCCTGCAGGGTTTGGTTACCCTCTGGGCGGCTTACGCCCTCCGCGCCCGTGCCGGTTTTATTTCACACCGGCGGCGCTCTTGGGATTCGCCCTTCGGAGCTTTCTCCTCCCGAAAGGTATCCGCCGCGTTTCCGGGCGGAAGGACCCACGTACCGTTTAACCCGTCGGTGCTCCCGTCCCGACAAGTCGGGATGGACCGGCCCAACGGGCCGCGGTTTCTGGGCTTTTACCCTTCCGGGAGTCCCTGGCAGCCGGCGCAGGGTTAGTACATCGGCCGCTGGTTGCTCCCTTGGGCTTCACCCTTTTAGGGTCTCCCGGCAGAAGCCTTGCCCAAGATTTCGCTCGGGCTCCTCCCGCGCGCTTCGCGAACATCAGCCTTACGGCCGACGCCCGCGGGCACCACGGAGTCTCACTCAGCTTCCGCTTGGCCCCGTCCGTCACGGCCGGCAAGCCGACCGCCGCACAGAGCAACCCTTTTAGGGTTCTCGCACCGGCTCGCTCCCAAGCATTTGAGCGAAACGCCGTCCGGGCTATTGCTTCACCTCGCGCCGCGCCGTGCATTGCTGCCGACAGCCCGACGCTCTTTGGACGGACCTACCTCGCTCGACCGGAGCTGCTCGGGAACGCCTTAGGTGCCGAGCCTCTCGCGACCTTCACGTCGCACCAGACAATATAGCATGAACTTGCGCGTGCGTCAATAAAACTCGCCACGATCGTGCAATTGACACGTTGTTTCGGACGACTTACGAACGGCTGATAAAAAGTAAAGCTCTGCTTTCCCAGCGGTAGCGAAAAGCGACGCGATCACAAGTACTTTCAGAGATTCTCCCGGTCGACAACTTATCCACAGGATGTGCACACCTCGAACTGTGCCTCCGCCGTCCGGCGTGGATGCGAGTCCCACTCCGCGCCGCCGCAGTGCTGCGGCGGTCCAACCGGGCCGTGACCGGCCCGGCTCGGTTTGTCCGGCGCGACGACTTGGGATGGGGGCTCTAAAGCAGGTTTGCGGCCAGCTCCGCGAGCGAGCTGCGCTCGCCTTTTCGCAGCTCGACATGGGCTGCGATGGGCTCGCTGGCGAAGCGGTTGATCAAGTAAGTGAATCCGTTGCTGTTGCGATCCACGTAGGGATTGTCGATCTGCCACGGGTCGCCCGTCAGCACCACCTTGGCCGCCTCGCCGATCCGCGTGATGACCGTCTTGATCTCCAGCGGGGTGAGGTTCTGGGCCTCGTCGATGACGACGAAGCGCTTGGCGATGTTGCGACCACGGATGTAGGTGAGCGGCTGGATCTCGATCAGGCCGGCGCGGATCAGGCTGGCGCTTTCCACGTGTCCGCGCACCGGGCCACCCACATCGAGCAGGAACTCCACCGTGTCGGTGACCGGCTTCATCCACGGCGCCAGCTTGCTGCCGATGTCGCCCGGCAGATAGCCGAGGTCCCGTCCGACCGGCACGATCGGGCGGCACACCAGAATGCCGCGATACAGCTTCTTCTTGAAAGTCAGGTGCAGCGCCGCCGCCAGGGCCAGGAGCGTCTTGCCCGTCCCCGCCTTGCCCATGAGCGAGACCAGATTGATCCGCGCGTCGAGCAAGGCGTCAATCGCGTAATACTGCTCCTTGTTGCGGGGCTGAATCCCCCACAGACCATGCGGCGGCTCATGCAGCGCGATGATCTGACTGACCTCCGGATCCTTGCGCGCCAAGGCGGTGCCGCGCTCGCCGTCGCAAGCCCGCACCAGCACGTATTCGTTGGGCCGGAGCGTGGACTCGGAGACGGGCAGCCGACGCTGGGCGCGGAATTCCTGCAACTGCGCGCGGGTGACCGCCAACTCCTCGTCGCCGGTTGGGACGTCGGCGAGCAGGACGTGGTCCGATTCATAGTCTTCGGCCCGCAAGCCGGCCGCGTCCGCCCGAATCCGCAGATTGATGTCCTTCGTGACGAGGATCACGGGGGTGTCGGGCTCGGCTTCCTTGACCGCCCGGGCTACCCGCAGGATCTCCACGTCGGCGGGCGCAGTGCTGCCGTCGAACACCCGGTCCGGCTCACAGTACACGCGCAGTCGTCCGCCGTTCTCCAGCGTGACCCCGTTGGCCAGGCTTTGTCCATTCCGCAGGCCGTCGAGCAACCGCACGACCGCCCGCGCACTGAACCCGCGATCGGTGGGTTCTTTCTTGAAACGGTCGAGCTCGCCGATCACCCCGACGGGGATGATGACCGTGTTGTCCGCAAACTGGAAAACCGAATAGGGATCGTGAATCAGGATATTCGCATCCAGAATATAGTTCTTTCGCATCCTCTCAGTGTAGCGGCCGGGACCGGCGTGACAACCGGTCGGAGTGACGGGCACGTCTGCGGCGGTGCCGGCGCCGGGCGGCCCCGCGGGGCCTTGTGGAAGCCCGCGCAATCCGTATGATGTACGGTTTCGTGGATTCCGTGACGCGACACTAGGAACGGCTTCCGTCAGTCGGGAGAGGCCGCCATGAGATTCGGCAAATTCGTCCGCGAGAACAGCCGCACCCTGCTCATGGTCTTCATGTCGCTGCTGCTCGTCGCCTTCCTGATTCCCAACACGATTCAGAGCACGACGGACCGGCAGCGCGAATTCCAGCAGAAGTTCGGCCGCGCGTTCGGACGGGAGATCACAGAGCAGGACGTGCAGCGGAGCCGTAGCGACCTCCTCATTCTGTCGCGCGCCGGGCTGGAGCAGTTCTCGGAAGGGACGCCCCTCCTTCAGTACCACTTGATGGCGCAGGAGGCCGAGCGGGCCGGAATCCGCGTGGGGCGCGAAGAGGTCAAGGCGTTTCTGGTCGATCGCGGACGGTCGGATCCGTTGTGGCAACAGCCGGATCAAGCCCTGCAGGCCATCCAGCGCACCACTCACCGCAGCTATGACGAGATCTACGACGCCGTCGGCCACTGGCTGGGGATCGACCGCCTCGTCGCGCTCCAGGCCGGGGGTTATATCGACTCGCTCCCGCGGCACGCGCTGGCCTACCGGGATCGCACGCAGGAGGCCGTCACCAAGATCTCGCTCGTCGAGGACAAGGCCTTCCTGTCCCAGGTTCCAGAGCCGACCGACGAGCAAGTGCAGACTTTCTTCGACGAGTGCAAGGGCCGGAAGACCGCGCACACCGAGAAGGAGCTCGTCTTCGGGTACGTCTTGCCGGACCGTGTGCAAATCGAATACCTGACGGTCGATCTGCAGAAGATCAAGAGCCAGATCACGATCCAGGCGGTCCAGGTGCGGCGGTTCTTCGAGGACAACGCCCCGCGCTACCTGAAACCCGACCCGTTGGCGACCCAGCCGGTGGGCGGGCAGTTCCCCCAGGTGCCGATGACGTTTGAAGAAGCGCGCGATCAGGTCCGCGAGGACTATCGCGAGGCGCGCGCCAGCGAGATCGCCCAAAGCCTGGTGAACGACATGTACATCGAGGCGCACCGCCCGTGGAGCGCCTCCCCGCGCGATCCAAATGGCTTTAGCGAAAGCCCCGCCGGCGAGCCGATTACATTCGAAGCGCTGAAGCAGCGCTTTTCAACGACGCACGAGGTGACCTATGGCCAAACCGGCTTGATGGACGCCGAGCAACTAAAGAACATCCCGGGCCTCGGTTCGGCGGGCCTGAAAATGGGACAGCAGATGGTGCTCCTGCCTGAGCTCGCCCTGCGCGTCAAAGGCATCCTCGAGAAGGATCCTGGCGACAGCAAGCCCGTGCTCAATGTGCTGGAGCCGGCCGTCGTGCTCACCTACATCCGCGATCCCAAGACCCGCGCGCAATCTCCCCATCAGGCCTATCTATTCCGCGTCATGGACGCCCGCCCGAGTGCGCCGCCGGAAGACATGGGGATCAAGCGCGAGGAAGTCACCGGTGATTGGAAGCTCGTGCAGGCGCATGAGCTGGCCCACCAGCGTGCCGAAGCCCTGGCCAACCGCGCGCGCGTCGTCGGGTTGGCGCCCGCCGTCGAGGAGGACACCGCGCTCAAGCAGATCATGACCGACGCGGATCAGGCGACCTCGCGCCCGGTCGCCACCCTGCCGCCCACCCCCACCCAATACGCCAAGGACCTGCAGCCGTTCACCCCGCAACGCCTGACCCGCAGCACCACCTTCATCGAGCAGCCGGTCGGCTTCGTGACGGACATTCCGCGGGCTATCTTCGACCTGGCGGACGCACCGGTGGATGAGGCGCCGCCGCATCGGGTCGCCTGCCTCCCGCAGGCCAAGGAGTTCCGGTGGCTGGTCGCCGAGCTCGTCGAGATCAAGCCGCTCTACGCGGGGGCGTTTGAGAAGCAACTCGCCGCGACGGTGCAGAACGAACGCCGGCGGGAGCAGGAGGTCCGCACCTTTGCCCGAATGTGGGGAAGTGCGGACAACGTCACGCAGCGCACCGACTTCACGCCCGAGGGCCCGGGGCCGTCTGCGCCCCGGGGGGCGCCGGCGGCCCCCTGAGCGCCGCGCCGCGCGGCAAGACAGGACGCGCCGTTCATGAGCAACAGCTACGCCTTCACGGAGATTGAGCCGCGCTGGCAGCGGCACTGGGACGAGCACACGACGTTTCGTGCGGCGAATCCAGGCGCGCCCGGCAGCGAGCGGCCTAAGTTCTACGTCCTGGACTTCTTCCCCTATCCGTCGGGAGCCGGCCTGCACGTCGGACACCCCCTGGGCTACATCGCGTCGGACATCATGGCCCGCTTCATGCGCATGCGCGGCTACAACGTGCTGCATCCGATGGGCTGGGACGCGTTCGGGCTGCCGGCCGAGCAGTATGCCGTCGAGACCGGCGTCCACCCGCGGATCACGACGCAGAGCAACATCGCGACGTACCTGCGGCAACTCAAGATGATCGGTCTGGCGTACGACTGGGGCCGTGAGATTGCCACCTGCGACGAGCGCTACTACCGGTGGACGCAGTGGATCTTCCTGAAGATCTACAACTCGTGGTACGACCCCGAATGGCGCTGGACGGACACGGAAGGGCGGCCGGTGGTCGGCGCCGCCCGGCCCATCGAGCAACTGCCGATCCCACCCGACGTGAAAGCCCAGGGCCCCCTGGCGATCGAGCAATACCAGGCCGAGCACCGGCTGGCTTACCTGGCCGAGGTCCCCGTGAACTGGTGCCCGGCCCTCGGGACGGTCCTGTCGAACGAGGAGGTCACGAACGAGGGCCGCAGCGACCGCGGCGACTTCCTGGTCTACCGCCGGCCGATGCGGCAGTGGATGCTGCGTATCACCGAGTACGCCGAGCGGCTCCTCCAGGATCTCGACGAGCTCGACTGGCCCGCGCCGATCAAGCTGATGCAGCGCAACTGGATCGGGCGGAGCGAGGGCGCCTACGTCGACTTTGCGCTGGAGGTCGATGGCCCCGCGGCAGGCCAAACCATCCGCGTCTTCACCACGCGTCCCGACACGCTCTTCGGGGCTACGTACATGGTCCTGGCCCCGGAGCACCGGCTCGTGCCCATCATCACCACGCCCGATCGCCGCGAGGAGGTCTTCGCCTACGTCAACCAGGCCAAGCAGAAGTCCGAGCTCGACCGCACCGCGGATACAAAGACCAAGACCGGCGTGTTCACGGGGGCCTACGCCATCAATCCGGTCAACCGCCAGCGCGCCCCGATCTGGGTCGCCGACTACGCGCTGATCAGCTACGGGACCGGCTCCATCATGGCGGTGCCCGCTCACGACACGCGCGACCTCGAATTCGCGGAGAAGTTCGGCATCGACGTGCTCCAGGTTGTGCAGCCGCCGGCGGGCGTCGACTGGCGCGGCTTCATCGGCGACGGAATCGCCGTCAACTCCCCGCCGGACAACCAGCCGCGCTTCGGCGGCCAGTGCGTGCTCAACGGCTTGCCCACGCCCGAAGCCAAGAGCAGGATGACGCGCTGGCTCGAGGAGCAAGGTCTCGGCGAGGGCACCGTCCAGTACAAGCTGCGCGACTGGCTCTTCTCACGACAGCGCTACTGGGGCGAGCCGTTCCCGATCGTGTACGGCGCCGATGGCCGCATCGCGTCGGTCGAAGAGTCGGAGCTCCCCGTCGCCCTGCCCGATATGGAGGATTTTCGCCCCGTCGCCAGCGACGACCCGAACGCCCAGCCGCAGACGCCCCTGAGCCGCGCCGCCGACTGGCTGACAATCCGGCGGGACGGCGCGGTGTTCCGCCGTGAGGCGAATACCATGCCGCAGTGGGCCGGCTCCTGCTGGTACTACCTGCGTTTCTGCGATCCGCACAACGAGCGGGCCCTGATCGATCCGACCGTCGAGCGGTACTGGATGGGCGGTCGCCGGCCCGATGGGGCGCCGAAGATCGGCGGAGTCGATCTCTACCTGGGCGGGGCCGAGCACGCCGTGCTGCACCTGCTGTACGCCCGCTTCTGGCACAAAGTGCTCTACGACTTGGGGTGTGTCTCCACGCCCGAGCCGTTCCACAAGCTCTTCAACCAGGGCATGATCCAGTCGTACACCTACCGCGACGCGCGCGGCATGTGTGTCAGTCACGACCTGGTCGGATTCCGCGGTGCGGCACCGTATCACAAACAGACCGGGGAGCCGCTCAGTGTGGCCGTCGAAAAAATGTCCAAGTCGCTCAAGAACGTCATCAACCCCGATGCCATCATCGAGGAGTATGGCGCCGACACGCTGCGGCTGTACGAGATGTACATGGGGCCGCTCGAGAAGGGCAAGCCCTGGAACACCCACGACATTATCGGCGCGCATCGGTTCTTGCAGCGCGTCTGGCGGCTCGTGGTCCCAGCCGAGGAGTCCCCGGAGGCCGCGGCCACCCCCGCTCTCAGCCGCAAGATCGGGCCGCAGCGCAACGAGTCCCTCGAGCGGCTGCTGCACAAGACGATCAAGAAGGTCACGGAGGACATCGAGCGGCTGGCCTACAACACCGCGATCGCCCAGATGATCGTATGGGTGAACGAGGCTGGCAAAGCCGAGGCCGTCGGTCGCGATCAAATCGAGCGGTTCCTGCTGCTTCTGTCGCCGCTGGCACCACACATCTGCGAAGAGCTTTGGTATCGCTTGGGACGCCCGCAATCGCTCGCCCACGAACCCTGGCCGGCGTACGACCCGGCGTTGACTCGTGACGAGACGGTCGAGCTGGCAGTCCAGGTCCGTGGCAAGGTCCGCGGCCACATCACGGTCCCTCTCGACGCCAGCAACGAGGAGGTGATCAAGCGGGCCAAGCTGCTAGGCCCGGTCGCCCGCGAGATTGAGGGCAAACCCGTCAGACGGGCCATTGTGGTCAAGGGCCGTTTGGTCAATCTCGTTGTTTAGCCGCATTCGACCGGACAGTGTCCGTGAGCGTTCACGGAAGAACAAACCGTAAGCAAAAAACTAAACGTCGCGTCCGAACCGGCCGATAACCAGGGTGGCGGAGCGTCCATAAGATGCCTTCCCACAGTTACTTGCGAAGTAAAACGACGTCTCCGCGACGTCTCCGGTAAGCCCTGCCGAAGAGACGCCCAGGATCGGCCGGCTCAGAGGTCGCATCGCTTGGCCGTATGTCGGAACTGGGAATGGCCCGCTGCCTCCGAAAAAATCGCTTGCAAGAGGCGCTGAAGCGGTCTATCCTTAAACTTGGAGAGGATAGTATCCGATGCGGCTGTAGCGTGGGAGTCGGCCGGATCGGCCTGTCTCGGCCGCGGTCGTGCGCGGCGATGTGTCGAATGTTGTGGGGCGACAGCGCCCCCGCATGGGATACGTAGGTAGCTCATGCGACAGTACGTGTTGCCATCTCGCGGCTCGCGTAGGGGAAGATGGGGATTCTCTTTACCAGAGTTGCTCGTCGTCATCGGAATCCTCGCCCTGCTCATGGCGATTCTCCTGCCGCCGATCCAGTTTGTGCACCGCGAGGCCACAGCCGCCCGTTGCGCGCAGCAGCTCAGACAAATCGGCTACGCCTTGGAGGACACGAAAAACGAGTACGGGTACTACCCGATCTGGGATGATGCCGGCTCTCCGGTGCGGTTCACGTGGATCGACATCCTGGTCCAGAGACAACGGCTCACCGACCGCCGGATCGCGTACTGCCCAGACGACCCCCGACCTTCGGACCTCAACGCCGCACGGGGGCTCTATCACGAGGTGATCTACCCCGGCGAGTCCGATCGCTACGGCATCGACTACAGCTACGGGATCGCGGTGCCGTTGTCGGCCGGCGGCTGGAGTTGGCACCCCGATCCGACGGGGAGTGCGGACGTCCTCCCGCGGCGGTTTGAGAATTATGACCGTTCCCCGGGCCAGCGCGTCCTGGCCGCGGACAGCAACTGGAGCACGATCTACAACCTCAGCGGCGACGCAATCTTCGGCTACGACTGGAGCTATCCGACCCAGTTTGACAATATGATCGAGTGGCGGCACTTCAGGCACTCTGCCAACATCCTCTATCAGGACGGCCACGTGGCGCGGGTGATGTATGACGTGGCCGCGGCAGACGCTGTGAATACGGCCAGTACGTACTTGTGGCACCCCGGGGAATCGATCCACGTCAACCCGGAAGATACTTATCACGGAAACGCCTATCCGTGTGCACCGCCGGTCGATCTGGTGACCGGCGCGAGCTCGAGCGGCTCGTTCCCGCGCGAGTTGGTGCCCGGCTACTACACGTATCACCGGCTCTGGCGCTTCGCCAAGTAGCCGTGGTCGCCCCCGCTGCCGAAGTCCCCCCGAGCTTAATCAGCCGCAAACGATAAGAGCCCTTGTCGAGCCCCTTTCTCCCCATTGGGGAGCGGGCAGGGCGAGGGGCGAATCCCGGGCAGTTTTACGCTTCCCCGATCCGCTCCCTGAGCGGGAGAAGAGTTCTCTCAGGGGCCTTGACACTTCGGTTTGGCTCTTGCGCAGCGTCATTGTCTCATAGGCCAAGGGTGCGCAGCGGTCTGCGGCGTTGGTGCCCGGCCGGCAGCCGAAAAAGCGCATAAGAGAGGCCGGACCGCCGGCTACAGTGCGGCGGTCCGGCCCCAGACTGCGGTGATCAGCAATCCGGCCGCTACTTCAGCTCGACATCATTGGGGACGCGGGCCGCCACCCAGTTGCTCCAGACGGATTGCGCGAACTGGGTCGCGGGAGTGCGAACGACGTCGTCAAACGTCGTGCCGAAGTTCCCGAACACGCCGTCCGAGACGGCTTGGATGGTCGCTTTGCCGACGCCTTGGAACAATGTCTCATAGTCCTTGAAGAGGGCGTAGTTGCAGCCGAATCCATCGATGCCGAACGTTCCGAACACCCCCAGCGTTGACCCACCCAGCGCGAGCAGGATCAGTGCGCGTCTCACCTTCGACCACGAGTTGTTCATGCCAGTTCCTCCGTGATTAGCTCGGATTCATGTCCATTGAATGAGACTTAGAACGCAACCTGAAGCTGCACGCGCCAGACCAGCACGTCGTCGTTCACGTTAGCCAGACTGTACGTCGGGCTCGCGATGGCCGCCTCCGACACCTTCGTCACATCGGTCTGCAACTTGACCTTGTGGCCCTGAATGTAGTAATTCAGGCCGCCACCGTAGTCCCACGTACCTTCTTGTCCGCCCGCCAGCGCCGAAACGCCGCCGACACGCCCCACCACCTCGAGCTTGCGCTCCAGGCCGGGGATCGGCAGGAAGTACCCGCACTGCACGTACGCACCGTGCTGCAAGTTCGTCGAATCGTCACCGGTCAACAGGAACAACGGCGTAAACGGAGCATGGGCTGCGTCGCGCACGTCGAGCAGCCGGATCACGTATTCGCCGAGGATCGAAAAGCCCTGATACTTGAAGCCGGAGTCCAGCCCGAACTGGTGGATCTGGAGGCCTTCCGAACTGGTCACACCGAAGCCGCCGTCCCGGAACAACGTACGCCGCGCAAACGGGATCGAAAGCGTGCCGTCGTGCCAGTCTTCGGTGTAGGCGTAGTGGAAGCCCACATTCCAGGCCGGCGACGTGTGGATGGCCATGTCGCACATGTCGTCCGACAGTCCGCCCTCGTCTTCGGGGTGGTCGCATTGTCCGCCCAGAATGGACCAGATCGTGCGGAACACGATCGCCGGATTGTTGTCATGCCCGTTGGCCAGCCGGGTCTCGTCGGTCGTGATCGTCTGGGTCGTCGCGCTCGCCAGCGAGTTGACCACGTCCAGGTAGTACTCGCCCCGCCCCTGGAACAGCTTGCCCCACAGCCGCACGCCCGTGCCGCGGTTCAACCCGAAGACTGCGTTCATCATCGGGTACTCGGCGAACTGCATCATCGCGGTCGAACCGAAGTCCGCCCGCGTGCTGGCCAGCCGGAAGGTGCCCGCCTTGATCTGGAACTCATCCACGATGCGGTAGTTGACCCACGCATACAGCATGGTCGTGTCCAGACCGCCGTTCGTGCTCTGGTCCAACTCCAACAAGTACGTCAGGTCCTTCGTGTAGGCATAGCCGCTGAAGCGGAAGCGGAGCCGCGACCAGTCGAAGCCCGCCCGGTCGTTCCGGCGCGCGCCCGGCGACAGGTACCGGTTCTCGTCCCGCGTTGCATAGTACGTCCAGCGGAACTGGAACTGGCCGTTCAGCTTGATCATGAACTTCTCATCGCTGCTCTTGATGAAGAAGCCCTTCTCGTAGCCCGCCTGCACCGTGGACGGCATGAGACTCTCGCGGAACTCCTTTTCATTGAGAATCTCCCGAATCTGCTGCTTCATCTGATCCACTCGCGCGGCATTCATGTCCGCCTGGGCCGCGGCAGCTACTTGCTGTTCCAGCGCTTCGATCTGCTTCTGTTGCGCTTCGAGCAGCGCTTCCAGCCGAGCCACGTTCGCATCCGTGCTTGTTGGGGGCCCGTCGTCCGCCAGGACCGGACCGGCCAAGGTCCCGGCTACGACTACGCCGAACAGGCACGCCGGATACAGTCGTCCTGACATAACCGCGTCTCCTTATTACCGCGTCCCACGTCTCTCGAACGCGCCATAGCGCTGGCCCGCGTTTTGCGCCAATACCCTTCCGATCGCGCGCTGACCGCGTATGCGCACACTCTCCGGGTGAAACTGTGCACGACGTGTTCCACACCGCTCGCGAGCAGGCGCCAGCGCGCAACTAATTATGTGACACAATGTTGCAGCGCTTCAAGCCCTGGCTGCCACTAACGCGACTGCCAGGAGACGTGACGAAATCTCGTCCGCAGACCGGGCATTGGTAGCGTAAGTGATTCATGCGCAATCAGTTATCGATACAGCACATGCGCTTCCAGACGGATCTTGCTGCCGGATTAGCGTCACCAATCGTTCGCACTGCGGACCCCGCAACACACATCGAGCAGCCCCAGCCGCTCCGCAGGGGTGCACAACGCCACGGCGTGCCGTCCGCCGGCGCGGCGCCCCCACGAACCCGCTGGTCCGCACCGGGGGCGCGTGGTCCTCGTGCGTCTGCGCCGCGTGTGCCAGCGGCGATGCGACAAGTGCGAACGATGGCCCGTGCGGCCCAGGCTTGTGGGGCAGGCGACCGAAACCTCGCCACCCGAAACCGCGGTTGACACCTGCCGCACGCATTGGTTAACTAGCTGACGCAACGCGCGAAGCTTTTGTGGACACGCGACTTCTCCTGTCAAGAGGACCTGGCGATGACCCTGGGCGCATTCCTCGGTTTGCAATTGTGGAACTGGATTGTCATCATTGCCCTGCTGGTGATCGTGATCGTGCTGACGATCATCAAGAAGAAGCAGCAGGAGTAACCTGGCCGCTCGTTCGTTGGCAGCGACCGAGGCCCTATGACTGATCCTCGCCGGCCGGGCGGTCTCGCTGCGCGGCGCCGCGTGTATCTCTTGCCCGTTTGGCCAACCCCGAAGGCAGGTGGCCTATGGTGACGGTGCCGGATAAGCCTCCCACGTGGCCGAGCTTTGCCCGACGGGTAATCGAGTGCGTGGCCAGCGGCTCCGATCCGGTGCGCGCAGAACCTGCCCCGACGGGGGGTCAGGCGCACGGTGGCGTCTTCGTCACACTCCACATCGCCGGCCACCTGCGCGGGTGTATGGGCACCCTCGACCCGGAAGCGCCGCTGGCTGAAGCCGTCCGGCAAGCGGCCGCCTGCGCCGCAGCCGAAGATCCGCGGTTCCCGCCGGTCCGTCCCGGCGAGCTCCGCGATCTCGAGATCGAGGTCTCCATTCTGTCCGCCCCGCAGCCGATGCGGCGCTTGGCCGACCTACAGATCGGGCGGCACGGAATCCTCGTGCGCCGCGGAGCCCAGCGCGGACTCTTCCTGCCTCAGGTTGCCGTGGAGCATCACCTGGACAAGGAGACGTTCCTCTCGCGCTGCTGCGCCGAGAAGGCCGGCCTGCCGGCCGACGCGTGGCGGGATCGCCAGACGGAGGTGCTGCTCTTCACCACCGAGGTGCACCGCGAGCGATAGCGCCCGCGCGCCGCGCGCAGGCGCCGGGCCATCAGAACGGGGAGCTCGCCCGGCCGGCATCTTCGTGGGCAATTCCCAGAATCAGTGCTACCCCCACCCCCAGCACGGTCAGCACCGTTTCCTCACTGACGTTCAACCCGGCCTGGACCGCGTACGCCGCAACCACCGTCGCAATCGCCACCTGGACCTTGCGACTGCATAGCGGCCACAGCCAGCGCCTCCAACCCGTCTTTGCGTCCATGTTCGTCTCCCGTTGAGCTCGGCGCCTGGCAGGTCGCCGGCCGCCGCGGCCGGACCACGTCAGCCCAGCGACGCCTTTCAGTCTCCCCCGACGGACTCGCGCGCCGCGCCGGCGGCCAGTCCCTGCCGGGCCCGCTCCATGCGCGTTTCAATCGACTTCCACAGCAGATCCACGATGGACTGATCGCTGAACAGCTTGGCGTCCACGCCCGCCAGACGCAGGGCCCGAGCCCGCTCGTTTTGAATGACCCAGAACTCGACCAAATCACGGTCGTTCCAGACCTCATTCAGGGCCGCGCGCTGCGGGGGCGACAGGCAGGATTCCGATTCCTCGAGCCGTCGGACCAGGTCGCGGTACAGGAGAATACAGAGCGCCTCATGTTGGCGATCGAAAACGGCCTGCTGGACGTCGTCCGCGCGGCGTTGCGTCTCGATGGCTACCCGCGTTGATTCCCGCGTACAGGCACCGACGAAAATCACGGCCAATACACACAACTTGGCCCCCATTCGCGTGCCCCGTCGCACCCAGCCGCCCGCCGACATCATGTCAAGCCTCCGAAGAGGGCCAGGACTTGGAGCGTCGCCACCACGCCGTCGATCCATTTCTCCGCAGCGATCGCTTCCGCCATCCGCCGCGCTGTCGCGCGCAGCTCGTCGTGAGGCAGCCATCCCCCTGGCGCGCCGGCCCGCGGCAGCCCATCGGCGTTGTAGTCGCGCCCGGCTGGCCCCCGCGCCTCACGCACCCGCTCCGCCTCGACCATAAGCGCGTCAATGATGTGCCGTGCCGCCGTCACAAACGCGCGGGCCGTGTCGCGATCGATGTTCTTGACCAGACTCTGCCACTCCACATGAATCTCCCTGTCCGTGTCAGCCCCGTGACCCGCGGCCGCCGGGGCTAGTGACCACCCAGGTCCTCGAGCTGCTGCGTCAAACGCGCCAGCCACTCCGCCTCACTCGCCCGGTGCGACCGCAGCTCCTCCCGCAACGCAGTCAGCGCCTCCGTGTTCGCCTGAATCACGTCGAGTAGACTCCGGTTGACGTCGGTCACCTGGCCCACGTATTGGAGCGCGTCCCGGAGGGCCGCCGTCCCTCGCGTACGCTCCTGGCGCTCGACCCACCACATGACAAACAGCAGCCCCGCGACCCCGAGTGACGGCAGTTGGGAAAGCGCGTCTGGAAACATCAGCCTACCACCTCGTACCAGACGGAGAGGCCGTATTCGGCCGAGGACAATTGGAATGCCGCCGTGAAACCCAGCGCCTTGCCACGCCCCGTCGCCAGGGCATAGCTGCGTCCCAGGTGTAAGTTCAGGCCCGCTCCGCTGACATGTAGCGGCGGAGTCAGGTTCAGGGGGTCGGGGCCCGGATCCGAGACGAAGGTCACTTTCATGGATGCCCAGGTCGTAACGACCACCTTCGCCACGCGGATGATCTTGCCCGGCTCGGCGGGCACGATCACCGTGTTGATCTGCACGTTGTTGTAGCTCCCATACGCCAGTGTCATTCCGTGGTTCTCCGTCCCAAGCTCACTTCGTCACCCTGGCCCGGCGGCCCGCCACGGCCGCTACAATCCGTCCAACTCGTCAGCGGTGAAGGCCCGCGCGCCGGGTACATAGCGCGGACCCTCGTCGTCGGCTGTGCGTGAGCTCGGCGGCGCCGACGCGGGTAGCGACAACCGCCCCTGAGCCACGTCCTCGAACCAGTGCAAGACCGCGGCGTACAGGCTCTGCACCCGTTGCGGCGGATCGCTCACGAACGGCGTGCTCTTCCAGGCCGCCCATTCGGCCAGATCGAGCACGCGCGCTTCCAGCACGTGGGCCAGCTCCGGGCGCACCGTCAGGTCCACCGGGGTCTTGTACCGCCGGGCCAGGTAACTGTCGGCCTCGGCCTCCGCTTCATTCACAATCTGCTGCGCGACCGCGTCATCCGCGGTTGTGCCGTTTGTGCGGTCGGTGAGCCGTGCGTACAGCGTGGTCCCGAGCCGTTCCCTCAGTTGTCCGATCGTGATGTACGCCATGCCTTACTCCCCGGATCGCTCGCTCCCGTCCCGGCGCGCCGGGATCACGTGAACGTGACCAGACAGGCATCCTGCCAGAAGCCGTACCCGGCTTCGTGAATCGCCTTCACGCCGTACTGATGCTGGTTCTCGTTGACTTCCAGCTCACTCCCCTCGGCCAGCACCTGAATCTGCACCGGCAGCTCTTCCTGGAAGATGAACGGCCGCGTGCTCCCGTCCGTGCGGAAGATCGCGAACCGGTCCGTCCACGTCAGCCGCGGATTAGCCGCCCACGTGACCCGGAAGGGCTCGCCCGTCGCCAGCGGGTTGCTCGCCGCTTCCGCCGTCTGGCTCGCCAACGCGACCAGGGTGGCCGACAGGAAGCTCATCGGCACCATCACCAGGAACTCGCGCGCCATCTCGTTCATCGGCTCGCCCTGGTCGTCCTTGAAGGTCATGATCTGCGCCAGGCCCTTCACGATCGCTTCGTACATCTCAGCGTCCGTCGGCGCCGTCGGCGTCGCCGCGTCGTGCGTGACGTCGTTGCTTTGCGCCCCCGAGTCCCCTTCGCCGTGATCCGTGTCGAAGAAGTACTGCCCGTCATAGCCCGTCATCGTCTCGCCGTTCAGGATCAGCGTCGTCAGCAACCGGTTCGGATGGGTCGCCACCCGCCGGGCCAACTCGTTGATCCGCACCAGGATCTGGCCCGTCTTGTCCCGCCGCTGTTCATCGGCGTCCACGCGGACCGTGGCCTCCCAGGTCTTGTTGACAATCGTCACGCCCTGGCTGCGCAGCGGCCGCACCTGCCGTCCGCCGATCCACTGCCGCACTTGCGGCACCATGCCCAGCCAGCGGTACGTCTCCGCCTCCTGGTTGCTGGCGAAATGCATCGCTAGCCGCGTCCACCAGGCATTCTGGGCGAACTCCTCCAACCGACGATAGAAGCGGCCGATGACAGCCCGCGACGTCAGACCCGTATCCACTACCACACTCATGGACTTCTCCTCTTACGCCCACCCCGCCCCTTGATCCCTTACTCCCGCAGTCCCTTAATCCCTGTTCCTACGCAATGTCCCGACTGAGAATGATCCACTCGCTCCCCGCGCACAGCAGCAGCGCGCAGTCATAGCGCGCATCGATCGCCGCGTAGGTCGCCGCTCCGTCAATCGTCTCGGACGCGTTGCCGTCCAACGTCACCGCATATGCCGCCGCCGACGTCTTGACCACGCGGATCCAACCCCCGGCGCGCACCGCCGCCACCGCCGGCAGCGTCAGCGTGCGCGCGTCGCTGTTGGCGATCAGCAGCGTGCGGTTGATATGGTCGAGCGTCAGCGTCGCATTCGCGTCGGCCAGGCTCACCACCGGCAGGTTCTCGAGCGTCCCGCTCACCTGGGCCAGGGGCGCGCAGCGCACCCGCGCCACACTCGTAGCCTCCACTGCCACCACCCGGCCGATCCGGCTATTCCCGGTCGGCGTCAACGTCAGCGTGTCGTCGGCGCTGGCGTAGACGTCCTTCCCGATGTCCCCGGAGATGACCCCGGTCAGCGCGTGTACGACGTCGACCGACTGATGCAGGCGTACCGTGACCCCGCCCGCCGTGTGTCCCGTCGCGGTGTTGTCCGCGTGCCGGTACGCAATCCCCAGGAATTCGTCCCCGGCCACCAAACACCGGGCGTAGCCCGTCGCTCGGTTGCGCCCGACAAAGGCCCCCTTGTAGATCTTCACATTGTCGTCGACGGGCAGGTCGATCAACTCCTGCGAAGTGTAGAAGTCCACGTTTCGGTCCGCAGTCAATGCCATGGTCCGTTCTCCTATGTCTCTGCCACCGGCGGCTAGCGTGCGGCGCGCAGCACGCGCCCGGCCGCAACCGCCCGCTCAAAAGCCGCCCAGTCCTCCACGTCGATGCCCCACTCGCCCGACGTTACCGCCGCACCCCGAACCTCCCCGCCGCCACGAGTCAGCCGCACTACCTCGCCGCGCCGATCCAGCGCGAGCACGCGTCCCGGCGGCCGCACCACCGGCGCCCGTGCGAGACGCTCCTCCGTGTCGCCCGGATCGCGCAGGTAGTCGGCGCGCCAGTCCATGCTGGTGCTGTCCAGAATCTTCCCCAGCCGCAAACCCCGCTCAACGAAGGCGTCCGCCTCCTGAGTCGCCAGTTGCTTTTGCAGCAGCGTGATCTCTTCGCGGGCCGCTTCGAGCTGCGACCGGATGGCCTCTTCCGCGGCGTCCACGGCTTCGTCGCTGTCGGCCGCCTCCGTCCCAAGCTGCCGCGCCGCCGCCAGCGGCGTCACCCCCCGCATCGCCGGGTCATTCGTCAGCGCCACCGGCCCCAGGGCCGCCACGTCGCTGTGCTCTTCATCCGCCCAGAAAATCACCGGCGAGAAATAGCGGTACTCGCCGCTGCGCAGCAATTCCGCCGCACGTTCCGTCCAGGTGACGTTCACCGCCCACAAGCCGTCGTCCCGCACGTCCAGCCCGCCGATCCAGCCGGCCGCCGGCCGCAGCCCGTCGCTCCGCGTGTTGCAGCGCTCAAAGCTCTGGTGCTCGTAGTCGATCGCCAGCTTGCGCCCCATCTGATCGAACCAGCGCTTCGCCGAGTCGGCGTGCGCGCGGGTGAAGACGAAGTCCTCACCCGCAACGGGACGCTCCACGACCACCTCTCCGAACGGAACCAGCAGGAACTCACTGACCGGCTCACCGCGCGCGGTGGACAGCGCGGCGCAGCGCAAACGGGACGAGGGCTGCGCGTCGGCCGCGCCCGCCGTCGCACAGGCCAGCTCAATCCCGTCGGCGCGCTCCGCCACTTCTCGCACCAGCTCGCGGAAGCGGTCCAGTTGCCCGGCAAGATCCGCCGTCGCCAACTCCAGCGCCGCGCGCAGCCGGGTCAGGATTTGTTCCTGCACAAACGGGCCCACCGGCACGCTCGTCTTCGATTTCACATCTGCGCCATTCGCGTCCAAGGTTGTCACCTCCCTCTGCTGTTGGCTGCCAGGTGCATGGTCTCGATGTTGCCGTTTTCACGCCCGCGCCCCGCCGATGCGAAGCCGAGTGCCCGGTAAAAGCCGCGCGGGTCGCCCGTGCTCATATCCAGCTTGGCGCGGACTTCGGTCGCGCCGCTGTACTGAACCAGCGCCCGCCCGATGCCCAACCCCCGGTACGCGGGATGTACCAGCGCGTTGATCAGCCGTGTGCCGCGCGTCATGACCGCGACCCCCACCAGGACCGTGTCAATCTCGGCCACGAAGACTTGGTGATACGGACTGCGCAGCATGTCCACGAGTTGCCCGCGCCGCAGGAAGTAGTCCCGGCGCAGCACGGTGTCGAAGAAGAAGCTCAGCGGCACCTCGTCGCCCACGCTGGCCGGCCGCACGGTGAGCGCGACCGGCGGTGGTCTTTCGCCGTTGCCGCGCGCGCCCTTCCGCTGCCCGTTGCCGTTCTTTGAGCTGCTCACACCGTGCTCCTCGCCGACAGGGTCGGCTCGTCCGCCTGCGCCATGGGAATCCCCAACGCCTGATGGACCCATTGCCGCGGCACCGCCAACCCGAGCTGATTCACCGCTACTGCCAGCGTGTCCGCGAGCACCTGCGTGTCCACCGCCTGCACCAGCGAGCGACGAAAACACGGCACCGGCACGCCATCGCCAAACCGGCTCTGCACCAGCGGCACGAGCAGGTCGCGCCGCAGGCTCCGCCCTTCCTCGGCAATGTCGCTGACGAGCAGGTCCTCACGCACGCGGTCGTGAATCTCCGCCGCCGCGCGCGAGCCAGAGGTGCCCACATCCGTGGTCAGATGCTGCCCGAGCCAGAGAATGGTGACCTCGGTGTTGCAGTAATCCTGCAGCGGCGCATACGGCCGCTCGCCGCCGCGCGTGGGTTCCAGGAACTTCAGGTCCACGTTCTTGCCGAACACCGCCACCGCATCGGTACCCAGCGACTCCAGCATCTTGAGCAGTTGCTGCCGATCCGGCTCCGGCGTGCCCGGCTCAAACTGGGCCACGCGCACCGGCATCCCTGCAATCTGCGAGTAGATCAGCCAGTCCTTGAAACTTAGGTTCTGCGCCAGGTACAAGAGCGCCGAGGCGCGCAGCAACCCCCCGTCGAAGTTCCGCCCCACCATCGCACGGGGACGGTGCACGATCCACTTCGCCCGGTGTTCATCCAGCACCAGCCCCAGCGCCGGCTCTTCCTCGGTCAGCACCCGCAACCGCCACGGCTCATGCGGGTCCGCCACCAGCCGCCCGTACGGCACCGGCACCACGTCGGCCAGTTGCCCGTCTTCCCAGACCAGCTCGGCCACGGCCACGCCGTAGCCGATCGCCTGCGCCAGGTGGTCCAGCACTTCACGAAAACGCTCCAGCCGCCCCAGCGTCTCCTGGCAAAAGCCCGCCACCCGCGCGCCGAATTCAGCCCGCGCCAGCTCATCCACGGGGTCCTTCAGCGGCACAACCTCCCAGTCCAGACCCGTCAGCGCCAGCCGCCGCGTGTTCTCCACCGCCGCCAGCCGCGGCCACTTCTGCAGCATCTCGCCAAATAGCTCGAACTGCATCTGCGGCGTGCCGGCGTCCGCAGCCTGTAGGAATGCCCGCAGCCGCGACGGCGTCAGCCCTACGCTCGGATAGGCATGGAACGTGTCCTCGCGCCAGGGCCGGACCAGGCGGGACGCGTCGCGCCGCCGGTCGGCGCCCCGCGGCAGGAGGGAGCCCAGGGCCCGGAAGGCGGCGGCGACGCGCTGCGCAGTGGCGTGAAGCAAGGCAGGTTCTCCTGGCGGCCCGCCCGGGCCGCGGTTCTCGGTCCGCCAAGAACATAGCCGCGCTTTGCTAGAATGTCTAGAATGAAGCGCCCCTGTGTCGCCGTCGGGCGGACGTTCCCGCCGCCTGGCGGATTCTGCATTCCGGACCGCCCCCACCCCCCACACCCGTCAACGGATCAGAAGTAGATCCACAGCGGCGGTTCCAGTTCCGTCGGCAGCACCAGCCGCGCTAGCCACAGGACCAGCATCATCCACCCGCCCAACCCCGCCAGCCCAATTACCGCCTGAAACCCGGTGCTGCGGGCCGCGTTCCGGCTGGCCCGGCGGCGCCACACGGCTCCGCCCAGGACCCCCAGCCCCGGCAACCCCGTCAGCAGCGGAACGATTCCCGGTTCGGGCAGCACCAGGTCTGGCACCGCGAGCATCAGTGCCAGCGGAACCACCACCAGCAACCCCGCGCACGGCACCCAGTAGCCCGCCAGGCGCAGGTACTGCCGCCACGTCAGACGCGACACCCGTAGCGCCACCGGCTGAGCCACGCAACCGAATGTCGCCACACTCGTCGCGATTGTCACGAGCAGCACGCGTGGCGACCAGTAGAGCGCCGCCGACCGGACGCCCGCCGCCGGACTGGCCCCCGTATGCACGCACGTCGCCGTCGCGAGCAGCGCCGTCATCAGCAGGTATAGCCAGGCCACGCCGAAGACAAACATGAGCGCCGCGGGCACGAGTCGCCCATCGAGGTCGAGCTTCGTCAGCAGCCAGCTCGGCCGCAGCCCCCCGCGTATCAGCTCGTACAGACTCCGTGCCAGGACCTGATGCGGCTGCCACAGGTCACAGCGATCCAACCTGGTCGGGATTTGCTCGCGGAGAATGCCCGCTGCCCACTGTCCCTCGGGAAACGTCAGCCCACACTCGGGGCAGCGCGGCGTCGTCAACCCGCGGAGGTTGTACCTGCACCGCGGGCAGTAAAGGTCGCGATCAACGGGCGTATCCACGGCGCATACCATAGGCCGCGGTGCGGCCAGTTGGAATCGCCGGGACCACCGGCAGCACCGTTGCCCGAACCCACTTCTCCTCGACGCTCTCACGGTCTTGGCGGTCTGGCTGGAAATCAGTAGACTGGGCACGGCTAGGGGCGGTCCGCCGCGGCGGACATGAGATCCTGGCACGGCCGGCCCGGAGACCCTTCGAACCTGATCAGCGACTGGCGGCGGCTTCGGGCACGGGCCGCTGCCGGCTGCGTAGGGAAGCAGCATGCCCACGAAAGCGCATCTCGAGGAACCACGCACATGATCGGCCTCGGCACTATCAGTGAATGTCTCCGCTACACCGCCTGGGCGCGCGACAAGCTGCTGGCCCGCGCCACCGCGCTGGCCGACGCACAGCTCGACCAGCCCTTCCCGATGGGGACGGGCTCCCTGCGCACCACGTTGCAGCATCTGTACGGCGCCGAGCGCACGTGGTTCGTACGCTGGCAGGGTTCCGAGCAGCCACAGTTCCCGCATTCGCACACCGTCGCTGCGCCGGGCGACCTATGGCCGGCGTATCGTGCACTCGCCACCGCGCGCGACAGCGTGCTGGCCACCCTCCACGACGACGATCTGGAGCGCCCCATCACCTACCTCACACCGGCAGGCCAAACGTACACCAACAGCCTGGGCGACATCCTGCTGCACGTCAGCAATCACGGCACTCATCACCGCGCACAAGCCGGATGGATGCTGAGGCAGCTCGGATCGCCCGTACCCAAACCCGGCCCGGATTACATCTTCATGCGACTTGAAGACCCGGCGTTGGCGCCGCCCGCGCTCGACGTCGGAACGTTGCGGACGTTCTACGCCTACGCAGACTGGGCCCGCGACCGCGTGCACGCCGTTGCGGCGCGACTGTCCGACGAGCAACTCGATCGCCCCTTCGATCTCGGCGTCGGCTCGGCGCGCGCCACGTTGGCACACATCTGCCTCGCGGAGCAATGGTGGTTCGACAACTGGACGATAGGCCCCAAGCGGCTCTTTCCGGCCAGCGACCCGCAAATCTCGGTCGCCGACCTGGCCCGGCAGTTTGAGCAGATTGCCCTTCGGCGCAACGAGCTGCTTGCTGGATCGACCGACGCCGACCTGCATCGTCCGGTCAGCGCCACGCCACGCCCGGGCACGACTCTGAGTTTCCCCCTCGGCGCGACGATGTTGCAATTGTGCTGCCATGGCACGCACCACCGCGCGCAGCTCCTCAACATGCTCCGCCGTCTGGAGGCGCGGGTGCCTGAACTGAGCTACATCACCATGGCGCGGGAGCGCAGCTCCGCATGACATTCCAACGCGTGTATTCCGGCGCACCCTGGGAGGCCCAGATCGGCTACTGCCGCGCGCTGCGCGCCGGCCACCTGATCTTCGTCACCGGGACCGCTCCGGTCGGCGAGAACGGCCAAACCGTGGCGCCGGGAGATGGTTACGCCCAGGCCAAACGCTGTTTCGAGATCATCGCCGTCGCGTTGCGCCAGCTCGGTGCTGATCTCCAACACGTCGTCCGCACGCGGATGTTCGTGACGGATATCCGCCGGTGGGAGGAGTTCGGCCGTGCGCACCAGGAGATCTTCGGCACGCATCCGCCCTGTACGACGATGGTCGAAGTCAAGAGCCTGATCGATCCGGCCATGCTGATCGAAGTGGAGGTCGACGCCGTATGTCCATAACACAGCTCGAAACCGCTCGACGCGGCGTGATTACCGCCGAAATGCGGCGTGTGGCCGCGCGCGAGAACGTCACGCCCGAGTTCATCCGCGAACAGGTCGCCGCCGGCCGTGTCGTCATCCCCGCGAATGTCCGCCACTTGGCCGGCAGCGGCGGGCAGGCACCGCCGGCCAGGTCGGAGTCCCGTGGTCCCGCTCCAGAACGCACCAGTGCCCACGACCCCTTGTGGGTCAACCAGACCGTCGCCCACCGCCGCACCTGGCTGGACGACCCGGCTTATTGCCGCGGCACGCACGCGCCCAAGCGGCTGGACCCCACCGCTATCGGCCGCGCAATCACCACCAAGATCAACGCGAACCTCGGCGCGTCGCCCCTGTCGAGCGATACCGCCGGCGAGCTTCGCAAGCTGCACTGCGCCCTGCTCTACGGCGCCGACGCCGTCATGGATCTCTCCACCGGCGGCAACCTCGACGAATGCCGCCAAGTCATGATCGACAACAGTCCGGCCCCGGTCGGCACGGTGCCGATTTACAGCATGATCATCGGCCGTGCGATCGAGGACCTCGACTACGACACGATTCTCAAGACCATCGAGCATCAGGCCCAACAAGGCGTCGACTTCTTCACCATCCACGCCGGCATCCTCAAGGAACATCTGCCCCTCGTCCGTCGCCGCACGCAGGGCCTCGTTAGCCGCGGCGGCTCGTTGCTGGCCAAGTGGATGCTGCACCACGACAAGCAAAACCCCATGTACGAGCTGTTCGACGAGATCAGCGCGATCATGCGCGCCTACGACGTGACCTACTCGCTCGGCGACGGCATCCGCCCCGGCTGCCTGGCCGACGCGAGCGATCCGGCCCAGTTCGCCGAGCTGCACGTGCTCGCCGAGCTCGTGCACCGCGCCCGTGACGCCGGCGTCCAGGTCATGGTCGAGGGCCCCGGCCACATTCCGCTCAACGAGGTCGCGTTCAACATGGAGACGCAGCGCCGACTCTGCGACGACGCCCCCTTCTACGTACTCGGTCCGGTCGTCACCGACGTCTTCCCCGGCTACGACCACATTACCAGCGCGATCGGCGCCACCGAGGCCGCCCGCGCCGGCGCCGCCATGCTCTGCTACGTCACCCCCAAGGAGCACGTCGGCTTGCCGGAGCTTGAGGACGTCAAGCTCGGCTGCATCGCCTACAAGATCGCCGCCCACGCCGGCGACGTCGCCCGCGGCATCCCCAACGCCCGGCAGTGGGACGACCAGATGGCCCAGGCCCGCGCCGCACTGAACTGGACCCGTCAATTCGAGCTGGCCTTCGACGGCGAGGCCGCCTGCATGCTGCGCGACAAGTCCCTGCCCGAGGACGCCGACTACTGCACGATGTGCGGCCGCGAATGGTGCAGCCAGCGCATCAGCCGGGAGATCTGCCCAGCTCGCCCCCCGTCGCCCGCATCGTGACCCCGCGCCCGCACTCGTCCATCCTTTCGACGCGCACCTCTGGCAAACCCGCAGAATCTCCGTACGCTGCCACACTGGTCTGACCCCTGCGGAGCGCCGCCCGCGCATGTTCGAGGCTCTCGACCCTTTTCGTCCCTCGGCACTGCCAGCCCTGCTCTTCCTGGCCTGGCTGCCGCTATTCCTCCTCGTTCCAGCCCGGCACACACGGTCATTCATCGTCGGAGCCAGCCTCGCTACTCTCGTTATCATCGGCGGGTCCTGGCTGGCCGCCGGACTGGTCGGCACGATTCTGCTGGGCTACCTGCTCGTTGAATCCGCGGTCAGACTGCGCACCGGTCGCGGCCCCGCTTGCGCGATCGCCGTCGTCCTGCTCCACCTCGCGTATTTCGCATGCTTCCATCTGCCCTTGCCGGCGGCGTTTCGCGCGCCGTCGGCGCGCGCCGCGGACCAGCCGGGAGTCTTCATTTTCTTCAGCGGAGTCGCACTCACGTTTCTCCGCCTGCTCAGCTACTTCTATGATCGCCAGCGTGGGCACCTGCCCCCAACGCGATTAACCGACTACCTGGCGTACATGCTGTACTTCCCCCAGTTCCTGCACGGCCCCATCGAGCGCGCTGGCGACTTCCTCCCCAAGCTCGAGCGCGCCCGCTCCAACTGGCAGCCGCGCGACGTCCCCGCCGGCCTCACGCGGATCGCTCTCGGGGCCGCTGTCCTCGTCTCTGGTGCGCTGTTCGCCCGGCTGGCGGCCACAGCGTTACCGCCCGCCTTCCGCACCGACCCACTTGCGGCGCTAAGCCGCCCCGAGCTGCTTTCCTTGCCTCAATTGCTCGTGCTGATCCACGCCCCGGCTGTCTTCCTCTATCTCTGCGAGAGTGCCTTCGCCTCCATCCAGCTCGGTACCTCGCGCGCATTCGGCGTACACGGCACCGAGAACTTCCGTGCCCCGCTATTGGCTCAAAACCCCCGCGACGTCTGGCACCGCTGGAACGTTACGTTCTCCGGCTGGCTGCGTGATTACGCCTACATCCCCCTGGGAGGAAACCGCCGGCACAAATACCTCAACACAGCCCTCGTCTTTATCTACTGCGGGCTCCTGCACGGCCCCCAGCTACGATGCCTGGCGTGGGCGCTGTGGACCGGCTGTACGCTTGCCGCCTACACCTGGCTACGCGACATCGTGACCCATCGACGGCGTCCAGCCGAACCGCCAAAACCGCGCTCTCGGCCGCACTTCATCGTCGGCCTGCTCGCGCGCCTCGCCACTTTTCACTGGTTCAGCATCGGCGTGACGATCATCCTCGACCCGGACTACTGCGGCTATCGCATTCTGCGACGTTACGTTGAGATGTTGGCGCACTGCTTCGTGCCCTGACAGCCAGCCCACCTGGCTCCGCGCCGGCTACACCAGCACCTTCCGTAGCCGCTCCAGCGCCCAATCCAGCTCCCCCTTCGTAATGCACAGCGGCGGCGCCAGCCGCATCGTCTGGGCGTGCGTGTCCTTGCACAGCAGGCCCGCCTGCAAGAGCTGCTCGCAGTACTTGCGCGCCACGCCCGCCTCCTGCTTGAACTCGATCCCGACCCACAGGCCGCGCGCCCGAATCTCCTTGATCTTATCCGTCTTGATCGCCCGGAGCTGCTCTAGCAGGTACGCCCCCATCTCTTTCGCGTTCCGCTGGTACTTCCCCGTCCTTAGAATCTCGACCACCTTCCGCGCGATCGCGCACGCCAGCGGGTTCCCGCCGAACGTGCTGCCATGGCTGCCTGGCGTAAACACGCCCAGAATGTCACGCTGCGAAACCACCGCCGAGATTGGCACGATGCCGCCCCCGAGCGCCTTCCCCAGCACATAGATGTCGGGCTTTACGTTCTCGTGCTCGCACGCAAACGTGTACCCCGTGCGGCCCAACCCCGACTGAATCTCGTCCGCAATGAACAGAACATTCCGCTCCTGGCACAGCTCGCGGACCTGCCGCAGATATCCGTCCGGCGGAATGATGATCCCCGCCTCGCCCTGGATCGGCTCCACCAGGAACCCCACCGTGTCGCCGTCAATCGCCCGGCGCAGCGCATCGATCTTACCGTACTCGATGACTTCAAACCCCGGCATGAACGGCCCGAAGCCCTGGCGACATTCCGCATCGGTGCTGAAGCTGATGATCGTCGTCGTCCGCCCGTGGAAGTTGTTCTCGCAGCAGATGATCTTCGCCTTGTTCTCGGGCACGCGCTTCTTCATGTATCCCCACCGCCGCGCCGTCTTGATCGCCGTCTCCACCCCCTCGGCCCCGGTGTTCATCGGCAGCACCATCTCCATGCCGCACAGATCGGCCAACTCCCGGCACAGCGGCCCGAGCTGGTCGTTGTGGAACGCCCGCGACGTGAGCGTCACCGTGTCGAGCTGCGCCTTTGCCGCCGCCACGAGCTCCGCATTCCGGTGCCCGAAGTTGATCGCCGAGTACGCCGCCAGCATGTCCATGTAACGCTGGCCCTCGGCGTCCTCAACCCACACCCCCTCCGCCCGCGCCACCACGACCGGCAACGGGTGATAGTTGTGCGCGGCGCAGCGCTCCACAAGCGCAATATGTTCAGCGTTGGTCATCGTATGCGGCCTGCTCTTACTCATGGCGGTAGTCGTTGTCATCGTGCGTCCTCTCCGGGCAGACAGTGCCCGACACGACCCCTCTCGCCCGGGGCGGCGAAACACACCAGGCGACCGTGGTCGTATCGGGCGCTCCAGACGCGCCAGTATACCGGCCCGCACTGCCGGTGTGTACCCCGCGGCCCGCGAGCCCCATCCCTCGCAAGTCTTGCTTCGCCCGCAACTTGCCGGCTGCGGCGCCAGACCGATAATCGCAGGCGTGCATAACCGATCGTGTACCACCCCGTCGCCGCAACCCACCCCTCACGCGACAACCGCCGCGTTCATCGCATGGATCATTGTCGCCATCGTGCTATTGACCGGCGTCGCCGGCGGAGTCCACCGCGCTTTGACGAACCAGCCCGATTGGGACGATCTGCGCAGCGAGTCACAGTACGTCTGGCAGCACCGCCACACCGCGCCCGGCACCGCCATGTTCGGCTATCTGCCGGCGACCACATTCGCCCTGTGGCCGTTCACGACCTGGCTGCCCCAACCCGCCGGCGCAATCCTGTTCGTCGCCAGCAATCTCCTGGCAGCGCTCATCAGTCTCTGGATCGTCTATCGCTGGTGGTGGCATTCCATGGGTGGTACGGGCGTCTCGCCCGTCGCCTGGAGCGCTGGAACCTCCTTCGTCTGGCCCGTCCTGCTCATCTGCGCAAACCTCCAGCACGCCCTCCAGGCGAACCAGCTTACGCTGTGGACGCTGGCCCTCTGCCTGGCCGGGCTGACACTCGTCGGACGGCGCCGCGGATTTGCCGGCGGTCTCTTCATGGGCCTTGCGACCGCCGTCAAGGTGCTGCCCGCCGTCCTGGTCGGCTACCTGCTTCTCCGTCGCCGCTGGCGCGCTCTCGGCGGCGTGCTGCTCGCTTTGGTCGTGTTCAACGTGTTGCCGAGTATTGCGTTCTTCGGCTGGCGGGGAGCCGTCGAGGAGCACGCCGCCTGGCTGCGGCGCGCCGCGTGGCACTCCAACCGGGTGCTCATCGAGCAACCCTGCCTGCGCGTCCACCGCCACGGCTCGAACGCCTCACTCGCCGCCGTGCTGACACGCTGGCTGCGCGCTTTTCCCGACGCCGCGCGCCAGGTCATCCTCTACGGCGATCCGCCGCCCGAAGTGATCGAGCGCTATCGCGCCGCGCTCGCTCCGGACGAAGTCCTGACCCTCGATCCCATGCCGCCGCGCGACGCGGCCTGGGCGGAGAAACGCGTCGACCTTTCGTGGGTGCCGCGCTTCCACATCGCCGACCTGCCCGCCAACGTCGTCTGGTGGCTCTGGGCCACGCCGCTGGTCGCCGGCTTTGTCGTGCTCGCCCGGTTCACCTGCCGGAAAAAGGGGACTGGCTCCGCGCCTGACTCCGTCCCGACAACTGAAGGAACCCTAGAGCGCGGTGCCTGTCCCCTTTTTCCGCGCCGGCATGACGTTGATTGGCCCCCCCTCAGCGCCCTCTGGCTGCTGGCCATGTTCTGGCCTTCACCGATGACGCGCCACTATTACCTCGCCTGGGCGTTCCCCGCCGTCGTCCTCGTGTGGAACACGCTCCTTCGGCAGTGGAACGCTTCGCCGCGCCGTTGGAGCGCCGGCACGATCCTCGCCACCTCCGCGCTGGCCGCGTGGCTCGTCGGCGTCGCCGGCCTCGGCTCGAAACTCCTGCGCTGGTACGGCCTGCACCTCGCGGTGCTCGCGGTCCTCACCGCCGCCACCGCCTGGGCCTGGTCCCGCATCCGCAAGTAGGAGCTATCTGCGATGGCTCCCACGATCGACAAGGTGTCCGTCAAACCACTTGCCGTCCGGCGACCCACACACCGACCGGCGATGGCGTCTGCTCAATCAAATCGGCCACGGGGTCGGCCGCTTCGGACGCGCACGGAAACGCCACCAGGTCCGCCTGCTTGCCCGCCTCCAGCGACCCAATCTGCCCCTCCAGCCCCAACGTCCGCGCCGCGCGGATCGTCACCATCTCGAGCAGCACCTCCGCGCGCGGCGGGTCGGGCAGGCTGTGCCGCACAAACCGCAACTCCTCCAGGGGCGAAAGACTTTCATTGCTCGCCATACTGTCCGTGCCGATCGCCACCGTGACTCCGGCGCTCATCAGCTCCCGATACGGGTGCGGCGGATGGCCAAAGAAGTGGTGCGAACGTGGGCAGTACACGACCGCATGTCCCGCCGCCGCGAGGCGCTCCGCATCCCCCGCCTGGGCGTAGTTGAAATGCGCCAGCGCTCCCGGGCGCACGCCGCGCGCACACTGCTCCAGCAGCTCAATCGCCGGCAGCCCCGGCGAGCGAAGCTGACACTGCTCGAGCAGGTCCTGCATATAGCCCGGCAGCGCGCGGCGATCCCCCAGCAGGAACGCACACTCCTCGCGCGTCTCGGCCCAGTGGGTGCACCACGGGCGCTCTAGCTCCGTTGCCATCTGCAGCGCCGCCTGAATCTGCCCGGCCGGCACGGTGTACGGCGTGTGCGGCGAAATGCCCACCGTGAGCAGCTCGTCTTCCTCCACCTCTGCCACCGCGGCCCGCAGCTCTGCCGGATCGCGCGGCGGGTCCTCCGCCAGCGTCAGTAGCTCGACAAAGCACACCTTGCGAATCGGAATCGGCTTCAGCACGGGCCAGTTGAGATTCCGCCGGGAAATGTCGCCCACGCACGTGACGGCCGCCCGCAGCGATTGCCACGCACCGTCGTACACGCCCTGCTGTTCCCGCTCCACCTGTCCGCCCGCCCGCCGCAGCCGCACCAGCTTCGGAAACCAATCCCACAACGGCTCCGGCCCGAGTCGCCCCGCGTAGCAGGTCAACTCCAGGTGTGTGTGCGGATTCACCAGCCCCGGCATCAGCACCGCCTGACCCAGGTGCGTGAGCGGTTCACCGCCCACCGGCCACGTCTTCGCGCTGCTCACTGCTGCGATGTGACCGCCGTCGATCCGCACGATCCCGTCGCGGATCGCCGGCCCGGTCACGGGCAGAACCCAGGCGGCCTTGAGAATCACGCGCGCTCTTTGGGGGGCCGCGCCTCCGCAGGCCCCGGATGGAACCAACCGTGCCAGTCCCCGGCGAGCTGCCCCGCGCCCACGTACGACCGCATCGAGGAATCGCAGCTACAGATCGCCGGCGCGCGGGCCAGCACGTCACAGAAACGTTCCAGCAGTCGCGGCATGCGCTCCACCGCCGTCGTCGCCCGCTGCCGCTCGACCTCTTCCGGCAGCACGCGCCCATCCTCAAACGGGCGGTAGTTCGTGCCATCCTCGGCGTACCGGCCGACGTAGCACAAGCTGGCGTAGCACATCTGCAATTCCCGGGCCAGGAACACCTCCGGAGCCAACGCCTGCCCCAGCAGCTCGCCGCCGTTGATCGCGTACTTGCGCGTCTCCGCGGGCGTCTCATGCCGCGGTCCCTCGACGCACACGTACACGCCGCGGCTGGCGAACTCGCACTTCTCTTCGGTAAGCGAATCGATCAGGGCCTTACGCAAGCTGGGACAAAAGACCGGCCATTGCCGCAGGTGCCCGTACCCCTGGTGGTCGAAAAACGTCTGCGGGCGCGACACCGTCTCATCCACCAGGTCGTCGACGATCACGTACTGGCCGATCTTGAAGTTGTGGCTGATCGCCCGCGTCTCGCTCCACGAAATGATCGCCCGCGTGCCCAGGTCCTTCAGCGCGTAGATGTTCGCGCGGTAATTGACGAAGCTCGGCGTGCAGTCGTAGCTCGCCTCGCCGTGCCGCGACAGAAAGAAAAACTCGCCGAACCGCGACTCACACCGGAAGATCGGCTGGGAATCCCCGAACGGCGTGGTGCGCGGCCCGAGCCGCTCCGCCATCAGCGCCCCGTGTTGCAGCAGGTTGTATGCGTCTCGCCCCCCAATACAGGCCAGCGTCACCGCCATGCGCTCGCTCCCGTTACGTGAGCTCCGTCACCTCAAGGAGCGACAGCCTCGCACGCGCGCCGATCCGCCACTGCCGCTCCACTCTCACTCGCCGGGCAGTATAAGCGTTCCGCGCGCGGCGCAACAGGGTGCCTCAGTCGTTGTCCGCGACTGGCGGACAAGTAGGGCAGGTCGCGCGAAGCACGACCTGCCAGCCGGGGCGTCAGCATCGCTATGCGCGCTACCGAAAAACGTCAGGGCTTCTTCGGCTCCTCAGCCGGGGCCGGCTTCTCCTGGCCGCCCTTCTGGGCCGCCGGCTTGGCCGACAACGCCGCTTCGATCGCTTCAATGACCGCCGGATCATCGGGCTTGACCTTCGGCTCGAAGCGCGTGATCACGCGGCCGTCCCGCCCGACCAGGAACTTCGTGAAATTCCACTGGATGTCGCCGCCGAACTGCGGGTTCTTCTCCTTCGAGGTCAGCAACTGGTACAGCGCGCACATGTCGTCGCCCTTGACCGACACCTTGCCGAACATGTCGAACGTCACGCCGTAGTTCTTCTGACAGAACTCCTTGATCTCGGCGTTCGTGCCCGGCTCCTGCGCGCGGAAGTTGTTCGCCGGGAAGCCCAAGATGCGCAGCCCGCGCTCCGCGTACTTCTTGTACAGGGCCTCCAGGTCGCTGTACTGGGGGGTGTTGCCGCACTTCGAGGCGACATTGACGAGCAGGACCGCCTGGCCCTTGTACTTCGCCAGCGGCACGTCCTTACCATCGATGTCCTTCATGGTGAAGTCCAGCGGGCTCGCGGCGGGCTGCGTCTCCACCACCTTGCGCGGGGGCGGTTGTTCCGGGCGCTCCTGCCCGACGACCGGGGCAATGCATAGGCCCCACACGACCAGACCAAGAAGAGCTTTCATGAATGTCGTCCTCCGCTACGGGGTTGATTCGCCATGCCGCACATCCGCGGCAATTGTATGCAGGTGATCGAGCACCCGCGGCGCAATGGCCACGTCCAGGATGACGCGCCCATCCGCAAAGCGGCGCTCGAGCACTTCGGCAAACCGCTCCAGAAACGCCAGCGCCCGACCGTCGTGGGCCGGCATGGAGAGCGTCGTCCGCCGCTGCTCGCCGCGCATCCGGCCCGCCACCGCCGCCTGCAGCTCCGCCAGCCCGGCTCCCGTCCGTGCCGCGACAGCGAGTGCATCCGGGTACTTCTTCCGCAACACGGTCAGCGCCGCGCGATCCTCGACCACATCGATCTTATTTAGCAGCAGCAGGCTCGGCCGCTCCCCCAATTCCAGATCGCTCAGGACCGTCTCGACGGCGGCGATCTGCGCCTCCGCCTCCGGGTTCGCCGCGTCTGCCACGTGCAGCAGCAGATCCGCATGGATCGCCTCTTCCAGCGTCGCGCGGAACGAAGCGACCAGATGGTGCGGCAAATCGCGAATGAAGCCGACCGTATCCGACAACAGCAGGTAGCGCCCGTTGCCCAGCTCCCACCGCCGCGTCAGCGTGTCCAGCGTCGCAAACAGCCGATCCTCCGTGTGCGCACCGGCCCCGGTGAGCGCGTTCATCAGCGTGCTCTTGCCGGCGTTCGTGTAGCCCACCAGCGACGCCGTGAAGAAATCCCTGCGCGCCCGCACCTCGCGCACCTTCCGCCGGTCAATCTCCGCCATCTGCCGCTTGAGCAGCGCGACGCGGCGATCCACGAGCCGCCGGTCGATCTCGATCTGGCGTTCTCCAGGCCCGCGCGTGCCGATCCCGCCGACCACGCCGGCCCCCGTCGCCCCGCCCGCGCCGGCGATGCGCTCCAAGTGCGTCCACATCCCGCGCAGCCGCGGGGCGGTGTACTCCAGTTGCGCTAGCTCGACTTGCAGCCGGGCTTCCCGCGTCCGGGCCCGCGACGCAAAGATGTCCAGGATCAACTCGCTCCGGTCGATGACCTTGCGGCTGGTGGCCTTCTCAATCTCGCGAATCTGCGACGGGCTCAGATCATTGTCAAAGACGATGACGTCGGCCTCATAGACGTCCGCCCGCTGGCGAATCTCCTCCAACTTGCCTTTCCCCACGCACGTCGCCGGATGGTGCGCCTTGCGGCGCTGCACCACGCGCCCGACGACGACCGCCCCTGCCGAGCGGGCGAGCTCCGCCAGCTCGACCAGCGGATCATCCCCCAGCGGCGAGTCGTCCAGCAGAACCTTGACCAGCAAGGCATTCTCACGGCGAACGCTCAGATTCTCGCGCGGATTCACCGACATTCAGCATTCCTCTCCGTGGCGCCGGGCGCCTACCACGTAGTCTAGCACAAACGCCCGCACGTCACGGTTGCCCACGGGCCACTTCCTCGGGCGGCTCTGGCCGCAGCGCACCCGCGGCGGGCTCGGCGGCCAGCTCATCCAGCTCCGCCGGCGTAAACAGGTTCAGCAACACCTCCGTCTGCTTCGCCTCGGCCAGATAACTCCCCTCCAGTTGGAACGTGATGCGTAACGCCTCCGCCGCCGGACCCTTCTGCAACACCTTGGCATGCGCAATGGCCATCAGGAAATGCGCCAGCGCGCGGCGGAAGTTGATGCTCACCGCCTGGGACAGATGCTGCAACGCGAGGTTGATTTCCCCTTCATTGATCTCCAGGGACGCGAGCGCTTCCCACGCCGGCACCAGCCGCGCCGCGCTGGCCAGCGCGTTCTTCAGGTACATCTTGGCCACGTCCGGCCGCCCGAGGCGCGCTTCCAGCACGCCCAGGTAATACTGCGCGTCCGGCCGGCCCGGATCGAGCTCGGCCGCCTGTTGCAGGACTTGCCGCGCCGCCTCCGGCTGCTGCGCCAGCGTCAAGGTGACCCCGCGCCAGACCTCGATCTGATAGCGGTCCGGCCGCGGCCAGGGCCACACGCCGCCCTCTGGGTTCGGGGCCTCCCCTGTCGCTGTTCCATCCGCCTGGAGCCCGTCCAGGATCGCCAGCGCTTCCACGGTCTGGCCCCGATGGCCCAGCGACGCGGCCAGCAGGAAGCTGTACTCGGGCATCAGCTTCTCCGGGACCGGCTGCAAGGTGCTCAGCACCGCCTCCAGACGTGGCCAGTGCTCCAGCGCCAGCAACACCCGCGCCAGCACCAGCTTGTCGTAGCTGGGCACCACCACGGGTACCGGCAGCGCCTCCAGCACTTCGTCCGCCGACGCCGGATCGTCCGTCTCCAGGAACGTCGCCGCCGCCAGCACCCGCGCTGTCGCTCTTCCCGGTCTGTGTTCCATGAGGTCCCGGGCCAGCGGCAGCGCTTCCCGCGCCCGTCCACGAGCCAGCAGCGACCGCACCGAGACCTCGGTATAGCCGCTGAGCGACTCGCCCGCGGCGGCCGCCCGTTCCGCGAAGTCCTCCGCCAGGACGTCTTGCGCCAATAACCGGGCCAGCACCGCGAGACGCGACCAGGTGCGCCCGCTCCAGTGCCCGCGGTTGCCCGCCTGGAGCGCGAGCTCCAGGAGGCGACCCGCCGCGGGCACGTCGGTCACGTCGGCCAGCGTCACGGGATCATCCGCAACGACTTCCTCCAGCCGCGTCCGCATGACGCTGTCCGACGGGACGGGAGTGACCGGCGTCGCCGCGGGCGCGGGTCCGCTGTTCCCCGCGCGTGGCGCCCCGTCTGGCGCCGGCGCACCCGCTGGCTCCTTCACGTCCGAGTCGTCACGCTCCTGCGGCTCCGACGTCGCCGGGACTCCGCCTGCTCGCGGCACACCCGCCGACTCCTGCAGCTCGCGAACCTGGTCTTGAAGCACGGTGACTCGGTCGGCCAACTCGCTGACCACCACGTTCTGCCGCTGCAAGGTCCCACGCGTCATGATCGCCACGATCAATACCGCCAACATCAACAGCCCGGTGCTGATGAGCCAGTACACCCATAGCCGCTCCAGTGCGTCCGGTGTCGAACGCGAGCGCGCCGCTCGGGATCCTTCTGGTTTCGTCGCGGGCATCGGATTAGCTCCTTGAAGACGGATCATCCGGCGGCGGCCGCGGCGCATCCGGCGAATCGTTGTCCTCGTCCGGTTCGCCTTCCGCCGTGGCGGCCGAAATCTGCTCGTCGGTCAGCCGATAGCTCCCCCAGGCGTCGACATACTCCGTGGGTTTTCCCCCGATACGCTCGCGGGCCACGAGATGCCCGACGCGGATGACCAAGTAAGCTCCCAGGACGAACAGGAGAATCAGCAGGGCCGAGATCGACCCGATGATCAAGTAGCTGACGACCTTGCGGCCCTCGCTCTGCGCCGTCCGGGCCGTTGCTGGTCCCACCCCGGCGCCGACCTCGATCGACTGGAAATGACCTTGCGCGAGGAACAGGTACGCCGTCGCCCCCACCGTCACGGCGAGCACCCCCAATCCCAGCAACACGGCTGCTCGTCCGCGGGATGACCCGGGCACCGGCGACATCAAGCACTCCTCACGTCGACCACCCCAGATGCTCACGCGGACGCTGGCTCAGCTCGCGCTCCAGCTCGGCGAGCAATTCCCGCGCCCGACCCGAGACCGTCCTGGGAACCTGAATATGCAAAACCGCGTACATGTCCCCGCGCTGCCCCGCCGCGTCACGAACCCCACGCTCCCGCAGCCGCAGCTTCGTTCCGCTCGTTGCGCCCGCCGGCACCTTCACCACTGCCGTGCCGTCCACGGTCGGAATCTCCACCTGCGTGCCCAGGGCGGCTTCCGTAAACGTGAGCGGCACGTCCAGGAGAATGTCCTGACCTTCACGCCGGAAATACGCATGCGGGCGGATGTGGCAGCGAATCATCAGATCGCCGCGGCCCCCCGGACCGTCCTGCCCCCGCCCGCGGATACGCACCCGTTGCCCATCGCTCACGCCCGCCGGTACCCGGAACCGAATCCGCTCGTTCGCCGCTCGAGCTCCCCCCGCGGTCAGCACCACCTCGCGTACGGCCCCGTGCAGCGCTTCCTCAAAGGAAAGCTCCACGTCGTGCTCGAGGTCGGCTCCGCGCGCCGTCCCGGCGCGCACCCCGCCGCGCCGCCGTGTCCGCCCGCTCGCACCCCGCGAGAAGAACTGCTCAAAGATGCTCGTCAGGTCCCCCAGGCCGCCCACCGATTCAAAATCGAATGGGACGCCTTCGAAATGCACACCGCCACGGCCGGTCGTCCACGCATGGACGTCCGGCGCCGGCCCGCCCGCTCCAAACCGGTCGTACTGCGCCCGCCGCTCCGCGTCCCCCAGCACTTCGTAGGCCGCGTGAACCTCCTTGAAGCGCTGCTCCGCCGTCTTGTCGTTCGGGTTCCGGTCCGGATGGTACTGCTTGGCCAGCCGACGATACGCTTTCTTGATTTCCTCCTGCGTCGCGCTCCGGCCGACGCCGAGGATTTCGTACGGGTCCTTCGTATTACTCATGGTCCCTTCCGCGCCGCGCCGTTATCCCGTTCCCGGCAGCCGCGCCAGCCGCTGGGCCGCCTCCTCGGCATACGTCGTGTCCGGGTACTTCTCGATGATCTCGCGGTACAGCTCGCGCGCCCGGCTCGTCTGCCGGGTGCGCTCGTAGGCGTCCCCCTGGGACAGTAGCATCCGGCACGCCCGCGACGCCTGATGGTCGCGCACGTACCCCATAATCCCTTCGTTCTTCTGCATCCGGTCCAGCACCGTCTGTGCCTTGGTCGCCGTTTCCGTCCCCCCATACTCCTCGACGATCTGCTCGAGCTTGTCACACGCCTTGCCGAACTGGCGATCGCGCACCAGATCCAGCGCCCCCGCCAGCATGGCTTCCGCCTGCCCCACATTCTCCTGCCGCCGGATCAGCTCGGCGACGTCATGCTCCTTCTTCTGCAGCGCCTCCAGCCGCTTCTTGCCCGCCCGAGCCACATCCGTGCCGCGGAACTCACGCCGCAGCTCCAGCAGCAGCGTGACCGCATCCTCGAAGTCCCGCTCGTCAGCCGCCTGCTGGGCCTGGGCCAGCTTGTCGCGTCCCAGCGCTGCGACGAGATCCAGCACGTCCTGACAGCGGCTCTTCAGCTCGTCGCCGCGCAGCGCGTGCTCGAAGGCGCTGCTGGCCGCGCGAAACGCGTCCTGATAGCGGTCTTCACGCAGCGCCTGGCGCGCCTGCTTGAGATACGCCTGGACCTTGGCCGCTTCCTCCGGATGCGTGCGCGTGGGCGGCGTCTCGTCCACGACCTTCCGGATTTCGTCGAGCAGCGACTTGCCCCCCTTCTCACCCGCCCAGCCCGCCCACGCCACTTTGCCGTTGGGGTCAATGATGATCGCCCGCGGGAACGACGTGAGCTTGTAGTCCTCAAACGTCTTCTTGGCCTCCGTGCCAATCGGGAAGAACACCTTCTCCTTCTGCAACATCTCCTCCACACGTTTCCGCTCGGCGTCGGTGATCCCGATCAGGAACACCCCCATCTGCTTGCCGTATGCCGAATTGTGAATCTCGGCCATCAGCGGCATGACACGCTCCCCGCCCGGGTGCCACGTGACCCAGCAGCACAGCACCACCACCATCCCACGGCATTCCGCCAGCGAGATCGGCTGACCCCCATCCGTGTTCAGCCACTCCTTCGCTTCGACGTCGGGCGCGTAGCTGCCCACCTTCGGATCCGCCCAGGCCACGCTCGCCGCCGCCGCACACAGGCACACGATTCCCAATAGCGCCGCTCGCATTACTGACCTCCGCGCACGCTGCCCGCGCTTCAGCCCCGCACCTCCGCCGAACGCCCCACGCTGAACCTCCTTATACACGCCCGCTCCATGAACTCAAGCGGCTCGCCTGTCACGCCCGCCGACCTTGCCAATCCCACGGCCGAAGGGCTACCGTGCCGCCATGAGCGACCGCTTCCAGCCGCCGGCGCACACCCCCACCTCAAATCATATCCCGCTTCTGCAAATGCGGAACATCCGCAAGGGCTTTTCCGGCGTCGACGTGCTGCACGACGTCGATTTCACCCTCCAGCGGGGCGAAATCCACGCCCTGGTCGGCGAGAACGGGGCCGGCAAGAGCACGCTCATCAAGATCCTGGCCGGCGTGCATCGCGACCACGCCGGGCAGATCCTCCTCCGCGGGCGCGAGGTCCGCCTCCGCGGGCCGCGCGACGCGGAACAGCACGGCATCGCCGTGATCCATCAGGAGCTCCCGCTCATCCCCCACCTCTCCGTGGCGGAGAACGTCTTCCTGGGGCGCGAGCCGATCCGCCGCTTTGGCTGGCTGGATCGCACCGCCATGCAGCACGCCACCGCGGCCCTCTTGCAGCAGCAGCTCGGCATCAACCTGGACGTGACCCAGCCGATCGCCAGTCTGCCCATCGCCGCACAGCAGCTCGTCGAGATTGCCAAGGCCCTCTCGCGCCAGGCCGAGATCCTCGTCATGGACGAGCCCACCAGCGCCCTGTCCGACGCCGACACCCAACGGCTTTTTGCCGCGGTCCGCCAGTTGCGCGCCCAAGGCGCGAGCGTGATCTACATCTCGCACAAGATGGGCGAGATTTACACCCTGGCGGATCGTGTCACCGTGCTGCGCGACGGCCGCCACGTCGGCACCGCCGTCGCCGCCGACCTGCCGCAAGACCGGCTCGTCCAATGGATGGTCGGCCGCAAGATCGAGCACTTCTTCTCCAAGCGCACCGCCCAGCCCGGCCGCGAACGATTGCGGGTCACCCGCCTGCACTTGTGCACGCCAGGCAGCCACCGCTGGGCCGTGCAGGACGTCAGCCTCACCGTCCACGCCGGCGAGATCGTCGGCCTGGCCGGTCTGATGGGCTCGGGAGCCAGCGAGCTGCTGGGGGCGATCATCGGCCGCTACGGCACGCCGCCACGCGGCACCCTCTGCGTCGACGGATGCCCGCTGTCGCGGCCCGCGCCTCGGGAAGCTCTGCGGCGCGGCGTGGCCCTGCTGACGAATGACCGCAAGGTCAGTGGGCTGGTCCCCTCCATGTCCGTACTGCACAACTTGACCCTCGCAACGCTGCCGCGCTGCACCCGGGGCGGCGTGCTCAGTCCCCGACGCGAACGCGCACAGTGTGCGCCCTATCTGGAGCGGATGAGACTCCGCGCTCCATCACTCCGGGCCGAGGTCACCACGCTGTCGGGCGGCAACCAGCAGAAGGTCGTCCTCGCGCGCTGGCTGCTCACCAACCCGAAGGTCCTGCTCCTGGATGAGCCGACGCGCGGGATCGATGTGGCGGCCAAGGCCGACATCTACGCCTTGCTGAGCGAGCTGACCGCCGCCGGACTGGGCATCCTGCTGATCACCAGCGAGCTACCGGAGCTTCTCGCCCTGTCGGATCGCATTCTCGTTCTTCACCGCGGGCGGATCGTAACCGAGCTCGACCGCGCTCAGGCCACCCAGGAGCGCATCATGCATGCGGCGATGGGGAACGTTTGACCGCGGTTCCTGGTATACTGCCCGCGGCGCACGTACTGTATCGCCGTCACTGGCTTCCGCGTTTCGAATGAGTTCGCCGGAGGTGCAGCCATCCGTCCGTCAGGCGCCAAGTTTGGTTGCCGTGCCGTCGTCGTGACTACACTCGTCAGCGTGGCCCTGTCAACGGCGCTGCGTGCCGTGGCGCAGACGCCCGGCCCTCCAAACAAAGCGCGCACCGCCAGCGTGGATTCGCGACCCCGGCTCGCCGTCGCCGGATTCGAGCCCGATCCACAGGGCGATCCCCGCGACGCTTGGATCGCCGTCGGCCTCGAGGAACTGCTCGCACGCCGTCTGCAGCGCGTCCCCGGACTGGTCGTGGTTCCGACCCTCCGGTTGTACCAGTCTCGCAACGAGGTCACGGAGGTCGGTTCGGCCCCACCGCCCTGGCCGGAGGTGGTCCGCAACCTCGGAGCCGGTCGCCTGCTCAGCGGACGCTGCCGCGGCCCGGACAACGCCACCGCCCTGGACCTCACGCTCGAAAGCCCCCGCGACACCGCGACCCCCGCCCAGCACGTCAGCATCCCCGCCGGACGACTCTTCGAAACCCTCGACCAGGCCACACGCTGGGCCCTGGACGCGCTCGGCCTGGCAGACCTGCCGGCCGAAGTGCGCACCCAGCTCTTCACGCCACCGAGCCATACGCCCACCACCATCGAGTACTATGCCCTGGCCATCACCGCCGCACGCGCGGACAAAGCGCGCGACGCGCTCCGCTACGCGACCCTCTCGCTGGACACCGACAAACGCTTCCGCCCCGCGCTGGCCATTTTGGCGCAGCTCGAAATGCAGCTCGGGCCGTCCGGCCAAGGATCAGCCGGGCGGCGGCTCCGCGCCCTCGCTGATCTCGCCCGCTTCGACGACGACTCCGCCGATCGCGTGCGCGCCGAGATCGGACAGTCGCTGCTCTTGCAGGCCGACGCCGCCTACGCGGCGGCCTACACGCGCGCGGAGACCGCCCTCGCGATCGCTTTCGAGCACGACGACGTGTATGCGCAGCTCGCCGCCATCACCACCCTCTGCGACACGTACCTGCTTCGCGCGCCCCCGGACGTGCCGGAGCTGCCCGCGCAGGCCCGCACGACCTACGTACGCGAGTGCCTGAAGCGGGCCGCGGAGTGGCAGAGCCTGCTGATCGACATGCTGGACGCGCTGGGCGATGTGGTCGCCGCCCTCCCCGCCGTCAACAAGCTCGCCTTGATCTATGAACAGCTCGAAGATTCCCAGCAGGCTCTTCGGATGCACCAGCGCGCGCTCGCCTTGGCCGTGACTCTCAGCTCACGCCGGCAGGAAGCGACCGCGTGGCTCTACCTCGGGCAGTGGTATCGCAGTCAGAAACGCTGGCCCGATGCGCTCGACGCCGTTACCCGCTGCCTGGCCTTGGCCAACGAGACCGCCAAGCCTTCCGTGCGGATGATTCTCGGCGAGATCTACCGGGCGATGGCACTGCATGAGGAGGCCCTCGCGCAGTTCGAGCTGGCGTACGAGCAGGTACGCACCACCGACGACCTGGCCGGCCAGTTCACCTGTCTCCGCGAAATCGCCTCGGCACGCATGCAGCTCGGTCGCCGCGAGAAGGCCATCGTCGCCCTGCAGGAGGCCATCGACATCGCCCACGTCCTCGAGCTTCGCGAAGAAAAGGAGCTACGCATCGAGCTCGAGACCTGGAAGAAAGGCGGCACGTAGCGGTCCGTTGAAAAAGGGGACTGTCCGCCGCGGCGGACCGAGCCCGCGTTGGCGGGCGTGGTGCCTATCCCCTTTTTTAACGATGCGATGAACGCCAGGCCAGCGCCGCCTGGACGATCGCCGCATTCGCCGGCGGCATCGCCAGACTCTGCAGTTCTACACCGTCAACCCAGCGGCACAGCTCGTTGCCCAGCGCTTGCGGTTCACCGGCATCCCAGCGGCAAATCACCGGCGTGATCCGTAGGACCCGATCTTCATACTCCCACACAATCACCTGCAGCGCCTCCAACGGCTGAGCGCGCACGGCGCATTCCTCGTACAGCTCGCGAACCGCCGCCTGCTGCGCCGTTTCATACGGGAGCAGCTTGCCCCCTGGAAACTCCCACAGCCCCGCGAGGTGCACAGAGGCCCCGCGCTTCGCAACGAGCCATTGGTCGCCCCGGTACACCAACGCTAACGCGATTTCGCGGATTGGTTTGGGCATTTCGACCGCCCTTCAGCTCGCCGAGCACAGCGCAGCTTCACTTTGTTCGCGAGTGACATTCAGGGCCGTCACGACGCAAATCAGCCGGCAGGACCGCAACCGCTCCCGCCAAGAGCCGATTATCAAATCTGCGTCGCCGAGAATCACGTAAACCATTTGCACAAAAGCACTTGCGAATATTCATCGCCGCGAGACAAATACACCGCTTTCGGTGGACACCGCTACCCCGATCTGATATAGTCCCGGTGTCGGGCAGCCTCTGCTGCCCATATACGGCCTTGGATTTTACGGCTGTTCTAGCCGTGGCGCGCTTCCGGGATCGAACCAGCGGGTTCGGTGCCGGAAGTTTTTTTTGCCCGCACGTCATCACGATACGCCACCAACAATGTGCTCGCAGGCAGGCTGCTCGCAGGCGCCGACGCAACCGTGCACACCCTCTCATGGTATAGTGCCACGGAGTGCGAGGCGAGCGCCATGGTGACAGCAAGTGAAGCGACCGTGCTATGTGCGGCGGACGCGCGCGTTGTCGGCTCCGTTCCGGTTTGTCGCGAGCACGTCGCGCTCGAGCTCGCCTTGCCCGCTTTCCCGGCCAGTGAACCCGGACAGTTCGTGCAACTGCTCTGCCGGGACGCATCCGACCACGCTTCACAAGCCCCGCTAGACTGGCCCGCAGACGGGTTTCCGTCCGTGACGGATGAGGATTTCGCGACTCCACAGCCGTTCCTGCGCCGCCCATTCAGCATCGCCGACCGATGGACCGCATCGGATGGTTCGACACATCTGCGCATCATCTCGCGAACTGTCGGCATCGGCACGCGCTGGCTGGAGAACCTCCACCCCGGTGACGCCCTCAATCTCACCGGCCCCGTCGGTCGTGGCTTCCAGATCCCGCCACGCGACGTCGGACTCGTTCTGGTTGGCGGCGGCGTTGGTATCCCCCCGCTCCTGTACCTCGCCCGTCGCCTCCATGACCTCGCGCGTCAGAATGTGATCGCGATTCTCGGCGCGACCACACGCGCGCTGCTGCCACTCCACTTGCTCGAAGAACCACCCGCGGATGGAACCCCGCGCGTCTGTGTCGCGCTTCCCGGCCCGGCGCGCTTTCCCGCCCTCATTACCAGCGATGACGGCACCGTAGGATCACGCGGCCTGGTCACCGATGCGCTCCGCGACTGGCTCGCTCGGCGCAGCGCCCCCCCAACCCCCGCGATGGTGTTCGCGTGCGGCCCCGAGGCCATGCTCCGCGCAGTGGCGCGCCTCACCGCGCAACTCGGCCTGCCATGCCAGTTGTGCATCGAGCGGAATATGGGCTGTGGCCTGGGCACCTGCCTGTCGTGCGTGGTCCGCGTTCGCGCTCCGGGCCGCGAGACGGGCTGGCGCTGGGCGCTCGCGTGCACCGATGGCCCCGTCTTCCCGCGCGCTGAATTACTCGACTACCACGGGCAGGTCGGCACATAATGTCCGCCAAGGAGCACCCCATGCGACGGATCGCAACATTTCCCGCCCTGCTGCTCGCGGTCGCCTTGTCCTTGCTGACCGGCTGCCACAGCACCGGCGTCCGCTTCCTCAGCCTCATCGGCCTGGAGAAACAACCCTTGTCCGTGGCGCTCGTCGCCGGGCAGCCCACCGAGGCCGTCGCGGAGGCGCTGAACCCCTTCCCTGCCTACGCAGCCTTGCAAAAGGCCCTCTCCGAACAACTGGGCCGGCCCGTCGCCGTTGACGTCTGCTTCCCGTTCCAGGTCGATTCCTCCCTCGTCAGCGGATGGTACGACCTGGCCGTGGTCACTCCATCGCAATACGCCGGCCTCACCGAGCCCCAGTCGCTCCGCGTGCTTGCGATTCCGCTGGACCAGCAGCACCGTCCCGCGCGGAGCGCAGTCCTCGTTGTGTCGGCAGGCTCCCCCGTGCAGACCATGCCCGAGCTGCGCGGCCGCGCGGTGGCCTTTGGCCCACCCGGCGACAGCCGCACCCACTATGCCGCTCTGCTGCTGCTCCAGGAAGCGGGGCTGAAGAAAACCGACCTCGCGCTGGACCTGTTGCCCGTGCCCGGCTCGCTGAAGCATCTGCCCGACATGCGCTCGGTAGCGCAGACCGTGATCGCCGGCAGCGCCGCGGCAGGTTTCATCGATGAGGCCGCATGGGCGGCCTTCCCCACGCACAGCGCGCAGGCCGGGGAACCCGCCCAGGACAAGTTGCGCGCCCTCGCCCGAACTCGCGCCCTCCCCGATTCGCTCGTCGTGGCCTCCCCGAAGCTCGATGCCGCCACCGCCGACCGCGTGCAGGCCTTTCTTCTGGCCGCCGGCACCGAGCACCCGGACGCGCTGGAACCCCTCGCCCTGTCGGGCTATCAGACGCCCACCGCCGACCTGCTGTCCGCCTGTCGGAGCCTGTCGTCTGCCGAGCGAGCACCGGCACCGCAGGCCCCGCCGGCCGGAGGCTCCGCCGCGCGCGAGCCCTGATCCGCGGTCTTCAGGGAGATTGAGGTCCGCTCGTAGCCGCCGGGGCCGTCGCCGTCGCATCCGGCAGACCCTGTTCTTCTTCGCGCGCCGCCGGCTTCTGCCACACGAACTCATCAAACACGGCGCCCCCGACGGCAATCTGCCGCAGCCGCAGCGTGTCCCCATCGACCACCACCTGGGTGAAACTGTGGTGTTGATCGTCGAGCGCGGCGACAAACTCGGGCCGCGGCTGGCGCGCGGGGTAGAGCTCGGCTCCGCCGGCACCCGTCACCACGTAGACGACCCCGTTGCCCGGCTCAACCACGTGGCCGGCCAAGAGCGCGTGCGACCGCTGATAGTTATGGTCGTGACCATTGAAGACCACGTCCACCCCGGCCGCCTCGATCGCCGGCACGAGCGCCCGCTGGATGCGTTCATCGGGAGCATACCTTCCGCCCGTGTACGGCGGGTGATGAAACACCACAAATCGCCAGCGCGCTTCCGAAGCCGCCATGACCTCTGTCAGCCACGGGGCCACGCGCTCGCGCAATGTGGCTTCGTCCACGTTGCTGTCGATCACCGCGAAACGGCCCGTTGCGTAGTCGAACCAGTAGTTCTGCTTCTCAGCTAACCCCAGCGGCCCGTTCGCCGGCACCTCGAAAACCTCCTGGTATGCCGCCGCATTCCCCGTCTCGTCCACGTCGTGGTTGCCCACACACGGCCAGAAGTTCACCTGCGCCAGCAGACGCCGGTACGGAGCAAAGAACCGCTCTTCGTACAGTCTTCGATCCCCGCGGCCATAGACCAGATCGCCCACGTGCAGGAGCAGATCGGCCGGCGGCTGTGCAGCGGCCATCTCCGCCGCCAGCAGGTACTGGGCCCGGGTTCCGAGCCCACTATCGCCAAACACCACGAACGTAAAACGTTCGCCGCTGGCACGAACCGTGTGAAACACCAGATCGCTTGTCAGAGCACGCTTGCCGACGCGGATCTCGTAAGCAAAGGTCGTGCCCGGCAAGAGCCCGCCAATGTGCACCCGATTGCGCCGCCCGTCCGCCTCGGCGGCCGCGCTGCGCTGTTGGCCAGCGCCGCTCACAAAGACCGTGCACTCCGCCGGGCGAGTCGTGTACCACACCAGCGTCACGCTGTCCGTGGTCGACATCTGCACCAGCGGGCCTTCGTAAACGCGGACCGGCAGAATCCACGGCGCCGCGGCATAGAGCGCGATGGCCACCAGGACCGCAGCGACCGCCCCCAGCAGGATGACGCGCGGGTGCACCCGCGCTGGACGGCGGGCGGGAACGAGCTGTCGATGCCCGACCATGGCGTGCCTCTCGAGCTGCGCCCTCAATGTCTGCGGACGGTCGCCCCGCCGCTCCGACGCCCCCGCCGGTACCCCAGCTTGCGCGCCAGGCGCTCCGCCACGTTGGCCGGCACGAGCTGCTGAATGCGGCTGATGTCCCCGCCGCCCATCTCGTAGATCTGCCGGATGTACGTGCTCGACGTCAGCGCGTGCTGATCGCTGGTGAGGATGAACACCGTCTCCACCCCGCCGACCATCCGGTTCAGGTTGGCCACCTGCACCTCGTGGTTCAGGTCCGCCATGTCCCGAATCCCGCGCACCAGCACGTGCCCCCCACATTCGCGCACGAAGTCGATCGTCAGACCGGCGTACGTCGCCGCCCGCACGTTCGCCAGGTCCGCAATGTGCGGCACAAGCAGCTCCAGGCGCTCCTGTGGCGTAAAGAGCTGCTCCTTGTCCGGGTTCTGGCCGATTCCGACGACCAGCTCGTTGAACATCTGGGCTGCACGCCGGATGACGTCCAGGTGCCCGAAAGTGACTGGGTCGAACGAACCCTGGAAAACGGCGGTGATTTCCCGGCGTTGCCGCGGCATGGCGGTAATGCTAGCCGCGGGCCGGAACGTTGTCCAAGTCGCCAAGCGACCGATATAGCGCTTCGATCTGCTGCAGCATGCGCCGCAGCGCCTGCCCCCGGTGACTGCTGGCGTTCTTTTCTGCCGCCGGCAACTCGGCCGCGGTCAGCCCCAGCTCGGGAACCAGGAAGTGCGGGTCGTAGCCAAAGCCGTTGCTGCCCCGCGCCTCGTCGCAGATCGAGCCTTCGAATGTCCCGTCGCCTTCCAGGACGACCTGCCCGTCCCGCACGAATGCCATCGCACACCGAAACCGCGCCGTCCGCCGCGCCGCAGGCACGTCCGCGAGCAACCGAAGCAGCTTGCGGTTGTTGGCCGCATCATCGCGCGGCAAGCCGGCAAACCGCGCCGAGCGCACCCCCGGCGCCCCGCCCAGCGCGTCAACCTCCAATCCCGAATCGTCCGCCAGCGTCGCCAGCCCCGTGAGCTGCGCGTAATGCAGCGCCTTCAGCCGCGCATTCTCCGCGAACGTCGCCCCGCTTTCCTCTACGTCGCCGATCTCCGCGAACTCGTCCAGCGCGTGCCAGACCAGCGGCGTCCCCGCCGTAATCTCGCGGATCTCGCGCAGCTTGCCCGCGTTCCGCGTCGCTGCCAGGATGTGCGGCCGGCCGCTCAATGCCCCTCCGCCTGATCGAGCTGGCGCTGCGCCTTCGGCAGAATCACCGTGAACGACGGCGTCGGCACCCGCTCCTTCACCGCCCCATCGGACCCGCGGGTGATCTCGTATAGCGTGTGCCCGTTCTCCGTGCTGGTCGGAAACCGCTGCTGCGCCTCCAGCAGGCGCGGGTCCACCATGCGCAGCACCGTCTGCACCACCCCGGTCAGCGGGTCCTCCCGCCGCACCTCGACCACCGCGTCCTTCGGATACGTTCCCACATAGACCGAGCTGTGCGCCATCCCGTGATGGTAATAGGCCTCCTCCCCCTGCTGCCGGAGCAGCGCGCAGTACTCTTCGGCCGCCGAACGCCGACTGCGCATCGTCTCCGTGTTGTAGAACACCGCCACGTGCAGCGACCAATACCCCTCCACCTCGGCCAGGTTCCACTCTGGGTGCTGCGAACGGTACGTCGGCAGTACGTCCATCGAGGCCAGCAGAAACGGCCACACCTCGGCCCCCGCAAACCGCAACGACCGGACCAGCTCCAGGTCCCGCAGATGATCCGGACGAAAACGCTCACCCCCGCCCGCCGGACCGTACTCGCGCCGATACCGCCCGTAGAAGACGGCCGTGCCGTCCTCGTCGCTGACGACCTGCACCAGCTCGGGCTTCAGGCCGCTGACCTTCTTGAGCGCCTCCGCGTACGCATTCGCCCGCTGAAAACGGTCCGGCGCCGTCACGGTGATGCAGCGGATCGCCCAGACCTCCTCGTCCGTCGGGCTCAGTGAAATCCCCGCCGTGCCCCGCCCGCTGTCGCAGCCGGCCGAAAGAGTCACGCCCCACGTCAGCAGCGCCCCCGCCGTCCATTCCACCAGTCGGCCCATCCGACACACGCTCAGCCTCCTGGCCCAACAGGCCGCTCCAACGCCGCCCGCTGAAGGGCAAACAGGTGTTCAATGCCACGCCGACCCAACTCCATCATCCGTGTCAGGTCCTCGGTCGTATAGGTCGCATGCTCCGCCGTGGCTTGCACCTCGACCCACTCCCCGCGCGTCGTCATAACCAGGTTACAGTCCACCGCCGCGACCGCATCTTCCCGATAGTCCAAATCCAGCCACAGCTCGCCCGGCACCATCCCGACGCTCGCCGCCGCGACGCCGGCCGTGAGAGCAGTGGCGTCCCATAGCCCGCGCCGGCGTCCCGCCGTGAGCGCGTCGCACAGCGCCACGTAGGCCCCGGTGACGGCCGTGGTCCGCGTGCCTCCGTCGGCTTGCAGCACGTCGCAATCCAGGATGATCGTCCATGCGCCCAGCCGCGCCATGTCCACCACCGCCCGCAGCGAGCGCCCGATCAGCCGCTGAATCTCCTGCGTGCGGCCGTCCACCTTCATGCGCGAGCGCGGCCGGCGTTGCGTGGTGGCCGCGGGCAGCATGTCATACTCCGCGGTGACCCACCCGAGCCCGCTGGCCGCGCGCCACTCCGGCACGCCTTCCTCGATGCTCGCCGTGCACAGCACATGCGTCCGCCCGGCCCGAATGAGGACCGAGCCCGGCGCCGCCTCGGTGAAGCCGCGCTGGATCTGCACCGGTCGCAATTCGTCTGCCCGCCGGCCGTTCGCTCGCATAGCGCCATTCCTAGCACGGGCCGGCTGACCACGCAATCTGCGAAGCCCGAATCGTCGCGCTCCCCCCAGTGCCGAAGGGGCGCTCCAGCCGGGGCACGCAGATGCGCGAGCGCGCTGGAATGGCTTGCGGAGTTGGGGATCGAGGCGCTGGAGAAGCCGTAGCAGAAAAAGAGGTTGACGCCGGCGTCGAGGGCCTTGTGTACGGCGTCCCGTCCGGGGCGGTATGTTGCCGACATCCCAAGCCGAAAAAGCGGAATCCCACTGCGGCCGAAGGTGGAATGGAGGAAGTCGTGGGTCATTCATCGCTCCGCCAGGGGTCAGCGCAGTCGAGTCAAGCAGGCTACTGCCTCTCCTCGTGGTCGCGCACCATTTCGTTACCGATCCGGATCGCTTCCAGCAGGAACCATTCGTCGTACTGGCGCGATGAGAACACCCATTCAAGAGAGGGTGGCTGGTAGCTCTCGTCGGCATCGACAACGATATGTACCAGCGCCGCCGCCGATGATTCTTGCACGGACTCCACGTCGGCACCCGCGAAACCCGGCGGGTCACACCTCCAGAGTTCCATTCCGACGAACAGCCCTTGCGCTGCACCCGCGCCGAGCGTCACGTGGACTTGGTAGAAGGTGCCGCCCCGCTTCGTGGGCTCGCAGGACGAATCATGGATGGCCGCGACGCGCACTAACACGGGGGAAGATAGGAAATACCGGCGATACGGCTCCGGAGCGACGAGGGGGCCGTTCGGATCGAGGAGTCCGCCTGGTCCGCGGCTCAGGTACCAGCTCGGCGCGCCGGGGTCACCGCCGTTGACGTCGTTGGCGAAACGAAGGAGATCGTCGCTCTCAATCAGATAGTCGCGTCCGAGCCAGCGCACGCGCACCAACTCCTTCGCGGGGCTACCAAACCCGTATACATCTGGGTCGATGACGGGACGGAGTACGATACGATCCGCCGGCGCTTGGACAACATCGCCGTGGTTCCAGTGTTGGTGGGCCTCGCTCTGCGAGTGGTACACGAATCCACTCGCTGGGGCGAGGAGTAGGCCCCTCCAGGCATGTCCCGACAGCGTTTGGTAGTCGCCCGCCCAGCCCGGGTCGCTCAGGAGTGCCAGCTCACTCTCGATTTGCGCCTCGCGCGTGGTCATTGCCTCTTGCTCTGCGGCCATGCGCTGGTTGTAGCGCTGCCAAAGTGCACCATAGGCCCATTGCCCCAGTGCTCCCTTGCCCCCAGCCAGTTGGCGGAGTTGGCGAGTCGGCAAGAACCGTCGTCCCAGGTAGTCTCGGTAGTGGAAGACGGCCAGACCTGATCCGGCGAGCGCCAAGGCGACGAGGGCAAGGACCGTGCGGCGCCGGCGTGTCGAACGCGGATGTCTCCCGGCCGGTTTCTCGACGACACGGCCGCACTCTGGGCACGTGCCTGCATCCATCCGGTATCCGCAGGCCGGGCAGTAGCCTCGTGGTTCGTACGATGCATGCATAGGCGGTTCCCGAGTCCCCATGATACTCGATTCGGCTCTCGGGACTCGCAGTCGGGCGCTTCCGCGGATCGAACTGGTCAGTTCGGCGAGGTACGTTCACCGCCGCGGCGGCCCCCCGCGCGGTCTGGACCCGTCCTCCGCCGGGCCTTACACTGCCACGCCGTCGGCCCCGCTGACCGGGACCGGCTGAGTTCGGGTAACACGGTACCTGACAGAAGGAGACCACCGATGTTCCGCAGAAACGCAGTTCTGGCTGTGCTGTTGGGGTTCGCGGCGCTGGTCCTTGCCGGCTGCATGCCACACATGACGATCGAGCAGATGAAGGCCCAGATGCCCAAGCGACCGGCCGAGCTCGACCGGCTGAACGCCTTCGTGGGCAAGTGGCAGTCGGAGGGCGAAGCACGGTTCGCCATGCTCGACGAGCCGCTCAAGTTCAGCGGCACGTCGGAGGCCAAATGGGAAGGTGACAAGTGGTACATCGTGGGGCGCGGCATCGGGAAGATGGCCGACTTTCCGGAAACGCAGAGCCTGGAGGCCTGGACCTACGACGTGCACGCCAAGAAGTACCGTTCGACCTACGTAGACAGCATGGGCATGAGCGGGATGGCCGAGTCACGGTACGACGAGAAGACCAACACCTGGCACATGACCGCCACCAGCTTTGGGCCCTGGGGACAGTCCCACTTGAAGGGCACGCTCCGCTTCACCAACCCGGACACGATGGAGTGGAGTATGACCGAGTGCATGGGGCTGATGAAAGTGATGGAGATGAAGGGGACGGGGAAGCGGGCGAAGTAGCGGGCCATTCGGTTGCGTATGGCTTGAGCAGGCCAGGGTGGGAAGTTTGCGCGGGCGCCAGCGCCACGCGCGAGCGCCGGAATGGTTGGCCGAGCTGGGGATGGAGCCCGTGGTAAACTCGTCGCAGGGATGAACCGGCTTCTCGTCCGACAAGCGGTGGATGCTAGCCCTCGGTCGTGAAGATCTGCTGCGCCTCCGCCAGCCGCGCGGGGAGGTCGGCCGCGGCCTGCTCAATCTCCGCCGTGGTCACGCCCGTGAGATTCAGCATCCACTCCGGCAGCTCCTGGGTCTGCGCGGTCAGCCAGAAGCCGTGACGGCCCTGGCAACAGACCGTGTCCGCCAGATAGACCAGTGCGGCCACCTTCTGAAGCTCGGGTTGCAGCGCGCTGGGGTCGTGGTGATACGTCACCGCGAGACACAGGCCGGGCGGGAACTTCCACTTCGTCGCCAGCGCACCGCCCAAAGCTTGATGGTCGGCACCGATGGCCGCTTCCTCGGCCGCGCAGTAATTCTGCGGCTCCACGAAGCAGCGGTCGGCCACCTCCTGCACCTTGTTCCGAAACAGTTGCTGCGCCACGATCAGCCCCATGTCGTGCACCAGCCCCGCGACGAAGGCTTCATCGCCCGGCAACGAGCGGCCCGGCCGCGCCAGCAGCTTGGCACACACGCCTACCGCCACGCAATGCTGCCACAGGTCGGTCGTCGTGAAGCGTTCGGACAGCAGGTCGTCCTTGAACAGCCGTGAGAGCGAGGCCGCCAGGGCCAGATTACGGACCGCACTGAGCCCGAGCATCACGATGGCCCGCTCCAGGCTGGCCACCTGCGCCGGAAGCCCATAGAAGGCCGAGTTCACCAGCTTGAGAATCTTCGTCGCCAGCGCCGGGTCATGCTGCACCGCCTCCTGCACCGCCTTCGTCGTCGCGCTGGAATCTTCGATGACCTGGACGATGCGCGCCGTGACCTCGGGCAGCGAGCCGATTTCGGTCACTTTCGCCAGCGCCTGCTGCAGCTCCGGCGTCAGCGCCTTCCCTGCCGGACCGGTTCCTTTCGCCACGCAGATTCCCATCGCCGGGCCTTTCACCGGTTCAGGCTGCTCTCCCGCTCACCACCGTCAGTTCGGACGCCGGACGGTATCGCGTCCCACACCCCGACTTCAATCGGCGAACACGCGCTCTGCTTCTTCGATGTGCCCCGGCAGCTCGACCAGGAGCTGCGCAACCAGCTCGGGCGACAGTCCCACCAGGTGCTGGATCGCATCGGGCAGCGGCTGCATCCAGGCCGTGAGCCAAAAGCCATAGCGCTCGCGCCCGCACAGCGTGTCGGCCACGTACACGGTGGCCGCCATCTTCTGGTACTCCGCCTGCGCCGCCAGCGGCTCGTGGTGATACGCGATGGCGTGGCGCAGGCCGGCCGGGAAGCGCCACCTTCCCGCCAGCGCCCCCCCAAACGCCTGATGGTCCGCCCCGATGACCGCTTGCTCTAGGGCGCAGAAATCTTCGGAGGCACCGTGGCACTGCGCCGTCACCGCCCGGAGTTTCTTCGGAAAGAGCTGCTGGACCACGATCAGACCCATGTCGTGGACCAGGCCCGCCACGAACGCCTCCTCCGCGTTGGCGTCGGGCGCCGTGCCCGACAGCAAACGCGCACACACCCCCACCGCCACGCAGTGCCGCCACAAGTCCCGGGCCGCAAAATGCTCGGAGATCGCCGCAACGTTGAACAGGCGCGACAGCGACGCCGCCAGGGCAATGTTCTTCACCGCGCTCAGCCCAAGCAACAGAATGGCCCGCTCCAGGCTCGCTACCTGCGACGGCAGACCATAGAACGCCGAATTGACCACCCGCAGAATTTTCGTCGCCAGCGCCGGGTCGCCGCGAATGATGTCGTGCATATCGTGGGCGGTCGCGCGCGGATCCTCGACCACCTGAACGATTCGCGTGGTAATCTCCGGCAACGAGCTGATCTCGACCAGGCCGGCCAGCGCCTGCTGAAGCTCGGGCGGCAACGTCTTTCCACTTGCGGCGGCAGCGGCTGGCATGCGCTCCTCTTCACCCCGCCCCTGCGTTCCGATAACTTTCATTGCGGTGGCGCGATGCGCAGATGCACCACGCTCAACCGACCTACTCCATCGCTTCTGATCGGATGCCCGCCCCTGCATCTTCCACAATCGGCCGCGAATGATGCGCGCCGCGGCGCCCCCCCGCCATCGGGCCCTCAGTCGTCGAGCGCCAGCGCCGCGCCGGTCAACCGCCGGTACACGTCCTCATAACCCCGCCGGGTTCGCGCTACCACGTCGTCCGGAATGGGCGGCGGTGGGGGCTGCTTGTTCCAACCCAGCGTTTCCAGGTAATCGCGCAGGAACTGCTTGTCGAAGCTCGGCTGGTCGTCCCCCACGCGATAGTGCTCCGCCGGCCAGAACCGCGATGAATCCGGCGTGAGCACCTCATCCGCCAATAGCAGATCGCCGTTGTACAGCCCAAACTCGAACTTCGTGTCCGCGATAATGATGCCGTGCTTTTCGGCGTGGTGCGCCGCCTGCGTGTAGATCTCCAGCGAGCGACGGCGGACCCGCTCCATCAAATCGCGCGGATCGGCCACGAACCGCCGCTTCGACGCCAGGAAGTGCGCGACCGTCTCACAGGCGTGCTCGAACGAGATCGGCTCGTCATGCCCCACCACGGCCTTCGTCGACGGCGTGAAGATGGGCTCGGGCAGCCGCTCGGCATGCCGCAGCCCCGGCGGCAACTTCACTCCGCTGACGAACCCCGTCGCCTGGTACTCGCGCCACCCGCTGCCCACGATGTACCCGCGCACGATGCACTCGATCGGCAGGATCTCGACCCGTTTCACCACCATCGCCCGCCCGCGCAGTTGATCCACGTACGTGGCGTAGTCGGCCGGCACGCGCTCATCCGAGACCACATAGTCCAAATGGTGCGGCGCGCACGCCGGCAGCGTCTCCAGCCAGAAGCGGGACATCTGCGTCAACAGGATGCCCTTGCCCGGCACCGGCTGTTCCATCACGACGTCGAACGCCGAGATGCGATCCGTCGCGACGATCATCAGGCGGCCGCCGAGCTTGTAGATGTCGCGCACCTTGCCCCGCTTGACCAGCTCCGGCAAATCCGTCTTGTGAATCACGGTCCCTGTTTCCATCCTCGGCACCTATCTTTCTCCGTCAGTGCACCGGCCACAGTGGCGGGAACCGCCGCGCAGGCGCAAAATGTCCGGCTACAGCGTCGCCGTTGAAGGCTGGAAGATGAGATCTTGCAACCGCATGCGCTCGTTCCGCTACAACGCGACGTGAGCAAAGATGCGTCCATTATACTATGCCGAGCCCAACAAACAATGATCGCCGACCGCCGGGCCCCGTGCGGGTCGGGCTCGTCGCCGACGGCCCGCCGCTGCCCCGCCTGACCGCGGCCCTCGACGCTTGCCTGTTCATGCAGCCGCTTGGACAGGCCGGCATGCCGCCGACGGCCGGCCTGCGCCAAGTGCCCCGTTTCGACGACCCCCGCTCGCTGCTGGCCCAGCCCGGCCTCGAGGCCGTCCTGCTCGCCACGGCCACCCGTCAGGACGTCGCCTTGGCGGCCATGGCGGCCGAGCGGGGACTGCACGTCTGGCGTCTGCCGCCGTTGGCCCAGAGCTTCGCCGAGGCCGTCGACGTCGTCACCCGCGCCCGACAACTTCCCACAATCTATCGTGTGGCCTCGTGGTGGGAGTACGTCTCCGACCACGTCTGGCATGAACTCCCCTGGCCCGCCGAGCTTACGCCACGTTTCTCGGACCTGCGGGCCAGTGGCCCCCACCCAACTTCCGCTGGCCTGCCGACCCGGGCCCCGGACACCACCGGCGGCGCGCTCGTCGTTTGCGGCTACTCCCTCCTTGAAGCGCTGCTGGCGCTGCGCGGACTTCCCGAGAGCGCGGCCGCGGCCATCGGTCAGTATCGAAAGGCGAGTGCCGCCGCCGCGGGCGACGCCGAAGACACCGCCGTTGCGGTCCTGCGGTACAGCGGCGGCGAAGCTGCGCTGGTCCGCGCCACCTGGGACATGCCGCCGTTCGAGCACCAGTTGGTCCACCACGGCCCGGACCTGTCCGTCACCTTGACTGACGACGAGGTCGTGCTCGCCAGCAGCAATGGGAATGCTCTGGAGCGGCGCCCCTTGCCGGGCGACTTCCTGGCCAGCGAGCTGCTGCGCTTCGCCGAGTTCGTACGCGGGCAGGCCCGCGATCGGGCCAACGCCCCGCTCGAGCGGCACCTCGCCGTGAACGCCCTGCTGGAAACAATCTACCTCTCGGCCCGTACCGGCCATCCGGAATCCCCGCGCAAATTCTACCAGGTGCAGGGCTGGCCCGAGCCGCGGTTATGAACGCCCCACGACTGGGCCCACGCCGGGGGCTGGCGCTGACTGCCAGCGGCCTGCTGCTCACAACCGCCGTCGGCTGCATGCTCCCTACCTCCGCGCGGACACTCAGCATCTGGGTCATCGGCGGGGATGACGAGGTGACCGCGGACACGCCGCCCAGCCCGGAGAACGACCTTTACTCCGCTGCCCGCGGCGAGCTGCGCCTGCACGCAGCGCTCAATGAAACCCTGTCGTTCCAGATTGCCCTGCGTACGACCGCGCCCCCCGCCGGGCCATTCGATGTGCGGGTCAGTGATTGGGTCAGCCCCACCGCTGCTTTACCCGCGGCGACTGCGACGTCGATCTACCGCGTGCATTACGCGCGTGTGGAACGGTTCCGCGCGTGGTACGTCGACCGCACGGGCAAGCCCGCCGAGCCCACCCTGTTCCCCGACATTCTCGTGCCGTGGGACGCGCCCCGCGGCGGTGGCCCCCTTACCCTGGCCGAGCCGCGCAATGAGCTCATCTGGGTGGACCTGCGCGTGCCCGCGACACTCACACCCGGCGAATTCCAGGGTCGTTTGGAAATCCGGCGCACCACCGACGCAACCCCCGTCTTCGCGTGCGTGATTAGGCTTAACGTCCTGCCCGTGACCTTGCCCGGCCGCCGCAGCCTCCCGGTAATCTGCCGCGTCGATCCGCGGGACCTCCTGGCGACGCACTTGCGCTGGCCGCGCACCTTCGCCGAGGAAACACGCCTGCTGCCCAAAGTGCCCAGCCACTTCGCGGCCGTCCGGCTGGTCGGCGAGACCATGCGGCTGTTCCAGGAGCATCGCACCAACCCGGTGCTCTGGGCGTCGTTCCCCAAGTTCCACCCAGTCGGCGAGCGCGCCGTGGAAATCCAGTGGGACGAATACGACGAGCTTGTTTCCGCCTGGCTCGACGGATCGGCTTTCTCCGACCAGGTCCGGCTCGAAGCCTGGCCGATCCCCGCAACTTTGGAGTATCCCAACGCCGAACTCAACGGCGGGCTTGACTCACCCGGCTACGCCCGCCTGCTCGCGGCCTATCTCGCCGCGTGCCAGCGGCACTTCGCGGAGCATGGCTGGCTGGAGCGCGCGTTCACGCGGGTGTGCCCGCCGGAGCCTCTGTCCCAGTCCGCGGTGGACCGCATCAGCCGGCTCACCAGGCTCGTGCAACCCGCCGCGGCGGGCGAAACCAATCTGCCCATCGTGGCGCACCTGCCGAGTCATTCGCTCCGTGGCCTGGGTTGGCACGAGGCACCCGCCATCGAACTCACCGGGCTGAGTGTCTGGGCACCCCCAGCGATGTGGTACGAGCCGAGCGCCATGGAGCACGAGCGCCAACTCGGTCGGCGAACCTGGTTCATGCCCGCGTATCCGGCCTACAGCGGCTCCCTGGCGGTGGAAGCGCCGGCGACCGACGCATGCATCCTTGGGTGGCAGGCCTATCGCTATGGCAGCCAGGGGCTCTGGATCGAGTACGCCGCACAATTCGCGGCCACTACGCCCCCGTCGACGGCGCTCGAGCCCTGGGCCGGCCCGGGACTCATCTACCCGGCCGACGAGTATGGGCTGCGGGACCGGCCGGCCGCGTCGCTCCGCCTGAAGCGCCTGCGCCTCGGGTTGCAGGACTATGAGTTGCTGAAGCTGCTGGAGGACAACGGCAAGCGCCTGCTGGCGCAGAAACTGGCCGAACAGGTCGTGCGCTGGGCCTTCACCGACGCCTGCCGCGACAACCTGGTGAGCTGTAAGGAGACCGGCTGGCCGCGCCAAGCCACGGTCCTGCGCCTCGCCCGGACCCTCATGCTGCAGGAGTTGGCCGGGCAGTTCGAGCCCGATCCCACCGCCCGCCAGCGGCAGATCGAGAACCTGGCGCAGTGGGGCCGTGTGATGAGCCGCGCGGAACACGTCGCCGCCCGCGTCGAAGGCGCGCGACTGACGCCCGGGGCCCAGAACCTGCGCGCCCAAGTGCTCGTGAGCGTACTGAACACGACTAACCGCCCCGTGCAAGGCCGCTGGACACTCCCCGCCTCACCACCCGACTGGCAGCAGATTCAGCCGGTCGTCACCCAACTGGATGCGGGGGCCCGCCGGACGGCCACGGTCGAGGTGAGCCTCGCAGGTCTGGCCTACAACATCGACGGCATCTACCCGTTCGACGTCGCTTTCGACACCGATGCCCTCGGGAGTTCCCGCGTGCCGGCGCGTCTGGCCATCGCCGTCTGTTTGCCGCTGGAGGTTTCGCCGGTGGTGGACGGTCGGCTCGACGACTGGCCCCTGGCTTCCAACAACGCCGCCGGCGATTTCCGTCTCTGTCGCGAGCACGGCGACTCGCTGACCCAGCCCGCGGATCTGCCCACCCTGCCCACCCGCGCGTTCTTCGCGCTGGACGCACGCGACCTCTATGTCGCGGTACGCTGCACCCTGCGCCCCGGCGAGCCGCCGATCTGGCGGGCCGACAACACCATCCCCATCGACGGCAGCGCCCCCTGGGGACAGGACGTCGTGGAAATCCTGATCGACCCGCGCACTGCCCTCACCGGCACCAGCAGCGATCTGTACTGCCTGCAAGTCAAACCCACTGGCTTGCTCGTCGCCCGCAAGGGCTGCCGCACGGAGCCGCCGACGGGCACCTCCGAAACGTGGCCCTGCGGGGCACGCGTCGCGGCCAGCGTCCAACGCGACGACTGGGTTGTGGAGCTCGCGGTGCCGTTGTCGGCCTTCGGCCCCGAAGCACGCCGCAACCCGGTTTGGGGATTCAACGTCACCCGCCTCGACGCCCGCCGGGGCGAGTACTCGTCCTGGTCCGGCGCCCGTGGCGGCTGCTACTCGCCCCAGTCCCTGGGGAATGTGATCATGCTGTGGCCCTAGCCAGCGCCCGCTTGCCCGGCCCGCACGCCGTACGGCGCGACTATGATCTTCGCAACGCCGCGTGCCCGCGGATGGATGCTTGCCATGACCAGAGACGCCCTCGAGAACCCGCGCCACTACAAGTACTACGACTTGATCATGGCCGCGTTTGTCGCCGTGCTCCTGTGCTCCAACCTCATCGGCCCGGGCAAGGTGTGCCTGGTTTTCGGCGTGGCCTTCGGCGCCGGCAACCTGTTCTTCCCGATCAGCTACATCTTCGGCGACATCCTGACGGAGGTGTACGGCTACGCCCGGTCGCGGAAAGTGATCTGGGCCGGCTTCGGCGCGATGATCTTCGCCGCCCTGATGGGGTTGGTTGTCGTCCACATGCCCGCCGATCCGCGCGTCCCGTACAACGGGAAGATGCAGCCGGCCCTCGAGCTGATCTTCGGCAGCACGTGGCGGATCGTCAGCGCCTCGATGCTCGCCTACTGGGCCGGCGACTTCAGCAACTCCTACCTTCTGGCCAAGATGAAGCTCCTGACCCGCGGACGATTCCTCTGGACCCGCACCATCGGCTCCACCCTCGTCGGCCAGGCCGTCGATAGCGTGATCTTCTACCCGCTCGCGTTCCTGGGGAAATGGCCAACCGAGACCATCGCCAGTGTCATCGTGTTCAACTGGCTCTTCAAGGTCAGCGTCGAGGCCCTCTCCACGCCGCTGACGTACCTCATTGTCAACCGCCTGAAACGCGTCGAGCGCGAGGACTACTACGACTACCAGACCGACTTCACCCCGTTTTCTCTGCAGGATTGACCCGCCGACCGCCCGACTCAACCCGTAAAGTCGGTGCGCCCATGCCGAGCCCCCCGCTCCTGGAGTCCCACCCCCGACTCCGCGAGCAACTGTTGCACCTCGCGGGCAATCTCCTCAATCGCTTTGTAGGACGTGTCAACACAGCGCCACCCATGCTGCTCCATCTGCGCGTGGGCGGTCTGTAGCTCCCGCGCAATCTGCACCCGATGCCCGTATTCGTCGTTCAGGTCCATCTTCCAGCTCCGCATCCGCGCCTCGCGGACCGTCTGTAGACGATACGGGTTCGTCGTCAGCCCGATCACCCGCCGCGGATCCAGCTTGAGCAGCTCCGGCGGCGGGTCGCGGTCAGCGAGGAGCGGCACGTTGGCCGCGCGGATGCCGCTGTAGGCCAGGTAGAAGCAGGTCGTGCTCTTCGCCGCTCGCGACACGCCGACGAGCACGACGTCCGCCTCCCCGAACTCGTGGACGCGGCAGCCGTCGTCATGGCTGAGCGTGTATTCCACCGCGTCCATGCGGTCGAAATGCGCCTTGTTCAACTGGTAGAGCATGCCCGGCTTCGCCATCGGCGCCGTCTTGAAGAGGTCATAGAGACCGACGAGCACCGGCCCCAGGAGGTCGACGACCGGCACCATGTGCTGCCGGGCGGCTTCCTGCATCGCGGCCCGGGTTTCCTCCGACACCAAGGTGTAGAACACCAGCGCGCGATTCTTGGCCGCGCTCTGGACCACCTTCCACACCGTTGCCGCACGATGAACGTTCCCCTTGCGGACCAGGCGCACCTGAACCTGCTCGAACTGCACGAGCACGGCCCGGACCACCTGCTCGCAGGTGCGGCAGGTTCCGTCGGACACCAGGTAGATCATGTGCTCCTCGTCGGTCCGCATTCCTGGCTCCGCAGTCATAGAATCGCCCGCCACCAATACGAGCCCGGCGCGCAAGCGACGGGCCCGGGCCCCCGCGCTAGCGCTGGGGGCTCGTCCTGGTGGCGCGTACTTGCGCCCGCTGGCTCAGGGCGTGCGGCACTCGCTGGGCGCCTTGGCATCACCTGCCGCCCGCGCCTTCTCCGCCGCGCTCAGCGGCTCCCAGAAACCCAGGGTCTCCTCCTCGATCTTGCAGTCGCCGGTCGTCTGGTACTTGGCGAAGGAGTTGTAGCCCCAGGACAAGTATTCCGAATCCCCCCCGCCCTGGGTCGTGATCAGGAAGCGGTTCGCGAGCTCGCCGAACCCGCGGGCCTGCTCCGCAGGCCACTTCACGTCCCCCTTGTTCGCATCCACGGGCACCCAACCGTAGTTCGGCAAGTACACCTCGGCCCAACGGTGAAACGCCTCGTCCACGCTCGCTTCGTCGCCGCGGACCACAATGCTGCCGCGGTAGCGGGCCGGCAAGCCGGCCGCGCGGCACAGCGCCACGAACGCAAACGTGTACTCGGAGCACGACCCCTTGCCGCGCTTGAGCACCACCTCCGGGACGTCCCAGCCCCCGGCCATCTCGTACTCCAAATGGTCGATCAGATAGTTGAAGATCTTCCGCGCAACCCAGTACGGGTTTTGCTCCGCGCCGACAACCTTCCGCACCGTCTCCTGGATGAAGGGCGAGTCGATCCGATAGCGCGATCCGTCGCGGGTGAACTGTTCACGCAGCTCACGCGGAACGTCCCCGAGCGTTCCGGTCTCCTCGGGCAGAATCAAGTACCGGATCGCCGAGACCCGGGCTTTCACGCTGTAGCTGAGCATCTGCCGGCCGCCGCTGGACAGGGCGCCGAGCTCGAAGATGGCACATCGCTGGCCCCAGCGGTCCGCCGCGATCCGGGTCGGCGGCTGCGAGTACTCGAGCTCGGAGAGCAACTCCTCGCCCGGCTGGTTCTCCGGCACCGCGAAGCTGACCGTGAGGTCTCTCACTTCGCCGGGCCCGTAGTTGTACAGCACACACAGGTACTCGACGCGGGCCTCCCGCGGATCCCAGACGCGGTACTTCTGCTCGTCGCGCACCACGATCTGGTAGATCAGGCGCGTCTGGAAATCGACGTTCCACAGATAGCCGTCGAGCCAGGCCAGACCCGCCGCGTGCGGTCCCGGGGCCGGGACGATCGCGATCACGAGCCCGGTCTCCGGGTCGACCCTGTAGAGCTCATCCTTGATCCGGTCCGAGATCCACAGGTACCGGCCGTCATACGCCAGACACGTGCAGGTCTCATTGGGCGTCGGCAGGTACGCCTGAATCGTGCCGTCCGCGGGCATCACCTTGTAGATCTGCCCGGATTTTCGTTCCAGGATGAAAAGCGCCTCATCGGCATAGGCCAGACCCGTGGGGCGCGCGCCCGGGGCTTCGAACGAGCTCTCGACTATACCCGTCTTCGGGTTCAAAACATAAATCCAGCCGCTGTGATCGTCCGCCACGAACAGCCGGCCGTCGCCAAACGCCAGCCCGCTCGGCCTCCGCGTCGGGGCGGGCAGCACGCGCTTGACCCTTCCGTCGGCCACCGCGACCTGGTGGATCTTTGCCTCGCGCCAATCAACCACGAACAGATCTGTGCCATCCGCGGCCATCCCCGCCGGGTACTTGCACGGCGACGGAAAGGTGGCCTTGACGTCGCCGGGAGCCGCCGTTACCCGCACGGCGCCAAGCGTCAACAGCACGGCACCCAGCACCCAGCGTGTGCACTTGCCAGAAGAGCCCATCGTTGTCCTCCGCCATTGGAGCTGCCTGCTCGCCCCATCGGGTCACCGCGTGCCTGCCCGGCTGACGACCCCGCAGCGTGGTCCGGGAGCGATGGAAGCATTCTACCACCGCGGTGCACGAACCCCCAGCCACAACCCAATGTCGCGGCGCATGGACAAGGCCGGGCGGCCGGGATATCATCCCTCCTTCGGGCAACGTCGGCGGCGCGGCCGGCACCGCGCCCGATAACGGCCCGTGTCGGAGAAGTGGGTGCTCCAGCTCGCATGGTCCGCCCTCGACGCCCTAGCCAGGAACTGGGCCCTTGTCCTGATTTTGTCCACGATCGTCACCCTGATCGTGGTCCCGTTCATGATCCTCCGAAAGTATGTGCGCATCTCCCTCAACATCATGCGCACCACCAAGCCGCCGCTGGCACGCAGCCCGCTCGACTTCGACCGGCTGACCGGCGAACCCGTCAGCTTCCCCGCCTACGACGGCCTCCCCTTGCACGGCCTGCTGATTCGCGCCCACGACAGCGTGCCCCGTCGCGGCCTGATCGTCTTCGCGCACGAGTTCTGCGCCGACATGCACTCCTGCGCCCGTTATTGCCGCCCGCTCCAGGAAGCCGGTTATGACATCCTCACCTTCGACTTCCGCGGCCACGGCCAGTCGGAGGCCCCGCCGGATTACACGCCGCGCCAATGGGTCACCGATCGCGACCTTGACGACATGCGCGGCGCCGCCGCCTTCGCCGAGCATTGGCTGGCCACCGAGGGCTACCCCGTCGAGCTCGGGGCGTTCGGCATCTCGCGCGGCGCGTGCGCCGCGATTCTGCTCGCGGTCGAGAATCCGCGCATCCGCGCGCTTGTCTCCGACGGCGCGTTCAGCACGGACAGCACGATCGAGTACTTCATGCGGCGCTGGGCGTATATCTTCGCCAAGGTGCGGTTCGTCTATGAGAACCACCCGCCGATGTTCTGGCGCTTTCTGCGCTGGTCGATGATCCGCTGTGCCGCCCACGAGTTCAAATGCCGCTTCCCTTCCGTGCAGAAGGCTATCCGGCGGATGACGCCGCGCCCGATGTTCTTCATTCATGGCGAGCGCGACTCGTACCTGCCGGTCGAGCAGAGCCGGCGCTTGTACGCGCTGGCCCCGCAGCCCAAGTACCTGTGGATCGCACCCGGCGCGCGTCACAACCAGGCCGCCGTGCTGCACCCCGAGTTCTATAGCCGGCTGACGACCTGCTTCTTCGATCAATACCTCGCGCCTTCCGCGGCCCCGGCCGCAGAGCGACCCACCGTCATCCGCATCGCGACGGTTCCGCGCGCTAGTGCCCCCGTGCCGGTCGAAGAGCCGCCGCCGCGAGTGTACGCCGCGGGATAGCCGACAACCCCGGCCCCGGTCATGCCGACGCTGCTCGAACACGTCGCCGCCCGGCTGGCCTATTGGCACGCTCGGCGTGTCTACGCGCGCTTCTTGCACGCGCTGGCCCACGTGGAGGCCGAGCAACAGCAGGCGCTGCACCGCTTGCTCCCGCTCGTGGGCGACAGCGAGTTCGGACGCCGCCACGGCCTGCCTTCCGTCCGCACCCCAATGGATCTCCAGCACGCCGTCCCGCTGCTGAGCTACGAGGACTACCGCCCCTACATCGACCGCCTGTGCGACGGCGATCGCGGCGCGCTGTTCTCGCCTCGCCAGCGCATCCTGATGTTCGCCACCACGAGCGGCACGACCGCCCAGCCCAAGCGAATCCCCGTGACACCGGCCTTCGTCCGGGACTACCGGCGCGGCTGGAATACGTTTGGCCTGAAGATGCTCGGCGATCACCCGCGCGCGATCCTGCGCGCGATCCTCCAGTCCAGCGCGCGCCACGACGCCGGGACCACCCGCGCCGGCATCCCCTACGGCGCGATCACCGGCCTGCTCGCGCACACGCAAAAAGGCATCGTGCGGCGTTATTACGTCGCCTCACCCGAAGTCACGCACCTCGACGACCCGCAGGCGCGTTACTACACCCTGATGCGGCTCGGCATCTCACGAGACGTGGCCTTCGCGATCACCGCCAGTCCCGCGACCCTGATTCAGATGGCCCGCATCGCCAGCGAGCACGGCGAAACCCTCATCCGCGACGTGCATGACGGAACGCTCTCACAATCCGTCGTCGCCGAGCCCGGCCTGCGGCGGGCTTTGTCGGCGGGGCTGCGCCCCGACCCGGCCCGCGCGCAACGGCTCGCCGGGTTGCGCGACGAGCACGGCGCTTTGCGCCCCCGTGACTATTGGCAACTCGAGTTCCTGGCGTGCTGGACCGGAGGCAGCATGGGGTACTACCTCCAGCGACTCGCCGAGTGGTGGGGGCCGATCCCGGTACGCGACATCGGCCTGCTGGCCAGCGAGGGCCGCGTCAGCATTCCACTTCAGGACAACACGCCGGCCGGCGTTCTCGACGTAACCTCGGGCGTCTTTGAGTTCATCCCGATCGAACAGGCAGACGCTCCGGCACCGCGCACGCTGGGCCCGCGCGAGGTAGAGGTCGGCCACGAGTACGTCGTCGTCCTCAGTAATACCAGCGGCCTCGTGCGTTACCGGCTCGACGACGTAGTGCGTGTCCAAGGCTGGGTGCGCCAAGCCCCATTGGTTGAATTCCTGCGCCGGTCCGGTCGCGTCGCCTCCGTTGCCGGCGAGAAGCTGACCGAGGACCAAGTCGTTGCGGCCGTGCAGGCCGCCCATACGAGCCTGGGCATGCCCGAGCTCGACTTCGTGATTGCCCCGTGCTGGGACGACCCACCACATTACCGCCTCACCTGCTCCGGCCAACCTGATAAGCAGTTCGCCGCCGCCGTGGATCATGCGCTCTGCCAGCAGAATGAAGAATACGATTCACGTCGCAAGTCCGGCCGCCTCGGGATGTTACGGATCCGCGCCGCGTCCGGCGAAGCCATCCGTGCGATGGACCAGCGGCTGGCCGCCGCGCGTCTCGCGGCCCCGGAGCAGTACAAGCGCGCCTGCTTGTTCATCGCTCCCGGCGACGATGACCGCGCGCTCGGACTGCTGCCCGAGAAGCTCGCGTAGCGTCAAGTTTGACGGGCAACTCCCCCGAGCCGTGCAACCATCTCGTCACCGACACAACTTTACCACTGATTGACAGCGCAGGCGACGTAAGCACCGCCGGTCGTCCAACGCCATTATGAACCGTAAACCACGTACTACAAAAGCATTACGTGCGCATGACGCGCCGCAACTGTCGAGCATCCGTCAGTTCACCGAGAATGAATTTGACAGATTTTCAACAGCAACACTATTCTCCTAAACTACGCCAACAAGCTAAGTTAAAACACTGAGGCATAAAAATGGTAAAATAGCTAAGGTATGAGCGCTGTCCAATCACCATTCTGAGTTAAGATACGTAAGCGCACGGTTCGATAAAAGACAAGTCTCACGAGGAGAAGGCGTCAGCCGGCCGTCACTCCACCGTTTGCGGCCAGGCTAGGTAGAGGTCAACCGAAAACCCTGTGCACCCAGGAGCCTCGGGAAAATGAAGACCAAGCAGGATAAGATCGTCGCGCTGTGGAAGTCCTACCTGCGAACGCATTCGGTCGATGCCCGCAACCGTCTCGTCGAGAACTACGTCCCGTTGGTTCACAAACTTGCGGAGATCCTGGCCCGACGCCTCTGGCCCCGCGTGTCCGCTGACGAGCTCGCCAGTGCCGGATACGACGGCCTGATCGGAGCCGTGATGTCCTTCGACCCCTCCCGGGGCGTCAAATTCGAAACATACTGCCGGCAGCGAATCATCGGCGCCATTCGCGACTGGCAGCGGGAGATCGACCCCCTCGGCCGCTCCGGCCGCAACTTCGAGCGCTCCATGAACCTGGCCGAGGAACGCTTTCAGGCCGAAAGCGGCCGAATGCCCACCACCGTCGAGCTCGCCCGCCGCATGGACATGTCGCTCGGCAAGTTCTTGCGGATGAAGAAAACCGTGGCGGCTTCGCACAACGTGCCCCTGGAATCGGGCAGCGACCGCAACGACGACAGTCGCGTCGGCGCCCTCGTGCCTGTGGACCCCAGCCCCGGGCCCACCCACCACACTGAACGTGAACTGGTCCGCGAATACGTCACGCGCGGACTCAAAGAACAGGATCGCTTGATCCTGACGCTCTACTACTACGAAAAGCTGACCATGGCCGCCATTGGCGCCGTGCTCGGCGTAAGCGAGTCGCGCGTCTGCCAGCGCCACGCGGACATTGTCGCGCAGCTCCGCTCACGCTTCGCAAACGCCGCTTGCGACTTAGTAGCCTGACTTCCTTAGCCTCTACCTCCCTCCTCCTCCAGGGGACTCGCGCCTAGGGCACGGGTCCCCGGTTATTGCACCGGTTGCGGCTCGATGTCCCCCTGGGCCTCCCGCGACAACGCCTCGAGCATATTCTCGTGGCTGGCCGCCGCCTTGAACCCAAACGCCTCCAACTCGGCCCGCACACGCTCCAGTGGCCAGTGCTGGCAATGCAGCCGATACAGCCCCACCGCCAGCCCGGTGCGGTGGACCCCGGCCGCGCAATGGACCAGTGTGGGCGGCGCGTTCGGCTCGCTCAGCAGGTCCAGAATCCGTTCCCGATCGCTGGGCGTGCTCGCGCCGTTACCGCGCAGGGGCACGTTGTACCATTGGATCCCGAGTTGCTCCGCTGTACGACGTTCGGCTGCCGTGACGGGGGCCGTCGCGTTCAAAAGGGAAACCACTCGGCCGATGCCGTAATCGCGCTGCAAGCGCTCGAGTTGGCCCGGCGTGATCTCGCCGCTGCGATACAGTTGCCCTTCCACGACGGCCGCGAAGCGTTTGGGTAGCCGATTGGCATGCCACCACAGGGCCGTGGCGCCCGCACAGACGAGCACTCCTGTCACCACCGCCGCGTTCAGCCACCGCCGAGTCGGACTCTTCATCGCTCTAGGCCCGTCCATGCCGCGCCCAACGCAGTATAGCGCCCGCCGAGACTGTTTTCACCACCCCCCAGTCGCTTGCGGCAGTGCCGCCCGCGAGTAGGATTGCGGCCGCGCGAGGCTGTTCATGGACCTGCCACACACCGGGCTGCACGAGATCGCATCCGCCGCAGGTCTTCAACCGCGTCTTTTTCAGGAGGGGCGCGGTCGCCTGCTGGTCACGGTTCACGGCGCGCGCGTGCTCGGCGTTTTCCTCGACGGAGTTGCCGAGAACCTCCTCTGGGTCAACCACGCGGGGCTCCGCGACCCGGAGCACGCCCGGCGCTTCGTCGCCGCCGGCGAGTGGAACCTGGGCGGCGACCGTTGCTGGCTGGCCCCCGAGATCGAGCTGTACTTCCGCAATCCCCGGAGGCCATCACACGCGGACTGGAGTGTCCCGGCGGTGATCGACCCTGGCCATTACACCGTGTCGCGCGAAGCACAGGCGGGAATTGTCCTGGAAACTCGTGGGGAGCTGATCAACCCGCGCACGCAGTCCCCCTTCCGTTTTCAGCTCACGCGGGCCATCAGCGTGTGCCCACCCCCGGTCGAGGCCGGCGGGCTCAGCTACGTCGGCTACGAGCTTTCGTCGGAGTTGCGGATCCTCCCGCCCGACCAACCCACCACGTGCTACGGCCTGTGGCAAATCATGCAGGTGCCGCCGGGCGGCACCGCCTTCGTGCCCGTGCGCCGTATACCAGAGCTGGTCGACTACTTCCAGACCGGCGTCGCGTCGCATTGCCGGATCGAGCGCTCTCATGTCGCTTTTCCGGTGACCGGCCAATCTAAGCACAAGCTCGGGTTGTTGGCCGCCGACATCTGTGGGACTCTGGCTTACTACCGCCCGGGGCCAGGTGAGTCGGCAGCGCTGATCGTACGCCAGGCGGCTGTTTTCGCCGGAGCCATCTACGCCGATTATCCGGCCCACCAGCCCCAACGCCGGGACATCGCGGTGCAGCTCTACAACGACGATGGCAGCTTCGGCGGCTTCGGGGAGCTGGAGTACCACAGCCCCGCCGCCACAGCGACCAAGCTGCTACGGACCAGCGATGTCAGTTGCACGTGGTGTTTTGCGGGGCCGGTCCGTCGCGTGCGCGAGGTAGCGCGGCAACTGCTCGGCGACCTGGAGATCGGCTAACGGTTCGCACGGCGCTGGGAGATAAGCAATCCTCAACGTGCTCGCGACCTTCAGCCTGTCCCAAGAGCTCGCCCTGCTGGCGATCGGCCTGTTCGCCGGCGTCGCGGGCGGTCTGCTGGGCGTTGGCGGCGGGATCGTCATGATCCCGGCTATGGCTCTGTTGTTCGGTGACCCTTGGGGCCGCGACTCCTTTCACGCCTACAGCCTGGCCGCAATTACCACGGCCATCGTGCTCTCCATACCCGCCGCCATCCGGCATTCCCGCGAGAAAGCCGTCATCTACCGCATGTTGCCGGCCATTCTGCCGCTGGCCCTTGTCGGCGTGGTCGGCGGCGTGCTGTTGGCTGGAACACTGACCGGCGAGCACACCCGCACCCTGAAACGCATCTTCGGCGCCTTCCTCGAGTTCGTCGTGCTGGTCAGCGCCTTCCAGGAATGGCGCTCATCCCGCGGCGAACCGCACTTGTGCTCGGCCTGCCCGTTGCCCACACGCCGGGCGTTCATCGGCCTGATCGTCGGCCTTCCGTCCGGAGTCATCGCCGGCCTGCTCGGCATCGGCGGGGGAATCTGGGCCGTCCCCGCCCAAAGCCTGCTGTTGGGCATCCGGATTCGCCAGGCCATTGCCACCTCCACCGTCATGATCATCGCCATCGCAGTGGTCGCCTCCATCGGCCTCAGTCTCGACCTGGCCCGTTTCGGTAACGAACCGCCGCTCCATCATGTGGCTTGGTGGCTGGCGCTCTGGCTGGCCCCCGGCGCCTTGGTCGGCGGCTGGTGCGGGGCCGGCCTGACCCATCGGCTGCCCGTCCGCTGGCTGCGCTACATCTTCCAGATCCTCCTGGCGGCGACGGGGTTGCGGTTGATCTGGGCCTGACGACCGGTGCCCTGCCCCCGCGGTTCCCTTGCCCCCGAATTCCGTCGCGGCGCCGTTGCTGGACGGAGCAGCGGGCGGCTATACTACGTGGTCCTGGCCTCAGGCGGCGCTGGGTGGCCCGGCGCGAGGCAGGCGGATACCAATCAGTCTCCTCTCTTACCCCCCTCTGCACTACGTGCCGACGTATCGGGGTAGCGCGGGCGAAACTGCTTACGCCCAGGATGTCTACATGATCGACCCAGCTCTCCTGAAGGACATCGAAGTCAGCGAGGCCGACCTCGATGCCCAGTTCAAAGCCGCATTCGGCGAGAACGTCGGCCCGAACCTGCTCGACCAGGTGGTCGGCGAAAAGTCGGGCGTCGGCATCAGCTACGACTCGATTCTCAAAGCCAAGGTCGTCACCATCAGCGGCAACGAGGCCGTGCTCGACGTCGGCCTCAAGAGCGAAGGCGTCGTCGGCCTCGACGAATGGGACGACCCGGCGCTGGTCAAGGTCGGCGATGAGATCGAGGTCCTCGTCGAGGACATCGACGAGACCGGCATGATCATCGTGTCCAAACGCCGCGCCGACCGCGTCCTCAACTGGCGGCGTATCGTCGAGACCACGCACGAGGGCGACACCGTCAAGGGCCGCGTTTTGCGGAAGATCAAGGGCGGCTTGCTCGTCGACATCGGCGTGCCGGTCTTCCTGCCCGCCTCGCAGGTGGACATCCGGCGCCCCGCCGACGTGGGCGAATACATCGGTCAGGAAATCCACGCCAAGATCCTCAAGATCGACACCGAACGCCGCAACATCGTGATCTCGCGCCGCAAGCTTGTCGAAGAAGAGCGCGCCCGCGCCAAGGCCCGGCTGCTCGAAGAGATCGCGGTCGGCCAGCTCCGCAAGGGCGTCGTCAAGAACATTGCCGACTTCGGCGCCTTCGTCGACCTCGGCGGCATCGACGGCCTCCTGCACATCACCGACATGTCCTGGGACCGCATCGAGCATCCCAGCCAGATGCTCAAGGTCGACCAGGAAGTCGAGATCAAGGTCCTGGCCGTCGATCGCGAGAAAGAGAAGATCGCCCTCGGCCTCAAACAGAAAGAGGAGAACCCCTGGGAGCGCGTCGCCGAACGCTATGCGGTCAGCGCCCGCGTCCGCGGCGAAGTCGTCAACATCATGAACTACGGCGCCTTCGTGAAGCTCGAGCCGGGCATCGAAGGTCTGGTCCACATCTCCGAGATGAGCTGGACCCGTCGGATCAATCACCCCTCCGAGGTGGTGAACGTCGGCGACGTCATCGAAGTGGTCGTGCTCGAGGTCGACAAGGACAAGCAGGAAATCTCGCTCGGCATGAAGCAGACCGAGGTCAATCCCTGGACCACGGTGGCCCAGAAGTACCCGCCGGGCACCGTCGTCGAGGGCACCGTCCGCAACCTCACCAACTACGGCGCCTTCGTCGAGATCGAAGAGGGCATCGACG
>CAZWYT010000014.1:0-82619 GCA_964638325.1 uncultured Planctomycetales bacterium
ACCCGCCCCTTGGCCCGCGCGGCGTAAACCTACCCCTTTTCGTGACGGCGACCCGATATGGCGCCTATCCCTCCGCGACCTTGCAATTCCTCTCGCCCACCGTTACGGTAGCGATCACCGCGGGCCAGAAGATTCACGTGACCGCCAACAAGGCCTTCGGCAGTACCGCCGTCGGCGGAGCGGCCGACCTGAACCTGTACATCGGCTACCGCGTGTCGGGCAGTGGGGACACGCCCATTACTGTCGGCGGAGGCATCTGGGGCAACCAAGTGCCCCAGAACACTCGCATCCCCATGGGACTCAGTGCCGTAATCAGCCCGGCGGCGGGGTCGTACGAGGTCGGCATGGTGGGCACTGACAACGGCAACGGCAACTGGAACAACAACGAGTACGGCTACGTGTCCGTGCTGGTGCTGAATTGATCGCGGAGACCCAAACTGCCGGGTCCTTGCGGCTACGGCAGCGCGGAGGAAACCTGTCATGAAAAGTGTTTCTTTTTGGTTATTAGCGCTCGCCGCGATGCCCCTGTTCGTGGGCTCCGGCCTGGCTCAGAGCCGCGATTCGTACGACCTGGGTTGGTACACGGTCGACGGCGGCGGCGACATGTGGGGTTACGGCGGCGATTACGAGCTGTCCGGTACCATTGGGCAGTCGGACGCCGGTGCCGTTATGACCGGCGGCATCTATGAACTGACCGGCGGATTCTGGGTCGTGGCCGCCGCACCCGCCGTCTGTGTCGGCGATCTGAATTGCGACGGAGTGATCAGTTTCGGCGACATCAATCCGTTTGTCATGTACCTGTCGAACTTTGCGGCGTGGCAGGGGCAGTTTTCAGGCTGCAACGCGCGGAACGGCGACATCAACTGTGATGGTGCCTTCGGGCAAGGCTCGTTCTCCGACATCAACCCGTTCGTGGCGCTTATGACGCAGTGTGGTGCGGGCTGCGCCTGCCCCGGGCCGATCGTCTGCCCATAAGCACCGGGCGCCCCTTGAAAAAAAAAAGGGACTGGCTCCGAGCTTCAGCCCATTTTCGACCGCGCGGCGGTGCCCCCAGCGAGGTGCCTGTCCCTTTTTCAACGGACTCCGCCCAGGCGACGGTTGGGAAACTGATTCATAGAGCAGGCCGGCCTCTGCCCGCCTGCACGGTTATTGCGCACTCCGGCGGGCGCGCGTCGCCGAGTACCGGATCTCGTAGATGTCCCCACGCCGCCAGCAACCCGCCAGAGTCTGCCAGAGTACACCCAGGTCGGTGCGCAGGCTAACCGACTGCACGTAGCGTACGTCCCAGTCCAGCTTTTCCTCAACTGTCAGGCTGCCCCGGCCGCGGACCTGCGCCAGCCCGGTCAGCCCTGGCCTTACGAGCAATCGGCCGCGTTGCCGCGCGTTCCACTCCGCCATTTGCTGCACGTAGAGCGGCCGCGGGCCCACCAGCGACATCTCGCCGCGCACCACGTTAAGGATCTGCGGCAGCTCGTCCAGGCTGGTCTCGCGGAGCCAGCGCCCGATCGGCGTCAGGCGCGGGTCGTCGCCATGCTGCGGCGAGTCGCCGAATGGGTCGCTGTCCAGTCGCATCGTCCGGAACTTGAGGAGCGTGAATGGGCGGCCGTGCCGGCCGGCCCGAACTTGCCGGAAGATGGCGGGGAAGCCGTCGCGGCGGATGAGGGCGGCCAGACTCAGCAGCAGCGGGCCAAGGGCCAAGAGGGCGACGAGCGCCACGAACCAATCAATGCGGTGCTTGAGCCACAGGTAGGACGGCAGCGCGCTGCATTGGACCGCGTCGGAATCGGCTCCGCCGGACGTCATGTCGGCAGTCTAGCCCGGCTAACTCGTGCGGCCCAGGCGCCCACGGCCGGTCGGCACAGCGGAGCCGCTCGGGAGGCTTCCAGGACCCTGGCCTTCTTCACGTCTTTGCGTGCGCCAGGGGCTTGCAACGAGCAGGGCGGCGGTGTAAGAATGACATAGCTTCTACGGCTGCCCGGCGGCCGCAGACGCGGGTGTAGCTCAGTGGTAGAGCGTCACGTTGCCAACGTGAATGTCGTGGGTTCAAGTCCCATCACCCGCTTTGAATACGGGCCCGGTTTCTGCCGGGCCCGCCCAATGCGCCCCGCCCACTGATGTTCGTTCCGACCCTTATTACCATACCGTTTGGGAATCAGGGATGGCCGTCTGATCCCCGGAGAAGACTGAGAAACGGCACGTCCCCATCGTCAAAACGTCGTCGGGGAAAACCGCTGAACCAGGTGCTGCAAGTGCTCATCGCCCGAACGGCGCTGTTTATGTGGCCTGGCAGGAGCCCTTTTTTCAGCCGCTGAGCAGAGCGACAAACGGATTGATGTCGCCGAAGTTGAAGCCGCCGTCCTGGTTGATGTCCCCGTTCATGAGGTCGCAGTTTGGGTACGCGATCTGCCAGGCGGCCGGGTCGCTGATCGCCAGCACGAACGGGTTGATGTCGCCGAAGTTGATCTGGCCGTCGCAGTTCAGGTCGCCGACCATGTGGATGAGCGGCAACTGCATACGCAGGAACGCGTCACCCAGGCTGGTGCCGGCGCCGTCGCGCAACGTGGCGAGGAAGTAAACCAGCCGCGAGTCGGTGAGGAACGCGTGGTTGGCCTTGAATGTGTTGATGTAGACGTCGTCATCGAACTGACCGTTGCCGTCCAGATCGATCGGGTCGCCCTCGCGCGCGACGACTCCCGTCCCGTTCAGAACCATGACGTAGTCGCTGTTCGGGTCCGGGTTGTCCGTGTTGCCGACCAGCAACCAGTCTTCGACGCGGTTGCCGTTGAACGCCGACAATGTGTTGCCCCAGTGCTCCCCTCCGGCGATCAGGTCGCCGGTCTTGGCCATCAGCACGCCGGTGCGCACGGCCCAGTCGTTGTCGTTCGGGTCGTCGCCGCGGCAGAACCAGGTACCGTCGGAGAGCATGCGGGTGAAGAACACTGCGGTCATGACGACCGACGAGCCGGCCACTGGGGAACCCTCACGCAGCTCGACCTGGTCGTCCACCGCGAGGATGTCGTCAATGCTTGTGTTGGGGTTCTCCGTGTCGCCCTTCGCGAACCAGTGCAGGCCGTCCGCCGTGCCACCGCAGTCATCATAGTCGAAGCTGTCCCACACCTCGCCGCCGATCAGGCTGACGCCCGACTGACGGAAGGAGTTCTTGCCGTGGAAGAACGCCGGGTAACGGCTGCTGTGGCAATTCGTGATGGGCGTGTTCACGAACGCGACCTCGCCGGTGTTCAGCAAGTGTACGGAGTTGATCGAGTTCCCGAACAACTCGTCGCCGGACGGATTCGGCGGCTGATCGATGAGCCCGTACGCGGCGTCGCCTTGTTGCACGACGATCACGTGCGCGGTTCCGTCGAAAATAATGACCTTCTCGGCGTTGCTGCTCGCGCCGCCTTTGGCGCGGCAGCTAAAGGCGATGTTGCCCAAGCCGTCCCAGGCCGCCGGGACGGGTGAGTCGAAGAAGTCGTACTGCTCACCCGGTACCCCGCCCTGCAACGGCTGCCCATCCTGGGCAAAGGCCCAGCCGCTCGTGCCCGCGCCGAGGACCAGAATCGCGTCGAGCGTGCTCGCCAGCGTGCTGCGCCCTTTGACCATCCATTGGCCCCCGTCCGGCCGCAGCGCCAAGTCCTCGAAAACCGTGAACTCGGCGAACACCAGGTTTCCATTTGCGTCTCGCGCACCGGGCACGACGGCCGTCGGATGGCCCGTGATCTCGGTGTAGATCACCTCGATGCCAGTGGCACCCGCGGCGGCGCACAGTGCCAGGAGTACGAAACCGACCGTCCAGCTCCGTGTGGCCAATGTGCTTCCAGACATGACTCGCCTCCTCCATCTCTTGGGCATCAACCCTGCGACCGGTCGAAGCAGAAATGAACGCGACGCGTAGGGCGGACGCCAGCGACCTCAATTCGGTCAGCGCCGCTGCTGACTGCACGTCCATTATAGCTGGGCCCGCTCGGGAAATAAACGGATCGGGCCTGTCCGTCCCGCGTCGGGTGTGACCATTCTTCCTGGGAGCCTGCGAGTGCTCCCTCCCCCGCCTCGCCCAAACCGTCACCGCTGCCACCGTCAGGTCCGCTCGACGAGCCGGTCGATCAGGAAGTCCGATTGCTCCAGTGCCGTCTGCGTGAACGGGCCGAAGTAGCGCCGCACTTCCTCGAACACGCCCCGAAACGCTGCGCGGTCCCCGGACTCCGTGATGGCCCGCAAATCCTGGGCGGCTCGGACGAACGCGTCCGCGACCGCCGCCGTGCCCGGGTTGGACATCTGGATCGCGGCGTACAGCTCGTGCGATTGGGCGAAATGCCGGGCGGTGAGCAGCAGCTCCATCAGGTAGATCGGGGAGGTGAACCGCAGGGTCTGGTCGATCGGGACCTTCAGCCTGGCCAGGGCCCGGCCCATGACTTCCGTCGACATGTGCACGAGCACCTGCACGATCGACATGGCGCGGTCGTGCTCCTCCGGCGTCGTCTCCATGATCTCCAGCCCGCGGGCGTGCAGCATCGCTTTCAGCCAGGCGAGCCATTCCGCGCCGCGTCCCGGCGTCACCACGACGCGCTGCCCCTGGAGTGAGTGGACCGTGGGGCCGAACAGCGGATGGGTGCCGACCACGCTGGCCGCCGAAGTTTCCAGCATTGCCTTGACCGGTCCGGCCTTGAGCGACGTGACGTCCATGAGCAGGGCCTCGGCCCGCACGCGCGGCCCGAGCTGTCGGATCACGTCCACGGTCACGTCGATCGGGACGCTGAGCACGACGACGTCCGCGACGCCGGCGGCCTCCTCCGGGGTGAGCTGCGTGTCCAGATCGGCCACCATGACGGCGTGCCCCAGGTCGCCGAACATCTGCGCTATGCAGCGGCCCATGCCGCCGTTTCCGCCGATGACGGCGATCGTGCGCGGCTCGACGTCCAGCGGCACCTCGGCTTTCAGGGCGGCCTGGCGGTCGCGACTGGCCCACAGCACCAGGCGGAACAAACCCTCGATCAACTCGGGATTGAGCCCGAGGGTCTGCCCGCGGGCCCGGCGATCCTGGATGATCTCGCGCTCCCGCGGCAGGTCGCGGATCGGCAGATGGTTCTCACGCTTGTATTCGGCGATATCGGCGACCAGCCCGTTTCGGCGGGCCAGGAGTTGGAGGATGTCGCGGTCGATGGTGTCGACCATCGCACGCAGCACCGGCAGCGGGCGGATCGCCGGATTGCTGGAGTGGGGGTTCGCTGCGGCCATACTATCTCGCGCTGAGTCGGCCCCAGGGCCTGTTGCACCGTAGCCGCGTGCCGGGGGGTCGTCAACGCGATTCCAACCGGCCCAGCGACTGGGCAGGTTGCCGTCAGACCCCATGGGCGCTGTCCGTTGCACGGCGAGCCCTGTTGAGCAGGGTCTTGAACGCGGCGCGGCCCCCGTGCGCTGTCGCCTCCCGAAGTTCATTGGGCAGCCGTACGAGAGGCTCGCTCACGTACGCTTGCCGGGCGTCACCGCCCTGGCCCGCCGCCGCGCTACGGGCAGACGATCGGCCCGGGGCAGGCGCAGCCCGCACCACACTGCGTCATAAGCGCCACGAACGGGTTGATGTCGGAGAACGAGCCTTGCCCGAAGGCACCATCACAGTTGATGTCGCCGTTCCGCGCGTTGCAGCCTGAAAACTGCCCCTGCCACGCCGCAAAGTTCGACAGGTACATGACAAACGGATTGATGTCGCCGAAGTTGATCACTCCGTCGCAATTGAGATCGCCGACGCAAGCCGACACGCCGACCGTGAACGTGAAGGTCGCGCCCGCGAGGTCGACCGTGGCGGAGCTGCATTGTGAGAATTGCGGCGGTGTCCCCACGCTCGTCAGCACGTTGGCGATGCCGTTCTGCAGGCTGAACGCGTAGGTTCCAAGGGTCGTCGGTGCCGAGAAAGAGCCGGCCAGCACCACCTGGGGGGTACCACTCTGACCAACCCCCTGGGTCACAACGGCGTTCTCGCCGATGCCGGTACCCGGCGCCATCGCGGTGCCGAAAGTGTTCTGTGCGCCGCCGATCTGAACCAGGTTCTTCTGTCCAGCGGTGCCGCGCTGGACGCCAATGTAGCCGGACGCTGCCCCATTCTCACCGGGGTTCGCGATGCCAGCCGGACGGTTGAAAACAGCCATCACGGCGGGGATGCTGGCCGGGTCGCCCGGCGGGAGATCGAACTTCCCCGGATTCGTCGCGGCCTGCACCAGATCGCAGGCGATCAGGGCCAGCCCGTAATTATCGCCGGTCGAGACGGCAGCCTTGATGGTCCAGTTGACGGGCGTACCGCCCGGGACCGTCTGCCCCGCGACGGGCGACTCCAGGATCAACGTGACCGTCCCAGTAGCGAGGGCCGAAGTAGTCAGCACAAGTCCGACAACCAGACAGCAACTCAGACGTGCGATCATCGCGGTCTCCTCCGGAAGGGTCGGCGGTTGGACGGGCATTCGTCGCCGACGACCATCACGGTTATTATACTACTTCGATCCGCCGCCGCAACCGAATCCGTCGGCCGCCCGGGCGCCCCCCGCACGCGGGCCAGCCCAGACGCTACTGAGGCACGCTCGCCCCCCCAGTGGGGAACGGGGACTTGAGGGGAACTCTTACGCCGGGGCCGCACGGCTGGTCTCGGGCTCTGGCTCCGCGGGATAAGTGATACGGGCGTGATAGATGCTGCAGAGGCTCTTGACCAGGCTGTTGCGGATGATTTCGAGCTCGCGAAACGTCAGGTCACACTCGTCGAACTGGCCGTCGGTCATGCGCTTCTGGATGATGCGGGCGACGGTGTCCTCGATGCGGTTCGGCGTGGGCTCGGGCATGGCGCGCACGGCACCTTCGACGCCGTCGCACAGCATCACGATCGCCGTCTCGCGCGACTGCGGCTTGGGGCCGGGATAGCGGAACTGCTCGTCGGAGATCTCCGGGTCGTCGGGCTTGCGGGCCCGCGTGGCGGCGGCGAAGAAGTACTCGACCACGCAAGTGCCATGGTGCTCGGGAATGAACGCGTGGAGGCTGGCGGGCAGGCCGTATTCCTTCGCCATCTCGATTCCGTCCTTGACGTGCCCGATGATGATCAGGTGGCTCATGGCGGGCGAGAGGCGCGCGTGGAGATTCTGCATCCCCAGCGCCTGGTTCTCCACGAAGTACTCAGGCTTGTTGGTTTTCCCGATGTCGTGGTAGTACGCCCCCGTGCGGGCCAGGAGCCCGTTCGCCCCGATCGCTTCGGCGGCGGCATCGGCGAGCGTCCCCACCAGCAGGCTGTGGTTGTACGTACCGGCGGACTCCGCCGCGAGCATGCGTAGCAGCGGCCGGTTTGGGTCGCACCACTCGAGGAGGGTCATGTTGGTGGTGACCCCGAACACGCGCTCGATCCCGGGCAGGATGCCCTCGATGAGGAAGGCTGCCCCCAGGGTGGCCAGGCTGGCCCACAAAGCCCGATTCCAGAGGACGAACTGCAGCCCCTGGCCGTCGATGACCCCGACCAGCAGGGTCGTGACGAGTGCGGTGAGCCCGGCCAGCACGCCGATGCCGATGGTGCGCCCGCGGTGGCGCACGTGGCGGAGCCCGAGGAACAGCACCATGGTCACCGCCACGAGGATCACCAGGAAGCCAACGCCCTGGCGGGTCGCGAGCGTAATCATGAGGGCCAGCAGGCCGCCCGAAGCGTAGGTGGGGGCCTGCGTGGACGTGATCGCCAGCAGGGCGATCGCGAGAGCGTGGGCGCCCACCGCCAGGTGTGGCGACGGCGTATAAAGATACGCGGCGCGGGCCAACAGCAACACGAGCAGCAGGGTGAGCGCCGTGGCCAGACGCCGCCGCACGCCGCCGGGGAGTTCTCCGTAGAAGAACAGGACGGTCCCACCGAACCCGAACACGATCAGAAACGCGATCAAGCCGCGCGCCCAGCGTTCGCGCAGCGCCTGGCGCGGCGCGGCTTGCAGCAGCTCCAGGGTCTGGGTGTCCTGCATGCTGAGGTCGGGCTCCAAGTAGGCGGCGTGCTCGGCCTTCAGCAGCTCCAGCTCGGCCTCGGTCACGCGGCCGGCGCTGGCCAGGCGTGTTCCGGCGGTAAACACGTTGTACTGGGTGGCGACGCGGTTCTCAGCTTCCTGGGCCGCCCGCGTGGAGCGCCGCGTGTCGTAGCGGTAGAGCGGCTTGAAGGCGCCAGTGCTGTCTTCACGGAGCATCTGCAGCAGGGAGGCCTTGACCGTGTCGTGGAGCGGCGGGGGGAAGTCCGCGGCGGCGACGACCGATTCGACCGTCTTCGCCACGTGCTCGGCGTTGTTCGCGAACAGAAGCGCGTGGCCCGGGACGGAGCGTTCGCTGGCGTGTTCCGGGTCGACGAGGACGGCATTGGTGCCGGTGCGCCGGTGCGCGAGATCGCTGGCCTCGACCAGGGGCGTGCTGCGCAGGCTGCGCATGGCGCGATCGACCGCCTGTTGAAAGGCCGAGGCGTCGGGCTGATCCGCGAGGCGCACGAGCTCCGCGAGGCCGGCGTCATCGAGGACGACCTTGATCTCAGCGGCCTTCTCGCGGAGTTTCTGCGGGTCCGACGCCTGTTCCCGCGCGATTCCCAGGGCGTTGGTCAGGCGTCCGTGAATGTCCTGGAGCAGGGAGGTATCGAGCTCGTAATAGTCCTCGGCATTGTCGCGGGCCTGGTTCCGCAGGCGGTCCGTCGCCCGCTCATCGGCGATGCGGAAGGTCACCCGCGCGGGGATGTCCCGCGGGACCTGCTGCCCGACTCGCAGATCGAACACATCCTCCCCGGCGTTGACGATGAGCCCCGTCACCGCCCCACAAGACAGCAGGAAGACCAGCGGCCCCAGACGCAACTGCTCGACCACGCGGTGGTACCACGTGAGCCGCCGCTCGGCCTTGGACCGGCGGATCTCCTTCTGGCGGGCTGTGCGCTTGCCGAACAGGCGCATGGTACTAAGCGTCGTCCCTCCGGACACCGTTCTTCAGGTCGGGGGCAGTCAGGCCGCGCGGAGCGGGGTCCGCGACCGCCGGGGCCCCGGAATTCTCGGACCGGCGCAGCTCCTGCCGACGTGACGAGGACAGGCTCGCGTACCGCGCGACCACCGCCTGCACCAGCCGGTGCCGGACGATGTCCACCTCGGTCAGGCGGATCACCGCCACGCCGGGGCAGTCCCGCAAGCGCTGCACGGCGTCGATGAGCCCGGACGGCTGGCCGGGCTCCAGGTCGACCTGACTGTCATCACCGGTCACGATCATCTTGCTGTGATGGCCAAGGCGGGTCAGGAACATGAGCATCTGGGCGGGCGTCGTGTTCTGGGCCTCGTCCAGGATGATGATAGCACTATTCAGCGTCCGGCCGCGCATGTAGGCCAGCGGAATGACCTCGATCACGTCGTTGATCATGAAGCGCTTGAGCTGGTCGAAGGTCATCATGTCGTGCATCGCGTCAAACAGCGGACGCAGGTAGGGATTGACCTTCTGCTGCAGGTCGCCGGGCAGGAACCCAAGCTTCTCGCCCGCTTCGACGGCCGGACGCACCAGCGCGATGCGCTTGACCTGCCCGCTCTTGAGCTGATGCACGGCGACGGCGACGGCCAGGTACGTCTTCCCCGTTCCGGCCGGCCCCAGGGAGAACACGAGGTCGTGCTGGAGCATCGCCGTGATGTACTCGCGCTGCCCGTCGGTCTTGGGGCTGATGACCGCGTCCCGGGCGAAGACGCTGATGGCGTCGGCCCGCGCCGCGCCTTCGCGGTCGTCCACCTCCGCCAGCGCCAGACGCACCGCGTCCTCGTCCAAATCGTCCCGATGCCGCAGGACCTCCTGCAGGCGCTCAATGACCGCGGCGGCGCGCGACACGTCCGGCGGCTCGCCGAGAATGCGGACCGTCGTGTTGCGCGCCTGGACCTGGACCTTCAAGGTGTCGCGAATCTGACGCAGGTTCCGGTCACCGGGGCCGAACAGCTCGGCCCGCCGGTGCGGCTGACGAAGCGTGACGGTTAACTCCATGTATATAGCGTACGTCCGCTCACCCGCGGTTGGCAACCAAGGAGGCCGTTGAGCCCGGGTATCGCTGCCCGGAGGGGTCGGCTGCTTCGCGCAGCAGGGGGATTGCGGGACCGGGGCGTGCGCTCCAGAATGTCGCGGGGCAGTTGCAATGTAACCGCCCGGCCGTACAATCCGGCCAGTTTGTCGAGTGCGACACGCTGCCCGCGGGGCGGCTGGCGTGAGAGAGGTGAGGGCCTGTTCACGCCGGCCTGGCGCGAAGGAGTTTGTTCGTGAGCACATTGACCAAGGTCTTCGTCGTCCTGACCTCCGTCGTGGCCATCGTGTTGAGCTGTCTGACCGTAGCGACGGCCGCCCGCTGGTCGAACCTGCGGGAGAACCTCGATAGCTACCAGCAGCTCTACCAGGCGGAGTTCGTCAAGCGGATGAACACCGAGGCGGTCATGGTCACCAGCCTGGCCATGAAGGAGGACGGACTGCAAGAGGCCAAGGCGCTCGTGGCCAAGCGCGACGACGAGGTGCGCCAACTGGGCGACCAGCTCGCTGCCGCCCGGGCCGACCTGGCGCGCCGGACCAATGAGGCCGTCGCGGCCGACGCCGGCCGCAAGAAGCTCGAGGCCATCCTGGAGGTCCAGACGGCCGAGCTGAGCAGCACCCAGAAGCAGAACCAGGTGCTGGTGTCGCAGAATATCGACTTGCAGACCCGGAACCAGCGCCTGGCGACGCGCAACCTCGAGCTGACCGGGCAACTGACCATCGCCGTCGATGAGAACCGCAACCTGCAGGAGAAGCTCTACGCCGCGGAACAGATGAACAAGGACCTCGAGCGTACGCTGGCGCTGGGGGCGCGGGCGCCCACAGCCATCGAAGCGCCGCGTGGGGTCGTGCCCGTGTCGCAGCAGGTGGCCGGTCCGATCAGCGGCGAAGTCGTGCAGGTGGACGGCGGGTACGTCAGCATCAACGTCGGCGAGACGTCCGGCGTCGTCCCAGGCATGGAGTTCATGGTTTATCGCGGACAGACGTACGTCGGCGACCTCAAGGTGGAGAGCGTGCGTCCCAAAGAGGCCGGCGGAAAACTGACGCTGGTGCGCGCCGGACAGCAGGTCCAGCGCGGTGATCGCGTCGTGTGCGGGCTCGAAGGCCATTAGACGGGTGCAGCGATGACGACAATGAATACGGGTCCGCGGCCCGCGCGGCCGAGCGGTGAAACGGACGTGTACACGGCGCTGCTCCTGGTGGCGTTTCTCTTTCTGTTGGCCGCGACGATTTACGTCGCCTATCGCTCCGTGACCCTGTTCGGTGGCCTGCTTCCGCCCGGTGGAGCGTAACTGCGGAGAGTGCGGTGTTTCTACGCCGCTTGATGGGGCTGTTCAGCCTGGACATGGGGATTGACCTGGGTACGTGCAATACCCTGGTCGTGGTGCGCGGCGAGGGCATCGTCCTGAACGAGCCCTCCGTGGTCGCGGTGCGCAAGGGCACCAACGAGGTTCTCAAGACGCGCGACGGGGAAGCGGTCGGGCTGGCGGCCAAGGCCATGGTCGGGCGCACGCCGGGCTCGATCACGGCCATTCGCCCGCTCAAAGAAGGCGTCATTGCCGACTTCGAGATCACGCAGGCGATGCTGCGCTATTTCATCCGCAAGGTGCACGGCAACCGGGGCATCGCGCACCCCCGCGTGGTGATTGCCGTGCCGTTTGGGATTACCGCGGTCGAGAAGCGGGCGGTGCTGAACTCGGCCGAGCGGGCGGGGGCCCGGCGGGTGTACCTGATCGACGAGCCGAAGGCGGCCTGCATCGGCGCGGGGCTGCCGATTCACGAGCCACGGGCCTCGATGATCGTCGACGTCGGCGGCGGCACGACCGAAGTGGCCGTGCTCAGCCTCGACGACATCGCCGCGTGCACGTCGATGCGCGTGGCCGGCGACGACATGGACGAGGCGATCATGAACTACATGCGCCGCACGTACAACCTCATGATCGGCCCGCAGACGGCGGAGAACATCAAGATTCAGATCGGCGCGACCTCGCCGCTGCCGCAAGAGTTGAAGATGGAGGTCAAGGGCCGCGACATGATCAGCGGTCTGCCGCGGCGGGCCGTCGTGACGAGTGAGGAGATCCGCGAGTCCCTGAAGGAACCGACGGGACAGATCATCGAGGGGGTGCTGCACACCCTGGAGCAGCTCGAGCCCGAGTTGGCGGCGGACCTGGTGGACAACGGGATTTGTCTGGCGGGTGGCGGGGCGCTGCTCCGCGGACTCGATACGGTGCTGGCGAAGGCCTCGGGGCTGGACGTGCGGCTCGCGGACGATCCGCTGACCTGTGTGGCGCGGGGGACGGCCGAGTGCCTCGAGAACCTGGACGCGTGGGCGCCGGCGATGGATTCGGACGAGGACGAATACTAGCCGCGCCGGAAGCGGATGCGTGCGCGCTGGGCCGCGCTTCCCCGTTTGCATGCGCATCCCTCCCAGGGTGCGCGGAAACCGTCATGAGCTGGCCTTCGAAAGCAGTCACTTTTTGGATCTTGATGGGCCTCGCCGCGCTGTCCGCCTTCGTGCTGCCCCGGCCGTGGACCGCCCCGGGCCGGGGACTGTTCCAGCCGCTGGCCCTGCTCCAATGGCCGATGTCCTGGCTGGCCGGCAAGACCGGCCGCACGGTGGAGCCGGCTGCCGAAGAAGCGCTCCCACCTGAGCAGGCGCACGAGCTCCGCGCCGAGAACGCCCGCCTGCAACGGCAAGTCCTGCAACAGCGCCTGGCGCTCCAGCAGGCCGAGCGCCGCGTGGAGGAGCTCTCCGGCATCGCGGACCAGATGCCCGACAGCCACGTCGGCATCCTGATCGCGCCCGTGGTGGCGTGCGACGCGAGCCCGCGCCACAGCACCCTGCTGATCGCCAAGGGTCAGCAGCGCCGGTGGGTGCAGGAGGGCGAGTGGGTGGTGGCCGGAGGTGCGGGGGCCCCCGACTGGGATGCCGAGGCAACCGTGCGGGACCTGCTCCACCGCGGCTGGCTGATCGGCCGGGTGAGCGAGGTTCAGCCCCGCGTGGCACGGGTGCAGCTCGCGACCGACCCGCGCTTCAAGACCGAAGTGTGGGCAGCGCGGATGCTGGCGGACGGGACCGTGCAGCTCGCCGGCAAGCCCTGCCACTTGCAGGGCGAGGGGGCGGGCCGTATGAGCATCACGCAAGCCGTCGAGGATTACTTCAAGACGGATTATCGCCTTGTGGTCGTACCGACGTCGCGTGACTTGCCTGTCCCACTGACCTTGGGGCGCATCGCGGGTTCCACCCCGCGGGCTGATTCCTCGCAGCACTTCAACCTGACCGTCCTTCCCTGGGGCTCCGCGGACAAGCTGTCCCACGTTTTTGTGCTCGTGACCGAGCCGTAGCGTGGTTTGACAGCCCCCGCCCCCGCGCTATAATCGCCGCCTGATTTACAGGCAAACCTGCGGCCCCGCACCCACTCGACCGGTTGCGGCACGTGGAGGTAGCTATGTTCCGAACCGCCGGACCCCCAGCCTTTGCGAGATTCGGTCTCGGACTGGTTTTCGTACTCGGCGCCGCCGGCGCCGCGGCGGCGCAACCCAGCACAGAGGGCTTCGTTACGGGAGCGGTTGCCCAGGCCTGGGAGAAGTGGCAAGCCGCGATGCAGGCGCTCACCGAGCGGGACAGTGCCCGGGCGGAGACCGCCTTCAGTGAGCTGCTGACCGCCGATCCGTCGCCGTTCCGCGTCGCGCTCCTGGCCGACCACACCGTGCAGCGGACGGACCTCGCCGGCGCGGTCCTGCTATTCGAGCAGGACTTGGAGGCGGGGGTTCTCGGCACGGCGGGCAAGGCGATTGCCGGGCGACTGGTCGCTGGCCGGGAACAGATGAACGAGGCCGATGACGGCTGGTATTTCTGTCAGATCGGGCGGTTCGATGTGGCGGACGCCAACTTCCGCGCGCTGCTGAAAGCCGACCCCGATCCCGTGGCCGTGCTCGAGTTCACCGACCAGGTGCCCAGACGCCGCGACATCCTTATTCAGCTCATCGACCACCCGGTGGTGGGCGAGGCGGTGCGCGCCGTACTGAAGCTGCTGGACCACGGCGAGCGCGAGATCAAGGCCGATCCGATCCGCGTTCGGGAGAACATCGAACGGCTGGGGGGCCCGCCGCGCGGCTTCGAGAACGCGGTCGAAGCGCTGAAGGATTCGGGCGAGTACGCGATTCCCTTCCTGGTCCAGTACCTGCGCGACCCGCAGAAGAAGGCCTGGATGGAGCCGATCCTGCGCTGTCTGCCGACGATTGACCGGCCGGCGCTCAATCCGCTGGTGATGGCGCTGCGCCTGGAGGACCAGGCCACCAAGCGGTACCTGGTGGAAGCCCTGGGCCAGATTGGTTACCCGCAGGCGGTGCCGTATCTGCTTCAGCTCCGGCAGGACCAACGGACGCAGGAAGCCCTGAGACCCCTGATCGACGACGCGCTGGCCGCCATTCGGGCACGCGGTGCGTCGGCCGAGCCCGGCCTGTCCGCCGCCCCGGCGTTCCTCGCGCTGGCCGAGGATTATTACGCGGACAAACCTTCCCTGGCCGCCGATGTGCGGTTGGACACGGCCAATGTCTGGTACTGGCGGGACGACCTGCTGCAGAACGTCCCCGTCCCCACGCCCGTTTTCAACGAGCTCATGTGCATGCGCTGCTGTGAGGAGGCCCTGCGCGGCGAGGCCGGCCTGAAGCCGGCTCTGGCCTTGTGGCTGGCCGCCAACTTCCGGCGCGAGGCGCAACTGCCGGCCGGTGAGCAGGATCCCACGCGTCCGGAGGATTACCCGCCGGCGGCGTATTTTGCACAATCCGCGGGCGCGGAATACTGTCTGCTGGCGCTGGCGCGGGCGGTGGACACGGGCGATCCCGCGGTCGCCCTGGGGGCCATCGAGGCCCTGCGCAAAACGGCCGGACCGGCCAGCCTGGTCAGCGACGCGCAGGGGCGCTTGCCGCTCGCCGAGGCGCTGTCATTCCCCCACCGCCTGGTGCGGATTCGCGCCGCTTTGACGCTGGGGGCGGCCCGCCCGACGCAGACGTTCCAGAAATACCAGAATCTCATGCCGGTGCTGTGCGAAGCGCTGCTGCTGCACGCCGGGGCGCGCAGCACGCTGGTGGTCGATCCGGACGCGGCCTCGGCTAACGCGATCGCGGCGGCCCTCCGCAGCCAGGGCTACGAGGTGCTTACCGATGCAGCGCTGCTACCGGGGTTGCAGAAGGTCCGCGAGCAACTGCCTGGGATCGACGTGATGTTCATCGCTTCGGACATCAAGGATCCCGATCTGGTTTCAGGTCTGAGCACGCTGCGCGGGGAGTTCCGCTTTGCGGCGATGCCCGTCGTGCTGATCGCCAAGCCCGGCGGCGGCAACCTCGTCCGCGATCTGGTGCGTGCCGATCACCGCCTAGGGGCCCTGGGACAAGATGCCGGTCCGACCGACGTGGCCAAAGCGGTGGCGCTCGTATCGCACGCCGTGGGGGCTCAGGCCATCACGCCGGAGATCGGGGCCGCGCTGGCGCGGGAGGCGACCGAGGTGCTGCGCGTCCTGGCGCTCACGAACAACCCGGTACTCAACGTGGCGGATGCAGAGACGGCGCTATTGAACGCGCTGGGGGCGGAGGAGCCGGAGCTGCGGGTCGCGATTGCCGAAGTGCTCGGCTACCTGGGCTCGACGAAGGCCCAGGAGGCGATTGCCCGCATCGCCTTGGATACGAAGGAAGCCGAAGAGATGCGCGTCAAGATGTTCGCAGCGCTGGCGGAGGCCGCCAAGCGGCGCGGCAATCTGCTCGGCCCGGACGTGACGAAGCAGATCGTGGCCATCGCTGAGTCTGACCCGAACATGACGATCCGTGAGGCGGCGTCGTCCACGCTGGGCGCCTTGAACCTTCCGGGCGAGCCGGCCAGCACGATTGTCCGCAACCAGTACCGAGGCTAGGAGCTCGTGATGTCGCTGGCCCTGGCGCCGATCACATTGTGGCTAGTCCTGGCTGCACCGGGCGGTACGGACGTTGGCACAGGCCCGCAGCCGTCCGCACGCCCAGTTTCCTGGGAGCTGGAACTCAAGTTCCTGGATCCACGGCGGATCGAGGTCCAGCTTCCCGGCGCTGACCGCCCCGAGGTCTATTGGTACCTGGTGTACACGGTGACGAATCCCGGCCGGCGCGCCGAGCGGTTCTTTCCCATGTTTCAGATCGTCACCGAGGACCTGCAGGTCTTCGACACCGACCTGGGGATTAGCCCGCTGGTGTTCGAGGCCATCCGCGAGCGGCATCGAATCACGCACAAGTACCTGGTGGAGCCCACGAAGGTGATCGGGGCGTTGCTGTCCGGCGACGATAACGCGCGCGAATCGGTGGCAATCTGGCGGAATATCGATCTAACCCTAAACAGCTTCAGCGTTTACGTCGCCGGGCTGAGCGGCGAGACGCAGTTCCTGCCGAACCCGGGCTACGACCCCGGTCGGCCGGAAACGGAGAAAGTGACCGGGCCCGACGGCCGCTCCCGCGAGGTCCTCGCCAATCCGCAGCAATTCACGCTTCGCAAGACGCTCGAAATCCGCTATACTCTCCCTGGTTCGCCGGCCGCACGCCCGGACGTGATGCCGGAGCGCGGCGTGGCGCGTTGGATTATGCGCTAAGAGCGCGTATCAGAACTCCGCCCGCAAGGGTGGGGCCGCGTTGGCCCGCCACTGGCGTGGCGGGTTCCGGTAGGATGTCTAAGTCGGCTGCTTAATAGGTAGTTTGCGAGTATGGCGCACAAAAAGGGACAGGGCTCGACTCGGAACGGACGCGACAGCAACCCGCAGTATCGCGGCGTCAAGCTGCACGGCGGCCAGCTCGCGCAGATTGGCAGCATCATCGTTCGGCAGTGCGGCACGCCGTTCAAGCCGGGCCGCAATGTCCGCCGCGCCCGCGATGACACGCTGTTCGCGCTGGCTGACGGCGTGGTGCAATTCCACGGCCGGGTGGTCTCGATAACACCGGCCGAAGCCGGAAACTGACCTCACTGCAACAAATGAAACCCGCCGCGCGTGCCGGCACGGTGCGCGCGGCGTTCTCTTGCGCCCATCGGCTGCACTTCTGGCTTCGTCGGCATCTCAACCGCTGGGGGCAGGTTCTTCCCGAGCCGCCCGCGGGACCGGCCTTGTGATTCAGCAGTACGACGACGTGAAGCTCGGGTGTGATCACTACTGGTTGCGCCCGCGGAGGCCCGGTCGGAAGATGAAGGGCCAGGAGAAATAGGTATGATGTCCCCGGATTAATGTCCCCGGATTACGGACCAAGTCAGTTTGTGCAAGTGCAGAAGCGAGTCCTCGAGGACCTGTTCGGGCCTGAGTGGTTTGACTCATCGCGTCGACGCGACCACCCCGCTTATGACAGATGGGTTCTCTGCAACGAACTGCTGCACCTGGGTGGACAGATAGGTCTTGGAGACCGAGACCGACTTTTCCGATTCGCCGAGCTGTTGTTAGACAACTACTCGCTTGTTCAAGCTACTGGGGGACCGGTCGGTCGATTCGTTCTCGGCAATCTCGCCAACTACGGCGATACGCAGGTTCAAACCCGGGTACGTGCCGTAATTCACGAACCAAGGCAGTTTCTAGATCTTCTGGTTGAACTGAACTACGCGGCTTGGCATCTTTCTTGCGGTAATCAGGTGAGGGCGTTTGAAGCCACGGGACATCCCGATTTCGAGATCGTCACTTCGTCCCCAGCAGCACACATCGCCGCGGATTGCAAGCGGGTGCAGGCTGGGACATCCGAGAACAGATTTCGGAAGCTCGTGAACAAGGCGAACAAACAGATCAAGAAACTCGGCGCGATCTGTCATGGACTCGTGGTTATCGACGTGTCTGAGAAAACCCCGAAACTGAGCCAACTGGGAGATCCTATCTCACCTGAGATTGATCGTGTTTGTGCTCTCCTGCAACACTCCATGCAAACTGACAACGCCGCCGTTAGCGGCGCCCTCATAACCTGGCGGGATACGGTGATCACACCCATGACAGATGGAAGCGGTGGAATCCTCTGCGTACTCCGGCAACATAGCAGAGTTGTCCGCCATTCGAATCCGTTGCGCGAGTTGCCGTCTGATGATTCTTTTCTCCGAATTGGACATACAATTGCATTCCAGGTGCAGCCAACATAAATCCGGGGACCCACAAAAAATCCGGGGACACCATACTTAATTCTTGCCGCTGCCCGGGGTGGCGCCGTCATCTGTCGGCATGGCCCGGATCGCGCGAGTCGTGGTCCCCGGGTATCCGCAGCACCTCACGCAGCGGGAAAATCCGCGGCAGCCGACCTTCTTCGGCAACGACTGCGGAATCCAGAATCCGGCGGACGCCGTTCGGAGTTTGGATTCGATATGGCCCCTCACTACCGTTCGGGGTTCCGACTGATCCGCACGCCGTTCGGGGCGCGGAGAAAAACGGGTACAGGCACCGCAGGAGAGCTTTTCCTGCACACCCGACGCAGCCGGCGCGGTCCGCCGCGGCGGACAGTCCCCGTTTTTCTCTCACGCTCGTCCGACGCTACTTAAAGGAGGCCGGCCAGCTCCACCGGCTCACCTGGCCCAGTTGCTGGCGGTCGGTGAGGTCCGCCCGCAGCGGCGTGATCGCGACATACCCGTCGCGCACGGCGGCGAGGTCGCTGTCCGGGCACCGGTCGTGGTCCGGCAAGCGGCCATTCAGCCAGTAGATCGCCCGCGCTTCGCTGTCGATCGTCTTTTCGTAGTGCTCTTCCCAGTTGACCGGCGCCTGGCGGCAACAGCGCACCCCGCGCGGCCAGCCCCGGTCCAAAGCGGGAATGTTGACGCTGAGGCACGTGCCCGCCGGCGGCTGGGCCGCAATCACGTGCTCGAAGACCAGCCGTGCCACGCGGCCCGCCTTCTGAAAGTCGAGCTCGTCCGAGAGCTCCAACGAGAACGCGAGCGACGGCACGCCGAACAGGGCCCCTTCCACGGCCCCGGCAATCGTGCCACTGTACAAGACGTTGACGCCGGCGTTCGCCCCCGCGTTGATGCCGCTGAGCACATAATCCGGCCGCTCGTTCAACAACTCGATCATTGCGAGCTTCACGCAGTCGGCCGGCCGGCCCGCTACGCTCCAGCCGTAAAAGGCATGACCGATGTGTACACGCCGCACGAGGAGCGGCGTGAGGACCGAGATGGCGTGCCCGATCCCGGACTGGGCGTCATGGGGAGCGACGACGTCGACCTGGCCCAGGTCGGCGACGGCCTGGTAGAGCGCCTCGAGCCCGGGCGCGAGGATGCCGTCATCGTTCGTGATCAAGATGCGCATGCACGGATTGTAGCGGTTCGTCGCGCGGACGGCTGCAAACCGGCGACGCCACAACTGAGGGTGACCGGGACCACTGCGGCGTCGCTCCGGCTCCGTCGTGGTCGCCCCCCGGTCGCTCCTAGCAGTGAAGCCGCCCTTGCACCCGCCGTGGACCGCCTACGGGCTGGTCCCGGCCTCCGTCCCAGGGACTCCGACTTTGCGACGGAGTACATAGACTGCTGGTTTGAAGATCGACATAATCGGGCTCAGGTTCCAATACGGACGGTCTTTTTCGTGCGACCACATTGTCGGCACGCGACAGGCAGCGTGTGCCGGGCTCCTGACCGATAAGCGGTGGCTGACGGAAGCATGGCGGATGACGGGCAGCGACGGCACGGTCGGCAGCTCTGGCTGGTTCCGACCGCAGGTCAGGCGGGACGGCACCTCGTGGCCGAAGTGGCCGTCAACGCCCCCACCCGGCAGCTCCATGCCTACGCCGTCTCCGAGGCCTGGCAAGACGCCGTTCGACCGGGCGCGATCCTGAGAATCCCGTACGGGCGCAGTCAGCGAACCGTCGAAGGCTTGTGCCTGCGCGTGACGGAGCAGCCCTGGGACCAGACGCGCCAGCCGATTGTCGACGTGCAGCCGGGGCCGGCCTGGCTGTCCGGCTCGCTCGTGGAGCTGGGGTTATGGGTGAGCGACTACTACGTCTGCTCGCCCTGGAGGACGTTCGCTGCCGTTGTCCCGCCGGGGCTGCGCCGGCCCCGTGAGCGACCGGTTACTTACGTCCGCGCGCCGGACACGCCGCGCCCGAGTAGGCTCGGTCCGCGGCAGGCTGCCCTGCTGGCCGCGCTGGGCGAGGCGGAGCTGCGGCAGGCCGACCTGCTGAAGCACGCCGGAGTCAACCCGGCCACGCTGCGCGCGCTCCGCAACCGCGGGTTGGTCGAGTGCGTGACGCGCCGCGAGCCGGTGGCCCGCGCCGGCCCCTGGCCGAGCCGCGCGGTGGAACCCGGCCCCGAGGACGCCTTCGAGCTGACCCCGGGACAACAAGCGGCTGGCCAGCACGTTCTCGCGGCGCTGGATCGGCCGGACGACTTTCGGGTGTTCCTGCTGTACGGCGTCCCCGGCAGTGGGAAGACCGAGGTGTACGTCCGCGTGCTGCGCGAGGTCCTCCGCCGCGGTCGGCAGGCCGTGCTCCTGATCCCCGAGATCGCGCTCGCGACCCAGGTCGTCGAGCGCTTGGCGCGGCGCTTCGCGCGCGTGGCGGTGCTCCACAGCCAGCTTCCCGGCCGCCAGCGGCGTGACACGCTCGCGGCGATCGCCGGGGGCGAGGTGGACGTGGTGATCGGTACGCGCACGGCGGTGTTCGCGCCGTGCCCGAAGCTGGGGTTGATCGTGGTGGATGAGGAGCAGGAGACCAGCTTCAAGAATCTGGCGGCGCCGTACTACCACGCGCGCGACGTGGCCATCAAGCGCGGCCAGATCGAGCACGTGCCCGTGCTGCTGGGTTCGGCGACGCCGGCGCTCGAGACGTGGCACAACGTCCAGCAGCGCCCGCACTTCCGGCTCATTCAGCTCGCAGAGCGCGTGCCCGGTGCGCGCCTGCCGGACGTGCGGCTGGTCGAGACTGGGGCGCAAGAGGAGGGCCCGGCCCGTGGCCCGCTCTCGGCGGAGTTGCAGGAGGAAATCGCGGCCGTGCTGGCGGCGGGACAACAGGCGATCCTGCTCCATAATCGGCGCGGATATGCAGTGTACCTGGGCTGCGTGAAGTGCGGGCTGCTCGTCCGGTGTCAGCGCTGCGGAGCCCACCTGGTCGTCCATCAGGCGGAGAAAGTGCTGAAGTGCCACCGCTGCGCCGCGCGGACGGCGTTGCCCACGCGGTGCCTGGACAGCACGTGCGGCGGACGCCTGAAGCAATCCGGGCTGGCCATTCAACGTCTAGAGGAAGAGCTGCGGGCGGCATTCCCGCAGGCACGGCTGCTGCGGCTTGACAGCGACACGATGCGCCGCCGAGAAGACTATCAGGCCGCCCTGCGACGTTTTGAGAGCGGCGAGGCCGACCTCCTGCTGGGCACGCAGATGGTGGCCAAGGGCCTGGACTTTCCGCGGGTGCGGCTGGTGGGCGTGATCGAGGCCGACGCAGCGCTGTCCTTGCCGGACTTCCGGGCGGCGGAGCGGGTCTTCCAGTTGATCGTTCAGGTCGTGGGACGCGCGGGCCGGCGCGCCGGTCCGTCGCTGGCCCTGGTGCAAACGGCCGAGGACCCGCCCAAGGTGATCATCCACGCGCTGCACATGGACTACGAGACCTTCGCGGCCGAGGAACTCGAGCTGCGCCGCCGGCTATGGTATCCCCCGGCGACACGGCTCGTGCGCCTGGTGCTGGCGGACCCGCGCCCCCACCGCGCGCGGGACGAAGCCGAGCGTATCGCGACGGCCCTGCGCGCGCACGCGGGCCGTGTCCATGCGGGCCTGCGGGTCGATCCGCCCGAGCCGTGCGTCGCCAGGCGCCGTGGAGAGCTGCTGCGCTATCAGATCCTCGTGCGCGCCCCGCACGGCGCGAGTGTGCAACGGCTGTTAAACGAAACGGGGCGCGCCAAGGAACTCGCGCCCCGCGTCCAACGCTTTATGATTGACGTCGATCCGGTGGACTGGCTGTGAAGCCGCGCCGCTGCGGCGCACCGGCCCCTACTGCGGACGGAGCGGCTGTTCCTCCGCCGTCGCGCGTGCCAGACGCACCGCCTGCTCGGCTTCGGCGGCCGCCTGCACCTGCCCGTGGCTGGCCGCCTGCAATTGCGTTTGCGCGAGCGCGAGGGCGCGCTGGACGATCTGGCGGCGGATCTGCGCCTGGGCCAATTGGTCGATGTGCGCGCGGAGCTGCTTCTGCGTGTTGCCGCACACGCTCTCCAAGCGCTTCGCCCGCGCGTTGGCCGCGTGGAACTTGTCGCGCAGGGCGGCCAGCTCGATGGTGAGCTTCTGCTTCTCGGCCTGGAGGCGGGTGTTCTCGCGCTCGAGGCTGCTGATCTTGGTATTCGGGTTACCGCAGCCCGCGAGCATGAGACCCGCGAGGACGACGGCACAGGGCACGAGACGCGCGACGAACCGCATGACGAATCTCCTAGCTGGCTTGCGGGGCCGGTGTACACGCCGGCCGGGTCGTGTTCTTCAGACCGTGCTAACCGTTGATAGTTATCGGAGAACGGCCCCCGGCGCTGTCATCCGACGCGCAAAAGACGACCGGGCTGACGCGGGCTCCGCGTTTGAGTAAACTAGGAGCATGTCCAACATGGGAATCCTGCTCGACCCGCGTTTCCGGCGCCACATGACCGGGGAAGGTCACCCAGAGGCACCCGCCCGCCTCACCGCGATTCAGGACGCGCTGGAGGCGGTGGGACTGCTGCAGACCTGCCAGCGCATCGAGCCGGTTCCGGTGAGCGAAGCGATTATCCAGTACGTCCACACCCACGAGTACCTGACGCGGTTGGACGCGGCCTGCCGACAGGGGTACCCCTACATCGACGTCCCGGACAGCGCGATCTGCCCGGAGAGCTACGACATCGCGCGGCTGGCGGCGGGCGGCGTCGTCGAAGCCGCCCGCAAGGTGGGACGCGGGGAGCTGAAGCGCGCTTTTTGCGCGGTTCGGCCGCCGGGGCATCACGCCGAGCGGGACCGCTCGATGGGCTTCTGCCTGCTGAACAACGTGGCCATTGCGGCCTGTGTGCTGAAAAGCGAGTTCAAGTTCGATCGGCTCCTGATTCTCGACTTTGACGTGCACCACGCGAACGGGACGCAGCACACGTTCGACGCCGACCCGTCGGTGCTCGTCATCAGCCTGCATGGCCACCCACACTACCTGTATCCCGGGACCGGTTTTGAGGACGAGATCGGCATCGGAACCGGCCGCGGCTACACCATGAACATCCCGTTCCTGCCCGGGGCCAGCGATGACGACTACCGCGAGGCGTTCGATGCACGGGTCATCCCCGCCGTCGGCCGCTACGCGCCGCAGATCATCCTCGTGTGCGCCGGGTTCGACGCCCATGCGGACGATCCGCTCGGGAACCTGGCACTCTCCGACGAAATCTTCGCGTGGATGACCACGACGATCATCGAGCTGGCCGGGCGCCACGCGCAGGGACGGATCATCAGCGTCCTGGAAGGCGGCTACGACCACGGGGTGCTCGCGCGCTGCGTGCCAGAGCACGTTCGGCTGCTCCAGGCGGCATGAGGGCGGAAAAAAGTTGACCCGCTCTTCGTCCGGAAGAGCGGGTCGAAGAAAGCAGTTGGCGAGAAGGGCGAGCCGAGCATCATCCCGCCAACCCCTCTCCACACCGCGTGGAGAAGTTCGTGCCGTCGCGGGCGGCTTCTCGCCGCAGCCCGACGGCTCATCAGCGGTTTGCTACCGATTGTAGTAGGCTGGTTTCGGATTTCGACTCACTGAGTAAACTCAATTGGAACCCCTCAAGAGCGTTTTCTCTTCTCATCCGCGACGGTGGCGGGATTTCCTGTACGTCTACCCGGTGATCTCGCGCCGGTGCCGCGGGTTGAGCATCGGCGTCAACCTCAATCCAGATGCGGCGTGCAATTTCAACTGCGTCTATTGCTGCGCGGACCGCAGCGTCCGGCGCCGGTCCGGGGCCATCGATCTGGCTGTGCTCGAAGCCGAGCTGCGACACATGGTCGAGCAGCGCGGGCCGCTGTTCGATGAGCCCGAATTCCGGCAAGTGCCGGCCGAATTCCGGCGGCTGAACGACATCGCGTTCTCCGGCGACGGCGAGCCGACGCTGGTCCCTGAGTTTCCGCAGGCCGTCCGCATCGCGGTGCGCGTCCGGCAGGACTACCGGCTTGACGACGCGAAGATCGTGGTCATCACGAACGCCGGCGGGCTGACGCGACCGGCCGTGATGGAGACGCTGGCCCTGCTGGATCAACACAACGGCGAGATTTGGGCGAAGCTGGATGCCGGCAGCGAGGAGTACTTTCAGCTCGTCAGCCGCACACGGGTGCATCTCGAGCAGGTGCTCGACAACATTCTCGCCGCCGCACGGGTACGCCCGCTGGTGCTGCAATCGCTGTTCATGCGGATTCATGGGGAACTTCCGCCGGCCGGCGAAATCGCGGCCTACGTGGACCGCGTGCGCGGGTTGGTCGAGAACGGAGCGCGGATTTCGCTCGTGCAAATCTACACCATCGCGCGGCGGACGGCGGAGTCGTACGTCGCGCCGCTGACCGGAGCGGAACTGGAGCCGATCGCCGAGGCGGTGCGCGCTCTGGGTCTGCCGGTGGCGGTATTTCCTTGAGGTCGAGGAGTACACCGAAAGCGCCAATCTGCCGCGCGGCATGAATGCCGCGGCTCGGAAGACGGCGGCCGCTACCTTGGCGGGGAGGATGCCCACCCCACCCGGCGCGACGCCGGGACCGCGTTTTCGACCCCGCCAGCCCAAGGCCGCCAAGATTGCCCAATGTGGATACCCCCCTCTTGGCAATGTTTGTTATGGGACGAGCCATCAGCCATCGGCCGTCAGCCTTCGGCCGGGGGGTTCGGGGGTCGGTCTTCATTGCTCGGCTCTCAGCGGTCGGCCCTCAGCCAGAGGTACGCGTAGTCCGGACCGCTTGCTGGCGCGCGCGGCTCGTTCAGCCAGCGGCGCACGTCGCGGGCGCGGGCGTTCTAAGGTAAGTATTCACCGCGGAGGGCGCCGAGCACACAGAGCGGGCCTGGTTTGTGAGGATCAAGCGGAGATGGGCGGACTTTGGACAGTGAAAACGTGATAACGTGATAAGGTGAAAACGGGGGTGGCAGCGCGGAGTCGCGTAGGGCGGGCTCGGCCCGCCGGGGAGGAGGCCGGGGACGGTCGTGCGTCTGTGTGCAGCGCCCCACGGAGGGACGGGGTGTTGCGCTGCGTTTCATGGACTGACCGGCGGATTCGTGCCGGGGCTGTACTGCGTCGAGGCATCTGCGGGCGGGGGTGGGGCAAGCAGCGCGGCGAACCGGCACTGCTGGCGCGCCTCGACCGACTGGACGACCATTATGGCCAGGAGCGCCGCCACAATGTCCAGAATGTCGGACGCGATCAACAACCACCGAACGTTGATCTGAGCGTCGACGGTGTCGGCGCGGAACATGACCCGCGCGGCAACATTGCCGACAAGATTGGCAATCAGCCACAACCACCACCAGAACGCGAGCAGGCTGGCCGGCCGGCGAACGTCACGCGAATCGGCGCCAGGCACCCCGGGCGGCGGTTCGCTGGCGGTCCAGATTTCTTTCATGACCTGGTAGGGTTTGATGACATTCGCGAAAGGGATAAACCACCACCCGACGGCCCAGCCCGGCGAGCTGCGCGGGTGTGCCAGTCCCAGAGCCGGCAGATTCCGTGCCGCGCGATACATCCAGATTAGAAAGACGATGATCAACGCCGCCTGCACGGGCAGCCACACCAGCGATAGGCATGCGCCCGCGAGCTCGGAGTCATTCATCTCGTCTTCAACGTGGCCTCCCGCGACGAGGTATCGAATGCTCCCGTAGCCAGCGGCCACCGCTGCGATGGTCACGAGGATGTACACGGCGAACAGAACATTGATGGCTTTGGCCAAGCCGCTCCCGGAGCGGAAGGCGGGCAGCGGGATTGCCATGCGGGGCAGCGATGCGTCGCCGGCCGCCGGGACTGGTGCCGCCGTGACCAACGGCTGACCGCAGCTTGCGCAGACAGCCAGGCCGACGGGGTTGTCGGCGTGACAGTGCATACACCTCACGGCGGGTCCTCCAAATTTCGGCCATGTTGCGAAACGGTATCCATGCAAAGTACCGTGAGGCTCTTCCGCCATGCAAGGTTCCAATTCAGGCGTTGATCAGCCAGCGAAGAGCAGTGATTCCGGCGTCGCGATACTGATCGCCTTGGCGACGGAGAGCCGAGCGGGGAGCGGTGCCAGTGCCGACGTCCGGTGCGGAGCCCGGACGCTACACCTCGGCCGGCGAGGCGCCGGCCGCTACCGGGGCGGGCAAGATGCCCACCCCACCCATGCGGAGTCCAGACGCTACACCTCGGCCGGCGAGACGCCGGCCGCTACTTTGGCGGGCAAGATGCCCGTCCTGCCCGGCGCGGAGCCCGGACGGCCGCGCGGCATGAATGCCGCGGCTCGGGGGCTATACCGACGGGGACTGGTGCGTATACGCCAACGCCATCAGCGTCAGGTCGTCGGCGTTCTTGCCCGGACCGAGATGCTGGCGGACGAGGGAGAGCAGGGCCTGCAGCACGGCGTCCGTGTTCTGCTCGGGCAGGCCGGCCAATGCCTCCGCGACCGGCGCGACCCTCAGTAACTGGCCGGCCGGGTTGGCCGCCTCGATCAGCCCGTCGGTGTAGAAGAGGGCCCCCGCGACATCGCCGCCCGGATCGATGCGCTGCACTTGGTACTGCTCGTCGGGCTCGATGCCCAGCGGCAGGGCCAAGCCGTCCAGCTCCGACTGCACGCGTCCGCGCCGCAAGAGCAGCGGGCCCGGATGCCCGGCGTTGACGTATTCGATCGTGCCGGTCGCCGCATCGACCCGGCCCAGGATCGCGGTGATGAACACGCTGGACCGCGTGCTGCTGTACATCATGTGGTTGAGCCGCGTGGCTACCTCGAGCAGCGGGACATCGGCCGTGAGGGCGACGCGGACGGCACCCTTGAGGTGGGCCATCACGAGCGCGGCGGGCAGGCCATGCCCGGTGACGTCGGCGATGATCAACCCGATCCGGCCGCCGCCGAGATCGAAGTAGTCGTAGTAGTCGCCGCCGACGGCCTCGGACGGCTCGTTATGACCCGCCAGCACGATGCGCCCCGTCGCGAGCGAGCCGCGTGGAAACAGGTCCTGCTGGATCGCGCGGGCCTGGCGCAGCTCGATCTTGAGCTTCTCGGTCTCCAGGTAGGCCTGGAACAGCCGCACGTTCTCCAGTCCGACGCCGACCTGTCGGGCGATGGCGGCCAGGAAATCGACGTCCTCGGGCGTGTAGGTGGTTGCCCGCGTGACGCGGTCCCCGTAGATGACACCCAGAATCTTCTCACGGTGCAGGATCGGCACGCAGAGGGCCGAGCAGATGGGGAAACGCACCAGGCTTTCGCTGAGGTTGTTGACCAGATCCACCGCCGGGTTGTTCACGACCGCCCGCTGCCCCTCGACCAGGGCGCGGTTGATCAGCGTGCGGCTGACGTTGTAGGCGCCGGTCTCGTCGCGCGGGAGGTTCCGCGTGACCGGCAGCTCGGGCTCGCCGCGGGGCGTCTTGAGCGCGATGAGCCCGCGCTCAAACCCGAGGGCGTCGCAGCACGCGTCCAACGCCTGCTCGAGGAGCTGCTTGGGCTCGAAGGTGCCGCCGATCCGCTCGGTGAGGCTCATCAGCAGCGCCAAGCGCTGTTGGTTCAGATCGAGACCGCGGGTGGAGGGGAAGAAGCGGGTGTTGTCCGTCTCGGCGGGCAGGTCGGCCTGAAAGCGGACCTGGCTCTCGTGCAGGGCGTAGGGCTGGAACCCGACGATCTCGAGCTCGTATTCGCCGATGCGGATCATGCGCGTCGCCGGGCGGACCGTGTTGTGGAACGGATCGCCGGTGTCGACGCGGGTGCCGTTCTTCGAATCCTTGTCGGCGACGAGCACGTGCCCGCGCTCGTCAAGCCAGACCGCGGCGTGCTCGCGGGACACCTCAGAATCGTGCGGCAGCACCACATCGCACGTCTCGGCGCGGCCGACGGTGATGGGCCGACTGGACAGCGCGACCGTCTGACAACTGCCGTCGCGCGTGCGAATGACCAGGGCTGGCATGGCGTCATCCACGGGCGAAACGGGCCAGAAAGTTAAGCAGGCCCGCCACCGCACTATACGGGGCGGCGGCGAGGTTGCCGGCCGCTTCCGGCGACGCCAGGATGTCCAGGTTCCGCTCGAAGGCGGCCAGGCAGTTGCTCACGAAGAGCCAGCCCGCAGTCGAGACGAGCAGGCACAAGCGGCGGTGTTTGCAGAGCAGGTGCATCGGTTCTCCCGGAGTGTTGACCAGGCCCACGATCGGGGGGTCGCCGACTGGGCCGGTACAGGCGCACACGCGGTCCCTAAGTGCGGTCATTGTACCGGCGGGCGTAACTGGATTGTAGTTGCGAAGCGCTCCTCGGTTGGGATGCGGCGAGGGGAAAAAGAAGGTCGGCGGCCTCCGTGCCGCCGCCTAAGACGTCGGGGAACGCGCCGGGCCTAGGGACGATCCGGTCCCCGCAGCAGCCGCTGCTCGAGCTCGTCGAGCAGCTTCCGCACAGGCACGTCGCGCGTGCCCGCCGACGTCTTCCAGGTGACCGCGCCATCACGGTCCACAACGGTTTGAATCCGCCGCACGGCCATCAGCACCGTGGAATGCTGTTTGTTTCCCAGTGCCCGCCCGACCTCGGGGAAGCTCAGATTCGTGTGTTTGCGGATCAGGTACATGGCGACCGCGCGCGCCAGCGTCACCACGCGGTCGCGCGACCCGGAGTGCAGCGCTTCGCAGGTCACGCCGAAGTGCAACGCCACGATGCGCTCGATGTCCGCCGGCCGCGGGGGCTGTCCGGCGGCCGTGTATTCGTCGACGGCGCGGCGCACCCCGTCGAGCCGGATGGCCTCCTTCGTCAAGGAGGCGTACGCGACCAGCTTGTATAAGGCCCCTTCCAGCTCGCGCACGTTGCGGGTGACGTGTCGCGCCACGTAGTCGAGGACCTCATCGGGCAGCGTACACTGCATGCTGAGGGCGCGGCGGCGCAGAATCTCACGGCGGGTCGCGAAATCCGGGGGATCGATCGGGGCAATGGTCGCGGCGATCAGGCGGTTGACCAGCGGCTCACTGAGGGTGGCGATGTGGCGCGGATGGCAGTCCGAGGAGAGCACGAGGGTCTTGCCGGAGGCGTCGATCGCGTTGAAGGTGTGCAGGAACTCGCTCTGCGTGGCGGTTTTGTTGGCCAGGAAGTGGATGTCGTCGATGACGAGCAGGTCGACGCTGCGGAAGCGGGCCCGGAAGCCATCGGTCCGCCCGGACTTGACGGCATAGATGTACTGGTTGGTGAACTCCTCGCCCGAGAGATAGCACCACTGCAGGGTGGGATGCATTTGCGTCAGGCCGTTGCAGACGGCCTGGAGCAGATGCGTCTTGCCGAGCCCGCACCCCCCGTGAATGACCACGTGCTTGAAGGCCCCGCCGGGAGACCGCACGACCGCTGACGCCACCGAGAAGGCCAGCTCGTTGGACGGGCCGACCACGAATGAGGCGAGCTCGCCGCGCAGCGCGGGACGGCCGACCGCACGGCGTGGTGCGGCGACCTCCGGTAGCGCTGGGCCGTCGCCGGGAGCCGGCTCGGTCGCAACCGCCGGGCCCGCGCGGGCGTGTCGCGCCGGCCCGTCCACGCGGATCTCGACATGCGGCTCGGCCCCGAGCACGGCGCGGGTGGCTTCGACCAGGTGGCTCATGAAATTCGACGTAATCCAATGGCCGACGAACGCGTTCGGGACCATCACGTCGAGTCGCTCGCCGTCCAGTTGCAGCTCGGTGCCCCCACTGAACCAAGTGCGGTAGCGGTTCGTGCCGATCCGATTTTCCACCTTCTCGCGGATCGCGCAAAGCTTCTCCGCAGACGGTTGTTGCACGGTACACCTCGTCAGCAGGCGACGCTGTGTTTTCCGATTTAGTGAGTCAACGCGCTAAGCGTGGGAAAACGAAACTGAACTCCCGCTTCCTTAGTTCACCTACGAGTCGAATCATATCATCGGACCCGCGGTCACGCAACGGGTAACTCGCCGCAAAACAACTGACATTCGTGTAAGCCACGCTGCATCAACCACTGATGCACCAAAAAAAATCTTGCGTTCACCGGTTATCCACAATCTGTCCCACGCCGCGTGCACAAGTTGCGCACGGATCATGCACGTTTCCATCGGTAAAGATAGGCGTTTCGGCGTGCGACCGCCACCAGCGCAAAACGTGCGTACAGCCTCCGGGCGGGCTCATTCCGCCCGTCCACCACGACCGTGAGCCGCCGGGCGCCGACCGTGCGGCACTGCGCCAGCGCGCGGCGGAGCAGCAGTTGGCCGATGCCGCGCCGGCGAAACTCCGGAACCACTCCCATGTAGACGACTTCCAACATCGGTGCGTGGGCAAGCTGCGCCAGCAGCAGGCAACCCGCCGGCCGTCCGGCCAGGCGAACCAGCTCCCAGAGACGGGGATCGAAGCGGCCGCTGGCCTTGTGCGCGGCGAGAATGTCGCCGACCGGACGGAGACCCGTCAGCTCCGGACAGTCGCGGCTGCCCTGATAGGTCGCGAGCACGACGGTCGCGAACTCCGGATCGGTGTCTGGGCCATAGCTGGCCCACTCGGCCTCACCGGGCGCGGGCGGGTCCACCCAGGGGTGGACGGCGTCGCGCTCCAGGTACTCGAGCGGTGCGAGGGGGCAAAAGCCGGCTTGCTCCAACAGGGCACGTTTGCGGGCGGCTTCGGGTTCGAGGAGGGCCTGCGCATAGTGCAGGTCGCGCACGCCCAGGTTCGCCAACCCCGTGCGCGTCGCATACTGCTGGTCGTCCGGCGTGATGCCGTGCTCGCCCGGCGAGGGAATCATGACGATGGCTGTGCGACCGGGCAGGAGCAGCGCGAAGAACACGGCGGACGGTGCCGCGCTGGGCCCGCAGCACAGACCTTCCCACTGGATGGGGCATTGCGTCAGGTACTCGCAGAACGCATGGACCTGATGCCGACCGGACCGCAACCCGGTTCCCGGCACCGCCAGTAGGATCGGCAGCACCGCCGGCAAGTCCGCCGGGCCGAGGGGCTGGAGCTGGTACACGACCTGGGGTCCGTGCGGGCTGCGCGGGTGTAGTTGGCGGCGTGCTGCCGGTCGCATACAATCCGCTGCGAGCCGCACGCGTGATTTTGTAGAGGAGACAACGGCAATGCAATTGGGACCTTTCCGTTTGGCGCTGCTGGGCGGCCTGCTTGTCGCCGCTGGTCCGACGTGGGCTCGGGATCAGAGCTCCCAAGCGCCGTCAGACCCGTCGCGGCCCCCGGCCGACGCGGGCGCGAGCACGCCGGTCGCCAGGATCGGGCAGGACGCACCGGACTTCACGTTGTTGGACTGCAACGGCCACACGCACAAGCTGTCCACATACTCGGACAAGATCGTCGTACTCGAATGGCTGAACCAGCAGTGCCCGATCAGCCTCGGGGCGGTCCCGGTCATGAAAGAGCTCCGCAAAAAGTACGCGGGCAAGAACATCGTCTGGCTGGGCGTCGAGAGCACGTTTTGGCGCAAGCCGGAAGAGAACATCCAGTATGCGAAGGAAAAAGAGCTGGACTTCCCCATTCTGATGGACAACGATGGCACGGTCGGCCGGCTTTACGGGGCCAAGGTCACGCCGCATGTGTTCGTGATCCGCAAAGGTAAGCTCGTGTACGCCGGGGCGGTACGCAGCAAGGTGGAAGCCGGGAAGCCGGAGTCGGAGAGCCGCAACTACCTCGACGAGACCCTCCGGGCCCTCCTCGACGGCAAGGACGTGCCGGTCGCCGAGACGACGCCCTGGGGCTGCTCGGTGAAGTACAAACGGTCGGGAGAGGACAAGAAGAACAGCCCGCCGGGAGACGAGAAAAAGTGATGACCGTCGGAGCATGCGCGCCCCGCAGTAAGGCCACCGATGCTTCGCCCGGCAAGTAGCTTGCGCGGCGGTGGCCGGATTCGCGTGGGGCGGCGACGCGGAGCGACGGGCGCATTCCCGCTGCTGGTGGTGCTCGGGCTGACCGGCTGCAACGGGGGGATTCACTGGCAGGGTCCGACCTTCCCCGACGCACAGGCGCTCGCGCGCCGTGACCACAAGCTCACCTTCGTCTACTTCCGCAGTTGGTACATGGTGGAGTGTACCGACTTCGAGGAGAAGATCCTGAAAAACCCGGAGGTGCTGACCGAGACCCGCAGCCTGGTCTGCGTGGTCCTGGACTACGATTGGGACCAGCCGCTGGCCCAGCAGTGGCGTCTGAAGACCGTGCCGGCTTTCGCGATCGTCGCCCCGGACGGAGATCTCCTCGTGCGACAGTGTGCCCCGATCACGCGCGAAGAGCTGCTGCGGGCGATCCGCTCGGCGAAGGCCAGCCCCGCTTCCAGCCCCCAGCCCGTCGCCGTCCCTCCGTTGATTCCCCCGTGATGTCCGGACCCTTCCAGCGCGCAGTGTGCGGTGCGCTCAGCGTACTGGGCGTGATGTGGCTGACGGGGTGCGACGACGCGCGGGCCGACCGTAGCACCGACGGGCAACTCGTCTTCGGCCGAACCGGGCTCGGCCCGCGCGAGTTCAGCTACCCGCGCGCGGCGGTATTCGGTCCGAATCGGCGCCTCTACGTTGTGGACAAGGCGGCGCGGATTCAGTGCTTCACCCCACAGGGCGATTTCGTGCTGGAATGGCGGATGCCCGAATGGGACGCCGGCAAGCCGACCGGGCTGGGCGTCGGTCCCGATGGGCGGGTCTACGCGGTGGATACCCACTACTCGCGGGTCATGGTCTTCGAGTCCGACGGCCGGCCGGCGGGGCAGTTTGGCACGCACGGCACCGGCGCGGGGCAGTTCCTGCTGCCCACCGACGTGGCGGTCGATGAGGACGGCTGCATTTACGTTTCCGAGTACGGCGGCAACGACCGCATCAGCAGGTTCGGGCCCGACCTCCGATACCAGCTCAGCTTTGGCCGGCCCGGTGCCGGCCTCGGAGAATTTCAGCGGCCGCAAGCACTGCTGCTGGACCCCGACGGCACGCTGTGGGTCGCCGACGCCTGCAACCACCGGATCTGCCATGTCACGCGCGACGGTGAATTCCTCGGCGCCTTTGGCCAGAGCGGTGCCGGCGCGGGCGAGCTGCGCTTTCCCTACGGCCTGGATCGGCTGGCGGACGGCACGCTGGTGGTCTGCGAGTACGGGAACAACCGGTTGCAGCGGTTTGATCGCAGCGGCCACTCGCTGGGCATCTGGGGTCGCGCGGGGCGGCGCAGCGGTGAGCTCGCTTATCCGTGGGCGGTCGCGGTCGGCCCGGACGACCGGATGTTCGTCGTGGACTCGGGCAACAACCGCATCCAGGTGGTCAGGGCGCGGGCATCCGGCGTCTGGCGCACGACGCCGTAGCTCGGGCGGCATAACGCCGGCACCGCCCGGCGCAACGCGGCGGGGGACGTTTCCGGCGTCCGCGATCCATGCTAGATTGACGGACGGAGCCTTCCATGGGTTTGCTGGCCTATCTCCGCTTCGAGCTGCCAGGCTACCTGGCGCTGCTGGCCGTCATCCCGTTGTTGGTTGCGCTCTCGCTGCGCTCCCTGGCCGGGCTGGGGCGCGTCCGGCGCATCCTGGCCGTCGCCTTCCGCTGCCTGGTGGTGGCGGTGAGCGTCTTCGCCCTGGCCGGGGCACAGCGCGCCCGGCGCATCGAAGACCTCTCGGTCGTCTTTCTGCTCGATCGGTCCAAGAGCGTTCCCGTGAACCTGCAGCGCCAAGCGTTCGAATACGTGAGGAAATCGAGCGAGAAGCGGCAGGTCGACGACCGCATCGGCGTCATCGCTTTCGACGGGCGCGCCGACGTGGAGCAGTTGCCGATGGCAACGCTGGCGATCGACCAGGTCGGCGAGCCCAGTGACCCCGATCACACCAATCTCGCGGCCGCGGCGCGCCTGGCCCTGGCGCTTCTGCCCTCCGACACGGTCGGCCGCATCGTGCTGGCCACGGACGGCAACGAGAACGTGGGGGACGTGCTCGCTGAGGCCCAGCGCCTGGCCGCCGCGGGCATCCCAATCGACGTGCTGCCGATTCAGTACGAGCACACGGCCGAGGTTGTGTTCGAGGGCCTGAAGGCGCCGCCGACGGCGACGGCGGACGAGACGATCAATCTGCGGCTCAGCTTGCGGTCGCAGCAGGCCACCCACGGCAAGATCCTGCTCTGGCACAATGACGTGCTGGTGGACCTGAACGGACCTGCGCCGGGTACCGGCTTCCCGGTCGAGCTTGCGCCGGGTCCAAACCCGTTTGTGATCCCCGTCCCGCTGCGGGTCGCCGGCGCCCACCGCTTTCGCGCACAGTTTGTCCCGGACAACGAAGGCGACGACACGATTGCGGACAACAACACCGGCGAGGCGTTCACCGTGGTATCCGGGCAGGGGAAGATCCTCCTGCTCACCACGGCGGCGGACCTGGGCAGTGCGCAGCCCGCCGCCGAAATCCTGCGCCACGCCCTGGAGACCGAGAAGCTGGTCTGCGCGGTCGAGGTGGCGGGGCAGAATCCGCTCGATCAGGTGCGCCTGCTGGGGTACTCGCTGGTCATTCTTTCCAACGTACCGGCCGGCGACCTGGGCGACGAGGAGAAGAAGGCGCTGGCCGTGTACGTGCGCGACCTGGGCGGCGGGCTGGTGATGGTCGGCGGGGATGACGCGTTCGGGGCGGGCGGCTGGCTGGGCAGCGAAGTTGAAGAGGTCATGCCGGTCAGCTTCGACATCAAACACAAGAAGCAGTTCCTGAAGGGCGCGCTGGTGCTCGTGATGCACGCCTGCGAGATCGAGAAGGGGAATTACATCGGCGAGCGCTGCGCGATCGAGGCCGTCAAGACGCTCAGCAGCCGCGACCTGGTCGGCGTCCTGGCCTGGCGGTGGATCAGCGACACCCAGAGACACTGGGTGGTCCCGCTGCAGGAGGTCGGAGCGCGCACGCCGATCCTCAACGCGATCAAGAAAATGGAAATGGGCGACATGCCCGATCTCGATGTCGTGATGCGGGACGGCGTGGAAGCCCTGCTGGCGCGCAAGGACGTGGGTCCGAAGCACATGATCGTGATCTCGGATTTCGACCCGGCGCCGCCGCGCAAGGATCTCATCGCCACCATGAAAGAGGGCGGAGTCACCTGCTCGACCGTCGCGATCGGCTATGGAGCCCACCCGATCGATGAGCCGACGGCCCGCTGGATTGCCAGCTCGACGGGCGGCCGTTTCTACACGACGCGCGACTTCAGCAAACTGCCGCAGATCTTCGTCAAAGAATCGCGCGAGGTCCGCCGCTCCCTCGTGCAGGAGACCCCGTTTACTCCGCGGCTGGTGAATCCGCTCTCGCCCGTTGTGCCCGGACTGACGGGCGCGGAATTGCCGGGCCTGAACGGGTTTGTCTTGACGACCGCGAAGCCGCTCGCGGATGTCCCAATCATCCGCAAGTCCGAGGAGGGCGACGACCCGATACTGGCGCACTGGCAGGTGGGGCTGGGGAAGACGGTGGCGTTCACGAGCGGGCTTTGGCCGCGGTGGGGCCCCGCGTGGGTTGAGTGGCCCAAGTTCAGCAAGTTCTGGGCCCAGGTCGCGCGCTGGACCTCCCGCCAATCGGAGGCCGCCGCGTTCGACGTCTCCACCAGTGTGCACGGCGGCAAGGCGAAGTTGCGTATCGACGCCCTGGACCAGAATGCGGACGCGATCAATCTCATGGAGTTTCCGGGCACGCTGGTCGATCCCGCGCAAGAGTCCCAGCCGCTGCGGCTCACGCAGACCGGGCCCGGCCGTTATGAAGCCGAGTTCGATGCCCGCGAGCGCGGCAACTACATCGTGAACCTGGCGTACCGCATGGGACAGGGTGCCAACGCGGTGGGCGGCACGCTCCGCACGGGCTTGTCCATCGCCTATTCGCCGGAATACAGTCAACTGCAGCCGAACTTGTCGCTGCTGGAAGAGGTGCGGTCGCGGACGCGCGGCCGGATGCTGGCGGCGGCGGAGGCCGGAGCGCCGTTCGAGCGCGCCGGCTTGCCGCAGGCCGAAGCCCGCCGGGCGATCTGGGAGAGTCTGGTTCAGTGGATGCTGGTCTTGTTTCTGCTCGACGTGGCGATCCGGCGGGTGGCACTCCACCCGCGGGAGTTGTACCGCAAAGCGCGGCGCTTCCTGGCGGAGATCGCCGGCCGCGAGCGCCCGGTCAGCGAGGCCGCGGCGGTGCTGACGACGCTCAAGGGGGCCCGCGACCGCGTGCGCGAGGAACGACTGGCGGCGCGTCCGCCCGCGCCGGAGGCGGGCCCGCCGCCCACCACGCGGTACGAGGCTCCGCCGACGGAGGCCAAGGCCGCCGAGGATCTGAGCCGGGCCCTGGACGGGGCCACGCCGCAGGACGCGCCGGTGGTGGCCCGGCCGACGGGGAAGAAGCCGGCGCAGTCCGAGGGGGAGTACACGGCCCGGCTGCTGCGGGCGAAGCGGCGGGCACGCGAAGACATGGAGAAGAAGGACGAGCCGTAGCGTAAGCTGAGGATCCTATGGCGGTTTCCGAGCTGGCCGAGATTGCTGAGGTGTGCGGGTACGAGGAGTTTGAAGCCCATTGTCTGGGGCTGCTGGAGCAAGGACTGCTCGCGCTCCCGCAACTGGTGGAGCCGTTCGAGTATTTCGAGCGCAGCGGCCAGGCCGAGCAGCTCGCGACGTTTACGCAGATGGTGTTCGACGGCGTGGATCCACAGACGGATCCGCAAACCGCGCTCACGCTGGTGCGGATTGCCCTGATCGGTTCGCCCGCCAACGACGATCTGCGGCGCATCACGGTCGCGCTCTATCGCCGGTTGCAGGGCCAGGTGCCCGGCTTCGAGGTAATCCTGGAAGCGTCCGGGCTGGCCGCCGGTCGGCCGGTCCGCAATGCGCTCAAGGTGCTGGACCTGTGCCTGACGCTCCGGCCGGGGGACCCGCTGCTGAGCCACATGGACGATCGGGTGGTCGAGATCGCCGACATCGACCGCGCGCGGGGGCTGTTCACGCTGCGTCGGGAGGGGCGTGTCACGACGATCCCGGCCGCGGAAGTGGCCCGCGAGTACGAGCGGATTGCGGCGGATGATTTCCGCGCCTTGCGGCTGCACCCCGAGCAATTGGCGCGGCGGATCGAGGAAGATCCGGTGGCGGTCGTCATCGGGCTGATCCATGCGCACGGGGAGCAGATCGACGCGGACCTGCTCAAGCACGAGCTGGTGCCCAAGCACATCGCGGCCAGGGAGTGGTCGCGCTGGTGGACGAAGGCGCGCGGGCTCTTGAAACGCTCGCCCCACGTGCTCGTCGAAGGGCGCTCGCCGATGATTCTAAAGCACCACGCGGCGGGCAAGACGCTGGAGGAAGAGACCTGGGAGGCGGTGCAGGCGCAGAACGACCCGACGGACTGGCTGGGCACGATCGAGGGCTACCTGCGCGAAAAGTCGTCGCGCAAAGAGGCTCCCGACGACGCGTTGCTGCGACGCTGTCACGACCACCTCGTACAACACTGCTCGTTCGTGCAGGCGCACCGGCCCGCCGAGGCCCTCACGTGCGCACTCGTCCTCGCGCGCCTGGCGGAGAAGGGCTTGCCGACCACGGACGAGTCGCGTGGCCTGGCCGAGGCGCTGCTGCGCGACGCGGCTGATCCGGGCGTCTGGCTGCGCGACCTGGGACAGGAGGACTTGCGGGAACGCGGGCTGGACGCGCTGCGCAGCGCGCGGCCGACCGACTGGATTCCCCATGCGGTCGCGTGGCTGCGGACGGCGCCGGCTGGGCTGCTCGACAAGGTCGCCACCGCCCTGATCGGCGCCGGGCAAGTGGAGGACGTACAGCGTTATATCGACTACGGTCTGGCCGACCCGGTTCGTCATCCGGAGCTCCTCTACTGGCTGTGGAAGGGGCCGGCGAAGAAGGGGGCCCTGCGCGTGCCCGCGGACGACGAGCTGTTTCGCGTGATCATCGAGACGCTCAGTGCCCTGGGGCGCACGATCGTCACCGAACCCGACATCCTCAAGGCCTTCCGGCACCGCATGCGCGCCGCGCTGGCCTTGCGCGACTACGGCCGCGTCCGGCAGTGCCTGGAGCGCGCCAGCGAGGCGGCGGCCATCACCATCCGCCGGCAGTTGCAGCGGCTGGAGGGCTTGGGGGAGAACGCGCCGGCGCGCATGCTCGACCTGCTGCACGACGTGCACCCGCAGCTTTGGGCTGTGCGACGCGTGCAGATCGCTCCGTGGGAGGACCGCGAAACGATCTGGTGCACCTCGGCGGGGCTCGCACGCCGCACCGCGGAACGTGACGAGCTCGTCAACGTCAAGATGCCCGAGAATGCCAAGCGGATCGGCGAAGCCGCGCAGCACGGTGACTTGAGCGAAAACTCGGAGTACAAGTTCGCGCTGGAAGAGCGCGACCTGCTCCGCGCGCGGGTGGCGCAGATCAACGACGAGCTGTCGCGGGCGCGCACGCTTTCGCCGTACGACGTGCCCGGCAATCACGTGGGGATCGGCTCGCGCGTGACGCTGCGGCACACAAGTGACGGCAGCGCGCGGGTCATGACGTTCCTCGGACCGTTCGAGACCGACGTGGACCGCGGCATCTACAGCTACCTGGCGCCCTTCTCGCAACGGCTCATGGGCCGACGCGTCGGCGAGCGGATCACGGTCACGCTCGACGAAGTGGACACCGACTACGAGATCGTCGACCTGGCCAGCGCCGTGACAATGGACGGCGGCTAGGAGCATGCCGGAGAAGCGGCCCCTGCGTCTCTCCTCGGAATCGTGCCCGGAGGAACCCCGTACATGGCTTTGATCCTCGCCGGCGCAGCGCAGTACACGCCCCACGTGCTTTGGATCTGGCCCTTTGTCGCGATTTTGTTCGCGATTGCCATTCTGCCGCTGGTTCCCCAGACCCATCATTGGTGGGAGAGCAACCGCAACAAACTGCTGGTGGCGCTGCTGTTGGCGGCGATCACGCTGCTTTACTACGGCTGGCGCGGAGCCGGGGTAACCCGACACGCGGCCGAACGCGCGGGGCCCGCAGTGACAGCCGCCCTGACGACGGACCCCGGCTGGCGTACGGTGACCGCCGTCCTGCACCATGCCGTCATCGCCGAGTACGTCCCTTTCATCATCCTGCTCTTCAGCCTCTACGTGATCGCCGGCGGGATTGTGGTCCGGGGTGACGTCCGCGCGACGCCGCTGATTAACACCGCCATTCTCGCGGCCGGGGGCGTGCTGGCGAGCCTGATCGGTACGACGGGGGCGGCGATGGTGCTGATCCGCTTCCTGCTCAAAACCAACTCCGAGCGGACGCGCCGCGTCCACACGGTGGTGTTCTTTATCTTCATTGTCGCCAACGTCGGCGGCTGCTTGTTGCCGATCGGCGACCCACCGCTGTTCCTGGGCTACCTGCTCGGCGTGGATTTCTTCTGGACGCTCCGGCTGTGGAAGGAATGGGCGTTCATGGTCGTCGTCCTGCTCGCGATCTACTACGCGTGGGACACATGGGCCTACCAACACGAGCCGGCCGAAGCCATCTTCCGGGATGAGACGCAGCGCCAGCCGATGCAGATTGCCGGCCTGCTCAACGTGGTCTGGCTCCTGGGGGTCGTGGTGGCGGTCGCGACGCTCGATCCGACCAAGCCGTTTCCGGGCACGCAGTGGCGCGCCTTCCCTCACCTGCGCGAAATCGTGCAACTGGCGATGGCCGGCTTGTCGCTGCTGACGACGCAGCGGGTGCTGCGCAGGGAGAATCAGTTCAACTTTACCGCGATCGGCGAGGTCGCGTGCCTGTTCATCGGGATCTTCATCACCATGCAGGTGCCGATCGAGATTCTGCAATCGAAAGGGCCTGAGCTCGGGCTGACCCAGGCGTGGCACTTCTTTTGGGCCAGCGGCATACTTAGTAGTTTCCTCGACAATGCTCCGACGTATGTGGTCTATTTTGCTGCCGCCGGCACGCTGGCCCCGCCCGGCCTGACCTTGATGCACAACGTGCAGACGGCCACGGGCGCGATCCCCGTCGAGCTGCTCGTCGCGATCAGTTGCGGATCGGTCTTCATGGGCGCCAACACCTACATCGGCAACGGCCCCAATTTCATGGTCAAGGCGATCGCCGCGCAGTCGGGCGTGAAGATGCCGAGCTTCTTCGGGTACATGGTGTATTCGCTTGGCATTCTGGTGCCGCTGTTCGTGCTGGTCACCCTAGTCTTTTTCTGCGGGTGATCGCGAAGCCGGCCCGTCCCAGGGCGGGTTCTTACCGGGCCGCGGACGGTCCGGCTTTGTTGGTTCAGCGCAACGACCATTCGTGGCGCCGTATAAAACATGGAAAACGTTCAATCATTGGTCATAGTCTCTGAAATTACCTGTTAGACGACCTGTCCGGGTGAAACCGAGTGCCTCGGCGAACCAGGCCCGGCAGCCTTCGTAATCCGCGTGGATGGCACGCCCGAGCGCGGGTATCGCTGACGTGCGCATTCCCAGCCCGCTCGCACCGGCGCCCTTGCCAAGAACCGCGCCCGGTGCTAGAACCGCGAAACCAGACGTTGATTGCGGCTCAACGAGGCACGCTTTTCGGGTCGCGCAACCGATAAAATCCGTAGTAGCGAGCGGCTGCACCCGCTGGGGCAGGCCGCCCGTCGGATCGAGCACGGAGAAGAATCAGTCATGGACGAGTACCTAAAGCTCAAGCAGCTCGTCGAGGAAGTCGCGGACGACGTCTACAAAGCCGTCGGGGGCAACAAAGCCGCCGGTACGCGCGTCCGCAAGGCCATGCAGGACGTCAAGAACACCGCCCAGGAAGTCCGCCGGAAGATCCTCGGGCTGCGCGGCCCGGAAGACTCGAAACCCGCTCAATAGCCCAGTCGGACCCGCCCCGTACCTGGCGACTGGAGTCAGCGAGGCCCAATGCCACCGCCTCTGATTCTGGACCCAGCGCAGCTCGATTTCTCGTGCCTCCTGGCCGATCGGACCGCAATCGAGCGCGTCAATCCACACCGCCACGAATTCGCATTGCTGGACGGCGTCGTGCTGCTCGACATCGAGCGCGGCTTGTATGCCGGCTACCACGACGTGCGCGCGGACGCTTTCTGGGTGCGGGGCCACATCCCCGGCCGGCCGCTCCTGCCCGGCGTCCTGATGATCGAAGTCGCCGCGCAGCTCGCGAGCTTCCTCCACCATCAAGTGTACCCGAACCGGGGCTTTCTCGGTTTCACCGGCGTGGACCAGGTGAAATTCCGCGGCACGGTCGCGCCGCCCTGCCGGCTGGTCATCGTCGGGCGGGGCCTGGAGATCAAACCTCGTCGCCTGGTCTGCGCCTCGCAGGGCTTCGTCGGCCCCACGATGGTCTTCGAAGGGCTCATCACGGGAATGCCGGTGTAGCGGGGCGCGTGACTTCTCCGCCTGCCGGCGGCTCAGTGCAGCCGGGCGGCTCGTCGGACCAGGCGGTTCAATGCTACCATTCTTTCCGTGATAGACGCTCCGCACCCCAGCGCCGAGTTCGTGGCGGCGGCATTGCCGGAAGTACGGACCTGGCCCACGCGACCGAGCCGCGCTGACTTGTCGGCTCTGCCCGGTGGCCCGGCCCTGTACCTGCTTATCGATGCCCACGCGGCGCCGGTCCAGCTCGCCACCACGCAGTCGCTCAAGCGCGTGCTCCTCGCGCGCCTAGCGGACCCGCAGCGTGGACCGCGCCAGGCGGACGTAGCCGAAATCGCGCGGGGCATCCGCTGGCAACCACTCTGCACCGCCTTCGAAGGCCGCTGGCGGTACTACCAGGTCGCGCGGGAGCTTTATCCGCAGCAGTACCGACGGCGGCTCTCGTTCGGGCCAGCGTGGTTTCTGCAGGTGAACTGGGACGACCGGGTGCCGGAACTGCGCGTCAGCGAGCGGGTGTGGTGCCTGCCCGGGCAGTTCGTCGGCCCATGGCCCACGCAGCGGGCGGCCCGCGAGACACTCACCGGCCTGTGGGATCTCTTCGACCTGTGCCGCTATCCCGAGCAGGTGCGCAAGACCCCGCACGGCACACGCTGCGCATACGCCGAGATGGGCCGCTGCGACGCCCCTTGCGACGGCTCGGCCCCGTTGCCCGCGTACGTCGAACGCTGCCGCGCGGCGTGGGACTTTGTCACCGGGGGCTGCGCGGCGTGGATGGCCCAGGCCACGCCGCGGATGAAAGAGGCCGCCGCCGCCCAGAACTACGAGCTGGCCGCGCAGATCAAGAAGCAAGTCGGGTTCGCCGCCGCGTGGCAGGAACTGTGGTCGCAGCACATACGACACGCCGCGGATCTGCACTTCCTGCTGGGATTCCCTGCGGCTCGCCGGCGCGCGTGGAAGCTGTTTCGTTTCCGCCGCGGGGAGTTTACCGAGGGCCCGCTCCTGGCAGACCGGCACGTGGGACCTGGGGCAGTAGCCTGGCTCCGCACACAACTCGCCGACGCTCTGGCGGAGATACCGCCCGTCGTGCGAATGGAGCAAACGTGGTTGCTCAGCCAGGTGATCCATGGCAACCAGCGCGAGCGCACGCTGCTCTTGCCGCTGCCGAGCGGTGAATTGCCCGCTGACTTTGAGCCGGCAGTCGTCGACACGGCGGCGCGCCTGCGCCAGCGATGGCAGCGCAATCCGCCGCGCCGGGGCCGCCCCCGGCCGTCGAAACCGCCGACCGACGGGGAACCCCCTGGTGCGGACGCGGAAAAAAGCGGGTCGATTTGACTCTGTGGCAAACGCGGTGGATACTTGTCTATAGAGTGAATTGCCGAAGCGCGCGTGTACCTCAGAGCTGTCGGCGCGATCAAGCGAGCGAACTTCGGCTGCCAGACGGCGGCCGGGTGTAATGTAAGGCGAGCCTGTGTGGTGCGGCGCTCAGTACGGGCGCTGCGGGCGTGAACGGAGGAGCGGGAAGCTGTACGCCGGATCGGCCTGTGGTTTCGAAGCCTGACGGGTGGCGCCTCGCAGCGGGGTGAAGGTGCCCGCGGGGAAACGATGGGCCGCCCGACCCGTCGGCCGATTGATTGCAGATTCAGGCCGATCCGGCGGTTTGCTGAGTGAGCCGGGTGCCCGTGTGCGCCCGGCAGAACGGGCCGTCCCGGCGGGAGCAAGCGGCTATGCCTTGATCACCCGCCCGGCCGGCCTCTTTTTGCGCGCGGTGGCGTTGCGAGTGTCCACCACGAGCGCGGCGTGCCGACAAACCAGATCGTAGTCCACGCAGCTGTGATCGGTGGCGATCAGCACGCAATGGTAGCTTTTCAGGCGGGCGGGCGTCAGCGGCACACTGTGCAGGTCCGTAATATTGTGCTCGCGCATCGGCTTGGCCGCCGGAATGTGCGGGTCATGGTAGCTCACCTTGGCCCCACGCTTCTGGAGCAGCTCAATCAGCGTGACGGACGGCGACTCGCGTACGTCGTCCACGTCCTTCTTGTACGCCAGCCCCAGCACGAGCACCCGTGCGCCCTTCAGCGACTTGCCGCGCTCGTTGAGCGCATCCGTGACCTTGCCGACCACGTACTCCGGCATCCGCGTATTGATCTCGCCGGCCAGCTCGATGAAGCGCGTCGGCACGTTGTACTGGCGGGCCTTCCACGACAGGTAGAACGGGTCGATGGGGATGCAGTGCCCGCCCAAGCCCGGCCCCGGATAGAAGGGCTGATAGCCGAACGGCTTGGTCTTGGCGGCCTCGATCACTTCCCACACGTCGATGCCCATCCGGTCAAAGAGCATCTTGAGCTCGTTGACCAGCGCAATGTTCACGCAGCGGTACACGTTCTCAACGATCTTGCAGGCCTCGGCGACCTCACAACTCGACACGGGCACGACCGTCTCCAGCGCCGCCGCATACAGCGCCGCCGCGAGCTGGCCGCTCACGCGCGTGGCGCCGCCGACGACCTTCGGGATCTGTCGCGTGGTGAGGTCGGTGCGGCCGGGGTCCTCGCGCTCGGGTGAAAAGGCCAGGAAGTATTCGCGGTCGAGCTTGAGGCCGGTGGTGTCCAGCATGGGCTGCACGACTTCGCGCGTCGTACCTGGGTACGTCGTCGATTCCAGCACGACGAGCTGCCCGGGCCGCAAACGCCGCGCGATGTCCGTCGCCGTGCTGCGGATGTACGACATGTCGGGCGCGCGCATCTTGTCCAGCGGCGTGGGCACGCAGATCAGGATCGCATCGGGCCGCGTCAGCTCATCCATGTCCGCCGTCGGCCGGAAGCGTCTGCGGCGGATGAGGTCTTCGAAGAATGATCCAGGCAGGTGTTCGATATAGGTCTGCCCGGCTTTCAACATGCGGACTTTCCGGGCGTCGATGTCAAAGCCGACGACCTGGATGCCGGAATTGCAGAACTCGCGCACCAGCGGCAGCCCGACGTATCCCAGGCCGACCACCCCGACCACGACCTTGCGCTGGGCGATCTTCTGCCGCAATGCCTCCGCCTGATTCATCCCGCTCTCCACATGCACCGGTGTCGAAATCGCCGCGAAGTTGTAATGGGAACGAACCACAGGAGCAAGCTGCCCGCGCCGGACACGTCGTTGCAGACGCACTACGCCGCGTGAAACGGGCGGTGCGCCGGGATATGCGAGGAGCCGGACGATCCGTCCGGCTCCTGCCACGTCGGTGCCCCCCGGTTGACTTCGCCGTCACCAGCCGCTCGCGCCCTCCCCGAGGAGCTGGTCGATCCGCCGCTGAATGATGGATTCGCGCTCGTGCGCGCGGCGCTCCAGCTCGGCTTGCAGTCGTTCCAGCGTCTCGTGCAGCCTCTGGAGGTCGCGCTCAATCCGCTGGAGCTCAAACGTACGCAGTTGAGAACGTACCTCGAACTGCTCCTTCACGACCGCCGCCAACTCGTCCCGGATGCGTTGCTGCGGCTCGCCGGCCTGCTGGCCCGCGCGCAGCTCACGGTACTGCTCAGCCAGCTCATGCGAGCGCATTTCCAAACGCTGCTGACGCTCATCGAGCGCGCGGACCGCCAGAAGGGTCTCGCCAAATGGGCCCTCCGCTTCGCCGCCTCGAATCCGCGCTGGCTCCCCGGGCTGCTCGGGCCGGCCGGGGGCACGCGGGGGCATGTCAATCGGCCGGCGCGGTTGCGCCTCGGCTTCGTCCAGCGCGTCTCGCAACCGGATCGTCAAGGCGTCCAGCAACACGTCCTGGAAACGTTCGGGCGCTTCCCGGCGTAGCCGCTCGAGCCGCTCGGCTAGTTCCGGCCGACGCTCGGCAATGAGCCGCAGCAGCGGCTCCAGAGGAGGACTGGGACGCCAGGGGCCTTCAGGTAGCCCGGCCCGCGCCGGCGGCGGCGGTCCACCGGGCCCCTCAGACTCGCCGGGCGGGCGATCATCCCAGCCCGGTTGCTCCGGTCCCGGACGCCGCGGTGGGGGCGTACGCGGCGGTGGAGGTGTCGGCGGCGGCGACTCGGGCCGCGGCGGCTGCTCCACATCACTCGGTGGCGCTGGTGGCGTCGGCGGTGGGGGCTGACCCGGTTTGGTCTGTCCCTGGGCGCAACTCACCAGCGACAGCGACAACAGGAAAAAACCCAGCAGAACAATCGTGCCCAGCCTCATCGGCGTGCTCCTGTTAAAGAACTATGCCTGTGACACCCGTGTCCTGTAGTAAGCGTCCCCTTCGGGGGCTTCACTCTGCCGGTCGCCTGGCGTACGCCGCGGCTGGCATGCCGCGCTGCAGAGCAGCCCTCGCGCGTGGGGGCCGACCGCCCCACCCCCGTCGGCCGGCACGTCCCAATCGTTCTCACGGCCCCACGGCAGGGCGGTCTGTGTTTTAGATTCCGAGCCGAGGGTCTGCGACAAGTCCTCCACCCTGTCCGCCAGAAGGCCCAATGACGTCTCCGTCGGACCTTCCCACCCCAGGTCGGTGAACGTCTGCAGGATTGCCGCGGCGTCCTCGCGCGAGAGTGAGAGCCCGCCCGGCGTGCTGCTGTGCGGCGCCGGCGGCGTGGCCGACCGCAACCACGGCGGCACGACCAGGGCTGCTACCAGACCCGCCGCGACGGCACCCAGCGCCACACCAAGCCGGACCAGTCGGCGGGGGCGCGCCCGCGAAGACTCCGCGTCGAGCCGCTGCCGCAAGCACTGGACGAAACCCTCCGACAGCGACTCTGGCCTCAACACGTCGCGCAGAGTCCCAACCAGTTCCTGCCCCGTCTCCACCTTTTCGCGGCAGACCGCGCAGCTTGAGAGGTGTGACCGTAGCACCGCCGTTGATCCGGGGGCGTCAGCGCACACCAGCCGCACCAGCTCATCGCGGTACGCCGCGCATTCCTCGGTTGGATACTCAACGCTCATGGATACATCCCATCGCCGTTTTCAGTCGCTCGATGGCCGCGTACATTCGCGACAGCGCCGTACCGAGCGGAATGCTCAGCAGGTTGGCGATCTCCTCGAACTTCAGCCCGGTCGAGAGCCGCAAGACCACCACCTCGCGCGGGCCCTCGGGCAGGCCCAGAATAGCCGCTTTCAACGTCTCGGCCAGATCGGCGGCTTCGGCTGGCGGCGTGCCCCCTACCGGTCGCCGGTCGATGGAATCCTTCGTCACGGATCGCGGCCGCGCTCGACGGAATTGATCTCGGCATAGATTCCGCGCGATGGTCAGAAGGTACAGGTCGTGCCGCCTGCTCTCCCGCAAGGCCCTGACGTTTCTCGCCGCTCGGCAGAAGGTCTCAGCCACGATGTCGTCGGCGTCGTCGGTCAGGCCGTAGGCGTGCCGGACGTAGGCCAGCAACCGTGGGCCCACCTCCAGGAACAGGCCTTCAAGGAGACCACGCTCGTCGGCAGTCAGGCACCCACGAAGTCTTGATCGCACGCCCATTCCTAACCGCGATAGAAGACGATCTCGCCGCCGTCTTATTCGTGCGGAAGTGACGGATGGCGGCGAAATGTGTCGTTGTGGCCACTGTCGCCGCTCACCCAGGGGATTTCAGGGGTACAATATTATCGGACCTAGTTTCGTTCAGGCCAAGCCGAGCGGGCCGGCAACGTCTTTCAGGGCGCTGATGCAGTGGCGGATGTGCTCATCCAGCGGCAAGCCGACCAGCTCCGGTCCGGCTTGGATGTCTTCGCGCGAGACTGCAGCCGCGAACGATGGCGTCTTGAGCTTCTTGAGCACGCTCTTGGACTCAAGCCCCTCGAGCCGGGTGGGCCGCACGAGTGCGCACGCGACCAGGAACCCGCACAGCTCGTCCACGGCAAACAGGGTGCGTCGGATGGGCCGATCGCGTGGATATTCGTCGAGGTTCCAGGGCACGTGCGACAGCACCGCCCCCACGACATCGTCGCCAACTCCTTTTTGTAGCAGTATTTGCGCTCCTTCCCGCGTGTGCTCCGGGACCGTGGGCCAGCGCTCGTAGTCGAAATCGTGCAGCAATCCGGCGAGCCCCCAGGCCTCTTCATTCTCATTGAAATGCCGCGCGTAGTGCCGCATTGCAGCTTCCACTGCCAGGCCGTGTTTGCGTAGGGAGTCGCTTGCACTGTACTCGCACAGCAGTTGCCAAGCCTCTTCACGTGTCATGGCGCGCTCCTGAATCGTGATTGAATGCATCGCTGCGCGGCTCGCACCCGCCTTCTCGGGGCCTACACTACCCGCAACGACAGGGCTCGCCAACCGTCCGTGCGGGCCGTGCGCGTGTGCCGGGCCCTGCCCGGCCGCAAAAAAAATCGTGGGGGCCGGGTTTTTCTTTTGCCCCCAGGCATTGACGACGGTCGATAACCCCGTTAGTCTCCGCCCCGATATTGGCGATTCGCTGTCGAGATGGCGCGGTTAAAGGCGGTGGTCGCTTTTGTGGGCCAATCGGCAAGTGTGAATGTCGCACATTGTTTTCTTGAAGGAGGAAACTGATGTTCAGGACGAAAAAGGCGCTGCTGTTCCTCGCGATGGCCGGCACCATGTTCGCAGGGTGGGGCTGTGGCGATGGCGGCTGGTGGAACTGGAAGTGGTGGCTCGGCGCGGCCCAGTGGGCCAGCGACGTGACCAACGTTCTCGAACACTTCAACATTGTGAACGGCTACTAGGCCGGACCACAGCGCCGTAGAACAGCGCAAACGCGGATTTCGACCATGGGCCGGGCTGTCCGGGCAGGAGTACCGGACTGCTCCGGCCCACTGTGTTTCTGCGATTCACCACCTGGCTCAGGGCCACAGCACCGCCTCGGTGACATAGCCTCGTGTCCGGGCCAGTGCGGCATTCGCCTCGCGGTACGAGCCGTAGCGACCCTCCAGAACCACGTAGCAGGTGCTGCCCTTGCGCTGCTCCGGGCGGACAAACGTGCGCAGGCCCTGCTTACGTAGTTGGGCCACGAGCTGGTTCGCGTTGTCCATCGTCGAGAACACGCCGCACTGCACCGCGAAGTGATCGGCGCCGAGCTGTAGCCGCCGCTCGGCCGGCTCCCGGTACACGCCCTGGGGAAACTGCGTGACAATGCGACGGTAGGGGCTTAGCGCGGCGGTCCAACGGCCGGTCCGTTCGCAGCACAGTCCGCTGCGGAAGAGCAGCGCATCCTCGGGCGGCGCGGCGGGCATACGCTCGACGGCCGTGTTGAAGGCCCGTGCCGCTGCGTCCCAATTCTCGTCCTCGAAATACAGGATGCCGAGCACGGCACTGGGCTGCCAGAGTAGCTGCGGGTCGGTCGTCTCACGGGCGGCCCGTTTGAGGTCGGTGTACGCCCAGGCGCGTTTACCGGTCAGCGCGCGGGCCATTCCACGCACGTAGAGCGCCCGCGCGGCCTCGGGGCGATTCCGCACTTCCTCAAGGAACTTCGAGAGCTGCTGCGCCGCGGCCTCATACTGCTTGTCGCGGTACGCCCGTTCCCCTTCCGCCAGACACATCCGCTGCTGATCGGTCAGCGCGTTGCAGCCGACCAGCCACACCAGGATCAACAGTCCGATGCCAATATGGAGCTTTGCGCACATGCGGGACAGGCTACCGCATGCCAGGGAGGCCGGAAACCTCCGGATGAGGATTTGTCGCGCCAGGCCAGGCGGACCGCCGCCGGCCGGGCGGACTTTCATTGGGCCACCGGGCCGGTTACAACTGGCGGCGTGGATCAGTCTCCTGAGCTTCACTCCCCCCCGATTGACCGCGGCCCACTCGCAGGGTTGCCCCCGACACTGGAATGGATCGGCGGGCGCGCGGGGCGGCTGCGGCTACTGGATCAGACGCGGTTGCCCGCTCAAGTCCAGACGCGGGACTGTGAGACGGTCGAGGACGTCTGGGAAGCGATTCGCACGCTGCAAGTGCGCGGGGCGCCAGCGATCGGTGTGGCCGCCGCCTACGGCCTGTGCCTCGGAACGCGATCCGCGCGCGACCGCGCGCCAGACGCCTTTGTCACCCAAGTCAGGCAGACGGGACAGTACCTCTGCACCTGCCGTCCAACGGCGGTAAACCTCGCGTGGGCCGTGCGACGGCTGACTGACGTGGCCGTGAGCCACAGCAGCGGGCAGGCGGGGGCAATCTGGGATGCCATGCTTGCGGAAGCCCACGCTGTGGCCCTGGAGGACGCAACCACCTGCCGGCGCATCGGCGAGACCGGGGCGGACCTGATTCCGGTGGGCGGGGGCGTGCTGACGCACTGCAACGCAGGGGCACTCGCAACCGTCGCGTACGGCACCGCCTTGTCGCTCATGTACGTGGCGCATGCGCGGGGACGGCAGTTCAAGGTCTATGCCGACGAGACGCGACCGCTGCTGCAGGGTGCGCGGCTCACCGCATTCGAGCTCCGCCACGCGGGCATCGAGGTGACCGTGCTTTGTGATGGGGCCGCGGCCAGCCTCATGCGGGCCGGCCGGGTCCAGCTCGTCATCGTCGGAGCTGACCGCATCGCCGCCAACGGCGACACGGCCAACAAGATCGGCACCTACGCGCTGGCCCTGGCTGCCCGGTACCACGAAATCCCGTTCTACGTTGCGGCTCCGCTGAGCACGTTCGACCGCTCGCTGGCGTGCGGCGAAGCGATCCCGATTGAGCAACGGCCAGAGGCAGAGGTTCGCACGGTTCTGGGTGCAGCGAGCGCGCCGGCCGCGGCTCACTGCTACAACCCGGCCTTCGACGTAACGCCAGCGGCCCTGATTACGGGCATCGTTACCGAGCAGGGGATTGTGAAACCGGTTACGCGGGAGCAGATCGACGGTGTTTTTCGGACCCAATTTCGCCCGTAGGCCTTGCGGAGTTGGCGGATTGCCGTCCTAATTGGGGTTGGCGCGGTCGGACAACGTGAACCGAGACGTGGAAGGTGCATTCCTTGCGCGTCCCGGCCCGACCGTCAGCAGCCGTTTGTGCGGTGTCGGCAGGCGGTCCGTTCCCGCCTGCTGCCGGCTGGCATGGAAGCAACCTCAGACGTCTCGCACAGGAGGCTGATGATGAACGGAAGTCTACGCACAAAGAAGGTACTGATGGCCCTCGCGCTAGGCGCCGCGCTGGCGTTCGGCTTCAGCGGGTGCCTGCAGGCAACCCTGCAACGCATTGTGGTGGGACTGGCGGTCTAGCTCGACCGCTCGGCGGTCAGGAAGTGCGAGACCCAAAGCAGGAGGCAAGTTCATGAAGCCAAGAATCAAGGCCGCACTGCTCGCGCTGAGCGTCGGGATGATCGCGCTGAACACCGGGGCCTGTCTGTTCCGGTTTCTGGGCGACTTCGTAGGCGACCAGCTCTGGTTGGGCGGGATTCAGTAAGGCCGGTCAGGCGAACAACCTCCGCGCCCGCCGGTGTACCGCTTATCCCGGCGGACCGCCGCGGGCCGTGAGCTCGAAGGAGATTCGACGATGAGAAGCACGTCCAAGTGGCTGACGCTGATGGCCTTGCTGGCCGGCGGTTCAACGCTGCTGATTAACGGGTGCCTGGGAGCGTTCTGGCAGGGGTTCTGGAACACGGGCTGGCCCACCCAGAACCCCTGGCTGAATCTCGCGATTGACGCCGTGAAGGAGGTCACCATCTACGCGCCGTAGTTACGGGCCCAAGCAGTGCACGGTGCGAATGCGCCAGCAGTCCGTCGAGAAAGGGGACAGGCACCTCGCCGGAGCGCGTTCTGGGGGTCGTCCGGGCGGTTCGGCTCGGTCCGCCGCGGCGGACAGTCCCCTTTCTCGACGGACTGCTGGCACCGGCAATGCAGCGGAAAGCTCGCGGGGCCAAGTCCTGATGGGCCGGGTCCCGCGTATCTTTGCGCCGGGCCCGCCTGCAGGGCTTGATGGGGCAGCGGGTCTGCCCGTATACTTCTCGCGTCCCTCGGGATCGGGGGACATTGAATCACGGGAGTGCCGTCAATGTCGATCATGCGGAATAAGAAGCTGTGGGCGGCAATCGTGGCGTGCGGTGTCGGCACGGTCTTTCAGGCCCTCCCGCAGGGCTGTGCCCAGTACTACACGGCGCTGGCGCTATCGTCCTTCAACTTCTGCTCCGTGTTCAACTGCGAAGGCGGGACCTTCTTCAATTTCTGCCAGCCGGTCGCCGTCTTCACCGATTGCCCGAGCACCACGACGACCCAACAATAACTCCGGCCGAGGTACGACCATGCAACGACGCTGCAATGCCCTTGTCCTTGCGACCCTGACGATGGTGGTCGGCACGTGCTTCCAGCTCGGCGGCTGCGGCTTGGCGGACCTCGGGCAGTACATCGCGAATCTGAACCCGTGCGGGACCATCCTGGCTTGTGACCCGGTTTACTACACCTTCGTCCGGTCTGGCTACAGCGGCCCCGGGGCGAACCCCGACATCGACCCGGCCTGCACGTATCCGCCGTATTGCGCGAACGATCCGTTCGTCACCACGGTTGCCCCCGGGTAACAGCTTCAGGTCCTGAAGACTGAAGGCTCACGAATCGCCCCTGCGATGGAAGTCGCGCTGTTCGTTACCTGCCTGACCGACACTTTCTATCCCCGCGTGGGTCAGGCGGTGGTTCACGTGCTACGCCATTTCGGCTGCCGGGTGCATTTCCCGACCGGTCAGACCTGCTGCGGCCAGCCGGCCTTCAATAGCGGCTTCCAGGCAGAAGCGGCCGGACTCGTGCGGCGGATGACCGCGCTTTTCCAGCCGTTCGAGCGGATCGTGACGCCCTCCGCGTCCTGCGCGACCCTGGTGAAGCACCATGGGCCGGAGTTGCTCGGGCACGACCCCGAAGCGCGGGCCGCCGCCCGCAGTCTGGCCGACAAGACCTGGGAATTCGCGACGTTCCTGCGGGACGAGCTCCAGGTCGACATGGCCGGCTTGCTGCGGTTCAACGAGCCGGTCACCTTCCACTACCCCTGTCATGCGCGCGAGCTTTATAGCCTGAGCGATCTGCAGGGCTGGCTCGGCGGCGATGGCCGCGACGTGCGTACGCCGGTGCATGCCGACGTGTGTTGCGGCTTCGGCGGGGTCTTTGCCGTCGAATTCCCGGAGGTCAGCGGGGCGATGCTGGACGACAAGCTGGCGGAGCTGGCGGCGACCGGCGCCACGCTGGTGATCTGCAACGAAGCCGCTTGTGCGCTGCAGATGATGGGCGGGGCGCGGCGGCGCGGCCTGCGGCTGCGCTTCAAGCATCTGGCCGAGTGCCTGGCCGAATCCCTGGGCCTGATGGAGCCGCAGGCATGAGCGGCGGACAGAGCCTGCCCGTGCGCATGGCGGCGGCGAGCCGCGACCGGCGGGTGGTTGCTGCGGTCCATCTGGCGACGTGGCGCAAGGTCGAGGCGCGGGCCGAGTCCATGGCCAAGTTGCGGCACTTCGACGCCTTGCGCGACCGCGCCGCGAGCATTCGCCAGCATACGCTGGAGAACCTGCCGCGCTACCTCGAGCAGTTTGTCGAGCAGGTCACGGCCCGTGGTGCCACGGTGCACTTCGCGCCGGACGCTGGCGCGGCGTGCAGGATCATCGCGGACATCGCCGCCGCGCGCGGGCTGCGGCTCGCCGTCAAGTCGAAGAGCATGACCACGGAGGAGGTCCACCTGAACGAGGCCCTGGCGGCGGCGGGTGTCCACGTGGTGGAGACCGACCTGGGCGAGTTCATCGTGCAGATCGACCGCGACCGGCCCAGCCACATCATCACGCCGATCATCCACAAGGACCGCCAGCAGATTGCCCGTGCGATGGCCCGCGAGCTGGGGTGCGAGTACACCGAGGATCCGACCGAGATGACCCGGATCGCGCGGCGGCACTTGCGCGACATCTTCCGGCGGTGCGATCTTGGCATTACCGGCGTGAATTTCGGGATTGCGGAGACGGGCACGATCTGCCTGATCACGAACGAAGGCAACGGCCGGATGACCGTGACGCGGCCGCGCGTGCATGTCGCGCTGTTGGGAATCGAGAAGATCATCCCGCGGCTGGCGGACCTGCCGGTGCTCCTGAAGCTCCTGGCGCGCTCGAGCACGGGCCAGCCGATGGGGGTGTACACCACGCTGGTCACCGGGCCGCGGCAGGCGGGCGACGTGGACGGCCCGACGGAGCTGCACGTGGTGCTGCTGGACAACGGCCGGAGCGACATTCTCGCCGGTCCGTTTCGCGAGGTTCTGCGCTGCGTCCGGTGTGGCGCGTGCCTGAACGCCTGCCCCGTCTACCGCAACGTCGGCGGCCACGCCTACAACAGCGTGTACCCCGGCCCGATCGGCAGCGTGCTCTCGCCGCTGCTGTACGGCCGACAGCACGAGGAGCTGCCGCGCGCGTCGAGCCTGTGCGGCTTGTGCTACCAAGCGTGCCCGGTGAAGATCGATATTCCGCGGCTGCTGGTGCAGTTGCGGGCCGTGGCGCGAGCGCGGCAACCGTGGGGGAAGCGGGTTTTCATGCGCGGCTGGGCCTGGGCCATGCACGCCCCGTGGCTCTACCGACTCGGACAGAGACTCATGCGCCGCTTCTTGCCGGACGCCGGCGACGGTTGGGTCCGGTTGGGTCTGGGCCCGCTGAAAAGTTGGACTGCCCAACGCGATCTACTGCGCCCGCCATCGCCGAGCTTCCGCGAGCTATGGAAGGAGGGGCTCGGCGATGAACGCTAACCCCGCCACACGCGACGGAGATACGAGCCGGCACGTGGCCGGTCCTGTGAGCGAATTCCTGCAGAGCCTGCGGCGGCGCATGCAGCACGTCGCGCCAACTACGCCCCTGCCCAGCGAGCCGGCGAGCCTGATGCGCGAAGTGGCACCCGAGGACGACCTGGTTGCGCGGTTCATGGCGTCCGCCGAGGCGGCCGGATGCCGGGTCTGGCGCGCGGAAGGGCCAGACTGGCTGGCCGTGCCCCGCCGGATTCTCAGCGAACACGGCGCCAAGCACGTCGTCGTTGAACCGCAGCCGGGAACCGCGCTAACGGCGGAGCGCGCGAGCGAGCTATGCCGCGCGTTGGCCGCTGACGGCATCGGCACGACCGGGGAACGCGACGATGAGACGCTGTTCACGGCCGACGCCGCGATCACGGGCGTATGCGGCGCGATTGCGGAAACCGGCACGCTCGTGTGCGCGTCAGGGCCGTCGTCGGCACGCGGGGCATCCTTGATCCCGCCGGTTCACATCGCCCTGGTCGCCGCCGGGCAAGTGCTGCCCGACTTGTTCGACGCTTTCGAAAAGGGGTCAGGACCCTTTTCACGAGCCGGGCTGCCAAGCCCGAAAAAGGTTCCTGACACCTTTTCTGCCTGCATCAATCTGATCACCGGGCCGAGCAAGACTGCGGATATTGAGGGGGTGCTGGTGACCGGCGTGCACGGCCCGGGCACGGTACATGTCGTGCTGGTGTAGCAGCCGGTCGATGTGGGAACCGTCTCCGACGCAGAAGGCAGCGGGAAGCGATTACCGCGTCGTTTCCCCTCACCGCCGACACGGCGGTGCCACCCACAAGATGCGTCGATGGTGACGAGGTGCCCTACGAACCCTGCTCGTCCGCGACGACGTAGCTCTCGGCCTCAATCTCGTAGATCCCCAGGTAGGTGTTCTGGATGCCTTCCTCGCCCACGATCTCGCGCACCGCCGGATTGGTCTCCCCCATCCGCCCGGCAAAATCCAGCACCATGCCCAAGGCCTCGTCGTGATTGCGGGCCACAACCTGAAACGCCCGCACAAAGCGCGCGCCGCGCTGCGGCGGACCGCCGCGCGGCTGGACCTCGTGGAGTCCGGCGCGGTAGTCGGCCTCGATCAGCACGCTGAACCAATACGCCCGGTCCACCGACTCCCCCGTGGCCTCGCGATAGGCCTCGCACAACTCCACCGTGCAGGCGTTTTCGGTATACGCGCGGGCCAGCAAGCGCTCGCAGCGCGCCCGCATCTTGTGCCGGGCAAAGAAGTCCATCGCCATCTCGAGCGCGTAATTCAGCTCGCCCTGGTCGGCACAACGTCCCCGCCGCAGGATGCGCTCATAGATGAGCCGGGCCGCGGTGTCCTGCCCTTCCTCCTCGAGGATGAACGCCTGCAACAGCCAGGGGCGCGTCGAGCGGGGCTCGAGGCGCTGGAGGAGCTTGAGCTGCGTCCGGGCCAGGCTGAACTGCTGGGCCCGGACCGCCGTCACGCCCCAGTTCAGCCGCAACGCCGACGCGTCCGGATCCAGCCGCTCCGCCTGCTCGTAGCAGACGAAGGCCTCCGGGTATTCCTCGTCGTCGCTGTGCAGAATCGCCAGGGCAATCCATTGGGAGGCATCGTCTGGCACGAGCGACAGGTAGCGCTTCGTGGCGACCTTCGCCTCGCGATAACGGCCGGCGTCGGTCAGGGCGGCGGCCTTGCGTTGCAGCACCCAATCGATGTCGGCCCCGAGGTTCAGGGCGCGATCGTAAAGCTCGATCGCCCGGTCGTATTCGCGCAGCTTCTCGTAGACGAGCGCCAGGTTGGCCAGGGCCACCTCGTCCTCCGGGCTCAGCGCGATGGCCTCTTCGAGCGCATCGCGGGCATCCTCCAGGTCGTTCGTGTTGGAGAACACGACGCCGAGTGTGCCGAGGAGCCGAGCTGACCGCGGGAACTCGTCCAGGAGCGGATCGAGGGTTTCGAGGGCCTCTTCGTCGCGCCCCAGCTCGGTCAGCGCCCAGGCCCGCAGGCTGGCCCACTCAATCCGGGCCTCGTCCTCGAGGGTCTCGACAATCACCTCCTCGAGGCACCGCAGGGACTCTTCCGGCTTGCCGGCTTCCAACAGCCGCTGGGCCTGTTCCAGCAGGGCCTCTGTATCTTCAGGTTGCATCCGACGTCCCGTTCAGGGCCGAGGGCCAGCGCGGCGGACGCGCGTGGCCCATAGGGCCAGCACCCAGGCATTCAGACGACCGCGCCATCGATTATACCGGATTGCCACGGGGCGCACCGCGGGCGGCCGGCGGCCCCCTCACCCCGGCCTACTTCTTCCGGGGCTTCGGCTCCACCTTGGGTTTGGGCGCAGTGAAGACCGGCGGGAATCTCGTTTTTGTGGTGACGACGTAGGGCTTGCCGCCACTGTGAATGCGCACGCCGGCCCAGCGCAGGCGATCAAAGTCCCACATGCGCGCGGCCTGGGAAAGACAGACATACAGATCGGGCTCGATTTTGATCTCGCACGGTTCCTGCTCGCCGGTCTTGAGAATCATCGGCTGCTGCCAATCGATCACCCCGTCGCCGACCCAGACGGTCAGCTCGCTGACCTTCTTCCGGCGAACGCGGATTTCCTGGCCGCTGATCTCGCCGGCGAGCTCGCCGAGGCGGCTCTTGAACTCGCGCGCGGTAGCCTTGTCGAAATCGAATCCGGCCTGGGCCAGCTCCTCCGGGTCCAGGTGAATGTTCTGCTGTTTGTCCGTCCACTGCTCGCCGGTCCAGACATGCGCCTCGAGCCAATAAGCCGAGCCCTGGCAGAGGTGGCGAAATGCGTGCTGGACGGTCGGCGGGTAGTGCACGCGGGTCTGCGCGAGAATCCGCGCTAGCTCGTCCGCGGGCGGCACGACGTCGCGATGCCCTTTGTCGGGCAGCTCAATCATCGTCAGCGGCAAGTGGAATCGGCCGCTCAGCTCGCGAAGCTCACGGTTAATGCCGGCGATGCCGCCGTCCGAGCTGGGCCGGTGGCGGGCATCCTGGTCGTCAGCGGCGCCCCAGACGCAGAGCACCGGCAGGTGCGCCAGGTTCGGCAGGAACTCTTCCCAAAGGTAGTCCGGCAAGATCAGCGTGAACGAGCCGGCCAGCGGAATCGCGCCGGCAAACTGGTCGGCGTATAGCGCCGCGAGCGTCCAACTCGTGTGCCCGCCGAGCGAGTAGCCCAGCACGAACACCCGGTCGCTGTCCACGTGCACGGTCTGGCGCAGCTTCAGCAGCGCGGCCGGGTGCTCGCCGGTCGGCGGCCAGTCGGGCTGATGGATGACGACGTCGGCGTACTTGTCCGGGGCGGCGACGACATAGCGGTCGATGTCGGCACCCAGAACGCTGTGCACGAAACGGATGATGTCCTCGCCGTTTCCGCTTGAGCCGTGCAGCGCGTAGATCACCGGCCACGGCCGGTGCGGGTCGTAACCCTGGGGAATGCGCAGGACGACCTTCCGCGTGCCGCCGCTGCTCAGTGGGACCTCGATCTCCTGCCGGCCGGCGGGCAGGGGCTTGAACAAGTCCGCCTGGTGCAGCCAACCCTGGACCTTGGCGCGGTCGTACGCGGGGTCCTGCTCGATGCGGCGGGCGATCTCGACACGCTCGCTGGTGTCGCTGTTGGCGAAGAACGCTTCGATGTCGGCGAGGATCGCGGCCTCGTCAGCGCGCCCGTTGAGGCTGCCGGCCAAGGCGGCCACAAGCGCGAGGCTGAGGGTCGAGCGGAGCACGCAACATTCTACGGCGGCCGGACAAGCGCGGTGCAGAGCCCAACCGCGAGCGCCCGGCCGCACCGCCCTAGTGTGAGAGCAGCGCGACGAAGGGGTTGATGTCGCCGAAGTTGACGCCGCCGTCGAGGTTGATATCGCCGTTCTCGGGTGGGCAGCCGGGATACGCCGCCTGCCATGCCGCCGGATCGGCGAGCGCCAGCACGAACGGGTTGATGTCGCCGAAGTCGATCACGCCATCGCAGTTGAGGTCGCCGCGCTCGAAGGCCGCCGGTGGACAGCCCCAGCGCGCGATGTACGCGGAGGGCTTTCCGCCGGCGGTGAGAAACCCGCCGCCGGCGTAAAGTCCGGGTCCGGCACCATCCTCAAAGGGCGCCAGGGCAAGGACGGTGGCGTCCGTCCCACTCGCGAGCGCCGACCAGCTTACGCCGTCCCATCTCGCGAGGTGGTTCGCGCTGATGCCCCCGGCCGTCGTAAAGGACCCGCCGGCGTACAGCGCCGGGCCACCGCCGTCGTCGAACACAGCCAGGGCATAGACCGTCCAGTTCATTCCGCTGCCGAGTGCCGACCAGCTTGTGCCGTTCCACCGCGCGATGCGATTCACGACCAAGCCGCCGGCGCGCGGGAACGCACCGCCGACATACAAGGCTGGTCCGGTGCCGTCATCGTACGCGGCTAAAACGTACACAAAAGGGTAGGCATCCCAACCGATGCCGCTGCCGAGCGGCGACCAGGAGTACCCGTTCCACTTGGCGATGCACCTGGCGGGGACGTCTCCGACTTTAGTGAAATACCCGCCGACGAACAACGCCGGCCCCGTGCCATCGTCATGCACGCAGAAAGCGAACACGTGACCTTGGACCCCCCCTCCGACCGGCGACCAGCTCGCTCCGTCCCAGCGAGCAATGTGCGCTGCGGGCACGTCGCCGGCGTTGTGGAATTCGCCCCCCGCGTAGAGTGCTGGGCCCGTGCCGTCATCGAAGACCGCGAGAGCCAGGATGCGGTCGTCTGTGCCGCTACCCACGGTCGACCAATTCGTGCCGTCCCAGCGAGCGATGTGGTTTACGCTCAAGCCACCGGCTTCGGTGAACCATCCGCCGGCGTAGAGCGCTGGCCCGTTGCCGTCGTCGTAGACGGTCAGGGCGCACAGCGGTGGGGAGTACATAATACCGCTGCCCAGCGGCGACCAACTCGCCCCGTCCCACTTGGCGATTCGGTTCACGGGCGCATCGCCCGCGATCCCGAAACTACCTCCTGCGTACAGGGCGGGTCCGCTGCCGTCGTCGAATACTGCAAACGCATCGATCGCATCGTCCAGACCCTCGCCGGCTGGCGCGCTCCCCACTGCGGACCAGGCGCTGCCGTCCCAACGGGCCACGCGGTTGGCCGTGGCGCTGCCTGCGCTGGTAAACAAGCCGCCCGCAAATAACGCCGGCCCGCCGCTGTCGTCGAATGAGGTCAGCGCGAGAACGCCCCAGTTCGTTCCGCCGTCGAGGGCCGACCAAGCCGATCCATCCCACCGCGCGATGTGCATGACGGTGACGTCGCCCGCGTGGTGGGGAAATCCCCCGACATAGAGCGCCGGGCCGCTGCCATCGTCAAAGCCGAACAACTCATACACGTCGTCGTCCACGCCTTCGCCCAGCGCTGACCACTGCACCCCGTCCCATTTCGCAATGCGATTGGCGCTTATTCCACCGGCGGTGACGAAGCAGCCCCCGACATACAGCGCTGGCCCCCCGCCGTCATCGAAGGCGATCAGGGCGCCAGCGGAGTTGTCCAAGCCGCCGCCGAGCGGAGACCAAGTCGTGCCGTCCCACTTGGCAATGTTACTCGCACTAATCTCGCCCGCATCGGTAAATGAGCCGGCGGCGAAGAGCGCGGGCCCACCCCCGTCGTCATGCACTGTCAGCGCGTACACGCCACCGTTCGTTGAGGCGCTCATTCCAGCACCGAGCGGAGACCAGTTGAGGCCGTCCCATTTCGCAATCCGGTTGGCGCTCACTCCATCAACTTGCGTGAACGAGCCCCCGGCGTACAGCGCGGGCCCGGTGCCATCATCGAAGACGGCCAGTGCGTAGACCAAACTGTCGATTTGAGCCGCCAGTGGCACCCACATTGCGCCGTCCCATTTCGCAACAAAGCCGCTGGACGGATACCAGCCGGCGGCGTACAGCGCCGGTCCGCTGCCGTCATCGAACACCGCTAGCGCGTGGGCTGAACCACTCAGACCGCCGCCGACGGGGAACCAGCTTTCGCCGTCCCACTTCGCGATGTAGCTTGCGGGAGCGCCGTTGGCGAGGGTGAAGTGTCCCGCCGCGTAAAGGGCTGGGCCGCTGCCGTCGTCGAAGACGACCATGGCCGAGACACTCCCGTTCCAGTCGCCCGCGAACCGATCGGACCATTCGGGAGTGCAGGGCTGCCCAGAAGTCGAATGCGTTGCGCCCGCCGCCAGGCCCGCAAACGCTAGCAAGCTGCCCCAACCCCTGAGCGATGGTGCTGGCATGATGTGCTCCTGTGCCCCGTAACCCGGTCGCGCGCCGCGCGCAGGACCCGTCCATCTATCGGCATAAGGAAGGCCGGCAGTTGACCGGTCCCCCGGGGCGCCCCAGGCGTGTGAGCGTCTATATCAGCGGCCGCGCGGCGGGCCCGCGCCGGCCTTGACTTTTGCGGGCACTTCGATTCGGATGCGGCTTGGACTAGCGTGACCGCCGTCGCGACGTCTGTGGCGCCGCGCGCGGGCCGTTTCTTTCAATCCAGCGGGCGGGAAGTGGGACCAGTACGATGCTCTCGGACGCCAACGTGTGGACGAATTCGCCGAGCCTGTCGGGCGGCCTGCGGCAGCTTTTCGCGCGCCGCGAGACGATCCTGTACCTGGTCAGCAGCAACCTGAAGGCGGGCCATCGCCACAAAGCGCTCGGGAACCTCTGGAACCTGCTCGACCCACTGTTGTCGCTGGCCGTCTACTTCCTCGTGTTCGGGCTCCTGTTTCAGCAGGCCCAGGGCCGGACCGGGAATTACCTGACTTATCTCTTCGTCGGCGTGCTCGCCTGGCGGTTCCTGGACGGCACGATCCACCAGGCGGTCAACTGCATTCGGGGCAACCGCGGCATCATTGGCGAGATCAACTTCCCCAAGGCGGTGTTCCCGCTCTCAATCTCCCTGTCGCGGCTGTACGACTTCGTGTGGGGCTTGGTGGTGCTCTTCGCCGCCATGCTGATCATGCGCCGGGAGATCACCTGGCACGCCGCGTGGGTGGTCCCGCTGGCCCTGGTCGAGCTGCTGCTCGTGACCGGACTGGCCTACATCGCGGCGTACCTGGGGGCGTTCTTTGCCGACACGGCGAACATCAGCACCGTGGTGCTCCGGCTCGGCTTCTACGCCAGCCCGATCCTGTACTACATCCATGGCGCGCACACGCGCGTGCCGGAGCAGTACCTCTCGCTCTACATGCTTAATCCGATGGCGTGTCTGCTCGAGGGCTACCACGACGCCCTCATCCGCCATCAAAGCCCCGATCCGCATTACGCGCTGTATTTGGTCGGTGTCACCCTGGTTCTGCTGGTGATCGGCTATGGCATCTTCCGCCGGGGCGAGGGAAAATTCGCCAAGTATGTCTGACCCCGACCCCAACCTGGCCACCATCCACGCCGCGGACGTGTGGGTGAAATTCCTGATCCGGTACCACCGGGCCGAAGTGACGCTACGCGAAACCTTCGTACGCTTGGTCCGGCTCGTGTCTTGCAGTCGTACCACCGACGGTCGCTGGTCGAAGGAGTTCTGGGCCCTGCGGGGCGTGAACTTCGCCGCCTATCCCGGCGACGTGGTAGGGATCATCGGCCGGAACGGCTCGGGCAAGTCGACCCTGCTGAAGACGCTGGCGGGCATCTGCGAAGCCGACCGCGGCCGGGTGGAGGTCCGCGGCAAAATCGGCTGTCTGCTGAGCTTCGGCGTGGGCTTCAATCAGAACCTCAGCGGACGCGAGAACATCTACTTGAACGGCTCGATTCTCGGCTTGCGGCGCCGCGACATCGACGAGCGCTTCCAGGACATCGTCGAGTTCTGCGAGCTGGGGCAGTTCATCGACGCGCCGGTGCGGACCTATTCGGCGGGCATGCGCGGCCGGCTCGGATTCTCGATCGCGGTCCACATCGACCCGGACGTCCTGCTGATCGACGAGGTGCTGAGCGTCGGTGACAGCGCCTTTCGGGCCAAGGCCGGGTCGATTCTCGACCGATTCCGCAGCGACCACAAAACCGTCGTCATTGCCACCCATAGCATGAACCTGGTACGTGAGGTGTGCAACAAGGCGATCTGGCTGCACGACGGGGAGATCCGCGCGGCGGGAGCCCCCCAGGAGGTCGTAGACGCCTATACCGCGTCACAGCCGGCGGCGGCCGTCAAGGCCTCCCACACCCAGGACGACTGACCGCCGGTCGCGGCCCTCAGGCCAGCACCACGTCGAGCATGCCTGGCTGGGCCGCGGCCAGCTCTGCCGATTCTCCCGGCGTCCGGGTTTCGCCAAGCCGCAGGTAGTTGAACCGGTCGGCCGAATAGGCATTGCCCGCGATCCGCTGGGCGCGGTCCCACCACTCTTCGGGTGTTGGCGCGCCGGCGAGCTGGTCCAGCACGCGGACGAGCGGCGCGCGGGCGGCACAGAGCGTCCAGGGATTGACGCGGCTGGCGAGCTGGTACTCCGAACCGGCTCCGACTACCCGCGGCAGACCCGTTGCATCCAACTCGTAGAAACTGGCCTTGCCGATGAGCGGCTCCGTCACGTACAGCGTCGCGGCGGCGTAGTCCGTGAGGTAGTGCGGACCGTAGTAATGCGCCGGGTTTATGGCGGCGACATAGTCCGCCTCCAACGATTGCAGGGCGTGGCCCAGCACAGTTCCCCACGGCGCGCCGTCGAACATCACCACCTGGACCGCCGGCGACTGGCTCGTGATGCGGGCGACATCCGCGACGGCACCCGGGCACGTCGCACAGAGCACCAACCGCCTGTGGGCGTAGATCTGGCGCTGAAAACTCTCCCACACAGCCGCGACCTGCGCGCCGGTCTCAACGGCCGCCATCATCGCCACACTCGGCAACCCGACGCGCGGACGAGCCAGCCCGATCACCTCCAGCACGGTCTGCAGCCGCTGCGTGTAGGTGTGCTCCGCGAAGACCTTGCGCTGTCCGCGCAGCGCCAGACGCTCGCAATAGTCGTCATCCCCCAGCAAGTGCTCCAGGTGTCTGCGCGTTGTGGCGGCATCGGTGCTCAGCAGCACGAGGTCCGCCCCCAACAGTTCCTCGATCCCCTCGGAGTGTGAGCTGATGACGGGCGTCCCGCACGCCAGCAGCTCGAACACCCGCCGCGCAAACATCGTCGGCGAGTTCGCCACGCTGTTGATGTTCAGGAACACCCGGTACCGCTTGTAGGCGGTCAGCATCTCGGCATACGGCAGGCTGCCGCGCAAGGCGCGGCGGTACAGCGCCGGCCACTGGTAGTTCGGGTCCAGGTTGCCGGCCATGCGGTCGTAGATTTCCAGGCCGAAGTCCAGGGCCGGCCGCAGAATCGCGGTCGCCGCGTCCTGGCGGCGCGAATGCCGGTGCTCGTACCACGTGCCGGCGAAGCACACCGTCCCGTCGCGCGGCCTGGTGAGCACCGGGTTGTTCAGCCGTGGCTGTGCGGCAAACGGCAACGCCAGTACCTGGTCATGTCCGAGTCGGCTGCGGTAGGCGGCGAGGCAATTCGCGTCCGAAGTGATGACCCAGTCGAACAGCCTGGCCGCCGCGATGAAGAACTCGAAGTTCGGCGGGTCTTCCTTGTTGTAGAACACGGTCGGCACGCCGCGCTGCCGGCACCAGGCCACCAGGTCGGGAAGGATATAGCGACCGACGCGGTCCGGGTGCTGGCCGAGGTCGCGCACCTGGTAGTGCCAGCTCTCGCCGACGCCACGCCACGCCGACTCGACCAGGAGCAGATCGGGGGGTCGCGCTGGCAGGGTCTCCCGCCAGGTGCCCGGCGTGAACGTGTAGACGTCCGCCTCGAAGGCCCAGGCCCACCACGAGAACTCGTCGGCGACGAGGGCGATGCGCAGGTCATTGCGGCGGCGCAACTCCGTCGGCGGGGTTGCAAACGGGCAGGTCGCCAGCGGGACGGGCTCAAAGCGCGGCCGGTTCTCACTGACCGGCGTCGCTGACATGCCCGCGGTGCCGGCCTGGCTCCGGGAACGGCGACGCCTCAGGCCCAACAGGAGAAGCTGCACTAGCCGAAGTGGGAGCTTCAGCGTGTCCCACGAAGGTCGCAGGGCGCGCACCACCGCGTCGCCGAGTTGGTAGCGCACCTCCTGCTCCCGGCGCTGCAATTCCGCCCCGTAGTAGTCGCGCTGGGCCTTCAGCAGGTCGACCTGGGCCTCGGCTTCGCGACGACGCTGCTTCTCGCGTTCCAGGTCTTCGGGCGTCGGGTCGGTCGACATCGGCACTACCTATGGATCGTGGGCCGGGGCATCGTACTGCGGAGTGCACGCGAAATGTAGCCGCGCGGGTGCCCCATCCCCCACCCCGTTCGACGACCCGCCCCGCGGCTCGCCGAAACGCGATGGGGCACCCACTGCGTCGGCGGCTACCCGGCGGCGAGCCAGTCGATTAGCCACCGGGCGAAGTCGCCTTTATCCAGGGGGTCGGTCCCCGGCGGCGAAATCACCTGGTCGTCGGCCGTATACAGTGTCGCCTGGATGTGGCGGTCCCCCATCGTTTCCAGCGGATTCGCGATGATCGCGTCGAGCCCCTTCCGCACCAACTTTTCCCGCGCGCGCGTGTCAAGGACCGCCGGCTCTTCGAGCGCAAAGCCGACGATGCGCTGACCCGGCCGCTTCCGCGCGGCACAGGCGGCCACGAGGTCCGGCGTGGGCTCCAATTCGAGCAGCAGCGCGCGTTCCTGGCGCGGGAGCTTGCGCGCGGCGGCCGCTCGTGGCCGATAGTCCGCCACCGCCGCCGCCATGATGAGCACGTCGCACAGCGGAAAGCACTTGTCCAGCAGCGCCGCCAACTCGGCGGACGTCTCGAAGCGCTCGACCCGCACGCTTGGCGGAATGGGCAGGGACACCGGACCCAGCAGCAAGGTGACTTCCCAGCCAGCGTCACGGGCCGCCTCCGCCAGGCAAATGCCCAGGCATCCGCTGGACCGATTCGCGATGTAGCGCACCGCGTCGATGGGCTCGTGCGTCGGGCCCGCCGTGATCAACATGCAATGTTCATGCGCCATGGCATCATCTATGCGCTGCCAGACCTACGTGGGGGCACCGGTGGTGTCGGCCGGACTCGGCGCGGGCGCCTCACTCTGCACCGATTGCCACAGCAGCTCCGCTAGGTCGAGCTGCCCGACCCCTTCGAGCCCCTGGTCGGCCAGGCCGTCGGAAAGCATGGTCTTGCAGAAAGGGCACGCCGACGCAATCGTGCAGCCCTTGCTGCCGCCGGGCAGCGCACTCATGAGCTGCCGCACGCGGGTATGGTTGACCCGCGCATGACCGGCTTCCTCTTCCTTCCACATCTGCGCGCCGCCCGCACCGCAGCACATCCCGCGATCGCGGCTCTGGACGGCTTCGAACACCCGCAGGCCCGGAATGGCCCGCAGGACGTCGCGTGGCGGGTCGTAGATGTCGTTGTGCCGTCCAAGGTAGCACGCGTCGTGGTAGGTGACGCGCGCCTCGACGCGCCGCCGGGGCACCAGCCGGCCGGCCCGAACCAGGTCGGCGAGCAGCTCGCTGTGATGGACCACCTGGTAGTGCCCGCCGAAGTCCGGGTACTCGTTCTTCAGCGTGTTGTAGCAATGCGGGCAGGCGGCAACGATCTTCTTCACGTTGTAGCGATGAAGCGTCTCGACGTTCTGCTGCGCCAGCATCTGGAACAGGAACTCGTTCCCGGCCCGGCGCGCCGGATCGCCGTTGCAGGTCTCTTCCGGCCCGAGAATGGCGAAGCTCACGCCAGCGGTCTTGAGGAGCTGGGCGAACGCCCGGGCGATCTTGCGTGACCGGTCGTCAAACGAAGCCGCACAGCCGACCCAGTAGAGGTAGTTGACGTCGGACTGCTCGGCTATGAGCGGCACCTCCAGGCCGGCGGCCCATTCGGCGCGCTGCTCGTTGGGAAAGCTGTAGGGATTGCCCACGGTCTCCAGGCCCTTGAAGGCCGTCTGCAACTGCCCGGGGAACTCGCCGCGCTCCATCACCAGGTGGCGGCGCAGGTCGACGATCTTGTCGATGTAGGTGATGAAGACGGGGCATTCCTGCTCGCACGCGGCGCAGGTCGTGCAGGCCCACAACACTTCGGGGTTGATCGTGGCGGGGACCAGCAGGTCCTGCTCGTTGGCCGCCGGCGCCGCTTCGCCCTCCCTGCCGGCCGCCTGACCGCTTCGGCCGACCAGCAACTCATCCTGCCGGTGGTACAGATGGTCGCGCAGGTCGATGGCGAAGTGCTTCGGCGAAAGCAGCTTCCCAGTATTCGTGGCCGGGCACTGGTCGGTACAGCGTCCGCACTCGGTGCACGTGTAGAGGTCCAGCACGTCCTTCCAACTGAAGTCCTGGACGCGCTTGACGCCCAGCGTCTCCTCGCGTTCCAGCCGGCCCTCGATATCGGCGATGGGGGCCAGGCGGCCGCGGGGCGTGAGCGCCCGTGCGAATACGTTCGGCAGCACGGTGATGACGTGGAAGTGCTTCCCGTAGGGCAGCAGGTTCAGGAAGAGCAGCACCAGGGCCGAATGGGCCCAGAAGCCGACGTGCCAGAGCACGTGCTGCGCTCCCGGCGAGAGCGGCACCAGAAGCCGCGCCGCCAGCGACCCGAACGGCATCGCCGCATGGAATTGCCCGCCGCGGTGGTTCACCTCGACGCCCTCGTAGATCAGGTCGGCGATCATCATGGTAAAGATGATGCCGAGAATGAGCAGTCCTTCGGCGTTCAGGGTGAGCCGCTTGAGGCGGGCGACGAGGCGGTAGTAGAAGAACACGAGCACGCCGACGAGGACGAGGAATGTGAAGATGTCGCGCAGGAAGGCGTAGATGACGCCCAGCGGCTGGTGCAGGCCGAACAGCCAGAAGTCAAAGTCCGCGACGTAGCCGCGGCCCCACAGGATCAGCGAGTTGAGCAGCAGCACGAGGAAGCCGAAGAAGACGATGATGTGGGCCCAGCCGGCCAGCGGATAACGGGGCATCCGCTGCTGCGCAAAGGCAAACTCGAAGACCCCGGCCAGACGGCGGCCGATCTGGTCGGCGCGGTTCTCCGGCCGGCGGGCAATCAGCATGAGCCGCCAGCGGCGGGTCGCGCTATACGCGAAAGCGGCCAGCGTCACGGCCAGCAGGATCGTCATCCCGATCGGGCTCATGTAACGCCTCACAATCCCGGTCAAGGGCTACGAGCCCGCTGAAAAGGGGACCGGCACCGCGCTGGAGGCACCGCCACTCGGTCGAAAACGGACTGCAACCCCGTCCGCCGCGGCGGACAGTCGCCTTTTCAACGGGCGGTTGACCCGGCATTTTAGCGTGTCGGGGGCGGCTTGCGAACGCGTGGCAGGTCGGCACACGCGGGAGGTTCAGTCGCTTTGGTGTTCTTCGGCGAGCTCGTAGAGCCCCTGCCCGGCGCGCCTGAGCTTGCCGAGTTTCACGAGCTCATCCCACACGGCTTGCGGGAACTGCCTCGGGGGGACGATCGCGACGATGCCCGACCGGTCGCCGGGGGTGAGCGCGCCGTGGCCCAGCCGCGACTCGTCATCGAGCCGGGCGAGCTTCAGGCGCTTCTTAAAGGCCTTTAGCGCGCTCTTGAGCTGGGTCGGCGTTGGCGTGCCAGGTACCGCGGGCGACGATTCCGGCTGGCCGATGGGTTGAAGTGGCTTTTCGTCCGGCATGAACCTGCGTCCGCGCGGGCTTCTTCTCAATCTGCCCACTTGCTGACGATACCAGCCGGGTCATGCCGCTGTCCAGGCCCCGCGGCGGCGGGACCGCGTGCGGGACGGGAACGCTGCCGGCCATGTGCTTGGCCCCTCTTGGTGGAGGGTGGCCGAAAACCCGCCGTCGCCAAGCGGCCCTCGCTTCCCGCCCGAGACGCGGCAGAATTCCGCGGGCGCCGCCAGAAGGCAACCGGGAAGGCCCGTTTACTAGACTATCTATGATATGGAGCTAGGCTTCCCGTGGGGGGCGGGGCGCGCGGCCGTGGGGCCGGCGACCGCCCGCGGAGGCTGGATCGGAAAGCCGCATGTCAAACATCGCCCAACGGGCGCCCGCGGCCCGGACGTGGCCGGTACCGCTGCGCTGGGCCCGGAAGTTTCTGCCGGACTACTTCACGGACGCCCCCTGCCGCTTTCACGTCGAGCTGCTGCGCGTGCTCGCACAGCGCGACAAGCGGCTGGTGGCCCGCGTGGCCCCCCGCGGGCACGCCAAGAGCACCTGCGCCGCGCTGGCCTACCCGCTCTGGTGCATTTGCGAACAGCGCCACCGCAACATCGTCATCGTCACGTACGAGTCCTCGCTCGCCCGCCAATTCGTGCGCGACATCCGCCAAGAGCTCGAGGGCAACGAGCGGATTCTGGTGGCGTATGGTGACCTGTGCGCTGCGGGGAGCATCGGCGTCTCGCCGGTCGAAGGAGCCGGCCTTAGCGGGCGCAAGACGAAGGCTCGCCGGCCCAAGCGTAACTGGTCCGCCACGTTGTTCACCACGACAACCGGCATTACCGTTCAGGCCAAGGGGACCGGGGCCGGGTTCCGCGGGCTGCGCGTCGGGCCGCATCGGCCGGACCTCGTCATCTGTGACGACCTGGAGAAGGACGAGCACGTCGCGTCGCCCGAGCAGCGGCAGAAGCTGGAACACTGGCTGCGGCGGGTCGTCATGCCCGCGCTCGCTCCGGACGGGCAGCTCCTGGTCCTCGGCTCGCTCATCCACTACGACGCGCTGCTCGCGAACCTGCGCGACCCGCAACGCTTCCCCGGCTGGGACTATGTGGTGCATCGCGCGATCGAAGCCGAGCCCGGGCCCGACGGGCAGTACCAGCGTGTGGCGTTGTGGCCGGCGCGCTGGCCGCTGGAAAAGCTCGACCTGGAGCGCGAACGCATCGGCACGCTGGCCTTCGAGCAGGAATACCAGGCGAACCCGATCGACGACGCGCTCCGCGTCTTCCGGCCGGAGTGGCTACACCGTTACGACCCGAGCGAGCTGGTTCCGGAGCGGCTGGTCACGCTGATCGCGGTCGATCCGGCGACGGGGGTCAGCGGCGGCGACTTCTTCGCCCTGTGGATCGGCAGCGTCGATACGACCACCAGCGTGATCTACACCCGCCGCCTGAGCCTGGAGCGCATCGGCGTGGTCGACCAGGTCAAGCGCATCCTGGCAGCGTTTGAGGAGTGGCGGCCAGTGAAAATCGGGGTCGAGACGGTCGGCTACCAGGTGGCCTTGAAGCAGATGCTCGAGGAAGAGAGCCGGCGGCGCGGGCTGTACATGCCCATCGTCCCGCTCCAGACGACGGCGAACAAACGGGCCCGCATCGAAGGCAGCGCGCCGTTTTACGAGAATGGCACGTTCCGGCTGCCGGCGGTGCTCGATCCCGAGGTCGAGCGGCAGTTTCTGCACTTCCCCAAAGCGCGCCACGACGACGCGCCGGACGTGTGCGCGATGGGCATCGAGCTGGCGCGCACGCTCCGCGCCGCGCGCATCGAAGGCGCCACCGCCCGGCGGAACCCACGGGCGTGGCGCGGCGGGTGGTAAGCGCCGACAACTTCTGACAACCCAACACCGTTGAATACGTGTGCCGCTTTATAATGTTGGCGTGTGGGCTGACTACCCAGGCTCGACGGCGCCCCAGTGAAGCGGGGCAGCGACGTGAGGTTATTGGAAGAACCCTGGTCCGGTGCTCAAGGAGATCGAGGCATGACTCGAAAGATGCGATCCGTTGCCTGCGGGGCGGCTCTGGTCCTGGTCAGTGGGCTGCTGCTCACCGCCGAGGCGCGGGCGGAGAAGAAGCTGCTGCGGCTGCGACTGAACGGACCCGTGCTCGAGGCCCCCAATGACAACGCGGCTTTGATGGCGCTGTTCCAGAAAGAGCAGACCGCCACGCTCCGGGATTGGGTGCACACGATTCGCAAGGCCGCCGGCGAGCGCGACATCAACGGTCTGGTGCTGATCATCGAACAGCCCGAGGTCGGTCTGGCACAGGTGGAGGAACTCACCCAGGCGCTCAAGGCCTTCGCGGCCAAAGGCAAGCCCGTGTACTGCTACGTGGATGAGGCGGACAACCGTAGCTACGCCCTCGCGGTGGCCGCCACGCACATCACCATCGCCGAGAACAGCACGCTGGACATCGTCGGCCTGCACGGCCAAGCGATGTTTTTCAAGGGCTTGCTCGACAAGCTCGGCATCGAAGCCGACATGATGCATTGCGGCGCGTACAAGGCCGCGCTCGAGCCGTTCACGCGCACCGAGCCGAGCCCGGAGGCGGCGGCGAACATCAACTGGCTGCTCGACGGCCTCTACGACCGCTGGATCCAGTTGATCGCCGAGGGCCGCAAGCTCCCGGCCGACGAGGTCAAGAAGCTCGTGGACCTGGCGCCCCTGAGCGCCCAGCAGGCATTGGAGCACAAGCTCGTGGACGACGTGTCGTCGTTTGCCGCGTTCAAGCAACGGCTGCATAAGGAATTCGGCAAGGACGTGAGCGTGGTCAAGAAGATCGAGGAGACGACCGGACCCGAGCTCGACACGAGCAACCCGTTCGCGCTCATTTCCCAGATCATCCAACTTTTCGAGCAGGCCGCCGAGCCGAAGGAAGAGCCCACCGTCGGCCTGATCTACATCGACGGCGGCATCGTGGTCGGCAAGAGCGACGACAGCCCGTTCGGCGGCACAATCGCGGGCAGCACGACGGTCCGCGCCGCGCTCGAAGACGCCCGCAAGGACGACAACGTCAAGGCGGTGGTCGTGCGGGTCGACTCGCCCGGCGGATCCGCCCTGGCCAGCGACATCATCTGGGAGGCCGCCACGCGCTGTGCGGCCGAAAAGCCACTCGTGGTGAGCATGGGGGGCGTGGCGGGCAGCGGCGGGTACTACGTCTCGCTGCCGGGGGACACGATCTTCGCCGAGGCGACGACCATCACCGGCTCGATCGGGGTGGTGGGCGGCAAGCTGGTGTTGAGCGGCCTGATGCAGGACAAGCTCGGCATCACGACGACCGAGTTTTCGCGCGGCAAGCACGCCGGCCTGATGAGCATGAACCGCAAGTGGAACGACGGCGAGCGGGCCTGGATGACCGAGTACATGAACAGCGTGTACGAGCAGTTCAAGGGCCGCGTGACGAAGTCCCGCGGCGAGCGGATCAAGAAGGACCTGGAGGAGATTGCGGGCGGCCGCGTTTATACGGGCGCCCAGGCCCTGGAGCTCGGTCTGGTGGACAAGCTCGGCGGGCTGACCGACGCGTTGGACCTGGCGGCCACGAAAGCGGGGCTGGGGCGCGATTACGAAGTACAGATTCTGCCCAAGCCCTCGGGCCTCGAGGCCTTTCTCAAGCTGCTGCAGAAACTGACCGGGCAGGACGAGAAGGACGAGTTCGAGGTGGCGGCGGCCTCCCGGCTCCGCGCTGATCCGCTGTGCCGCGCGGTCCTGCCCCTGCTCAGCGAGTTGACGCCGACGCAGTGGCGGGAATTCGCGCGCGGCCTGCGGAACCTGCTCATCCTCCAACAGGAGAAAGTCGGTTGTTTCATGCCGCTGGTGCCGCAGATACGCTGATTTCTGCGGCCCGCACAAGCTCGTTGGTGCGTGGCGGCGATGCGCACGTGCCGGCCCACGCCGGTGCGTGCAAAACGTGTGGATTCATACGGTTGGTGGTACCGCCACACTTGCGCGTGCCACGGGCGCCTGGCTGGCCCGTGGCACGCGTGCTTTTGGCGGGCTGCCATTAAATAGGGACAGTCACCTATTTCTTGGCAGGAAATAGGTGACTGTCCCTATTTTCGCGGGTTTCCTGCTCCGCGGCGACCCGCTATGCTATACGCGTCGGACAGGTCGAGCGCGCGCGACCTGCCGGACCGTGGTTAGTGAGACTCACGCACCAGGAACCAGGAAACGGCCATGCTTCAGACGCCCCTCAACGCCTTCCATCGCGAATGCAACGCCCGGCTGGTCGAGTTTGCCGGTTGGGAGATGCCCGTCCTGTACGCCAGCATCATCGCGGAGCACAATTACACCCGCCAGCACTGCGCCGTGTTCGACGTGTCGCACATGGGCCGCGTGGAGTTCCGCGGGCCTGATGCGGCGACGCTCATGGAGCGGCTGAACACCCGCAACATCGGTGCGGCGACGCCGGGGATGTGCCGCTACAGCCACATGTGCAAGGACGACGGCGGCATTCTGGACGACGTGATCGTCTCGCGCTTCGAGGACCACTTTCTGGTCGTGTGCAACGCGTCTAACCGGGAGAAGCTGCTGGGCTGGTGGGACCAGCAGCGGCGGGGCTTTCAAGTGGAGATCCAGGACCGCACGCTGGAAACCGCGATGGTCGCGATCCAGGGGCCGGAAGCAATGGAGACGATGGGCCGGCTGCTGCCCATCCCCCTGGACGACCTCAAGCGCTACCGCTTCAAGACGGGCAACGTGATGGGGGCCGACTATTTTATTGCCCGCAGCGGCTACACCGGCGAGGACGGGGTCGAGATCGTTCTGCCCGCCAACATGGCGCTGTTCGCGGTCCGGATGCTGATCAGCCGGTCCAGCGAGATCGGTCGGCCGATTAAGCCGGCGGGTCTGGGGGCCCGCGACACGCTGCGGCTCGAAGCGGGCATGCCGCTGTATGGTCACGAGCTGACCGAAGAGTGGGATTCGATCACCGCGGGGCAGGAATGGGCCGTCGATCTGAGCAAGGACTTCATCGGCGGCGCGGTGCTCCAGCGCGTCAAGGCCGCGGGGCCCAGCCGAAAGGTCACGGGCTTTGAGCTCGATGGCAAGCGGATTGCCCGCCCGGGAACCCCGATCCTCCGCGACGGCCAGCAGGTCGGCGTGATCACCAGCGGCACACAGAGCCCGACGCTAGCTAAGAACATCGCGATGGGACTGCTCCGTTCAGAGCTATCGCAAACCGGCCAGAAGGTCGAGCTCGACCTCCGCGGCAGCCGGTGCGCCGCGACGGTGGTGCCGCTGCCGTTCTACAAGGCGAAGAAGTAACGCCGACGGACGTCGCCGAGCGCTCGGTCCGAACTGGCGGCGCAAGCCGGCCGCTACTTCTCATCCGTGAAGAAATCGCTCTCGGGTTCCTCGGCCTTCTTTGGCTCCCCGGGCTTGGCTTCGGCCGGCTGTTTCGCCGTACCAAGGCCAGCCAGGTGATCCCGGAAGAGCACGAACGCCTTGGCGTACGGGAATGACTCGCGCTTCTCGACCGCCTTCTGGATGAGCTCGGTGGCTTTGCTCAGATTCGCTTGGGCCAGGTCCGGATCGACGCGCGCCAGCAGGTGATAGGTCGCCGCCGCGGCCCCGAGCGGCACCCAGACCGTCGGCGCTGCGGAGAGTTTCTCCGAGATGGTGGTGAAGATTTGGGTGGCCGTCTGCAGGGTCTCGAGGCCGGCGGCCCGCGCTGTCTCGATCTGCGTCTCGAACGTGGTCGGATCAAAGCTGAACCGCGGGTCGGTATACATCTCGGTGAAGACGCGCATGTCGCCGAGCAAGCCCTCGTCGCTCTCGATGCGCTGCACGTGAATCCGGCCGGCCAGCACGCGTGCTGACGCTTCCGCGCTCCGCGCCACGTGCTCCAGGTACGGGTCCTTCAAGACCTTATCCAGGCGCTCGTTCTTCCGGCTGGGATCCCGCTCGCGTTGCACCTCACGGGCCGTGCGGAGCCACGCGTCGGCCGCCCGTTGCGACTGGATGAAAGCCCGCACCGCGCCCTCCGCCGCCTTCAAGGCCTCGCCCTCCTTGCTGAAGGCATCACCGGCCAGCTTCTCGACCTCGGCCGCGATCTCCTGGACGGCGGTTTCGAGCCGCGCGAGTCGCTCCTGGTAGCGGGCCGCTTCCGTCTGGGCCCGCTGCCCGGACTCGGCGACGAAGCGAATGTGCTCATCGAGCGTTTGTGTCGACTTCTCAAGACGCTGGGCACGCTCCTGGGCGACGTCAAGCCGCCGCTGTAGCTCCTCCAGGCCCACAAACGCCTGGCCGCCCTGAAGTGCACCGGCGGCCCAATCCGCGTCGGCCGCCGCTGCGCCGCGGAGCCCGCCGTACCGCAGCTCCTGCTCTTGTTGCTGAAGCTGGCGTACGCTTTCGGTGAGTGCAAGATAGCGCTCTCGGTACGCGTTGAACCCCCCTTCGCCCTCGTCCTGCCCGGCTTTGAAGCCCTGCTTCTGCAGGTTGAGCAACTGCGCCTGCTGCGCGGCGAGCTTCGGCACTACCGGCTCGAGCGCCTGCTTGCGCCCGGCGACCTCCGCCGCAAGCTGTGCCGCCTGCGCCGCCGCGTCCGCCTGCAATCCGCCGAGCTCGGCGAAATCCGTCCGCAACCCGGCCACGATGGGCGTCGCATCCAGACCGCGGTAGTAGTCCAGCGAGCCCTGGGCCGCTTTCCACTGGGCCGCCACATCGAGCAAGCGGGCCTGCGCTCCGGCCTGGTGGGCGCGTAGCTCCTCGGCCTGCGCCAGCAGCTCGACCGCCCGCACGTACTCACCCATCCCCAGGGCCTGCTGCACCCCCAGGCCCTCGCCGTCAATCGCGACGGCCGCCTGCGCATCTTTGAGCGCCCGGCTCAGCAGGTCCTGGTTCTCTTTCAGCGTCGACTGGAATTGGCCGACGGCCCGCAGAACTCCGGCCGTGTCGGTGCCGAAGGGCGGCAACGTGGGGGCCGACAGACCGTAACGCTGGGCGAGGTCCTGGGCGGTGCGGGCGAGCTTCCCGTATTCCGTGCTGGTGGCCTTCAACGGCTCCGCAGCGTCGGCGACGGCGGCCCCGAGCTCCGCTTCCTGGCCCTTCATCGCAGCGCTGTCGGCCAGCGCGTCGGCCCGGGGAAGCGTCAGGCTGTGGCGAGCCAGCTCACGCTCGGCCAACGCAGCCCGGTCCTGGGCTTGCTCCACCTTCTTCCGATCGGCGCCGCGCAGCAGGGGCGCCAGCAAGCCGGCGGCGATGATGAGGACCGCAAGCGCGAGGCCGATCAGGATGGGCGATTTCACAGCCGGTCTCCGTTCTCTGCCAGCCCGGCTGTGTAACCGGGCCAGCGGCTGGTGTCAATTCGCGCCAGCCTTCACTTCGCGGCTCGCCAAGGCCTCCCATCCATCCGCGCCGGCCGAACCCGCCAGGCGACCCGCCCGGCTGATCACGAGTATGTACGGGATACAATCGATGCCCCAGAAGCGCACCAGCGCGCCGCCCCAACCGAGCCGGTCGTTGCATTGGAGCCAGTCGAGCCCCAGTTCGCGGCCAGCCGCCGCCGTGTGCTCCACGTCCTCGTCCAGGCTTACGCCGATGACGCGCAGTTCCGGATGCTCCGCGCGAAAGCGCTCGATCTCGAGCACGCAGCGCCGGGAAGGCTCGTCGTACGCAGCCCAGAAGATGATGAGCACCGGGAAGCCGCGGTAGCCTTGCGGATCGAGTACACAACCTGGCATCGCCGTCACCGCGGGCCAGAACGGCTCGCCGACCAGCGCGGTCCGGCGCCACTGGCCCGCGAGCCGCTCGGTCACCGCATGCCGCGGGAAGCTCTCGGCGAGACCCTTCAGGATGCGCTGCATGGCGGCGCGGTCATCCCGGCCAGCGGCCTCGGCGAACAGCAAGGCCGCCAGCCGCGGGGTATATCGGCTCCGTGGATACTTCTCCACGTACTCCCGGTAGCTGTTGAACGTGTCCACGTCGGTGGCCAGCGGCGCAGTCGTCGGTTGGGTCGTAGCCGGCGCCTCCCGCCACCGTTGCTGGAGCACGGCCCAATAGGCGGCCTCATGCAGTGCGACCGCGCTTGGTGGAGCCCTCAGGATCTCTTCGACGCGCTCGGCCAACGGGGCGAGCGTGCCGCCCGGCAGCGTGCCCAGCTCAAACAGGCTGCGCAACTCCAGGCGGATGGCCTCGTCGCGGTGGGCACCGCCGGGATACAGGGTCAGATACAGCCGGACGCTGGCGAGCAGCGCCCGCCGCCGCTCGCGCGCAACCTCGAACCAGTTCTCGTGCAGTTGCGTGGCTGGGGGGAGCGGCTGCAAGGCCGCGATGCGCTGCCAGAGTTCGGGCTCGCCGGCGGGTACTCGGCTCTCGTCCGGCGACTGGCCGTGTGCGAGTCTGGGGGCCGCCAGGATGAGCGCCAGCGAGGCGATGCTCAACAGCAGCGATTTGAATGGCACGGATGGTCGCCTCACCAGAATGACCAGTCGCCGACACGCAGAACGATCAGATACAGGATCAGGTTGGTGCAGCCGTGCAGCAGGACCAGGCACAGGATGCTGCGCGTCCAGTAGAACACGCCGTTGAAGACCATCCAGCACAGAATGCTGACGCTCCAGTTGTCGGGATGCTGAAACGTGGAGATCAGGGCGGTGCCGAGGAAGGAGACCCAGGTGAAGGCGCCGAGCGGGACCCGCTCGAAGTTGTGCCAGTCGATCAGGGCGCGCAGCAGGAACGCCCGCCAGAACAGTTCCTCGGCGACCGGGACCGCCGTGCAGGCCACGGCCAGGCGCAGCGACCAGGTTGCCCAGAACAGGTGGCCGGCGCCCAGTTGGACCCGTGGATCAAGCGTGGCTTTCTCGCCCGGCATCAGCGGCAGCCGACCGCCCCAGCCGAGCTGATCGAACAGGTGCTGCCCGGCGACCCACCCCCAGGCCACGAGCACGCCGCCGACTAAGGCCACCGCCCAGTAAGGGCGGCCCCAGGGCGGCAAGTGGCGTCGGAGGAGCCAGAACGCCGCCAGCGACGCCACACCGCGGAGGGCAATGGCCGCCGGCTGCCACGTCGGCGGGACCGCGTACACGAGCCCCAACAAGGCGAGATACACCATGAACGGGGCCACCAGGGGCACGTCCGGCCGCACCGCCGCCAGTCGATCGAGCGCCCCGCGCCAGCCCGGGCGTGACGTGTCCACTAAAATGGCGGGCATCAGGCCGTCTCCGCACGCACAACATTCAGCGATCTCGACGATCCGGGGCACTATACCCCGCCCGCGCGCGCCTTGAAACACGGCCCCATGCTGGCCCCGTGGCAGGCTTGGGAATATCCTTATGGGCGACATCGGACGCAGCCGGACTAACCGATCTCGCGGCCGGCTGTCCAACGTGTATACCGTCTTGGCCGAACGTAAGGCCGGCGAACAGGGCAGGTGATCTTTTCGAGGATCGAGCCATGCGGAAGCCGCAAGCCGTCTTGGTGGGAATCGTAATGCTCAGCGGAGGGTTGCTTGCCGGGGCGCAAGACGTCACCAACGAGCAGAACAAGTTGCTGGCCAAACGGGCCGCGGCGGCCGATGCGTACCGCAAGCTGGCGGAGGCCGTCTACGGGCTGCAGATCAACGAACGGACGTATGTAAAAGACTTTGTGACCGAGTCGGACGACATCCGCGGCGAGGTGGACTCGTTCGTCAAGGGCATCCGGCTGGGCACCCCAACCTGGTACGAAGACGGCTCGTGCGAAATCCCGGCCGAGGTGACGGTGGCCAAGGTCGTCGAGACGCTGCGCTCGGCGCATGACCGTTACTACAAGGGCGAGGACATCAAGACCAAGGATTTTGAGTCCATCACCCGCCGCATCGAGAAACAAGTCATCAAGGTCATCGGCCAAGGGGCGCCGCGACCGGACCTGCCGCCCGACTTGCCAGCCGGCGTCGAGGAAATTGTCGGTCCGGCACCGACACAGGCCGCCAAGCTGCCCATCCCGGAGATCTGGCAGACGGTCGGTCCACAGGGGCGGCTGATGGCGCTGCGGGCGGCGCGGGTGGATGCGCTGCGAAAGCTCGCGGAGCGCATCAAGGGGCTGCGGCTCACCTCTCGGACGCTAGTCCGCGACTTCATGGCGGCGAGTGACGAGATCACGGCGGAGATGAACACGTTCCTCGTTGGGGCCGAGGAGGTCGGCTCCTACCTGCACCACGACGAGCTGATCGCCGAAGTGACGATGCGCGTGCCGACGGAGCAGGTCATTACCACGATCAAGCAGCTCCACAGCCGGCATTACAAGGGCGACGACCCGGACGACATCCAGGGCCACGACATCGAGAGCATCGTCAAGACCGTCGTGAAGAAGGACTTCGAGGCCACCGGCGAAGGCGTGCCGCCGGTGCAATATCTAAAGAGGTACAACGAGACCGCGGCGGTGCCGCTCCCCGACTGGACCATGGGGCCGATTGAAGCCCAGGGCGAAGGCACCGACCCGGCCATCGATACGCCGCAGGGCCGGCTCAAGGCGGCGCGGGCTGCGGAGCTCGATGCGAAGCGCAAGCTGTCCGAGCGGATTGCGGGGCTGCAGCTTCAGGCGGACACCACGGTCCGCGACTTCGTGGCTCAGCATGACGACCTCAGGGCACTGGTGGACGCCGTGCTGGTGAATGCGCTGGTGACCAAGACGGAATTCACGGGCAGCACGGCCGTCGTGACGGTCTCGGTCCCGGGGATGGATGTGTGGGGCGTGGTCAACGGGGCGCTCGAGCATCGCGCAAGGCGCTAGGCGGGTGGTGCGGGCGTCTCGCCCGCGTGCCGCCCGAGCTCAACGTCCGGCTCGACCGCAGAAGATGAAGGAGTTGAAACATGTTCACCTGGTATCGCCGCCTGGGTCTGGTCGCGTGCGGCCTTGTCGTGCTGGTCATGCTCGGCGGGTGTCACAAGCGGGAGCATCGCCAGATGCGGGTCCATGAGGAGCAACAGGAGGGCGAGGTGCAGGAAGTCCATCCGGGCGAGATGGTCGTCGAATAACGAGACCAGAATCTGGGAAGGGCGATGCGGCTAGGGCGACAAGCGCGCGTGGCACTCATGGGCTTGGCCACGACCGCAGCCCTGCTGGCCGGCTACGGGCAACCTGCGCAGGCGCAGCCGGCCCCGCCAACGCCCGAACAACAGAAAACACTAGAGCACGTCTGCCTGGCCAAGGCGCGGGGCGAGCTGCTCGGGCGCGTGGGTGCGCTATCGATTCACGAGGGCGTCACTATCGCTGACTGGCTGATGCGCGACGTCGAGCTGGATCGGGCCCTGCGGCTATGGGCGCGGACGCGTCCGGCCCGGGGTCCGTTGCGGCTCTACTCGGACGCCGTCGGCGAAACCGATGTGCGCGTCGAGCCGGCCGAGCTGCTGGCCGAGCTGCTGGTGCTCGCCGAGGACTACCCGGCGGCCGCGAGTGCGGCCCGGGTGGACGCCGGCAAGCTGAAAGCGGCGGCCGGTGCTTGGCCGATTCTGTGGGCCACGGGGCGCACCGCGGTCTCCAAGGAGGCCCACCCCAGCCGGCCGCCCGGATGGGACGACGTGACGCCGGAGGGCGTCGAGCTGGCCCGCGCCGCCGCGACCGCCGATGCCCAGAACGCGCTGCTCGCCGCGGCGGGGCGGCTCAAGGTGACCAGCGCGCGACGGCTGCACGAGTTTCTGGCGTCCAGCGACGAGGTCCGCCAGGCGGTGCAGGCGGAGTTGCAGCGGGCGGCCAAACTGAAGGTGGAGTTCGCCCCGGACCAGGTGGCCGTGGTGGAGGTCCGCGTCGCGCTGCGCGACCTGCTGCGCATCCTCACGCGCGTGCATCAGGAGTCCTACCACGGAGAGGACTTTGAAGCGGCCGACTTCCGCGAGATGGTGTTGCTAGCCGGCCAGGACGAGCTCGCCGCCACCGGTCTGGCCACGCCGCCCAGCGACGCCGCCCTGCGCAGCCGCTATACGCCCATCGAGCTCAACGTGCCCGCGTGGGCGGCCACGGCGCCCACCGCGACCGGCCGCTTCGAATTGGGCGACGGCGAAACAGCGGAGCCGGCGGCGCAGGTTCAGGCGGCGCGGCTGGACGGCATCGCGCGCCTGGGAGAGCAGATCGAGAAGCTCGTGATCCAGAAAGACGTGAAGGTCGCCGAGTTCCTCGGCTATCACCAGGAGCTGAAGGACGACGTCGCCCTGTTCTTGAACGGTGCACGCGTGGTAACGGCGCCGGTCGCGCTGCCTGTGGGCGGCGTAGAAGTCAAAGTCGAGCTGCCATTGCGGCGCCTGTGGGAGATCGTGCGCCGCGGGATGAAGCTGGAGGAAGTGGAGCCGCCCCCCGCCGCTTCGGACGCGACGGCGACGGCGCCTGCCTCTCCGACGGAAAGGGAAACACGATGAGAGCGGTTGTTGTCGTCGCCATGTTCGTGATCTGCGCTGTAGCCCTGGCGCAGCAGGAGCCACCGCCCCCGCCGCCCCTGGAGACCCGGACGGTCACCGTCAAGGCCGAAGGCTACAACCGCGACGATGCGCTCAAGCAGGCGCTGCGCAAGGCGCTCGAGCAGGGCGCCGGGGTCCAGATCGCCGGCTTCTCCCAGACCGAGAACTACGCCCTGATCCGCGACACGATCTACAGCCGCGCCGCCGGCATCGTCCGCGAGTACAAAGTTCTGAAGGAAGGGGAAGTGGCCGGCGGCGTTTGGGAAGTGACCCTGGAGGCCACGGTGCGCCCGGACGCCGTCGCGGCCACCTGGGGCGAAGTCCAGAATGTGCTCGACCAGATCGGCCGGCCCAAGATCATGGTCTGGATCGATGAGCGGATCGACGGCCGGTACGAGCCCCACTCCATCGTCGAGAGCCGCATCGAAGAGATGTTCGTCAAGACCGGCTTCGATCTGGTCTCGCGCGAGGCGGTCGACGACATTCGGCGGCGCGAGGCCGCCGATGCCGAAGTAGAGCGGAATGCCGCCAAGCTCGCGCGGCTGGCGAAGGATGCGGGCGCGCAGCTCCTGATTCGCGGCTCGGCCAACGCGGACCGGGCCGGCATCGAGAACCTCTACGGCACGCCCGCCGCGTTCTACAACTGCGACGTGCAGGCGAAGGTGTACTACACCGACACCGGCAAGCTGCTGGCGAGCGAATCGGTGCCCGTCACGCGGCGGGGCGTGCGCTCGCATCATGAGCTCAGTCCCCAGGCGGCGCGGGCGGCGCTGGTGGCCGCGACGTTCCCGCGCTCGGACGAGCACCGCGAACCGGCCCTGGCGATCCAGCTCTTTGAGGCCGTCATGGAACAGTGGTCGACGCAGATCAGCGCCGGCGGCGACATCGAGCTGGAGGTTGAAGGCGTTGACTTCAAGACCTTCGTCGAGCTGAAGAAAGCCCTGGCCGGGATCGAGCGGGTGCGTTCGGTCGACGGCGACTTCACCAAGGGCACCGCCACCCTGCGCATCAAGGCCGCGATGCCGGCCCAGACGCTGGCGGAGTTGCTGACCGAGAAGCCGTTTGCGGCGTGGGTCGAGGTGGTGGATCTCAAGCCGAATCGGATTCAAGCGAAGGCGGTCGGCAAGCCCTGATCCGCAGGCGCGTTGGCGGGCGACACGTTGGCGCGCGGGCGGTCCGTGGGCGGCTCCCATGTAGTATTCATCGCGAAGGGAGCGAAGGACAGTGACAGGGTGATGAGTGCGCGAGATTGGCGGTATTCGCCACGCGGTGGCGGAGATTGTGGGGACGCGGGTGCGTAGGAACGTGGGAACGCGAGAACGAGAGAGCCGCAGCGGGCGGAGATTGGGGGGGGAGCGGCGGGTTCTGCGAGCTTGTACGTGAGGACGGCGGGTCGCAGGCGCGCGACTTGGCCGGCCACAGTGCGGAGTGCGTCCAGGCGTTCACGCACCCAACGGTGCCGCTGCCGTCGAGCCGGCCGTCGGTGGTCAGGGCACGTCCGTGATCGAGCCGGCGACCACGGCGACATCTTCCGCGAGAACCGTGTCCTCGAAGTACGGCTTGAGCACGTAGGTGCCCGGCGGAAGCGAGCGGATCACGCCGCGATCGTTGACGCGGTCGAGCAGCCCCTCGCCGCTTTCGTCGTAGATATCGTAGATCGCCTCACCGCCGTTGTAGCGGACCGCACCGAGCGATCGCTCCGTTAGCGCCCCCGCCTGGACGACCACGTCGGCGGCGTAGACCAGCGCGTCGTTGAAGTACTCCTTTAAGACGTACGTCCCGGCGGGCACGGGGCGGATGGTGTTCGTATCGTTCACCTGGTCGAGCAGCGTCTGGCCGTCCTCGGCGAGAATGTCGTAGATCGCTGTCTCGGCCCCGTCGACGCTGTGCAGGTTGATTGCCCCCAGCGCGACCGTCGTCACGGCGCCCTCGGTCACGACCACGTCCTGCGCGAAAACGAACTGGTCGTGGAAGTACTCCTTGAGAAGATACGTGCCCGCCGGGACCGCGCGGATCTCGTCGGTGTCATTCACCTGGTCCAGCAGCGTGTCGCCGCTCGCGTCGTAGAGGTCATACGTCGCCGTCGCCGATCCGGCCACGGTCGTTACCCGAATGGCCCCCAGCGTGACGTGCGTAACCGCGCCGGCGGTGACCGTCACCGAAGGCGCGAAGACGAAATCGCCGTGGGCATACTCGTGCAGCCGGTACGTACCGGCCGCGACGTCGATGACCTGGCCGGCCGATTGAGCGGTCTTAACCGCCTGGTCCGTTCCGGCCACATAGAGATCGACAGAGATCGCCTCGGAACCGTCCGGGGCGGCGACGAGGATGCCGGTTGCATCGTTCACACCGTCCTCGCCGTTGCTTACGCCGGCGTTGTCGTTTGCGTTGGTGCCGCTGTTTGGATCCGAGGGCGTGCCCGACGGACAGCCCGCCAGCAGGGATACAACGATTAACGAGAGCAGACCGAACGGCCTTTTGGCGCGCATGGGAAACTCCTTGAAACCTGTGAAGACCCGAACAAAACCAATTGGATCATAGGGACGCGCCGGCGCGGGTCAATGCCATTCGTAGTTGAAATTGCGAACGGCCCCGCACGTTACGCCACCTTCTCCAGAGTTCCTTTCGCGTGGACTTCCAGCGCCGCGCGCAGCCGCGGCAGGTGC
>CAZWYT010000015.1:0-75694 GCA_964638325.1 uncultured Planctomycetales bacterium
ACCCCTCCCTGGGAGGGAGGGGAAATGAGGAGGGCGGCACCCCGCTTCCGGGGGTTTGCACCCCCGGCTAACCGCCGCCGCCCCGCTGGGGCTGGGGGGTTGTTCGTGCGTGCGATTACCACGGGCTCGCGCCCGAGGCTACTGCCAATCGCCCACGGCGGGGCTCTCAGTCGCTGAGGGAGTCTGCGGCTGTCGGCCTGGGTTGGTACGGCAGGTCGGGGACCTGCCCTACCCGCTCGCGAAAAGCGGGTGCAGGCACCTTGCGGCTACGCCGCTGCGGAGGCAGTCGCCGTTTTTTGCCGTTTTTCGCGGGCTCGGATTGGGCCGGTGTTATCCGCTCCCTCACGGTCGCGGTTCGGAATCCGCCGCGCGGCGAGCGACAAAGGGAATCTGCGGCTGTCGGCCTGGGTTGGTACGGCAGGTCGGGGACCTGCCGTACCCGCTCCGCGCGCAATCCCTCAATCCCTCAATCCCTCAATCCCTGAATCCCTCGGAAAAGCGGGTACAGGCACCTCGCGGCTACGCCGCTTCGGAGCCAGTCCCCGCTTTTCCCCGCCAATTCCCGCCAGCTCGCGCCCGAACGCGCCATTCCCTGCGTGCTTCCGTGCCTTGGTGCCGGCGTGCCTCATACTCCTTATATGGCCAAATGCCCCGACCGCCATTCGTGGAAAAGCGGGTACAGGCACCTCGCGGCTACGCCGCTTCGGAGCCAGTCCCCGTTTTTCGGGGAGAAGACGTCCGGTACGGAGCCCGGACGCTACCACGGCCGGCGAGGCGCCGGCCGCTACGGTGACGGCGGGCGAGGCGCCCACACCACCCGGGAAAAGCGGGTACAGGCACCTGAACGACGGAAGGCACGGAGGCACGGAGGCACGAAGGCACGAAGGAAAAGCGGGTACAGGCACCTCGCGGCTCGCGAAAAGCGGGTACAGGCACCTTGCGGCTACGCCGCTTCGGAGCCAGTCCCCGTTTTTCGCGGAGAAGACGGCCGGCGAGCCGCCGGCCGCTACGCGCTCACCGGCGAGCAGCGGTCGGCGGCGACTTCTGCTACCGCCCGCACGGCCGTTTCGATCTGCTGCCGCGTGTTGAACGGGCCCACGGAGAAGCGGACCGTGCCACGCGGCGTGGTGCCCATGTGCTGGTGAATGAGCGGCGCACAGTGCAGGCCGGTGCGCGTCAGGATGCTGTAGTCCACGTCCAGGATCGTGCCGACGTCCAACGGGTCGTAGTTCTCGATCGTCACCGACACCGTCGCCACCCGGCCCTTCAGCCGCCGGGTGCCGCGAATCTTCACGCCCTCGATCTCGGACAACCCGTCCTGGAGCAGCCCCAACAGCTCCAGCTCGTGCTTGTAGATGTTGTCCATGCCGCGCTGCTCGATCCAATCGAGCCCGGCAGCCAGGCCGGCGATGCCGGCCAGGTTCTGCGTGCCGGCTTCCAGACGATAGGGGAATTCCGTCAAGTGCAGCGGGTCAGCGCTGCGGACGCCGGTGCCGCCGTAGATGGTCCCGCGAATCTCGGCGTCATCGGCGACGCAGATGCCGCCGGTGCCGGTCGGGGCGAACAGGCCCTTGTGGCCGGTGAAGGCCAGGAAGCTGATGTTGCAGACGGCCATATCGATGGGCACAGCGCCCGCGGTCTGGGCCGTATCCACCGCCAGGGGGATGCCTTCCGCGCGACACACCGCGCCGATGGCCTTCAGATCCTGCACGACGCCGGTGACGTTGGAGGCGTGGTTGATGACGACGAGCTTGGTGTTCTTCCGGATGGCTTTGCGGATGTCGTCAGGGTCGATATAGCCCTCGGCGTCGGGGGCCACGAAGGTCGCCTCGGCCCCTTCGAGCTTCTTGTGGTTTACCGGCCGGATGACTGAGTTGTGCTCGAGCAAAGTCGTCACGACGTGGTCGCCGGGGCCGACGGTGCCATTGATGATGAGGTTGAGGCTCATCGTGGCGTTCATCGTGAAGACGAGCCGGTTCGGGTCCTTCGACCGCCCCGCTTCGACGAGGCTACGGTTGAACAGCGCGCTCAGCCGCTTCCGCGTCGCGAGGATCAGGTGTTCCGCGGCCAGGCACAGGTCGCAGCCCGTGCGGCCAGGGTTGACGCCGAACTCGCTGTAGAAGTCGCGCGCCGCGTCGTGCACTTGCGGGGGCTTGGGGAAGCTGGTCGCGGCGTTGTCGAGGTAGATGAGTTCCTGCATCGTCGGGTCCTTCGACCTTCTAACAGAACCCGCCACGCCAGTGGCGGGCCAAGGTTGCCCCGCCCTTGCGGGCGGGGTTCTGATAGGCGCTGTTAGGTAGCTCCCGAGCGCCCACCGGTCAATCGTCCCGGCACATCCCCCGCCGGCGTCCTGGCGGCAGGCGCTCGAGGGTTAGCAGCACTCAGATTCACGATACAGCCGCGTAGGCGCTTCCTGCAAGCCTTATCGGCGGCCGTCTGGTAAGATGCCGCCACCTGATCAGAAGGATCAACGCGCCATGAAATACGCGATCATTCTGCCCGACGGCGCCGCGGACGAGCCGCTGCCGCAACTGGACGGGCGCACGCCGCTGGAGGCGGCCCGCATTCCGCACATGAACTGGGTGGCGCAGCATGGCCGCCTGGGCCGGGTCGTCACCGTGCCTGCCGGTTTCACGCCGGGGACCGACGTGGCCACGCTGGTGCTCTTCGGCTATGACCCGCACGCCTGCTACTCGGGCCGGGCGCCGATCGAGGCGGCGGCCCGTGGCTTGACCGTTGGCCCGGACGAGCTGATCTTTCGCTGCAACTTCGTGACCGTCCTTGACGGCCGCATGCGGGATTTCACGGCCGGGCATATCACGCAGGTGGAGGCGGACCGGCTGGTTGCGGATTTGAATGCGTTGGCGCGACGGGCCGAGCCCGCCTTGCGGGGGTGTGCCTTCCACAGCGGCGTGTCGTACCGCAACCTCATGATCGCGTCCGGCGCGGCGGAAATGCGCCTTATCTGCGCGCCGCCGCACGACATTCCGAATCAGCCGGTGGCCGACCATCTTCCGCGGGGCCGGGGCGAGGAGCGGGCCCGGGCCATCATGGAGCGGGCGCGGGAGCTGCTGCGGGACCATGCGGTCAACCGGGCCCGTCGGGAGCAGGGCCGCGAGCCTGTCACGGACATCTGGCTCTGGGGTCAGGGACGGCCGAAGGAGCTTACGCCTTTCGCGGAGCGCTTCGGCGTACACGGGGCGGTCATCACCGGGGTGGACATCCTGCGCGGGCTGGCCGTGATGATGGGCATGAAGCTGATCGAGGTGCCCGGCGCCACAGGCTACATCGATACTAACTACGCCGGCAAAGGCGAGGCGGCCGTACGGGCGCTGGACGAGTATGACCTGGTCGCCGTACACGTGGAGGCGCCGGATGAGGCCGGTCACCTGGGCGACGCGGCGGAGAAGGTGAAGGCGATTGAGCGGGTGGATGAGCTGGTGGTCGGCCCGGTGCTCGCGGCGCTGCGCCGGCACGGCCAGTGGCGGATCCTCATTGCACCGGATCATCCGACGCCGGTCAGTACGACTGCCCACGACGCGACCCCGCCGCCGTTCTGCTTCGCGGGGACGGGCGTGCCGGGGGGCGGCCACCGCGGGTTCTCGGAACGCGAGGCCGCGGCGACCGGCGTGATGATCGACCCGGGGCATGGCTTGATCGAGCAGTTCATCGCCTGACGGAAGTCCTCCGTGGGGTTGCCACCTCGCAAGGACCGCACACAGGCCGAGCGATCCGCGGAGAGGCAAGGCGTTGCATCTGCCCGATCCGAGCGGGCCCCGAGCGGGTGCACCTTGGCGGCGGCGCGGTATAATGCAGGGACAGCGGGGGAACGTGACCGGGGGTGACTGACGGGCACGTGGACGAAAGGAAACGACTGGCATGCTGAATGTTCTCGTCCTTGAAGACCAGCCCGGATGGGAGGCCCTGGTCGCCAATGCAGTCCACAACAGCCACTTGCCCGAGTGCCGCGTCTTCCGCGCGTCCACCTTCGGCGAAGCGCTACGGCTGATCGAGGAAGAGAAGTTTCACATTGCCCTGCTCGACCAGGTTATCGAGCGCGCCGGCCCCGAGGGCCACAAGACCGGCCTGGACGTCGCCGCCGAGCTGCGCACTGTGGCCCCCTCCGCCACCATCGTGCTCGTTACTCTGGTTGATCCGCAGCGCATCCAGCGGCGGTGTGCGGAGCTGCGGGTCCGCCTGGTCGAAAAAGGATCGCCCGACCTCGAGAACGACATCATTCAAGAGATCGTCGACGGATTGGCGAACAACGGTGGAATCCGCCGGTAAAGAATCCTGTCGGGGGGCGCGGCCGCCACGCGCGGAAGGAGCCGCCCTGGCCGTAGACACCGGGTGCACCGAACGGATCGTCGGGCGCTTCCTGCGGCAAGTGCGCGCGGCGGGGGGTGGCGGTGGGTTTGAGGCCCCGTTCCGGGAGCTGCTCGAGCACCTCCAGGACTGTCTGCCCGGCGTCGGCGGCGCACTCGTCCTGTCCGCCTGGCCGCGGTCCACCCCCCAGCCGCCGATCTATTCCCGCGCCTGGGACATCGTCCGGCTGCAGGAGCAGGACCGCCTGCGCGCGGTGGCCCATTACCTGAGCCAGATCAAGGAGGTCACCTACCTCGACCGCAGCCCGAACGAGCCAGAGGCGCTCAGTTGGCTCGCCGGGGCGCTGCGGGAGAACGACCCCTGCCAGTTTGCCATCCTGCCACTGCGCTGCTTCGTCCCGGCCGAGTTCAGTGCCGCGCCGGCGTTCCAGATGGCGCTCGTGGTGGCGTTTGTCCGGCCCGCTGGCGACGGGCCGCGCGACCTCGAGCCGCACAAGGAGGACCTCCAGTTCCTGGCCTGGCTCATTGCCCACCTGCGCATCAACTGGGAGGCCCCACGCCTCGCCCGCCGCTCGATGGACCTAGCCTCCACGATCGAGGCCGGCGTCACGCACATTCTGGCCGAGACGCCGCCCTGGGCCGACGCCCAGGCCCACTTCGGCCAGCTCGTCGAGAACATCCGCGTCCTGATGGGCTGCGACACCTCTCAGCTCTACCTGTTTCCCGCCCACGCGAGCTGTGTACGGGACAAGAGCCCCGACCGGGTCTGGCTCGTCGCCGAGCAGGTGGCCACGCGCGAGGGGCTGCGCAACATGCGGCACGACTCGTCGCTGGTCTCGTACCTGTGGCGTAACTCAGTCACCGCGCCGCTCGTGATCTCCAACCTCCTCGATCACCGCCTATTCCGCCAGTACGCGCTTTCCTCGCTCGGGCTCACCCGCCATTTCCTGGGCATCCTGCTCACCACCGCTGAGCCCTACGAGGTGATCGGGGCGCTCACGCTGCGCGACCGCTACGCCCGTGGCGAGGACGAGCATATGTGCATCGCGCGCGACGGGTTCTCCGGCGACGATGCGCGCACGCTCCAGAACCGCGCCGCCGACCTCATCCACGTCCTCACCAAGAACCGCGGGGCCCTGGCCGGACCCGCGGCCAAGGGGCTCGTCCGCCAGGAAGTGGACCGCATCCGCCGCGACCTCTACGCCGACACCGCCCAGCTCTATCTGATTCCCGAGGTCATCGGGCCGCCGCGCGCGGTCCCCGAAGACTACATGGAGCTGTACTACCACAGCCGCCGCACCTGGCTCGGCGACGCCAACTATGCCCGCGGCGAACGCCTCACCGGCCGCGTCCTCGCCGGGACGACGATCAATGAACCGGACATGTTCCTGCGCTTGACCGAGCTGGAGGGCCGGCACGCGAGTGCAGCCCGGCGCAAGTACGGCAAGTACCGCCTCTCGCAGCACTTCCTCGCCGTGCCGATTCCCGCGCCGGCCGCGGCGCCGGAAGGGGGGCAGCCGCCGGAGGCGATCGGGGTGCTCAAGGTGCGCGACCGCTTGCAGCGCGACCGGGTGACGTTGGGCTTGCAGGGGTTCTCCAAGGAGGACGAGTACCTGTTGCAGGCCTTCGCGCGGATGATCTCCGTGAAGATCGCCATTCGCGCCCACCTCATGCAGCGCGAAACGCAGCAGCTCGCCCAGAGCGCCGACCTCGCCCACGCCTTCCGGCACGACCTGACCAACATGTTGCGGCCGGCCATCCTGCGGATGCGCGAGCTGCCCAGCGATCTCGAATACGTGCCGCGCCTGCTCGAACGCGCCGGGCGCATGGTCGATCGCTCGTGGCGGGCCGCGCGGCTCGCCGAAGGCAGCTATACGCCCGACCACAACGCCACGTGCGACCTGCGGGTGCTCCTCCAGGAGCTGTTCCCGGATGGGGATGCGTGCCTGGCGCCGCAGTACAGTTGCGAGATGAACCTCGTCCTGCGCGGCCCGACAGTGCCCGCCAGCCTGCTGACCGTCCGCTGTGACCGCAATCTGCTGGAACTGCTGATCCTGGCCTTGCCGGTCTGGCTCCATCATCACGTCGATCCGGCGGTGCGCGGCGCGCCGCAGTTCCAGCTCCGCGTGGAGGTTTTGGCCGAGCCGACGGACAGCGGCGCGCGGCTCGAGCTACGCACCCCGGTACGCTGCGACTGGCCCGCCGGCCCCGCCGAGGACGAGGCGCGCGAGCTGAGCTACCACCTGTGTTACACCAACTTCCTGATCTGCCCGCTGATCCCGTGGGACGCGTTCGTCAGCGCGTTCGGCGCGTACAACTGCGAGCTCCGTCACGAGTTCGCGGGCGGCGTCACGCGCGTCTGGGTGGAGTTGGAGACGGTGCGGGTAGCGCACGCGCCGCCCGCAGCTCCCAGCGAGCATCTCGACCCGACCCCAGCCCCGCCGTAGGAGCTATCTCGGGCGGGACCGCAGGAAGACGGCATTCTAATCTTCACCGAAAAACCAGAATGTCCCCTTTTTTCGCGCTGTTCCGCGCGCCTACGACACCCGCGCCGGGGCGCCAAGGGAGACTTGCGTCCGTAGCCGGTTCAGCGCCTGGTCCAAATCCGCAATCACGTCGTCCGGGTGCTCACCGCCGATGCACAGCCGCACCATGTTCGGCGGGATGTTGGCCAGGCAACGGCCGGCCTCGCCCTGCTGGAGGTGGGTCGAGATCGCTGGAATCGTCGCCACGCTCTTGATGCGGCCCAGGTCGGTGGCCCGCCAGATGCGCTGGAGACCGTCGAAGAACTTGCGGGCCGCCTCGGCCCCGCCCTTCACGCAGAACGACATCAGGTGCCCGTAGCGGTTGACCGGCCGCTGGTACAGGTCGTCGTGCTCCGCGTCTACCAGCCACATGTACTTGCTGGCCAGCTCGTGCAGCGGGTGATTCGGCAGCCCGAGGTACTGCACGCCCTCAACCTGCGGATGATGGCCCAGAAACTCCGCCACCTTCTCCGTGCTGCGGCTCATCAGGTCCATCTTCGACCGCAGCGTGCGCATGTCGTTCAGCGTCATGATCGCCTGCATCGGGTGCAGGTTCGGCCCGTAATCGCGGTTGGGCAGGTACTTCACGTACAGCGCGAAGTCCCGTTTCAGATCGTCATTGTCGATGTCGGTGACCAGGTCCTTGCGGGCGATCACCGCGCCGCAAATGCCGAAGCCGCTGCTCGTCAGCGTCTTCGTCGCCGACTGCACCACGATATCGGCCCCGTGGCAGATCGGCCGCAGCAGCGCCGGTGTCGCCACCGTGCTGTCGCAGATCAGCGGCAGCCTGTGGGCGTGTGCCAGGTCGGCCACCGCCGCAATGTCGAAGAACCCCTGCTGCGGGTTGCTGGGCAGCTCCCCGTACAGAAACCGCGTGTTCCGGTCGATCTTCGCCGCCCATTCGTCGATGTTCGTCGGGTCCTGGACCCAGCGGCACTCGATGTCGCGCTCGCCCGTCAGCCGGACGTTGAACTGCTGAAACGTGCCCCCGTAGCACTGGGCGGTGGCGACGAAATTCCGCGGCTCGAGCTTGTTGTGGAACCGGTGTACGAGGAAGGGCTGCACCGCGGTCATGATCGCCGCCATTCCCGACGACGTCGAGCAGCAGCTCGTGTCCCCGTCGAAGCCGTAGCCTTCCAACAGCGCCAGCGTCCACTCATAGTAGTACGTCGACGGGTTCGCGATCCGCGAGTAGCACCAGGTCGGGATCAGGTAGGCGAGCGCCGCCGCCATCTCGTCCGAATCCCGATAGGCCTGCGACGCGCTCATGAAGATCGGCTCGATGATCGCCCCCTGGTAGTCCTCGATCGCGTCCTGCACGGAGTACAGCCCGTGTACCGCGATCGTGTCGAACTTCCATTTCTTGACGACGTCGCGGATATACCGCGCCCGGCGTGCGAGGTACTCGTTGTTGCGGTCGATGTACCGCTGCATTCCGGGGGTGACGTGGATCTCGTCGCTGCCGAACATGCGGGGTCTCCTGCGCAAATGCGTCGGAATGTCCTGAAATCCCAGCATACACCATTACCCCGCGCGTTGCTACTCACGCGCTCAAGGGGGGCTCGGATCAACCGCGAAGTCTGTCCGGCCGCTACGGCGGTGCCAGCGCGGCCGCGCGCACCGGCCCAGGCGCAAGCTGCGGAAACAGCCGTTCCAGGCGGCTGCCATCGAGGGACAAATCCGCCGGCCGCGGCTCGGCCGCTCCCACGTCCCGACGCGACACCCGGACCAAGTTAGGTTCCGTGATGCCCAATAGCGCCGCGCACCGGGCCACCAGCTCGTACCGCGAAAGGCGTTCCGGCCCCGTGACGTGAATCACCCCGATAAGCTCGCTGCGTGCCAGGCCCAGGACCGCGCCGGCCGCATCGGCCAGCCACACCGGCGTCCGATACTCGTCCGTGAACAAACGGACGGGCGCACCGCTCCGTAGGGCTGCGAGTTGCTGCACGAAGGTCGTCTCGCGCGGTGCGCAAGGCAGCCCATACAGCAGTGGTATACGGAGTACGAGCGCCCGCGCGTGCCCCGCCAGCACACGTTCCGCGGCCACTTTCGTACGCCCGTAATGGCTCAGCGGCTGTGGTGGATCGGTCTCGCGGTAGGGGGGTCTACTGCCGTCGAAGACCATGTCGGTCGAGGAGAACAGCAGGCGCGCTCCCAGCTCGTCCGCAACGTCGGCGAGCACACGCACAGCCCGGACGTTGATCTCTTCCGCGGCGGCCGGCCGGGCATGACACTCTGCCACGCTCGTCATGGCCCCCAGGTGCACAATGTGGGTTGGTCTGAATGCGGCCGCACAGGCGCGCAGCGCCTCGGCGTTCGCGAGGTCAACGTGCTGCACCGCGACGCCCGCGGTGCCCACGTCGTGCCGGCCTGCCAGCGCCAATAGCGCGTGCCGCCGCTTCTCCGCCGCCAGTCGCCGTAGGACGTGGCTGCCCAGTTGTCCCGACGCCCCAGTGACCAGCCAGCGCTGCTGCCCCATGAACCCGTCTCCAGACACGGGATGCACGATCGTCGAGCGTTTAGTATATACAGGCCGCGCTGCACGGGCGGCACACGGTGAGGTTTGACTGATGAGGCACATGAAGCTGTCTGCACTCGGCGCGGTCGTTCTCCTCGCAGCCGGCGCAACGCTGGTCCACGCCCAGCGGCCGGTGCGCGAGGCCCGGTCGGAAAACGGGCGTTTTATGCTGCGGATCAATCCGGGCCAGCCCGGGCGCGCCGGGCAGAGCTGTCAGGCGACCCTGTATGAACGTGCCGAACGCGCCGACGCCGACCGCCGCATCTGGGAGCGCCCGCTCGTCAACGATGTCGCCCCGTCGCGGGCCTTCGTCCGCGACGACGGGCAGTTCATCGTTACGCTCGACGAATACCGCCGCGCCGGCGGACGCCACGCCCTGGTGATCTATGGCGCCCACGGCGAGCTGTTACGCCACTTTCTGCTCATCGACCTGCTGGACAAGGACGACTGGCCGCACGTGAAGGTCAGTCGCCGAGAGGTGCTTTGGCTACGGGACGCGCGCTGCACGTTCGACGTCCCGGCGGACCAGTTCATCATCGACCTCGCCTGGGGCCGCAAGCTTCGCATCGATCTGAGGACGCTGCGCGTCGTCCGCGACGCTGCCGGCGCCGGCGCCGCTGTGGCCGCCACCATTCCTGCCGAGATCCTGGCGCAGCTCTTCGACCACGTGCCGACCGGCGCGGCGCCCCTCGCCGGTCTCGCCGAGTTGACTCCCGAAGAGCAGGCCCAGGCGTCGGCGATTGCTGAGCAGTTGTCCGGCAGCACCGCCCCGACCACCAGCCCGTCTACGCAGCCGGTGCCGGCTTCATCCACCGCTGCGGCGAGCGCGACGCCCGAACCACTGGCCGAGTCAGCGAGCAGCGCGAGTTTTGCCCCCGGGCCGATTGACCTTGCCGTTCCGCTGCCCGACGCGGCCCACAAGGTCGATTACGTGGCTTGGCTGAACGAACGCGGACACCTCGACGGACCCGATGCCCGGCCGCTTTACGATGCGGCCATCGCGCAGCTTACACCCTGGCAGGGTGGTGCCGAGTTGCTGGCCGCCGCGGCGCGCGGCGACGCAGCCGCATTGGCTTCACCCGAGCTGGCGGCCTGGTTGGCCGCCAACGCCGATGCGCTGGCGAAATTCAGCGAAGCCGCGCAGTACCCCGCGAGAGGCTGGGAGCTGCACAGCGCGGACGGCACTGCGCTCGGCGTGCTGCTGCCCGATCTCGGCCCGCTGCGGACGCTGGCACGCGCGGCCATCGTCGAAGGCCGCGAGCTCGTCGCCCGCGGACAACCCGCCCAGGCCGCCGAGCACTATCTCGACGTGCTGGCCGCCGGCGCGCACACCGGCAGCGGCCTCACTTTGATCGAGAATCTCGTGGGCACGGCCATGCAGGCGCCGGCGGCCGAGGCGCTGCTCGACCTGGAGGCCAGTCCGGCGGGCGACACGCTGGATTACGCCGCCCTCAGCCGCGATGCGGAAGCGGCCTATCGTTCCACGCGTCCGGCGGCGGAGGCCGTTCAGGGCGAGCGGGCCTTCTTCATGGATGCCGTGCAGCGATCCTGGGACTTGGATCCGCAAACCGGCGAATGCGTGCTCAACCCCGCGAAGGCCCAGGAGTTCTTCGCGCTGGTCGACGCCGATCCGGGCCGGCAGGCCGAGGACCTGGCCCGGCTGAAGGACATCGGCTACGAGCAGACGGTCGCCTTCGGCACGGCCTACTACGATGCCCTGACGGCGGCCCTGGCCCTGCCCTATCCCGAGGGGCACCCGCGCATCGCCGAGATCGAAAACGCGCTGGAGAGCGACCCGGGCGTGAATCCCCTCTTGCGTCGCTTGGCGCCGTCGCTGGAGCGCTACGGATTCCTCAAGACCCGCGGCGACACAGCCCGCTCCGCGACCCTGCTCGTCACGCAGTTGCACGCGTACCGGCAGGAGCACGGCGAGTACCCGACCTCGCTGGACGCCTTTGCCGGGCAGGACTTCGCGGTCGATCCGTTCGGCGCAGCGCCGTTCGTCTACCGGCGCGTCGGCGATGACTTTGTTTTGTATTCAGTGGGCGCTAACGGCGTGGATGATTCGGGCGTGCACGACCGGAAGGGGGAGACGAACGATCTGGTGTTCTGGCCGCGCCCGTAGCGTCGGCCCCCCCCGGCGCGCCGGGACCGACGTCGAAAACGGACCAACGTTACTCCACCGGCTCTGTCATCGCATTCAGGGTCGGCCGGAAATCCACCACCAGCGGCAGGTGGTCATACACCTTGCCTTCGTCGTCCAGTGCGGTGTCGTACTTCTCGAGCCCGGCCGCCTGTAGCTCCTCCGCCGACATGATCGTGGTGTTCAGCGCGAACTTCTTGGCTGCGTCGAAGATGCTGTCCGTGTAGAAGACGTAGTCCAGCCGGCCAGGCTGAAACGCGCTCTTGTCGTCCCGCCACGTCCAGTCCTCCGGTCCCGCTACGTTGTGCAGCGGGTGGGCATCGACGAGTGCCGTGCCGTCCCAGTCCGGCGGTGCGTCCGCTCCGTACCGCCCTTCGTCCACGATGTCGCCCGCGACCAGCGTCTGGACCGGCTGGACGCTGCCGACGATGTTGAAGTCGCCCACGATCGCGATCGCCGTCCGTTCGGGCAGATCGATGTTGCCGCCGGGCGTCCGGGCGTCGCGCAGCCACGCGACGATCGCATCCGACTGCTGCTGCCGCAATGCGTCGTTCTTTTCCGGATCGCAGCACTTGTAGTGGTTGTTCAGGACGTACAGGTCCATCCCGAAATCCTCGTCTGGCAAATCCACGAGGGCCAGTGCCAGCTCGCGCTCCCCGGCGGGGGTCATGCGCTCCGCGGTCATCTTCAGTGCGTACTTGCTCGCGATCACGCAGTCCTTCCCCTGACACGCGTGCCAGGTGCCGCCATTCGGCAGCGGCGCAATCCGGGTGAGCAACTGGACGACATCCTCCGCGGTGCGTTTTCGGCCGGCGGGCTGATCTCCCCGGGTCGGTGCCGAGCCGATCTCCTGCAGGGCCAGGACGTCGGGATTCAGCGCCACGATCACCCGCGCGAACTTGGCCGCCCGCACCGCGTTTACATCCTCGAAGATGCTGTTCCAGTTGACGTTGTAGCTCACCAGGCGCAAGTCGAGCGGGTCTTCGCGGTCGATGAACGTGTCCGTCCTGCGACCGAGCACGACCGCGGGTCGCGTGCTCTGCGTGGCCGGCCCCGCGACCTTACTGGCCGCGTCGGTTCGCGCCGCGGGCTGCGAAGCCGGCACCGGCGGCTGGCTCCGCTTGCACGCCGCGAGCAGTGTTGCGAACAGGACCATAAGCGTGAAGCTGAATGTACGCACCGTAGCGCTCATCGCATCATCCTTGCACAGAGGGCTTGGGAGCGGCCACAAGCCTACCCGCGGCCTTGCGAAAAGTGTAGTGCCACGCGCGTGTAGCGGCCGGTCCGCCGCGGCGCCGGGCGCTGGGGTCCGGAGCGGCTTCTTCGGCGAGGTGATAGAATACTCCGATGCCGGAACTGCCCGAGGTCGAGACCATCGTGCGCAACTGCCGGCCGCGGCTGAAGGGCCGGAGGATTCGTGCCTTCCGGTCGAGCTGGCCGAAGAGCTGCGTACCCGCTGCCGCACGCGTCCGCAACGCGCTGACCGGCCGCACCATCACCCGCCTCACGCGCCGCGGCAAGTTCATCGTCTTTCACCTCGACGACGGCGGTTACCTGCTCGTGCATCTCCGCATGAGCGGCCGCTTCGAATGGGCCGCCGACCACCAGCCGGCGCCCGACCACGTGCGTGCCGCCTGGGACCTCGACGACGGCCAGCGCCTGCTCTTCTGTGACGCCCGCAAGTTCGGCCGCATCATCTACACCGACGACTTCGCGGCCGCCACCGCCGGCCTCGGCCCGGAACCCCTCGCACGGAGCTTCACGCCCCGCGTGTTCGGCGATCTTCTGCGCCGCCGTCGTCGCCAACTCAAGCCGCTCCTGTTGGACCAGTCCGTCATCGCCGGCCTGGGCAACATCTACACCGACGAAGCGCTCTTCCGCGCCGGGCTCCACCCGCTGACCCGCTCCGACGCGCTGACCCCCGACCAGGTCCGCAAGCTGCACCAGGCCATCCGCCGCGTACTCCGTCTGGCCATCGACAGCCACGGCACCTCGCTGGACTGGATCTACGCCGGCGGTTGGATGCAACGACGTTTGATGGTCTACGGCCGCACCGGCCAGCCTTGCCGCCGCTGTCGCGCCTCCATCGTGGCCCTCCGCATCGGCCAGCGCGGCACGCATATCTGCCCGCACTGCCAGCCGGAGAGATAAGGGATGAGAAATGAGAGCTGAGGGATGGGCCGTACCCATTCCCCAATCGTTCATGCTTCATCCTTTATCGCTCATCCCTTATCCTTCATCTTCCCATGTGTGGCATCGCCGGCATTCTGAGCCTTTCACCCGACGTCCGCGTGCCGCGCGACGCGCTGGCGACCATGGCCGCCCAGCTCGTCCACCGCGGCCCCGACGACGAAGGCTACTATCTCGACCCCCAGGGCCGTTGCGGCCTGGCCTTCCGCCGCCTGTCGATCATCGATGTGGCCGGCGGACACCAGCCGCTGCCCAACGAAGACCAGACCGTGTGGGTGATTCTCAACGGCGAGATCTACAACTTCCAGGAGCTGCGCGCCGAGCTCGCGCAGCAGGGCCACCACTTCACCACGTGCTCGGACACCGAGGCCATCGTTCACCTTTACGAGCAGCAGGGCGAAGCGTGCTTCAACGAGCTGGCCGGCATGTTCGCCATTGCGCTATGGGACCAGCGGCGCGGACGCCTGCTGCTGGTCCGCGACCGCTTCGGCAAAAAGCCGCTCACCTATGTCGTGCACAACGACTGCCTGTACTTCGCGAGCGAGGCCAAGGCGATTCTTGCGTTGCCCGACATCCCGCGCGTGCTCGACGCCCAATCGCTGCACCGCTACCTGATCTTTCAGTACGTCCCGGCCCCGCACTCGATCTACAGAGGCTTCCGCAAGCTGCTGCCCGGCCACTACCTCGCCGTCGACGCGCAGCGCCCGCTCCACGACCGCCCGCGGTCCTACTGGCACCTCGACCCGCGCCCGTTCGACGGCACCTACGCGGAGGCGAAGGTCCGCCTCGGCGAGCTGCTGACGGCTGCCGTCCGGAGACGCCTGATCGCCGACGTGCCGCTCGGGGCTTTCCTTTCCGGCGGCATCGACTCCTCCATCGTCGTGGCCCTGATGCGCGAGCTCGGCGTGTCGCCGCTCCGCACTTTCTCGATTGGGTTCCCCGACCCGCGCTACGATGAAACGCGCTACGCCCGGCTGGTGGCCCGGCATTTTCAGACTGAGCACCACGAGCACGTGGTCACGCCGCAGGCCCGCGAAGTCCTCGATACCCTCGCCTTCCATTACGACGAACCTTTCGCCGACTCGTCGGCCATTCCGACCTATTACGTCTCGCGCTGGACGCGCGAGTCGGTCACGGTGGCGCTCACCGGCGACGCCGGCGATGAGTGCTTCGCCGGCTACGACCGCTATCAGGCGGCCCGCTGGGCGGCCTGGAGCGATTGGATCCCGCCGCCCCTGCGCCGGGTCTTTTCCTACGGCGCCGCGCTCCTGCCGGCCAACCGCCCCAAAACGCTGGCCAATCGGCTCCGTCGCTTCATCGCCGCGCTCGGCGACTCCCCCGCGTTGCGCTACCTCGCCTGGGTGAACATCTTCCCGCCGCCGCTCCTCGCCTCCGGCTACCGCCCGGAGTTCCGCGCGGCGGTGCATTTCGACGAGCCGCTCCTGTGGTTCGCCCACTTGTACGATTCGATCGATGGTGCGGCCGCCGAACGGGCCATGCACGCCGACCTCGCGAGCTACCTGCCGTACGACCTGCTCACCAAGGTCGACATTGCGTCGATGGCCTGCAGCCTCGAATGCCGGGCTCCGATGCTCGATCACGAGCTGGTCGCCTTCGCACGTTCCCTGCCGCTCGCGTGGCGGCTTGGACTGCGCGGCGGCAAACGCATCCTCAAGGATTGGGCCCGCACCCGACTGCCCGCGGAAGTCCTTCGCCGACCCAAAATGGGCTTTGGCGTGCCGGTCGGCGAGTGGTTCCGCAGCGAGTTGCGGGACCTCGTCCGCGACCGGCTGCTCGCCGCTGACCGCTTCTGCTGCCACATCTTCCGACCCGAGTGGTTGCGCGCCTTGGTGGATCGCCATTTATCCGGACGCGCAAACTTCGAGCATCAGCTCTGGGCGCTCCTGATGCTCCAACTCTGGCACGACCGCTGGCACCCGACCCTCTAGCGGCCGGTCCGCCGCGGCGGACTGTCCCGGCCGATCGGTGGCTCAGTTTCGGCCACCGCCCTGCCGATGGTGATTCTGTGGGACACTGTTTCCGGAGCGTGCGGCCGCGACCGTGATTGTCGACCAGGATGACATCGACGCCCTGCTGCAAGAGGCCGACGGCCTCGCCATGGCGGCCGCCGACGAACCGGCCGCCCGGCCGTCCACGCCGCTGCGCGCCCCCGACCTCGAGCGCATTCTCACCTTGCGCGTGCCGGTCATCGTGCAACTCGCCCACCGGCCGATGCCCATCTCCGCGGTCCGCGACCTGTCCGTCGGGGCGATGATCGAGTTTGAGAAGTCGGTCGACGACGCGCTCGACCTGCTCGTGAACAACCGCCGCATCGGCCTGGGCCGCTGCGTCAAGGTCGGCGAGAACTTCGGGCTCCTCATCTCACACATCTGCGACGCAGCCCAACGCGTCCGCTCCATGGGGCCGGCGTAACAGTCCGTTGAAAAAGGGACTGTCCGCCGCGGCGGACCGAGCTTCAACCCATTCTCGACCGCCGCGCGCCGGCCCCTCCGGCGAGGTGCCGGTCCCTTTTTCAACGGTGCGCGCAACGCCACACCGGCTACCCGCGCAGCCGCAGCCGTCGCGGCAGCAGCAGCCGCAACTCGCGCAGCCGCAGCAGCCACGCCACCCCCATGAACACGGCCGTCCCGATCACGAGCAACCCGCCGGTCTCGCATAGCCGGACGGCCAGCGTGCCGTGCACGTGTCGCGCGATGCTCGTCCACCCGGGGCCGGCCAGCGCGAGCACCGCCGCCGTCACGCCCCCGACCAGCACCATCCGCAAAAGCGCCAGCAGCGTCGCCCGGTCAAATACCCGCTGGCCCACCCGGCACTCCAGAATGACGAGCCCCGCAATCACCGACGCGCTCGACGTGACGCTCGAGCCGATCGCGAACGCCGCTTCCCGGATCGCGGGAATCCAGATCAAGGCCAGGTTGAGCGCTGCATTCGCCGGCAACAACACGACGCTGATCATCAGCGGCGTACGCACATCCCCCAGGCTGTAGAACGCCCGCAGCACAATGTGCTGCGCGCAGAACGCCCACAGTCCAAACCCGTAGCACGCGACTACGTACCCGGTCCGCAGTGTGTCTGCCGGCGTGAACTTGCCGCGTTCAAACAGCAGCCGCGTGAGCGCCTCCGGCAGCATGATCATCATCACGCCGGCCAGCACGCCCTCGAACACGGCGAGCCGCAGCGACTGCCGCACCTCGTCCGTCCACGCCGGCCAGTCCTGGCGGGCCGCGAGCCGGCTGAACGCCGGCAACGCCGCCGTGGCCAGCGAGATCACCAGCACGCCGAGCGGAAACTGGTACAGCCGTTGGGCGTACGTGATCGCCGACAACGCGCCCTCTTGCAGGGGATACGCGAAGTGCAGCCCGAGCAGCGTCGTCGTCTCCGGCGTGCCCTGCACGTGCGACAGCATCGCGCAAATCTGCGAGTCAAAGAACACGCCAAACGCGAGCACGCCCTGCCCGAGCGCGACCGGCGGCAGCAGCCGCAGCATCTTCTGCACGGTCGGCTCGCGCCACTCGCAGTGCCACCCTAGGGTTATGCCGTTGGCACGCAGCGCCGGCAACAGGAACACGATCTGGAGCACGCCCGACACCACGACCGCGAGCGCGACGATGTACACCTGCCGGCCCGGCTGGGCCGGGTAGAGCGCCGGCGCGATCCAGGCGATGCCCGCAATCATGCCCACGTTCAGCACGACCGACGCGAGCGCCGCCGGTACGAAGCTCCCCATGCAGTTCAGGATGCTCGACAGCAACGCCACCACGCAGATCGTCAGCATGAAGGGCAGCATGAGCGCCGTCAGCGACAGCAGCAGCCCGCGCGCGGCCGCTTTCTCGGGCTCGACCGGCAGAAAGAACCAGATGCCCGCGATGATGAGGGCGATGACGATCACCACCGCCACGAGCGCGATCGTCATCAGTGCCAGGGTTCGCGCCAGCAGCCGCCAGGCGGCGTCGCGCCCGTCGGTCTCGAGGGTCTTGGTGAACGTCGGTACGAACACCGGCGACATGGCGCCTTCGCCGAGCAGACGCCGGAAGAGGTTGGGGAACTGAAACGCGTACGAGAAGGCGTCCTGCACCCAGCCCAGGCCGAAGGCCTGGGCGAGCAGGATGTCGCGGATCAGCCCCGTGATCCGGGAGATCAGCGTGCAGATTGCGATGAGCTTGGCCGAGGAAACGACACTACGCCGCGCCGCCATGTCCGGCATCATAGCCCGGCATTCCCAGCGACTGTAGCGCCCGGGCTCCGTCTTGGCCTGCCGATCCGAGCTGGCCCAGTCACGGGCCGGCCGACTCCGAATCCGGAGCGGCAGCGACGGGCCACGTGCGTGCCCCCAATGCAGGGGCACGGTGGCCGGCTTACCTGCAAAGCCGTGTATCCTGCGGGCGGCGTAAGCCCACGGCGGCTGACGTGCTCAGTAGTGCGAGGTTTCTTCCCGCCGCTAGCGGCAAATCCCCGACGCCCGCCCGGTCCTCTACGGGCAGCCGCAATCGCCCGTGGTGAGGCAGGCCACGAAGGGGTTAATATCGCCAAAGCTCACGCCGCCGTCGCAGTTTATGTCGCCGTTGTTCTGTGGGCAGCCCGGATAGGACTCCTCCCACACGGCCGGGTTGCTTAACAACAACACGAACGGGTTGATGTCGCCGAAGTTCACCTCCCCGTCACAGTTCAAGTCGGCGGCGCGCAGCAGCAAAAAGGCCAGCATGTTCCGCCGCAGCGCATCGTTTTGCAGCACGCCCGTGAGCCGCACGACGGCTTCCTCGCTGGAGAAGATGACGCGGCCGCCAGGATTAAGGACCGCCAGCGCCGGCTCCTGGTTGGTGTCCCACCGGCCGAGCACGGCCGCCGTGCCGGTGTCGTCGAAGTAGGAGATCCAACGGCCGCGGAACGACGTGACCGAACCGAAGAGGCCGTCGGTGATCGCCGGGCACCCCGTGTGATCGCTGATCGTGGCGTCCCGGTCCCCGGGGAGGAAAGCATCCGCGACATGGAGCCCGAACGGCTCGACGACACTGTTGCCGGCGGTCTGAAAGAACGCGTTGTCCGTAATGAGCAAGGCCCGGCCGCCGGCCGCCACGAAGGCTACCAGAGCCGCTTGCTCATCCGGCGCGAGGGGGGTGATCGGCACATTCTCTGGGTCGTACACGACGCTCAGGATGACCGCATCCAGGTCGGCTAGGAATTCGGGCGTCAGCCCGGGCGCTTCGTGCAAGCCGGTGCTGGGAAAGTAGGTCGCTAGATCCGCGCGCAGGCTGCCCATCCCCTCACCGGTGATGAGGGCACTCCAGCCGCCCCGCGCCATGTTCCAGCCGCCGACCTCGGCGCCGTACGCATTCATGGCCGTGGCCAGAGCCGCCAGTGCAAAAGCCACGCGACGAGCCCGCGGCAGCGCGCGGCACTCACGGCATTTCTTGAACACGGCCTGCACGTACATGATGGTCTTCTCCTACCGCAGCGCCTGCTCCCTGCACACGCCCGGTCATGTGCCACGACGCCGCGAAAGCCGCGAGCTCTCGGCGTCTGCCGCAGGCCCTGAAGTCGATGATCCGGGAGGCCCGAAACGGCTGTGCCCGACTACGCTGTTGGGCACGCATCTGACATTATATGTAGCGCCCTCGGGCTACAGCCGCCCGTGTCGCGAATTTTTGTGCCACCGGCCGCACCCGCCCGGGCTGGTCGAATCCGAGCGCGGAGCGGCTGCGACGGGCGAGACCACGCCGTGCGGCTCCGAGCCGGGCCAGTGACCGCCCGGTCGGATGCGGTCCGTCCACCTGACCGGCTCCTTACAGGGCTGGCTGGGATTCACCACCACCTCTGCGCGACTTTCGTCCGCCGTCCAGCGCCGCGCCGGCGGCTCGTGCCGCTTCTTCTCCTCCCGCGCCGCCCACGCACATAGCATCGACACCAGCACCGCGGCTACCACGATCGGTAGCGGCGGGATCAACAGGATGCCGCGCGCCCGCGTACGCACCCCGCCCTTACGCCTGACTGTCCGGCTCATTCGGCTTTTCCTCCGCAACTTCCCCAGGCCCACGCGACTCGGCCGCGGCCCCCTCGCCCGGCCATGCTCGCCGGTACCCGGCCTCCTCCAATGCCTGCAAAAGTCCCTGCGCTCGGGACGCTACCTCCGCCGGCAGCGTCGCCGGCCCTTCCACCAGTTCCTCCAAGTCCGCCCGCAGGTTCGCCAACATCTGCGCCGGCGTTGCGCCGAAGCTGATCGCACCTTCCAGCCGTTGAGCCTCATCGCCGAGCCCCGCCTGCCGCAACCCGTCGAGAAGCTGCTGTACCCACGGGTAGGCCGCCTCAAACACGCCCTGTGCGGCGTCATCGTCCGCCGGTTGACCGGACCGCTTCCGCACCGCCTCACGCAGGAGGTACTCAATCTGCGCATTCACGCTGCGCAGGTCGTCCGCCGCCCAGCGGTTGAGCCGTTCCCACAGCTCCGGCGAAATCCGCAGCAGAATGGCCTTTCGCTTCTCGGCCATGTGAAAGAGCTCTCAGCTTTCAACTATCAGTTCTCAGCCGTCAGCCCGGCGCACCCGCGGGGCCCCGCTAGCTGATAGCTGACGGCCGGTAGCTGACGGCTTCAGGTGTACAACGTCCCCGCATTCACCACCGGCTGGGCCGCCTGCTCGCCGCACAGCACCACCAGGAGGTTGCTCACCATGGCGGCCTTGCGCTCGTCGTCGAGGTGCACCGTCTTTTTGGACTCGAGCTGGTCCAGTGCCATCTCGACCATCCCGACTGCGCCTTCGACGATCCGCTTCCGCGCTGCGATGATGGCTTCGGCCTGCTGCCGCCGCAGCATCGCGCCCGCGATTTCGGGCGCGTACGCGAGGTGGCTGAGCCGGGCCTCTTCGACGATTACGCCGGCTTTGCCCAGCCGTTCCTGCAGCTCTTCCAGAAGGGCTCGCGAGACTTCGTCCATGCTTCCGCGCAGCGAAAGCTCGCTGTCGGCGGTCGTGTCGTACGGATAGCGGCTGGCCAGGTGGCGCAGGGCCGCCTCGCTCTGAATGTGCACGTAGTTGTTGTAATCCTGGATGTCGAACGTGGCCTGGGCCGTGTTGTGGACCCGCCAGACCACGACGGCGGCGATATCGGTCGGGTTGCCGCGCTGGTCGTTGACCTTGAGCTTCTCGGTGTTGAAGTTGCGTGTCCGCAGTGAGATCTTGGTTTTGTGGTAGAACGGGTTCGCCCAGTGGAACCCGGCGTCCCGCGCGGTGCCCTTGTACGCCCCGAGCAGCAGCAGCACGGCGGCCTCGTTGGGCTGTAAGGTGAAGAACCCGGCCGCCAGGATCAAGAGCACCGCAAAGACCAGCCCACAGACGACCATGCCCCAGATTTCGGTGACCGGCACCGTGTGCCGTGGTACCTGCGCCGCCAAGTACGCGAACCGGTAGAACACGTACACCAACACGACGAACGCCGCGCTCAGCGTCGGCAGCATCAGCCACCCATTTGCGGTCCGCCTCTGAAACTCGCTCGTCATCGCCGTCTCCTAGCCCTGCCGCCCCCCGGGGCGACAGGTCGTTCTTTGAAAGATATCACATAGATATTGCTTTGTAAAGGCGAATTCTGTTGGTTTCTGTCAGATGGTTCCGAATAATCATAGTTGGCGATCCTGAGGTCGTTGGCGGCCTTCCTACCGTGCGCATCCGGAGTCAAGGGTGCACCGAGAAAGGGCAATGCACGTGGGAGCGGTGGGTGTGGGTGGGGCACCGATGGGTCGCGCAGCCAGATGCCTTGCCAAGGCACCGTGCGCTGTGCGCGCGAGGCGCAGGGTCCCGGGCGCTGTGCGCGGTACTGAAGACCGTTGCCAGGGCGCACGATGCACCATTCAGCAGGCGTGTCGCGCGAAGGGCGAGTCCGGCGGGCGATGGGCCGGCGTTGGCAAGGGCCGGGGACAGCACGTGAGGTCGGGACTTCAGGCAGAAGCGGAGTTGGTGCTCTCGGGTGTTACCCGCGGGGGTGCAAGCAGCTCCGCTCGGGCGGGCTACATTCCGGTTCCGCTGTGGTGCGTGCCGAGCAGCGCGTTTCGCGACATCCCGGTCTTTCTGCGATCCGGGCCTGACGATCGGGCCGACGCCGACTGCACGGGATTCATGCTCTATCGGGGCACCAAGCTGGCATTCACCCCAGAAGATCGCCAGCGCCTGCTCGATGTGGGGCGACGCTTTGTGTACGTCCGTATCACGGATCAGGAACGGTTTCGGACGCAGAGCGAGGACAGCATCCTCACCACGGTGCAGGACCCGACGCGGGCGCTCTCAGAGCGCTCCGCGATCGTTTATGAGACGAGCATCGAGCTCGTGCACGAGCTGCTGGCGGACCCCGATGCGCTCGCGCAGTCGCCGCGGCTGCAGAACGTCTCGCGGGCGGTGGCGCTGCTCGTGCTGAGCGAGTCGCGTGCGTTCTCGCACCTCTTTGCCGCGGCGCACCACGACTTCTACACGGCCACGCACATGGTGAACGTGGGCACGTGGATGGTGCCCCTGGGCTACGCGCTGGGGCACCGGGAGCCGGATGAGCTCGCGCGCATGTGCCAGGCCGGGCTGTTGCATGACCTGGGCAAGGTGTTCGTTCCCGAGCAGCTGCTGAACAAACGGGAGCGGCTCACCGACGACGACTGGGCGACGATCCGGAGGCACCCGGCACTGGGGGCGGCCCACCTGGCCGCGTTCGACACGGTTGACCCGCTCGCGGTCATTACGGCGCGCGAGCATCACGAGCGGCTCGATGGAAGCGGATATCCCGAGGGACTGCGGGGCGACGAGATTAAGACTGTCAGCCGCATTTGCGCGGTCGTGGACTCGTTCGATGCCATGACGGCGCTGCGCCCCTTCAAACGCCGGACCATGTCGGTGTCCGACGCAATCCTGGCCCTCAAGGCGGAAACGCCGGCGAAGTACGATCCGCAGGTGGTCGACGCCTGGCTGGGTTTGCTGAGTGCGGTAAACGACCAAGACATAGTGTTGCGTACTGCAGCGGGCGGGTCGCCGACCGAGGGGGCCGCGGACGAGCGGCGCCGGAACAAGCGCTACCGCTGCGAGTGCCCGGCGCGGATTCACGTGCTGCGCCGGAGTCTAGAGGGCGGGTTGGATGAGGCTCCCGGATTGCAGGTCACGGTGCACAATGTGTCGCGCTTCGGGTTGGGATTGCTCAGCCCGCAACCACTGACGGTCGGTGAGGAGGTCCGTGTCTACCTGCAGGGGCAGAACTGGGCGGGGAGAATCGTGCACGGTCAGACGGTGCGGTGCCGCGCTTACAGTGACGGCTTCTTCGAGGTGGGGGTGTCGCTCTTCCGCGCGGACGCGGACAGCTTTGACACGTGAGCCCGGGGGGCGACGCGCGCCGACCGCTTCGGCCGCGGCGAACAAGGGTCGGGCGAAAAAAGGTGTCAGGAACCTTTTGCCGCGGAGCGGCCCTTTGGGTGCTGGGCACAAAAGGTTCCTGACACCTTTTTTCGCCCCTAGCGCTGAGTTGAAGGGGCAGCGCAGTGCGGTGCAGCGGCGGCCCTCCGCCGGCGGGCCGTGAACTCCGGCGCTTCCATCACGCACATGCCGAGAATCCGGAGCGATTCGCCGAAGGCGGCCCAGCCGGTACGGGTCAGCTCGGCGGGCTGCTGGCCAATGTCGAGGTAGCCCGTCTCGTCCGGGCGGGCATTCTCCCAGTTTCGGAAGAGCCGGCCCCAGTCACTGTCCAGCACGTGCTGCATCACGCCTCGGGCGCGCCACGGATACCAGAAGCTGTCGTGATAGATCACGCTGGCGATGTACGCCCAGGGCGCGAGCACGGTCTTCAGCGACCATTCGATCGGCTTCTTGAGCGGGCCCCAGTAGATCAAATGCTGCATACGGCTGGCGAAGGTCATCTTCGCGAACGGGCCGGCGAAGTGCCAGCTTTCCTGCGCGGCCTGCGGGTCGCCGACGATTTCGATCTCGCGCGGGTCGCCGCAGCCGAGGCCGAGCTCATGCGCGAGGCGGATGTACCTGATTGCCAGCGGGTCGAAGCCCATGAGCTTGGCAGCGACGGCGTCGATGGCGGTCTGATCGGCGCTGGCGAGAATCACGTTCTTGACGTGGGGGATCATGCAGCGCGGGCCGGGCCCGTCGCCGGCGAACGTGCCGTCCATGACCGCGAACACGCCGCGGTGAATCTTTTTCTGGATCATCAGCAGGTCGACGAGGGTCTCGTGGATGACCGGGTGGGTCCAGTGGCGACGCTCGTTGAGCAGGCCGCCGAACGCATTCTTCATCGCCCCAGTCGTGGTGGTGAACACGTGGGTCTTGATCGTCGGCAGGTGAATGATGTTCTCGCCGATGAACCGGCGGGGGATCATGAAGCCCTTGGGGTAGACGTCGTTCAGGCACAAGAAGCGCTGGGTCAGGTCGCCGACGGCGTCACGGATATTGATCCACTCCTCGCCCTCGTAAAGGTGGATGTTGCGCAGGCCGTGGGCCTCGATGACGCCGAGCTGCTTGTTCTCGCGCTCGCCGAGGTGGGCGTCGATGACGACGGTGCGGTTGTGGCAGCCGTGAATCAGGTTCGGGTCGTAGCCGTCGGCCTTCATGGTCCGGATGACGCCCTCGAGCTGCCAAGGGACGGTCGAGCTGCCCGGGAAGAAGAAATGCCAGGAGATGTTGATCTTGAGCGCCGTGTCGGCGTCCTTGGCGATGACATCCTGGTAGCCGGCGAGATTAAGGAGTTCGTGGTAGTCGCGCAACACGGTTCGCGGGGTGGTTTTGAGGATCGCGACCTTTGCCTTGGGCATCGACAGACTCCGGTTGGGCGGCAACGAGCCGCCAGGGAGATTGTACGTTGCCTGGCGCGGTTCATCGACCGGCGTCCGCGGCGCGGGTGAACCGTGCCGCCCATGCGCTTGGGGTCGGATGAGCGAAGGTATGCACGCCGACAAGGAAAGTGCCCCGCCCGTGCACCTACACGGGCGGGGTCTTGGATGCGCCCGCGTCCTCGGGCTTGCCACGGGCGCACGCGCGTCTCGGTCAGCCGAAAAAGGGGACAGGCACCGCGCCCGCTGCGGCGGGCTCGGTCCGCCGCGGCGGACAGTCCCCTTTTTCGGCTAGCGAATGCGGATGACCCGCCGGACCGCCACTTCACGCCGCTCGTACTGGTCGCTGTGCGTGTACGTCCGCACGAGCCCGCCGTTCCGCGACACGCCGCTGGCCGTGGACATGGCCATGGGGCGGTAAGACGTGGCACTGGCTTGGCCGCCGACGGCGACCGTGCGGCTGGTACCGCCGGTCGCGAGCGACGTGCCAAAGCTCGTTGCGACATCGCCGTCGCGCTCGAAGCTGAGGTTGAAGTTCGTCGCATACGCGGGACCGGACGAGGGTGCGATAGCGAGGCTGACGGAGAGCGAGAGCCCGTCTTCGTCGACGCCGACGGCCACGCCGCGGGCGAGGTTGACATTGCCCGTACGCGTATCGGTGCGCGCGAAGCCGACATCGCCCTCGTAACGTGCGGTGGCGGTGGCAGTGCCGGAGCGGCCGCGGCCGCCCGTGGCGCTGGCGGAAGTCTTGGCGTCACTGGCCAATGCCTGCAGGCAGAAGCCGAGGGCCGCTAGGGAAGTTAGGGTCGTCATCGTCAGGTTGGTTCGCGTGGCTTTCATGGTGACTGCTCCTATTCGCGGGGCCTTGTTTCGTCCTGTTTTCTGACGTGCGAGGGGGCGGTGGAATTCTGCCGAGCCGCGACATTCATGTCGCGCGGAATTCCGCGCGGCGTAAACGCCGCGGCTCACGGATTGCGCGGAGCGCAACAAAGCCGCGGCGCCGACCTGGAAGGGTTGGCGCCGCGCCGTACCGAGGTTGATGGACGAATATGATGGCGCGCCGCGGAGGGCCCCGTTGGCACAACGCCTTCGGGCTGCCCTCCGGCCGGGCGTGTTACGGCCTGATCTCAATGCCGACGACATTCGCGCGGCTGTCGCTCCAGTGCGTGGCGCGGCTCTCGGCACGGACACGGCTGTCCGCGTGTCGCAGGAAGCCGCTCGAGCTGATGCCGACACCGTTGGCCTTCGCGTGGGCGAAGTATCGCGCATCGCTGTCCACGATGGTCGTACTGGTGGCATGCCCGCCGAACGTGACGGCCGCCGAGTCGCTGTCACTGGACGCGCGGCCGCCGAAGAAGCCGTTGCTCCGCGCGCGGCTGTCGCTGACGGCGGTCCCCCAGTTGCTCAGCGCGGTCGAAGTCGAACGGCTGCGCGCGTGGCCGAAGAAGATGCCGTCCGCCCGCGCATGACTGTTGCTGATCGCCAAGCCACCGATGGCCGCCGCGATGCTCTCGCTGTCGGCGACGGCGCTGCCGCCAAGCAGGCCGCGTGCGTCGGCCAGCGAGTTGCTGATGGCGGTGCCATGATCGGCGGTGGCCACGGCACGGCTGTCGGCGTAGCCGCGGCCCGAGCCGATGGCCGTGCTGTTGGCGACCGCCCGGCCGCCGTTGGTGGCCCCCGCGATGGCGACCGAGTTGCTGTTGCCGACCGCGACGGCCGTAGCGGAGGCACTGCCGCCGTTGGAGCTCGTGGACACTGCGACGGCGTCGCCGGCCAGCGCCGTGGCGGCCGTCAGGAACGCGAGTGCTGCACTTGCTGCGATGAAGCGTTTCATGGCTGGTCTCCTTCTCGATGCAATCGCCGAAACATCGTCGTTAGTTCGTCGGCGAAAGGGACGGCGGAGCAGGCGGGTTTATTCGCGCGGCAGGTGGGGGAAAATGTTGGCGGGAGCGAGTATCTTGTGGGCCGATATTTTCGCGAGTTTCTATGAATAGGCTGAGTGGGTTAAACGTCAAAGGACCGGAAGTCTGCCTGGTGGAGCGGGCGGCCGCCGGGGACCGCGAGGCGCGGCGCGAGCTATTTGAACGCTTCCGCGAGGCGGCGTACGGGGTTGCGCTGCGCATCACCGGGCGATCCGAGGACGCGCTCGACGTGGTCCAGGACAGCTTCATCCGTGCGTTTGAACGGCTGGGCGATTTCCAGCAGGAGGCCGGTTTCCAGACCTGGCTGCTGCGGATCGTCAGCAACCGGGCTCTTGACATACTGCGGGCCCGTAAGGTGCGTCTGGCCATCCCGCTCGACGGCGGCGACGATGAACCGCGGTACGAGCCGGCCACGGATGACGGGGCAGCGCTGCCGGGCGACGAGCTGGAACGCGGTGAGTTGGCGGGCCGCTTGCGGCGGGCGATCGAGGCGCTGCCGCCCGATCAACGGGCGGTGTTCGCCCTCTACGCGACCGGCGACATGACGTATGGTCAGATCGCCGAGGCGCTGGGCATCCCGATTGGGACGGTCATGAGCCGGCTGTATCATGCCCGGCGGCGTCTCCACGAGATGTTACCGGACCTCGCGCCCGCCACGGGGCGCGTGGAGAATTCTTGAGGTCGCCCGGCCGTCGATAGGTACACGGGCGTTGCGGCGCGCCGACAGGTGCGCCAGGTCGGAGACGTGATGAGCCAGTCGCGCGACAGTTTGGATGCTGCCCTGTGGGCGGCCGCGGCCGGCGATTGGGATGCGCTGACGCCGGAGCAGGTTGGCCGCCTCGAACGGGTGCTGAACGACGAACCGGCGGTTGCGGCGCGGCTGGCGGATGAGAAGCCGGAGCTGGGTTCGTCACTGGCGGATTCGCTGGTGGCGCTTGACCAGCGGAGCCCGCCGGCACCGCGCGTGTGGCAGGACGTTTGGGAGCGGATCGACGCCGCCGCACCGGCCAGGATGCGCCGCGTCGGCCGGGCCGGGGCGCCTTGGATCCTGCGCTTTTGGAAGCCGCTCGCGGCTGCGGCCGCGTGCATTCTGCTCACCGTATTCTGGACGCTGAAGCCCGCTCCGCCGGAGGAGTGGCCGTTCGAGTTGGCGACCCACGTCGAGATCGACGGACTGGAAGTGTCGGAGGGGGCGACGTCGTTCGTGGTGTCCGCGGGCGGCGAGAATGCGATTGAGGTGATCTGGGTTCTGGAGGACCAGGGCTGAATGCCGGTGCATGCCAGGCGCGGGCGAGCCGGACGCATGGAGGAACAAGCATGTCCAAGCTGCGACTGTCTGTAGTGACGGCACTGGTGCTGAGTCTGGCGGGGACGGCGATTTGCGTCGGGCAGCAGAAGCCGGAACGTAAGTCGGCGGACATTCAGGTCTGGGCGATTCGGGCCACGACGAAGAACAAGGACATCTCGCCGGAGCTGCGCGACCTTGCGGACAAGCTCAAGAAGGACTTCAAGTTCACAGGGTTCAAGCTGGAACAGAAGGCGTCGGGCAGTGCGGCCCTGGGGAAGGCCTACAGCACGGCGCTGCCCGGCGGGTATCAGGCGAACGTGACGCCCAAGACTAACGACGGCAAGAAAGTGCAGTTCCAGGTGGAGGTTCTTAAGGGCAAGGACCGCAAGCTGAACACCACCGTGACCGTGAAGTCCGGGCAGTTCCAGCTCTTTGGCGGGATGGCGCTGGATGGGGGGGACCAGCTCATCGTGGCGGTGTCGGCGAAGTGAGGCCGACCACGCCCCGCCGTCCTGACTACTGAACCTGCTGCGGCTGAGACGCGGGGGCGGGCGCCGGAGTCGTGGTCGGCTGGCTGACGGGCGGCGGCGGGAAGTCGAACTGCGGCCGCGGATCGGTGCGCAGCTCGAGGGTCAGCGAGCCGCGCGTGCCGGCGGCGTCAGGAGCGTCCTCGACGTACACGACGCGCTGGACGAGCCGGCCGATGGCGGTCACCTGCCGGACGATTTCCACGGGATCGACAAAGGGCAGGGGGATTCGTTTCACGCGGACCACACGGTCGCGCTCGATCAGCAAGTCGATCCAGCGCGCGTAGGGCCGGGCCTGCAGACCTTCCTGGACCTCCTCCACGGGCTGTGACGTCGTGAAGCGTCGGCGGTTGCAGCCGAGGATTTCATCGCCGGGCCGCAGTATGCCGTCCGCCGGCGTGTCGGGAGTGACGGTGCGGACGTGCAGGCGCGGACGCTCGGGGTCGACGGTCACCTGGGCTCCCAGGCGGATGTCGCCGCCGGGCTGGTACTTCCGCCACCAGCTCTCCGTAAGAACGTCGGGTGCGAACCGCTCACAGAAGCGCAGCCAGAAGGTGCCGAAGTCGGCGAGGGCGCCGGTCTGGCCGACGAGCACGGTCTCGGGCGGCTGCAGCGTGGGCGGGTCGGAACGGTCGAGCACCGAGGCGAGCCGGGGCGCCGCGGCGTGGCGTGCTTCGAGAATCTGACGCAGCCAATCGGTGTGCGAGGCAATGATGAGAACGCCGTCGTCGATGGCCCAAGTCAAGTGGAGCTCACCCAACGGGGTTTGCGCGGGTTGATCGCTCAGCAGGGCACTGAGATCGAGTTGCTCCGCGTCGGTGTCGGCGACGGTCAGTTGGGTGATCGGGGGCAGGGTGTGCGGAACCGCGAGCTTGAGCGACAGGAGCTGGTACAAGTCCAGCGTGGTGTGGAACAGGTTCGTCCATTCGGTGAGCGCGGTCTCCGGGTCGCGCACGGCGATAAGCAGCGCCAGTGCTGGGACGGGAGGTGCCGGGAGGGCGCGGTTCTCGGGCATCACCGTCCCGAGCGCGACGCAAGTCGCCGAGCTCAGGGCCGCGAGCAGATGCGGGACGGTCCCGGCCTGCTCGTGAAGCTGGTACGCCACGCGAAAGACGCTGCGTTCGGGCAGGTTGGCGATGAGCTGCACGAGGCTCGGGTAGTCCACGTGACCGGCCCACGCGACCAGCGTCTGTTGCGGCAGCGCGGCGACGAGGTCGATGAGGGAACCATCGCGCGGCGGTGCAGACCCGGGGGCGTCGCCGACGACGCTGATGTGCAGCACGTGGTCCGCGCGGTGGAGGGCCAGCAACATGTTGGATGAGCCGCGCAGAAGCTGCGGCAGCTCGGGTAGCGGCGGGTGCACGACACTGCGGGAGGTGGGCGCGGTCGCCGGCACCGGGTGGTCCAGGCGCAGGAAAAAAACGCCATCGGGGTCGTTGGGCACGCGCGCGAAGAGCCGCTGGTAGGTTGCATCCTCGGCGAGCGTTGGCGGGGCTTCGCCGTCGAGCTGCGTGAGAATGCGATCGAACAATCCGCGCGTGAGTTGGTCCCCGAACACGAGCAGGTCATCATGGACGGCGAGCCCGACGTTGTTGGGCAGGCGGTACACCGCCGTCCGCCCGGTCGTCGGCAGGGGACGGGCCTGCCAGCGGCGGAGCAAGGGCCGTTTGTCGCCGGTGAAACGGCAGAGGACGATCGCGTCCTGGGTGTTGCGCGGGCCTTCGGCGACGAAGGCGACGCGCTCCGAGAACAGCGTGCGGATCGCTTCCGCGGGCGGCATTCTCACCGTTTGTTCGACGCGCCGCCGCCAGGCCTCCGTTTCCTTCAGCGAGGCCGGCTGGCCGGCGAGCTCGGCGAGGGTCAGCCACAGTTGCGGCTCGACAAGCTGAATGAGAAGGTCGTCGGCCTGGCGCAGCTCGACGAACAGTCCGACGTCGGCTGGAACAGCGCGGGCCAGCGACTCGTCGGCGCGCGTCGCCGCGATGGCAGTGAAGAGCATCGCCGCGACGACGGCCAGCCGGCGCATGCCGGGCACCGTGTCCGATACCGAATTCAAGATGGTGGAGAGTTGGCTCACCAGATCAACGGGTACTGCATGTAGTTACGGAAACTCGGTCGCGACTAGATCGAGTGCACGTCGTCGGCCGAGGGCGTGGGCTCGGGCTCTTCTTCGTTGGGGCCGAGGGTGCCCCAGAACGCCTGCCAGGGGTTGACCCCGGCGATCTTGGAGGACTCGCGGGCCACGTCCTCCGGCAGCGAGATGTCGAGGTAACGCGCCAGGTTCTTCACCTCGGACGTCAGCTTGCTGCCCGCCGCGTGCATCGCCCACAGGCGATCCTCGACCCCTTCGACGATCACGCCGAGGACGGCGTTGTACGCCGGGTCCAGGGACTCCGCGTCGTCGGTCACGCTGGCCAAGGCCGGTGCAGCGGCGGATGGGGCGCTAGCGGCCGGACGCGTGTTCCACAAGACGGCAATGGCAAGCACGGCCGCCGCCTGGGCCAGTGCGGCGGTGACGATCGCGACACGGGTGCGCGGGAAGCGCAGCACGCCGCCCCGCGGCCGGGCGATGTCCCGCAAGACGCGGTCCGTAAAGGTGGTCGGCAGCTCGGGCACATGCGCATCGGAGGCGATTACGTGCCCGATGGTTTCCAGCATGGCCAGGGTCTGCTGGCAACGGCGACAGCGCAGGCGGTGCGCATCGAACTCGAGCCGCAACGACCCAGCGAGGTGGCCGTCGAGGTAGGCGTCAAAGAGTTGCTCGCATTCGCAGCAGTTCATGACGGGCTCACGCGTAGTGCGAATCGCTCAGGAAATCGAGCGCCATCCAGTCGTCCACCAGCTCTGCACTGAGCGCCGCGCGCAGCTTGGCCCGCGCACGGTGCAGGTGACTCTTCACGGTCACGGTCGGCATGTTGAGCACCCGGCCGATTTCCTCGCAGCTCTTGCCCTCGCGGTAAAACAGCAGCACCGACGATCTCTGCGGCGCCTTGAGCTGCTCGACCGCGGCCCAGATCGCGTCCCGCAAGCGATGGGCCTCCTCGCTGTTGGCCAGCGCCCGCGGGGCGTCGGCTTCCGCCCGTCCGACGCGGGAGAAGTCCACGTCGCCCGCGTAGGCCTTCCGGCGGCGCAGCGAGTTCAGGCACAGGCGATATCCGATCGTAAAAAGCCAGGTGCTGAATGCGTACTTCTCCGAGTAACTGTCCAAAGCCTCATACGCTTTGACGAACGTCGTCTGGGAGATGTCCTCCGCCTCGTGGTGGTCGCGGACCATCCGCCAGACGAAGGCGAACAAGCGCTCCTTGTACAGGTCGACGAGGGTGCGGAAAGCGTCGGCGCTGCCACGCTTCGCGCGGTTGATCAGGCGCGTTTCTTCACTGCGGGGCATGGCCGCCTTTGCCGCCTCAGGCCTCATTGCACCCACGTTACATCACCTTGTACTGGGCCAGGGGCACGGAGTTGCACCAAAACACCTGCCCGCTTAAATTTAGCGGCAAGATGGCCAAAGGTCCACCGCCGGCCCCCAGGATCGTCAACAAGAAGGTCCGGTACAACTTCGAGGTGCTGGAGACGCTGGAGGCGGGGATTGCGCTCACGGGCAGCGAGGTGAAGAGCCTGCGGTCCGGGCAGGCATCGCTGGACGAGGCGTACGCGTTCATCCGCGCGGGGGAGATGTTTCTGATCGACTGCAACATATCTCCTTATCCGATGGCAGGTTATGCGCAGCATAAGCCCACGCGGGAACGCAAGCTGCTGCTACATCGCCGGGAGCTTCACAAGTGGCAAGGCAAGGTCACGCAGCGCGGGCTGACGATCGTGCCGCTGTCGCTGCACTTCAACGAGAAGGGCAAGGTCAAGGTGGGTCTGGCGCTGGCGCGCGGCAAGACGCACGCCGATAAACGCGCCGAACTCAAGCGGCGGTCCGACAAACGCGACATGGACCGAGAACTGCGCCGGCGCAGGTAGCGGACACTTGGGGGGCGCGGTCCGGCGAAAAAAGGTGTCAGGAACCTTTTGCCGCGGAGCGGCCCTTTGGGTGCTGGGCACAAAAGGTTCCTGACACCTTTTTTCGCCTAGCGAACCTCGACCGCCAGGATACGCTTCTTCAGCCGGTCCGCCTCGATGAGGAACCGGATCACGACGACCAGTCCGGCGATGCCCGTTACGAAGTTGACGCAGGGAATGACCCAGGTAAGGGCGAGGTAGCAGTACCAGCGCGCGAACCGCTCGCCGCAGTCTTCCACGTCGGCGATCCCGCGGGAGTAGAAGTAGAGCTGAAAGGACTCGGCGAGGACCGGGACGACCTTGAAGTTCCAATACAGGTTGAACAGCGGCACCATCAGGAGCCACACCATGTTGGGTTCCTGGAAGCGGTACCGCGGGGGGATACAGTGGAAGGCGTCGGCGAGCTGCCAGCAGATGATGGCCTGGATGGCCGGCAGCACGACAAACACGATGCACGGGCCCGCGACTTCGCCGCCACTGGCGAGCAGCAGGGTGGAGGCAAGCAGAAGTTGTGCCGACGGATAGAGCACGCGATGCCCTGGTTGTGGCGCTTGTCAAACGCTGGGCGGTGGTTCAGGCCGCCGCCATTTTAAGTTACGTTGGGCGATTCTGCCGCCTCGGGCCGCTCCCTTACGGTCGCGGTTCGGGTCGTCGGCCACGCGCGGTACCGCCGGCGCGCAGTGGCGTCGAACTTCGCAGGGGTATTCGCGTCCGGCCGGCCCTTATTCTGCGACGGGGCCCGATGCCACGACCGCCCGTTGCCGCGCGCTACTTGCCGGTCTTGAGGCGCTGGCGGAGGCGTGCGTCGATGAAGGGGTGGATGTCGCCGTTGAGCACGCGTTGCGTGTCGGGGATGGCCAGATTGGTCCGGTGGTCCTTCACGTGGATGGTGGACCCGTGGATGACGTAGCTGCGGATCTGGTGCCCCCAGGCGATCTCGCCTTTCTCGCTGTACAGCTTGGCCAGCTCGGCATCCTGCTTGGCCTGCTCGATTTGCTCGAGCCGCGACAAGAGCAAACTGAGGGCCACGCGCTTGTTCTGGGCCTGGCTCCGCTCGTTCACACATTCGACCATGATCCCCGTCGGCTTGTGGCGGACACGTACCGCCGTGGCGACCTTGTTGACGTTCTGCCCGCCCGCGCCGGACGCACGGCGGAAGAACTCGATGTCGAGGTCGGCTTCGGCGAGCGTGATCTGCGTCTCTTCGAACTCGGGCAGGCAATCGACGGCGACGAACGAAGTCTGCCGCTTGTTTTGCGCATTGTATGGGCTGAGCCGCACCAGCCGGTGCACGCCGACCTCGCACGCCAGGTAGCCGTACGCGTACGGCGCTTCGATAAACAGGGTCACCGACTGGATGCCGGCTTCCTCGCCCAGGCGACGGTCGACTTCGGAGGTCTTGAAGCCCGCGGACTCGAAGTACATCAGGTACATGCGCAGGAGCATCTCGGCGAAATCGCAGGCGTCGACGCCGCCGGCCCCGGCTTGAATGCTGAAGAAGCAGTTGCGCTGGTCGTTCTCGCCGGAGAGGAGCGTGAGCAGCTCGAGCTGGTCCGTCTTGCGCGTGATGAGCTCGAGCTCGCGCTGCAACTCGGAGCGCGATTCGTCGTCGCTCTGCTCGGCGGCCAGCTCGACCAGAACGTGGGCGTCATCGGTGCGGCGGAGCACCTCCTGGAGGGGCTCGATCTGGGCGCGGAGCGCCTTCAGCTCGGTCACGACCTGCCGCGCGGCCTCCTGGTTGCCCCAGAAAGCGGGTTGCGCCATGCGGGCGGAGAGCTGATCGAGCCGGGCCGTCTTGGCCGGCAGGTCAAAGGGAGTCGCGGATCGCGTGGATTCGCGTGGTGAGCTCGCGGAGAGTCGCGGCTGGATCTTCGTACGACACCGGCATGCCGATTCCCTCGTCGGCCAAGCCTGCGGGACGGACGCCACGCGCTGGTCCCCGCCGGCCAGGGCCACTGCTAGCGACCCCTAGATTCTACCCGCCGACGGCCCTTCGTAACACCGCTGCCTTGTCTGTCTTTTCCCACGTGAAGCCCGGCAGCTCGCGGCCGAAGTGCCCGTGGCGGGCGGTCTCGCGATAAATCGGCCGGCGCAGGTTCAGGTACTCGATCATGGCCCGCGGGGTAAGCGGGAAATGCTCGCGGACCAGCGCACCGAGCTTGTCCTCGTCGATCTTGCCCGTGCCCTCGGTGGTCACGTAGACGCTGGTGGGTTCGGCGATGCCGATCGCGTAGGAGAGCTGGACCTCGCAAATGTCCGCCAGGCCGGCGGCGACGATGTTCTTGGCGATGTAGCGGGCCATGTAGGCCCCCGAGCGATCGACCTTGGTCGGGTCCTTGCCGGAGAACGCCCCGCCGCCGTGACGGCCGCGCCCACCATAGGTATCGACGATGATCTTCCGCCCGGTCACGCCCGTGTCGCCGTGGGGGCCGCCGATCTCGAACCGGCCGGTGGGGTTGACGTGGACGGTAATCTTTGGGTTCCACCAATCGCCGAGGACGGGCTTAACGATCTCGGCGGCGACGGCTTGGGCGAGCTCGCGCTGGCGGTCGTTCCACGCCGGCGTGTGTTGGGTGGAGACCACGACCGTGTCGACGCGCACGGGTTTGACGCCTTCGTACTCGATGGTGACCTGCGACTTCGCGTCGGGCCGCAGACCTGGAATGATCTCCTCGCGCCGCACGCCGACGTGATGCTCCATCAAGCGGTGGGCCAGGTAGATCGGGAGCGGCATGAGCTGCGGGGTCTCGCGGCAGGCGAAGCCGAACATCATGCCTTGATCGCCGGCCCCGTCCCGATCGACGCCCATGGCGATGTCCGGCGACTGGCGTTTGATCGAGGTCAGGACGGCGCAGGACTCGCAGTCGAAGGCCATGTCGCCGGACGTATAGCCGATCTCCTTGATCGTCTCGCGGACGACGTCGGGGATTTCGACGTAGGCGCGGGTGGTGACTTCGCCGGCGACGATGGCCATGCCGGTGGATACGAGGGTTTCCAGCGCGACGCGTGAGTGCGGGTCCTGAGTCAGCATCGCATCCAGGATGGCGTCAGAGATCTGGTCGGCGACCTTGTCGGGGTGGCCTATGCTGACGGACTCGGACGTAAAGAGGTACTTCCTGGGTTTGGCGTGTGACAAGGCCGCCTCCTTCTTTCTCTTAGCCATGCGCATCGCAGTGGTTGAACGCGCCGCTGGGGGTATCCTACATGAATGTGCCCAAACTTGCCGCGCGCGTTGTAGCGGCCGAGCTCCTGCTCGGCCGGCGGACGCCGCGGACCGGCCGACCGGGAGGTCGGCCGCTACGACCGGCGCTGCCCAATCGCGCCCGGTACTATAGCGCGGGCGGTGCACAGCGACAAGTGGCGCGGGGCGGCCGGTCCAGGACCGGCCGCCCGCGGGCACTCCCCCGGGGCTCTCCCCGGGCCGGTGCCGTTATGGATCGATGATCCGCTGCCGGATCGCATAGCGGGCCAGCTCGACGCGGTCGCTGATCCCCAGTTTGCGCAGCAGATTGCTCCGGTACGAGTCCGCGGTCTTGTAGCTGATGGCCATTTGCGCGGCGGCGTCCCGGAGGGTGAGGCCGCGGGCCAGCAGTGGCAGCAACTCGGCTTCGCGCTGGGAGAGCCGGAGGGTACCTTTCGTCCGTACCGCGCCGCGAAGGAAAGGCTCGCGCGTGCCCGGGCTGAAGTACTGTCGGCCGGCCAGGATGGTGGTTGTGGCCGTGCGCAGCTCATCGAGTCCGCCGTCTTTCACGACGTAGCCCTGCAGGGGGCAGCGGCCCCAGGCTTCGACCTCCTTGGGCTCGACGGCCGCACTCATGGCGACGATCCAAGCCTCGGGACACAGCCGGGCGATCATCTGGAGGGCGTCGATGACGTCGGGGAGCGGGGCGTCTGCGTTCGCGAGAATCAGGTCCGGCCGGCAACGCAGCGCGGCCCACACGGCCGTGGGCTGAAAGTCGGAATCTGCCGCGACGTGTAGACCGACCTCGTCTGTCAGGAGATGCCGGTACGCCAGGCGGTCGAGGGCCGAGCGGCTCATCAGGTAGACCGTTGCGTCCGTGCTCATGTTGCTGCGTGACATCTCATCCCGGTGCGTGCGATCGCGCCGGTGGCCATGTCGCCCAAGGCCCTAAGGCGATTGCCGGTACCGGCAGGCACCGAGAGCATACGCCGGCGTCGGTCCGCCGCTACGGGTGAATACCCGTATTTTGGGGGTTACTTACGCCGCGGCGCCTTCAGCCCCAGGAAGTGCATCACCTGCTGCAAGTCCTCCCATGCCTCGGACTTGCTGGCCGGGTTACGCAGCAGGTACGCCGGGTGGTAGGTCGGCAGGAGCTTGGCTGGCGGCAGGCCCAAGTGGGCCAGGGCCGGCGGCGGAAAGTCGTAGAATTGGCCGCGGAGTTTTGTGATGGCGAGCTTGGTCACCAGGAGGGTCTGCGTGGCCGGGCGACCCAGGGCGACGATAATCCGCGGACGCAGGATGGCGAGCTGCCGAAACAGATACGGGCTGCACGTCGCCATTTCGTCGTCGCTGGGGGTGCGGTTCTCCGGGGGCCGGCACTTCACGACATTGCAGATGTAGACCTGCTCCCGCGTCAGCGTCATCGCCGCAATCATGCGCGTCAGAAGCTGGCCGGCGCGGCCGACGAACGGCTCTCCTTGTGCATCTTCGTCGGCCCCGGGACCCTCGCCGACGAAGACCAGCTCCGGCCGCGGGTTGCCGACTCCGAAGACCGTTTGCGTACGGCCGGCGTGTAGCCGGCATTTCTTGCAGCCGCACACGTGGCCGGCATCGAGTTGGGCCAACGCGGTGGCGGCCGCGGCGCGCGGCAGTTCGTGCGTGCACACCGGCGGCAGGGTCGGATCGTGGGCAAACAGCTCGGGCGTCGCAGCGGCGGGCGTGTAAGCCGGGATGGGGTGCGGCCTACTCTGAGCGGCTGCGGTATTGCGTGGCGGGGCGGCGGGGGCGGGTGCCGTGCTTGGCCGTGCGCGTTGGTGAGATGCGGTCGCAGGCGGCGTTGTCGCGGGCACCGTCGCACGCGGCGCTGCGGGCGAGATCGCCCAGTGCGAAACCCCGAGGCGGCGCTCGCTGCGCAACCACTCGCGCAGCATGGAAACCAGTGTGCCACGATCGGCGTCCATGACGATCAGCTTAGGGCCGCGATTGCGACGCGGCAAGGCGTCGCGTTGCCGGGCGAATGCCGGTGTCCTACAATCGAGCCGCTATGGAAAAACCGCCGCTGAAGCCGTTTTCGTTGACGATCCTCTTCCCCTGCTACAACGAGGAGGCGAACGTCGAGCGTGTGACGCGTGCCGCGGTGGAAACGGCGCGCCGGATCGCCGACGATTTCGAGGTCTTGATCGTCAACGACGGGAGCCGCGACCGCACGGGGGATATCGCGGAGCGTCTGGTCGCGGAGATTCCCGGCGTGCGGGCGGTGCACAACAACCCGAATCTCGGCTACGGCGGCGCGCTGGCGCGCGGGTTTCGTGAGGCCCGAAAGAACTGGATCTTCTACACGGACGGCGACGGGCAGTTTGACTTCAACGAGATTCCGAAGCTGTTGCCGCTGCTGGAGACGCACGACATCGTCTCGTGCTACCGGTTGGACCGTAAAGACTCGCTCATGCGGAAGGTCAACGCCTGGGCGTGGTCAGCGCTGGTCAACCTGCTGTTCGGGCTCGGCCTGAAGGACATCGACTGTGCGTTTAAGATCTATCCGCGGAGCTTCATCGAGCAGATTGAGATGAAGAGCCGGGGGGCGCTCATCGACACGGAGATGCTCGCCAAGGCGCGGAACCTGGGCTGCTCGATTGCGCAGCTTGGCGTGCACCACTATCCGCGGACGGCCGGTTCGCAGACGGGCGCCAACGTCAAGGTCATCTTGCGGGCGTTCAAGGAGCTGTTCAAGCTGCATCGGCAAATCAAGGCAGAGGGGCGGACGCCTGCGGGTGAGGGCCCCTAGATCGGCACAGGGAAGTCCGCGCCCCTGAAACCGGCCCTGAGCCCAAGCGCGGGGACCAGGATCCGTCATTGGCGCTCCGGACCCTCAGTCGGCAGCGCCGCGTCAGGCGCACGCCCGGACGTCGGATCGCCCGGCTGTGCCGCCGACGCGGTGGGCAGCGGTTGCGCCGGGGCATGGTAGGGGGTCTGTGCCGCGTAAAGCCGGATGCGTTCATCCAGCTCGGTGACGAGCGACGACGCGCCGAGACGTTCGGCCAGCGTACGCGCCTGGCGTGCAACCTCCACGGCGCGGCCGAACTGACCCACCTCGGCCAATGCGGCCGCCAGCGTGTCCTGCACGCCGGGATCCTCAGAACTCGTCAGTTGCGCAGCACGTTCCGCCAGGGTCAGGGCTTCCTGGCCGCGGCGAACTGCCGGATCGGGGTCGGTAGCGAGGAACCAGGCCAGTCCGTTGAGGGCCTCGACGAGGTCCGGTTGGGTCGTCAGACACTCGCGGTAGCGGGCGATCGCCGCGCGCGACTGTCCGCTTTCCCCGAGGGTCTGCGCCAGCAGCAGGCGCACCGGGACCGCCGCGGGCAAGTCTTGAAGCGCATCGCTGAGCACGGCGACGGCCTGGGCGGCGCGGTCCTCAGCCAGCAGTTTGCCGGCGTACTGGAGGACGGCCTGCGTCAGGTTGTTACGCGCCCCGCCGTGCCGAGCCCGCAGGCGCACGGCCTGCGTGAGGTGGCGGACTCCGTCATCGAGCCGGCCAACCTGCAGGCACATCGTGCCCGCGTTGAAATGCGTCAGCGGGTTGTTCGGTTCCTGCTCGAGGGCGACCGCATACTCCTGGAGCGCGTCGGCGGTACGGCCGGCGTGGCCGTAGGCGTTGGCCAGGTTGTTACGGCACGCGACGTCGTCGGAGCGCTGGCGTAGCGCAGTTTCGAGGTAGGGGATGGCCTCCTGGCTGCGGCCCTGCCGGTCGAGCTCGACGCCGAGGTTGTTGGAGGCGATGTACGCGGTCGGACTCTTGGCGAGGGTGTCGCGCCACAAGGTTTCCAAGTTGTCGTAGATGCGGCCCTGTTGCCAGACGCGCGCGCCGAACACCAGCAGCAGCGCGACCCCCAGAACCGGTGCCGCCCGCCGACCCCAGCGGGGGTGTCGGAGCCAGGTCGCCGCCGTGGCGATCAGCAGCGTGATCACGCCCAGGCTGGCCAGGTACTGGAAGTGGTCGGCCACGAAGGAGTAACGCATGGGATAGACGTTGATGAAGCCGAGGGCCGGAAACAGGGTCCCGCCGAAGAAGAGGGCGGCGACGAGTGGCCCGCGGCCCAGGCGGCGGCGCAACAACCACAGCGTCAGCACCAAGGCCAGCGCGGCGAGTGGGAAGACGTACTGCCAGGCCTGGGTGGAGTCGATGACCCAGCGATCGTAGATGAAGGCCAGCTTGGCCGGCCAGAGGAGCTTGCCAGCATAGAACCACGGAGCCCGGCCGGCGATCAACACGCGGTCGAGGAGGGAGAGCGCCCATTCTGCTCCCATGGCGCCGACATGGTGGAGCTCCATGCGGATTGTCAGTAGGCCGAAACCAGCGCCGCAGGCGAAGAACGGAGTCAAGGGGACGACGTCGCGCCTGGCCAGGCGGCCGCGCTGCCACCACGTCAGCAAGAGCACGGCCGCCGGCAGCGAGCAGGCGACCGTCTTGCTGACCAGCGCGGCCAGGTAGGCGAGTAGCGCGAGCCCGTAGAACAGCCCTGCGCGCGGTTGTCGCGCGTTTGACGCCTGAGCCAGCGGGCGAAAGCGGAAGTACGCCAACAGCGCCAGCAGGTAGAAGAGCCCCGAGAGCGTATTCTTCCGCTCGGTGATCCACACCACCGATTCCACGTGTACGGGGTGCAGCGCGAAGACGGCCGCGACGACCCAGGCCCCCGGCAGCGCCAGTCGCCGGACCACCAGCCAGACCAGGACGGCGTTGGTTCCGTGCAGGAGGACGTTGACGAGGTGGTACCCGGCGGCCTTGAGGCCCCAGGCGTGGTACTCCAGCCAGAAGGTCGTGTGCGCCAGCGGGTAGTACTGCGGGACGGCGCCGGGCTCGGTCCAGATGCGGCGTAAGCCGTCGGCGGTGCGGAGGGTCGAGTTCTCGGTGACGTACGCGTCGTCGTCCCAGATGAAGCCGGCGCTCAGGGCGGGGATGTACGCGATGAAGGTCGCGGCCAGCAAGGCGAGTGTCCCAGCCAGCGCGGTCTCGCGCGACATGCGGCTTCCTTGAGGCCGTGGGCCAGGGCAACACGGCGCGTCGCGGTAGGGCGGGTCGACGCCTGACCGGGCATGGCCCCGTGCATCACTATACAAGGGTCGGGCTCACGGAAAAAGGTGGCGGAAGAAGCTGGTAGGGCAGGTCGCGAACCGACGCGACCTGCTGTGGCACGCCAGCCGTAGGAGTCGCGCGAAGCGGGGTCAGCCGTTGTAGCGGTTGAACCACGCGCGCTCGTCAAACGGCCGCTTCTCTTTCTGTGCCCAGGTCTCCGCCGGCACGCCTATGGGCAGGAGCACGCGGATGATCTTGCCCTCCGCGAGGCCAAGCATCTGGCCGATGATGGCAGCGCGGTTCTCGATGCGCAACCACCCGTCGATCCAGACGGCGGCGTAGCCCAGGGCAGTGATCGCCAGCAGCATGTTCTCCACGGCCGCTGCGCAGTCTTCGATCTGGAAGCTGTGGCCCTCGTAGACGGGTGCGGGCTGGCGGTCGACGATGCAGGCGATTAGGGCCTGGGCTGTCTGCACGGCTGGGTTGGTCGTGTGCAGCGCCCCGATCTGCCGCACGAGCTCGCGGTCGTCGACGATGACGAACGTCGTGGTCTGCATGTTCTTGCCAGACGGGGCGTGCACGCCGGCTTGTACGATCCGGCGCAGGTCTTCGCGCGGCACGGGCTGCGCGCGAAAAGGACCGCGGTAGCTGTGGCGCTTGGCGATAGCTTCGAACACGTCCATGACTTCGCTCGCTCGAAAATGGGAAAATGGGGATAAGTTGGACTTATCCCCAGTTTCCGTCTATCCGCATCTTCCGTTGCTTCGCGGGGCGATGAGCGGCGCCGCTACTTCTCCTGCGTCTGGACGGACAGGTACAGCTCCAGCCCCATCTGCTTGATCTGGTCCTGCTGCTCCTCCAGCCAGTCGATGTGGGCGTCCTCGTCGCGGGCAATCTGCTCCAGCAGGTTCCGCGTGGGCGCGTCCTTGACCTGGTCCGCCAGCTTGACCGCCGCGTTGTATGCCTTCGCCGCCCCGTATTCGGCGAGCAGGTCGTTCGCGAGCTGCTTGGCGACGTCCGGGCCGATCTTGATCTTGTTGAGCTGGTCCACCTTCGGCAGGCCCTCCAGGAAGAGGATCCGCCCGATCAACGTCTCGGCGTGCTTCATTTCCTGGACGGCCCGTTGCTCGATCCGCTCATGCAGCCGCTCATAGCCCCAGTTGGCGCACATCTCCGAGTGCACCATGTATTGGTTGATCGCGGCCAGCTCCTCGGCCAGCAGGTCGTTCAGTGTGTCCAGCAGCTTCGGGTCGCCTTTCATCACGGGCCTCCTCGTCGGTGCAGATTGGCCGCTATCCGGCCGTTGGTCTCCTGACGGCGGCAAACGCTGGTCGGCGCCGTTCACGCGTGCCCCATGTGCGGCACGTGCGGCATTATGTGGGCTGGTCACGGGGTTGCCAACCACACGGGATGCTGCCCCTGGGAACTGCCGGGCGCCTACCTGCCGCGCGGGCTGGGGTTTGGTCTGCCGCCGGATCTCGGCGCTGGGCGCGCAGGCGGAGGCGCGACCGGTCGGACGACGCGATGGGGTTGGTTGCCGGCCGCGGCTCGCGGCGCAGGATTGCGGTTCGGTGGCGCGGGCGCCTTCAGGCCCGGCGTGCTGGCCGGCTTTACGCCCGGAGCGCTGGGGGGCTTCAGGCCCGGCGTGCTCGGGGGCTTCAGGCCTGGAGTGGCGGGGGGCTTGAGCCCCGGTAGAGGGGAAGGCTTGGCGCCTGGTACATCTGCGCGGTGCGGTCGCGGCGTCGGGGTGTCCAAGCCGCCGCGGTGCGCGGGGCCGACGTGTCCGTCGGAACCCCTGCGGGGCGCGGGCCCGAGATCAGCACGATGCCCGTCACGGCGGACGACATCGTAACGCCGCGGGAAGCACGTGCGGTCGAAGATGTCCCGGTGGTAGCGCCGGCCGTGGTCGCGTTGGCGCGGCAGGATCACGCAGGTCCCGGTCGGGAACCAGGAATATGTGCCGAAGGGCCTTGAATAGTCCACATAGATGCGTTGGTATGGCCGGTACACGTAGTCATAGCCGTAATCGACGTACCCCGGGCCACCCAGGTACGGCGCGACCGTCGTCTCGCTGGGGCCGGGTAGCGACTCGGCCTCTGCGGAGTCGGGGGCGTTTTGGCCCTGCTCGTAGAACGCGCGCGCCTCCCGGTAGGCGGCGTGGTACTCGGACCGCCCGGCGAGGTCCCGGCGAGTTTGGCGGAGTGCGTTCCGCAAGTCAGCGGGCAGGCGCAGTGGATCCGCCTGTGTGTCGTACCACGCCAGTAACTGCCCCGCTGTCCGCTGCACGAACGGGTCCCGCGGTTCGCAGCGTACCGCCTTAACGATGCACGTCAGGGCGGTGGTGTAGTCCTCGTCGCGGGCCGCGTTGAAGGCCACCACGGCCCACGCCAGCCCGTTATCGGGCTCGCGTCTCACGAGGTTCTGCGCCTGGGCGGCGCACATGTCGGGCGCGCCGAGCTCGACCATCCGTCGAACATATACCTGCTCAACCAGCAGGTTGTCGGGTGCGGCCAGGTGCGCACGGGCGTAGGCCTCGACGGCTGCGGACGGGCTCGTGGCCCGCGCGAGGTCATCCAGCGCCGGCGGCAGCTCCGCGAAATTGTCCGGCACTTCCGTAGATGTCACGATTCTGGGAAGGTCCTGAGCCGGGGCGACCGCGACGGCGTGCATCAGCCCAGCAAAGACCATCGCGCCGAGGAGTCGGGATAATCGTGTGGTTCTCATCGTCCACCTCCGCGAGGCGTCCAGTAACTCATCCATAAGTATAACGACTGCGGGGGCCGGACTATTCAACATTTGGCGAGGTCGTGCGCGCACGATACACCCCCTTCCTGCTCCACCGGGTTTGGCCAGCTACGGCAGCGGCCGGGCGATCATCTGCTCGAGGTACGGGCGATACGTCGGGCCGCCGTTGATCGTGCAGAAGGGGTACATGCCGTCCGGCGTGCTGTAGAGGATCACGCAGCGGCGGATGCGCTCCGTGTCGAAGTTGTAGCGGTCCATGAAGTGCATACCGGCCGCCATCAGCGTGCGGTACGTTTTTTGCCCAGGCCCGCCGCGCCCGACCGCTTTGTTGGTCATTCCGCGGAGGGCGCGCACGAACCGCAGCGGCGTCACGCGGAAGTCGCGCTCGGACCAGCGGTAGCTGCCCAGGAAGGTGAGCACGATGTCCAGCTTGTCCTTCCAGTTCGCCAGCGCGTCGGGGCGCTGCTTCTCAATGCGGGCGGCCAACTCGTTGAAGCCGTTCATCAGCCGGGCGATGTCGAACAGCTTCGGGACCGGGATCGCCTGCCGATCAGGCGTCACGAAGAAATACGTCCCGAAGGCACAGTCGGAGTGGCAGCTCGTGCGAATCTTCGGCTTGCCGTCGATCGTCTGCATGATCCGCGATAGCGGCGTCATGAAGCTCAGCGGGAAGAAATCGCGCTTTAGATCGGCCCCGCTGCAGGCCGCCAGGTCGTGCGCCAAATCACCGAGCGTGTAACGTTTCTGCATCCGCTCCTCGTGGCTGATGCGCCCCGTAAACGCCACCGGCTGGTAGGAGATCGCGCTGATCACGTCCGCATTCTCGACGGCGAAGCTGAAGATCTGCGGCACCTGGTCGTCGTTGACGGTCTTGACGATCGTCGGCACCAGGCAAATCTTCATGCCCGTGCGCCGGCAGTTCTCGACCACGCGGAGCTTCTTTTCCAGCAGCGGCACCGCGCGGAGCTGCTCGTACTGCCTGTCGTCCAGGCCGTCGAACTGCAGGTAGAGCGTGTGCAGGCCGGCTTCGACGGCCCGGGCCGCGAAATCCGGGTCGGCGATGCGCAGGCCGTTCGTCGCGATCTGAATGTGCGAGAAGCCCAGCTCGCTGGCCGTCTTGACGATGCGGAAGAAGTCGGGGTGCAGCGTCGGCTCGCCGCCCGTGAACTGGATCGCCGTCGCCGGATGAGGATGCTGCTTGCGCAGGGAGCGGAGGTACTCGACCACCATCTCATAGGTCGGCTCAGCGATGTAGCCGGCCTGGTTGGCGCTGGCAAAGCACACCGGGCAGGTCAGGTTGCAGCGGTTGGTCAGGTCGATCTGGGCCAGGCACGAGGCGCTGTGGTGCTGGTTGCACAGGCCGCAATCCGTCGGGCACGCGTCGGCGCCGGTGACCTGCGGGTCATGCACACCGCGCTCGTCCTGGTAGCCCGAGCACGTTCCTTTGAGATACAGGTCGACGTCCGTGTTCACCTTGTCGCGGAAGTACCCGTGTTCGGGGCAGGTCTTCTCGATCCACACGATGCGGTCGTGCACGTAGTACCGGCCGAGAATCAGGCACGCGCATTCCGGGCACAACGTCTCGACCGTCTTGGGCAGCTCCGTGACGAGCGGGTGGATCGGAAAGCCCGCGTGCGTACGCCGGGGCTGGCGGGGATGCGCGGGTTGCCGCGGATTGCGCACGAAGAGCACGTCGTGGTGCCGCTCGCGCTGCACGCCGCAACGCGGGCAGCTCGTTCGCAGGTAGATCGAGTCGGCGGCGGCGTCGTAGACCAGTTCGCCCGGCACGGTCTGTTCGCAACCCGCGCAGTACCACTGGCCGGGCCAGGGGAGGGCCGCGCGGCCCTTCTGCACCGGGCAGTACTTTCGCAGTGCGAGCTTGTAGCGCTCGAGCTCGGTGCACGCTTCCGCCGCCGTCACCGCCGCGCGGTGGATCGTATCGAACGGGCGATGCAGCGCGCCGGAGTGCTGCGGGCCGGTGCTTGAGACCTGGGGAGCGACGACCGGTCGCAAAGTGCCATCCTGCGGCGGGACCTCCGGCAAAGCGGTACCGGTCGCGGCAGTATTCTGAAGGCGCTCGGTGTCCGATCGCATCGTGACCGCTCCGTGCTATTAGACACTGGCAGGCGTAGGCACGTTGGTACCGACCGCAAGAAGGCGGAGAGTGCCCGAACGCTGCTCTCCGACCTGCCAGGGCACGCGCCAGGACGGCGTGCCTTATACCCAGTGCGTCGGCCATCGTCCAGCCCGTAGCGGCCGGGCTCCGTCCCGGCCGTAAATGTAGCGTCGGCCCCCCGTGGCCGACGTCGAATACGAGGGCGTCGCCGCCCTGCTACGTCGCCCACAGGGGGGCGACGCTACCAGCGAAGCAGGCTGTGCGGCGCCCAGCATGCCTAAATCCGAACGCGAAGCGCCAGCGAGCGCAAATTCCGAGCCGCGAGTGGCAGCAAGCGGTCGCCCGCGCAGCCCGTCGCGACCCGGTTCGCGTCTCTGTATTCTTTATTTTGTATTTCCCGTCTTCTTACGGGCACGGCCCCTGTCCGGTGCTCAACAATTCCACAAATGGGTTAATGTCGCCGAACGACGGGAAGATACCGTCGCCGTTGATGTCGCCGTTCTCCGGCGGGCAATCGGCGTATGTCGCCTGCCAGGCCGCGAAGTCCGACAGATACTGCACGAACGGGTTGATATCCGCAAAACCCACGGTTCCGTCGCAGTCGAGGTCGCCGGGGACGGCGAGCGAGACCACTTCCACGCCCCACAACTCGATGTCATCAATGTTCCAGCCGCAATAGCGCCACCCGCCGTCGGTCGGGCCCATCGTCCAGCGCAGGTAAACGGTGGGCTGGCCGTCCGCAACCCCGGAGACATCCAGGTTCATGTACTGCCAGGCGGAGTCCGTGATTTCCACCGGATTCTCCCAAACCGTCACCCAGTCCGTGCCGTTGTTGCTGACCCGCACGCGGGCATGGTCGTACGTCGGCTGCTCTACACCCAGCCACCGCCAGAAAACCAGATGGGTCGTGTACCGGTCCGAACAGTCGATGGCGGTGCTGGTCAGGTGTCGTTCCGGCAGGTTGTTAGGATAATCACCAGCGAGGTTGTAGCCGTAGACGTATGGGCCGCTGTGGCCGCTGGTTGGATCCGGCCCGCCGTATTCCCCCCCGCCGCCCGTCGGCTGCCCAAACGCCCAAGCGTCCTGCGTTGACCAGCCCGGATTGCTGTCCAGCGGCCACTCGGCCGCCAGCCCCGGCTCCCCAACCGCCAGCACAACTCGTCGCGCGGTGTCGCCCAGGTGATTCGTGAGGTTCGTGAAGTACACGTCGGTCAGGTAAGCGCCGGCACCAAGCTGCTGGGCATCAGCGTCGATCGTGACCGTCACGGCCGTGGACTCACCCGGCGCCAGGGTGCCGGTCGTCGCGCCGACCAACGTGGCCCACTGCGACAGCGCGCCGAGCGTTACCTGATACTCGATGGCCGCCGAACAACGGTTCTCGAATTCGTACTCCTTGCTGGGCGGCGAGAACGGCCCACCGACGGGGCCGGTGGACAGGAAATCCTCTTCCGGGGCAACGGCCAAGCCGGTCTTGACCGACAGTCCCTTGATGCAGAAGTTCGCGGTGTTCGTCCACGGGGGGTTGGGCCAATCGTAGAGATCGTGCCACGCGCCGCCCTCTCGGAAGTAGCTTTCGCCGGGGCGCGCGGAGGACTCCACGATCACGCGGTACGACGCACCCAGCAGAACTGGGACATCCGAGGTGCGATCGTAGGGCTGGCCGCCGTCCGAAAGGTGCAAGTAGATATAGAAATCCTCGCCGGCGGTCAACGCGACCGGGGTATCGAGGTTGACTGTATGGAAGCCGGTGAACTCCTGGGAGCCGGTTTGCGATGAAAGCTCCTCGGACAGCTCGCCGCCCTGGAAGGACCCATAGACCTTCACGGTATACGTCACATTGTCGACCGCGGTAAAGAAGCTCACCGCCGTGAGCAACTCGTCATCCTCGGCCACGAAGGCATTGAAGGCTTCGCTGGTATCCGTCTTGGTGTCCCGCCAGCCATGGTAGTCATGGTAGTACACGCGTTCGTAGGGCATCAGCTCGGCGTCCTGCATGGAGACCGCCCCCATCTGCGGCTCCTGGCAGCACCACTTGTCGTAGTAGGAGATCCAGAAGTACCCGCCCAGGCCCCAGCTCGTACCCCAACTGTTCTTGCACAGCCAGGCGCCTGGGCCCTGCGGGGCCTGCGTAACCTTGCTGTTGTCCCAGCCGATGATGGCCACCGCGTGATTGGGTAGCATAGTGCTGCTGGGGGGTTGGTAGTGGATGTAGTTGGACATGAACTGGCTGTCATAGGCCATGCACGTGCCCATGACGCCTTCTTCCATGACTTTCTGCTTGATGGTATTGATGTTGCTCAGGTCCGCCCCTGCCACGTACCATTCGATGTCGCGCACGTAGTACCAGTGAAAAGTCGGGGCCGAGCGCAGCGGCGGCGTATCGTACGATTGGCCGTCGATGTCGCGGACCGCACCCTCGACACGGGTCAGGTACGCCGCGGTCACGCGGTAGTCACCGCCCATGTGCACTTCGAGACCGCCGTACGGCGGCTCGATGTCGTCGTTGTTGTGCTCGTTGAAGCCGTTCCACCAATCGAGGTGGTACTCGGCCAGGGCCGGTTCGCCGGCCTCGCCGGCCGCCGCCCAGTTCCCGGTCATCAGCAGGTTGCCCTCGATGGCGGCCATGGCCCCATGTGTCCAACACGTGCCGCCCTGCTGATTTTTGACGGACGTCACATAGTTGACGCCGCCCACGTTGCGGAGGTCGAACTGCGGCGGCGGGTCCGCGAGTGCGGCCAGTGGGAGAACCACTAACAGGGCTGTGCGCAGAATCATTACCAGCTTCCGGTCACCTCTCATCGTAAGCCTCCTTCATGATGATGTTCCGACTTTCGCCCACGCCTTGCACGATGGCCGCCGGCACCGCGGCGGGCCGGCGCTCTGACGGGGCCCCCAGGATTGTCACGGTCGAACGCAAACAAGCAACGACCGCCTCATTGCTTGCAGGAGTTACACCTGCCCACCCCTCGACTCCTGCTTCATAAATTTATTGTAATTGGGGACAATAACCTCTGCAAGCGTTTTTTGTCCGCCGTGAGGCCTTTGTTCGTGAGAGAGTCGGCGGGTCCCCAGCGGCCCAGCAATGCCCGCCCTGGTGCGAATCTGACCCCGGGGCGGGTTAATCCCGCGTGCCTCCGCCGGCCGGCGCTGTCCCGGTAACCGCCGCTCAGCGGAATGAGCGCAGTATACCACAGAAGGGCTGTGCGCACGAGGCATTTTCGCGGCCGCGCAGGGGCGTGGGACCCCCTGCGCGCCGCCGCGCCGGACCGGCTGCTACAGGAAATAATCCGGGTAAACCCGGGCGTGCTGCTTGCGGCGTTGGTACGCGCGGGCCAGGTCCAGGAAGATCTCCAGGTCGCGGTCGATGTGCCCGCCGACTTTGTCAAAGTACAGAGATCGGATCGGTAGACCCTCATGGTCGGCGCTGACGGCCGGATAGACCGCCTCGCTGACGATCCCATTCATGCACGTGAACGGGCTGATGTCGATGATGCCGTCGGCGCCCTTGTGGTAGAGGTACACGGCCTTGCCGACGCTGAGGGTCATCTCGCCCAGCGCCCCGGTTGCTGGCAGATAGCGCTGCGAGCCCTCCAGCACCGCGCGGATGTCGTGCGGCTCCTCGTAACCCTTGAAATCATCGTGGACCGGCGCGAGCAGCGTCTGCTCGTACTGATGCTGCACGTGCGCCTTGGTCCGGAGCGCGAGATAGCCCTTGTTCAGGCGGCCGTGGTCGCGGACCCAGTCGTATTGGCGCGACCAGTCCGTGTACCAGACCCACTCCGAGATGTCCGACAACCAGCACTCGCCGCCCAGCCGCTCGATCCGCCGCACCGCGTCTTCGTTGCTGAACGTGTTCAGTCGGCAGTAGATTTCGCCCACGACGCCGATGAGCGGTCTGCCTTGCACGTAACGGGCCGCAACGGCGCGGAACCGGTCGCGGGCCCGCACGACCAGCCGGGCGAGCCCGGCCACGCGTTCATTGGCGCTGAGTCCCTGCTCGGCGAGCCCGGTGCTGAGCTCGTCGATGGTGTGGGTGAAGGCGGCGTCGCTGTCACCCGCGTGCGTCTCATAGGGCCGGGTCTTGAGCAGGAAGCGTGCGGCCAGGTCGCCGACGACCACTGCGAACCACGCGGTGCGCATCAGCTCGCCCGCATGCACGCCCAGTCCGGCGTAGGCGTCGGCACTGGAGGGTGAGACGATCAGCGCGTCCCCGAAACCCTGTTCCCGCAGCACCTGCCTGAGATAAGGGGCGTACTGCCCGAAGCGGCACGGACCCGGGGCCCGCGGCATGAAGAAGGCGAGCTTCTTCGGGTCGGCCCCGGGCGCGCGACACAGCTTGAGGAAGTCGCCCAGCGTGATCTTGTGTGGCAGACACTCCTCGCCGCTGCTGTGCAGCCCCCCGACCTCCAGCGTCTCGCTGTCCGAGTCCGGAGTGGGCTCCGCCACAAGGCCGATCGACCGGAAGGCAGCGGCCATCAGCCGCGCACCGGCGTACGACATTTGGGGGATGTAGAGGGTTCGGCCGGCAAGAGCTGGTCGGCCGGTTTGCTCGGACACGTTCGCCACCATCGGAGTATTCCCTTGCTGTCCAGGTACGCTTCGCAACGGGTCATCATGCCGGCGTCGTTCGAGTGGCCGTCGAACTGCAGGGCGAGGAACGGCTTGCCGCTCGCGGCCGGCCGAATGTAGCCCTTGAGAAACGAATCCGGGCCGCACTTGAAGTTGGTCACGTAAATGATGTGCAGGTTCGGATGCTGGGCGACCAGCTTCCCGGCCGCCAGAATCCGCCGCCCGTACGCCCAATACATGTTGTCGCACACGTCGTCCACGTCCGTGTCGGTCAGCGGCAGCGCATCGATCGGCAGCACGTTTACCCCGTATTGGTCCCGTAGCTTGCGCGCGACGGCCAGGCTCACGCCGGCATCGTGGATGTTGTACGGCCGTCCGACGAGGACCATCGCGGGCTGACCGGTCTCGATGAGCTTGGCGAGCGCTTCCTGGCCGGCCGCGGAGTAGGCCGCGCGGAAGCGCTGCTGCGCCGCCAGACCCGCCTCCAGGGCCCGGTACGCGCTACTGGGGCGGACGCCCAGGTCGCGCGCCGCGCGGGCCAGGACCCGGCGCACGGCCAGCAACCCGTCCTGAAAGCTGATCGTCGGACACAGAATCCGCCCTTGCCAGCCGCGGAAGCGCGGCGCCTGCCGGATCACGTACGGCAACGTCTGGCCCCACGGGCAGACGTAGCTCTCCACGTTCGGCAAGCGCTCTTCCGTGCTGATCAGGTTAGGCAGCCAGATGCAGTCAACGCCCGAGTCGATCAGCTCCGCCGCGTGTCCATGCGCCGCGATGATCGGGAAGCACGGCTCGGCGACGGCGGCATCGAGGCCGGCGTGGACGGTCTTCTGGTTCGTCTCGGACGACAAGCAAACTCTGAGCCCGCAGTCGCGGAAGAAGCGCCGCCAGAGCGGCAGCAGGTCCCACGTGTACATGGCGAGCGGGATGCCGATCGTAAGGGTGGCCGCCGGCGGATCGCCGCTATCGTCGGCGAACAGGAGCTCGTGTCGCAGTCCGATGAGGTCCGGAATGACGGGCTTGCGGTCGGTCTTCACCTGCTTGCGGTAACGGTCGGAGCACTTGTCGCCCCAGAAGGTCTTCTCCCCTTCGACGTTGAACTCCTGGACGGAGCACTGGTTGCCGCAGCCCCGGCAGGTGAACTCGCGCAGCGCGTAGTCCACCTTGGTCAGGTCCCAGCCGCGGAAGCGTGTGCTCGCCCCGGTCGCCGCCACCTTGTCCCGCGCCAGCAGGGCCGCTCCGATGGCGCCGAGGACCGCGTTGTGCGGCGGGACGATGATCTCCTGGTTGCAGAGGATGCTGAACGCCGCCGCCACGGCGTCGTTGTAGGCCGTCCCGCCCTGAAAGAAGATGCAGCTCCCGATGTGCCGTCCGCGCACGACGCGGTTGATGTAGTTGTGGACGACGGAGTAGGCGAGGCCGGCGATCACGTCGGGCCGGTCGGCGCCCGCCTGCATGTATGCGTTGATGTCGCGCTCCATGAACACGGTGCAGCGCTCTCCCAGCTTCAGGGGGGCCCGCGAGCTCAAGGCGAGCCGGGCGAATTCGTCCTTGATCGACACGCCGAGCTCTTCGGCCCGCTCTTCGAGGAAGCTGCCCGTGCCGGCGGCGCAGGCCTCGTTCATGGTGAAATCCACGACGATGGACTCGGGCGTGCTTGGTGCGTGCGTCGCTGCGCCGTCCGACGCGGTGGATCGCTCCGTCGCTTCCGCCTGCAGGCTGATGAACTTGCTGTCCTGCCCGCCGATCTCGAAGATCGTGTCCGGCCGCTGGCCGAGCAGACGATCGCCGATGAACGTCGCGCCCGTCTTGTGGCAGGTGATCTCGTCGTTGATGCTGTCCGCGCCGACGAGCTCACCGACCAGCTCGCGTCCGCTGCCCGTCGAACCGACGGCGCGAATGCGGACACCCCAGCCGACGGTTTCCTCCATTTCGCGTAGGCACCGCGCGACGACCTCGATCGGCCGCCCGTCCGTCCGCGTGAAGATCGAGTGGATTACCTCTCCGTGCGGGTCGATCAGCACCAGCTTGGTGCCGACCGAGCCGATGTCCAGCCCGAGATAGGCGTCGACCGACGTGCCCGCCGTCGGGAACGTGTAAGGCTTGACGCGGTCGCGCAGCAGCCTCACCCGGTCGAGTGTGAGCGGCGGCATGCGCGGGAACTCATGGCCGTCGCGGCCGGCCAGCGCATCCAGGCGGGCGATCTGGTCACGTACGATGGAGCGTGGCACCGCCGTACTCGGTTGTGCGGATGCCGCCGCGGACGACTCCGCCCGGCGGGCCGCCGCCAGGGCCGCTCCCACCGCCGGCAGCGCATCGGCGGCCTGCGGGACGAAGAGCTGTTCTTCCGTCAGACCGAACACCTCGCGCAGGGCCCGCACCACCGCGCGGTTGGCCGCCACGCCGCCCAGCAGCGCGACCGGCGGTTCGGCGGTCCGGCCCTTGACGACGGCGGCCTTGAAGTTCGTCGCCACCGCGTTGCACAACCCCCGCAACACTTCCGGCGGCGAGAAGCCCTTTTGCTGCGCGTGGATCATGTCGCTCTTGGCAAACACGCTGCACCGGCCGGCAATCGCCGCCGCCCGCGGCGCCTGCTCGACGATGCCCCCGATGTCCTCCACGGCGTACTTGAGCCGCTTGGCCTGCTGATCGAGAAACGCGCCCGTGCCGGCGGCACAGTCGCCATTCGTGCTGTAATCGAGAATGCCCAGCCTGCCGCTCGCGGGGTCCGGCCCAAGGCGGATGTAGCGGCTTGACTCGCCGCCGATCTCAAACACGGTCCGCACCTGCGGATGGAGAAAGTCGATTGCGCGGGCGCAGGCCTGGAACTCGTTGCAGGTCGGGGCGCCCAGCGCCGCCGCGACCAGGCCGCTGCCGGAACCGGTGAGCGTCAGGCCGGCGATGCGCTCGGCCGGAACATGCTGAATGAGCTCGTTGAGGAGGGCGCCGCTGACCTCCAGGGGCCGGCCCCGCGTTCGGCGACTCGGCACCACGAGGGCAGCCGCCTCCGCCCCCGGCGGCAGGGTGACGGCGTGAAGCAGCCCGTCCCCATCTCCGGCGCTCACGATTTGCTGCGCCGCGGAAAGGGGCAGGATGAGGGCCGCCTTAACACTGACCGCTCCGACGTCCATGCCGAGGTAGATGCTCATCACCTTTCCCTGGCTCAGCGCCGCTCGCCACGGCAGCCCGAACGCGACTGCGATAAGTAACCACTGAGCCGCGGCGCAGTCAAGCGTTTCTCGGACCGGCCGGCCGGGTTGCCGGGCAAAAGGGGTTTACAACGTTGGAAATCGAGTCAAGGGCGCAGCGATTCGAGACGAATCCACTCACTGGAGACCCGCGGCGGCTGGGTCTGGTCGGCGTCCCCGGCTGTTCGCCGGCCCCTGTGCCGCTGCGCTGGGCCCGATCCAGCGTCATGATGAACGCCCTGCCCGTATTCGTGTTTGATGCGGCCCCGACGATGTCGCGGGCGCTGAGTCGGCGCCTGAAGGCGCGCGGCTTCGAGCCCACACGCCTCGATCCGGTCGAGCTACTCGACACGGGCGTGGCTCCCGGCGGACTTGACCTGGCGGTGATCCTCGTCGATCCGCGAGGGTCTGCTCAGCAGAGTGAGCAGGTGGCGGCCGTGCTGCGCCGTCTCGTGGCCCGCAATGTGGCGACCGTTGTGTGGGGCGCCGGTGGAGAGCTGCGGGAAGAGGGCGGGCCGCTCGTCGAATGGGTGCCGGCCGAGACCGGTCTGGACGAGGTCGTCGGCAAACTCGGCACCCTCGCACGCTACGTGCCGCTGGTCAAGGGCCTGGAACGCGAGCTGCAGCATCTGCACCGCCTGGGCGAGCAACTGAACCGCTATGTGGGGGAGATTGACCAGGAGATGCGCCTGGCCGGCCGATTGCAGCGCGACTTTCTGCCGCGGGAGCTGCCGCGCGTCGCCTCCTGCAGTTTCGAGGTGCTGTACAGCCCCGCGAGCTGGGTCAGCGGCGACATGTACGACGTCTTGCGCGTGGACGAGCACCATCTCGGCATGTTCGTCGCCGACGCGATGGGCCACGGGGTTGCGGCCGGTCTCGTGACGATGTTCCTCCGCCAGGCGCTGGTGGCCAAGCGGATCGCCGGGCGCTCGTACGCCATTGTGCAGCCGGCCGACGCGCTCAACGACCTGCATCAGTGTCTCTGTCGGCAGCGCTTGCCTGACTCCCAGTTCGTCACCGCCTTGTATGGGATCATCGACACACGCAGCCGGACGCTGCGGCTCGCGCGGGCCGGACATCCCTACCCGATACACATGCGCCGCGACGGAACCATTCACGAGGTGCGCTCCACGGGCACCCTGCTCGGGCTGACGGAGATTCCCACGGAGTTCGGGGAAGTCGAGGTCACGCTCGGGCCCGGCGACAAACTGCTGTTCTACACGGATGGGGCCGAAGGGGCTTTGGTCATCCCCCCGTCGAGCCCAGGAGGTGCAATCACTTTCACGGAGCAACTGCAAGCCTGGGCGCAGCTACCGGCGGCGGAATTCGTGCGTTGCGTGCGGGACCACCTGGACTCCCGCGAAGGGTCGCTGCACCCGGCGGACGACGCCACGCTGCTCCTACTGGAGATCGACGGCAGTGCCGGCCAGGGGCAACCCGGTGGACGCCGCCCCCGCCCGGGCACAAGCGCTTAGATGGACAATACGGCATCCAGGAGGCGCTCGCAGCCATCGCGCAGGGGGTCGGCCACGGGCAGTCCCAACTCATGCTCCAGATGCTCGGCCGCCACACGGGCCTCAGCGGGTCCGTATCCGAACGAGTTGAGCGCTACCGCCACGACGCGGGCTGGATGCACGAGGGCCGCCGTGCGCTCGTACGCCGCGATCAAGTCCGCGAGCGGCGGCAGCGGGCTGTGGGGCGGCGCCTTGTAATTTACGCGGCCGAGTTGGTGTACCAGCACGAGTGCGTCGGGGCAGACGCCGTGCAGCAGGGCCAGCGTGACTCCCGAGAATCCCGGATGGCCTAGGCTGCCCTGGCCTTCGACAAAGCAGATGTCGTCGTCGGCCGCGTCGAGGATCAACTGTTCGACGGCCCCGGCGGCAAAATCGGCCACGCAGGCGTCGATGGAAATGCCGCGCCCGACGATCATGATTCCGGTTTGCCCGGTAGCCAGAAAGTGGGCGTTCAGGCCCCGCCCCCGGGCCGCTGCGGTAAGTTCCAGCGCGGCGACCATCTTGCCCACGTTGCAGTCCGTGCCCACGGTCAGCACACGTCGGCAGCGCGTGCCCAGCGCTCGGGCGGAGGCGACCGGGCAGTCGGCCGGCGGCCGGCGGAGGTCGAGCGTGCGGGCACCCGTCCGGGCCGCGAGAGCGACGAACTCCGGATCGTCACCCAGAAACGTGTGCAGGCCGCTCACCACATCGATCCCGGCACGGAGAGCGGCGCAGACATGGCCCCGCATCTCCGGCGGCAGCGTCCCGCCCACCGGGGCCACCCCGGCAAACAGGGCATCCGGCCGCAGGGCCAGCGCGCCGGCAACGTCCGGTAGGATCGGTGTGGGCGGAGCCCAAGGGACGAAGTCCGTTATGTTCCGGCCGGCCGCGGCAGAGTCGATTATTGCGACCACGTCGCCGGAGCGGTAGCGCAGCAGCGAAGCGGCCGTCTTCGAAGTGAACACGCCGAGGCGGCCTTCGGTGAGGAGCATCAGGCGGCGGTAGGGGGGCAACACGTGCATGGTGCGTAGTCGTCAGCCGGGCTGATCCAAGGCGCTGGCTTAGGCTACGGCAGGGGCAGGCCGGAAGCCAGGGCGCGGTCGGGGAGACAAGCAGATTATGGAGTAATAATGGAGAAAGTGGACATCGCAGAACAACGGACTATACTGCAATGAGTGCGGTTTTCTGCCGCGCATGGTGTTCGGTACAGGAGGATGCTATGTTAAGTCGTCGCATATGTGGGGTTTCGGTAGCGGCATGTCTCGCCGCGTCTGTCTTCTTTACGGGTGGCGGGTGCGACCCGGTCGGCAGTGGCCTGTTGTCTCTTGGATCGGGCGCACTCTTAGCAGCGTTGGCTGGGGCGGCGGGCGTTCCGCTGGATCAGCTCCAGGCGGGATTGACCTCTCCGGGCACGCCGGGGCCGACCGGACCGACGGGTCCGACCGGTCCGACTGGTTCTGAAGGCGACACTGGATCGCAAGGTCCGACGGGCGCGACGGGGCCGGAAGGTTCTTCCGGGCCGACTGGGGCCACCGGATCCGAGGGGGCGACCGGGCCTACTGGATCGACCGGACCAACTGGCCCCGAAGGATCGAGCGGGCCGACCGGGTCGACTGGACCTACCGGCCCGACGGGCTCGACCGGACCTGAAGGTCCGGCGGGGCCGGAGTATTTCAGCGAGTACGTCGATCGTTTCCGTCAGCTTGACGACGGTACCGCTCAGGGACCGACGTCCCCGAAAGCCGCTGCTTGGCGCGCCGTAATCACCAACCGCTACACGCCGGGAAACCCCATTACGATGCGGATGTTCATCGTCCGCCGAGTGGCGGATATCGCGCACCCCGATTGCCAGGTATTCCGCCTGGCGGTCGTGCGGCGGCAGGCGGGTGCACCGTCGGAGCAGGTCGATAACATCTACTTGACGCTGCCCCCGCTGGATATTGCCGCTCTCAACGGCGACGGGCAGGAATTCCTGGTGGCGGACCTGCCTATCAATACGCCGGCCGGGCTTGACATCTTTACGGACCTCGCCCCGGCCCAACTGCTTTCCTTCGGCCTGGAATGGTACGACCAGGAGTGTCGCCCCGAGGAGGCGGGCGCTTATAAGATCTACGCCATCGAGTTCTTCGAGTCAGCGGTGGGCACCGACGCGCTGTCGGGCGTCACGGTTTCGCTCGAGGAGCCGGTGGATTGCCTCTGCCCGGGCGGCGAGAGCTAGCGGCGAAGTGCCGGCAGAGTCATTCTGATATGGACGCAGGGCAGGCTTCGTGGTCTGCCCTGCGTTTTTTCATGCGCGGTTGGTCGAGATTACCGCGGGCGCACGACGGATTGCGGTCGCCGGCAGAGACGGCTCCTACTTGCGTGCCAGCGGCGTGGGCAGGATCGGCGGCTTGTCGAAGTCGCGGTCAATCTTAGCCAGGTCCAGCTCCTCAAAAAGCAGCGCGGGCGCGACGACCGTCTGGCCTTCGCTGCCGCCGCCGCCGGTGTTCAGTACGTAGGGCGTCTCGCCCGCCGCGCGGATGCGCTTGAACGCCTTGAGGTCGATGCGCGCGATCTCGGCGCCCCGGACAAGCTCCTCGTGCCCGTCGGGGTAGACTTTGTACATGACGAGCGGGCTGATGCCGCCGCCGCCACCGCGGCCCATGAACTCGGACATGTCGAATCCGCCGAAAGAGTACCGCGCGCCGCCGCCGTCACCGGTGCTGCCGAGCGAAGCCACGCGAATCCCGAAGTCGAGGTCCTCGTCTTCGCAGGCGTCTAGCAATTCCTGCTTCAGGGCGGCGGCGTCCGAGGCGGGCTCGGCGGTAACCAGCAGGCAGGCGATGGAACTGCGGGGATTTCCGAACGCGCTGCGGCCGTGCCCGTTGGACTGCTTGAACTCCTTCGACGGATTGCGTGACATGAGCAGGGCTTTGAGGCGGCCGGCCTCGACCAGGTGGATGGGCTCGGCCTTCACGCCCTGATCGTCATAGCGGTAATGTCCCATGACGGGAGTGGGGCCGAGGACGTCGCGCGTGGGGTCGTCCACCACGTTCAGGAACCGCGGCAGGATGCGCTTGTTCAGCTTGTTCGCGAAATCATCCGGATTCGTGCGGCTGCCGACGGGCCGCTGACCACCGGCGAAGGACGAGCCGAGTTGCCGCGAGAAGAGAGTCGTGGCGGCCTCGGCCTCAAAGAGCACCGGCCCGCTGTAGGACCCGAGCGTCGGGGCATCCTTGAGCGCGATGAGCTGCTCCGCCATCTTGCGGCAACGCTGGATCAGCTCGTCGCGGCGCGGCAGGTCGTCCAGCTTGCGGGCGTAGACGGACAGCGAGTCGGAGAGCTTCATGCCGTCGTCGGCCTGCACGGTGGCGTTGACGGAGACCGAGAAGCGGCCGCCGGCGGTGCGCAGGCGCGTGCCCTCGGTGTTTACCAGGTACTTGTTGCCGGTGTACCCGCTGACACTGACGCCGGAGTTCTGCACATCCGGAAAGTCGCGAAAGACGGCGGAAAGCGTGACGGCTAGCTCCTCCAGCCTGGCCGGATCGAGCGTGACGGGCACCCGGTCCTCGAAGTGCACGGCGGGCGCCTCGCGGGAGAAGTCGTCCGGCTTGTCCTGGATCAGCTTGCTCTCCATGAACGCTTTCTTCTGGACGAGCGTCTCGACCACGCCCTTGTAGTCGCGATCCGTGGTCCACCAGATGGCCTGCCGGATCGCGTCGTAGTCATCCTCGATGGGGATGTCCGCGCCGAACATCCCGCCGATGCCGAAGCCGAAAAACCCGCCGAACCCGCCGCCCTGGAAGTTGCTGTTGTCGAGCTGGTAGGAGCCGACGCGCACGTCGGTGCGGAGCGTGCGGCCGCGGTTCTCGCTGTGGCTGGTCACCGCCCCGAGTTCCGCGGAGAAGCCCGCCCGCATAACGTCGGTTAGCCCGTATTCGATAAAGTAGGGGCGTTCGAGGTCTTCGAGCTTCAGGCCGGTCTTGCTCCGCTCGAGCTCGTCGACCAGGGCCCGCAGCACCACGTCGCTTTTCATCTCCTGCTGAATGTCCGGATCGGCCCAGGCGACCAGGGGACCGCAACCCAGCAGAACCAGGACTGCTACTTGCATTCGCCGCATGTCTCGGCCTCCTTATTTCTTCTCGTCCGCGATCGGCGCCGGGAGAATCGGCGGTCGATCCTGGGCCTTTTCTTTCTTCTCGACCTCAATCTGCTCGACCAGAATGCTCGGCGAAATCCCGGACACCGGCACGGAGCCGGACTCCGCCCCACAATGCCCGTTGAACACGTCTGGATCGTCGGCGGTGCAGAGGATCTTCGAGAAGCAGGTCAGCGGCGTGCCGACGATGTCCACGCCGCGGACCAGCTCATCCGGCCGCCCGTCGGCGTACACCTTGGAGACCAGGATCGGGATGACCTTGAAGGCCTGCGGCATGAACCGCTCGGTCATGGTGAACCCGCCGGAGATGTCGCCGAAAAGCAGGCCGAACTCCTTGCCCTGCTTCTGACACTCCTCGATGAGCAGCGTGCGCAACTGGTCGAAGGGGACCTGCTTGGCGGACTGGACCAGCATGTTGCCCATGCGGGAGCACACCTGGGCGCCCGCCTGCCGGCGGCCGTGGCCGTTGGACTTGGTAACGCCCCGCGTCGGGCTGCGGGACATCAGGAACGTCTTGAGCACGCCGTTGTCGACCACCATCGTTCGCTGGGCCGGCACGCACTCGTCGTCGAACTCGTAGAAGCCGTTCAGGTCCTTGTGCTGGAACCTGCGCTGCGTCGGGTCCTCGATGATGCTCATGAAGGGCGGCAGCACCTCCTGGCCGAGCTTCTTGGCGAAGGTCTGGCCCTCCTCGACGTTCTTCTGGCGGTGGCCCTCAACGCGGTGGCCAAAGATCTCGTGGAAAAAGACGGCGCTGGCGCGGTTCATGAGGATGGCCGGCCCGGTGAACGGCTCCACAACCGCGGCCTGGCGCAGCGCGAGCAGCTCCCCAATGAGCTCGTCCACGCCCTTCATGATCTCGTCGTCGTCGGGCAGACCTTCCGGCGTGAACGCGTCGAACGACTTGTACTGCCACAGCTCCATCCCGTCGTCGGCGATCGTCGAGCCCATGACTCCGATCCGCCACGCGCCGCGCCCGAACTGGAGCCGGCTGCCTTCGGAGTTGAGCGCCAGCTTGTTGGTGAAGTTGCCGGACAAAGCCACGCTGGAGCTGTAGATCAGGGGCTCAGCGCGGAAGCGCTGCGAGTAGCGCTTGACCCGTTCGGCGAACTGGCCGCGGTCGTAGCCCTGGGTAACCCAAGGGCCAATGTGCACGCTGGCCTCTTCGTGCGAGAAATCATCCGACGGGTCTTCCTCCTCGACCTTCACCTTGAGGTTCGCCTTGACCTGCGCCAGGCGCTTCACCGCGGACTTGAACTTCGTATCCGTGGCCAGCCAGATGGCGTGACGCGTGGCCAGCGGATCATCGTTCAGGGGCAGACTTGTCCCGCCCCAGCCGCCGTAGTCCATGCCGCCGAACGGCCCCTGCCCGCGGATCTGCCGCGTCGAGTCCAGGGCGTAATCGCCGCAGCGGACGTCTACGTCCAGCGTGCGCGAGTGGTTCACCGTGTTCTGGGTCACGGAGCCGAGCGTGGCGGCCACCGTGACCTCGTCCTCATCGGTCACCCAGTATTGCAGGAAGTAAGGTTTCGTGCCGTCCGGCCCGACGAGCTGCTCCAGGGACAGCTTCAGCTCGCTGTTCATAACCCCCAGCAGGGGATGCTCGTCGGCGGCCAGCGCGGCGCCGGTCCACAACAGCAGCGCCGCAAAGCCGGCGACCGCCAGGGCGGACCCACGTATCTGCCTCCACCACCGTCTTCTCATGTGCGTTCTCCTTGCGTTCGACCCATTGCAGCCCAGTGCGTGCGAGGTCCATTCTACATGGGCGTACGCGACTCGGCGACAGGCCTCGGACTGGGTTGCCGGGCGCCACGGCTGTGTCAGCCGTGAGAGGGTAGACCTCCGACGAGGTGACGGGACGTTCTCCCCTCACGGGCGATCCGCCGCGGCGGACCGTGGCACGCTACGCTTTCGCGCTTGCCTTGCGTCGCCGCTTGGCGGCGGTGCGCTGCTTCGCGGCGGAGGTGGGGACCGGCTCGGGCGTCTCGCGGGCGTCATCGCCCAGCTCGGGGTCGGCGGGGACGAGTTCCTGGCTTGCGTGGTGCCGCTCGAGGGCCAGCTTGTGGGCCGTCACGTAGTACCCGATCAGGTTGTTCCAGTCGAAGAAATGGGCATGACTTTCGACGCGGTTGCGCAGGGCGATGCGGTCCCGCCGCGACATCCGCGTCAGGCTATACAACCACTCGGCGACCTGTCCCACGGTGGCCTGGAAACTCACGCCGCGACGCCGCGCCACGAACAGCCCATTTGAGTCGTGGTCGGGAAAGTGCTCCATGACGTAGTCGCCAAACCCGCTCAGGTCGCTCGAGATCGCCGGGATGCCGCGGACCATGCACTCCAGCGGCGTGTAGCCCCAGGGCTCGTAGTACGACGGAAACACGCCGATGTGGCAGCCGCGGACGAACTGGTCGTAGTCCATGCCCAGCAGTGGGCTGGTCACCGACATGAACTCCGGGTGGAACAGGACCTTCACGCGATCTTCGGCCAGGTTCCACAACTGCCGGTGGCGGAGGTGGCACAGCACCGCGTCGTGGGCGTCGTCCGCCAGATCGTGGGTGACAATCGTGGGCGGCGTGCCCGACCGCCACGCGTGCATGATGCGCTTGAGCCGGACCACGGCGGAGTCGTCGAGCAGCTCGGGCAAGGCGGGCATGCGGCCGGTCGCGACCGTATGCAGCAGGCGCTGGCCCATTTCTTCCTGGATGGATTCGCAAGTGTCGCGCAGCTCGTTGAACATCGCCTGGCGGTTCAGCGTCTCGACGTTGATGGCCCGGTAGGGGGCCCGCGTGACGAGGAAGGCGATCACCGTGGCCGCAGTCGCGTCCGCCTTCATCCGCCGGTTCAGCTCGTAAAGGGCCTCGATGATGACGTCGAGGCCCTTGTTGCGGTACTCGTAGCGCCCGGCGGTGAAGACGTAGAGCGTGCGGTCCAGGTCGAACGTGTAGCTCGGGAAGAAGTGGCCCATCACGAATTCGTGGATGATCTGCTTGCTGCCGCGATGCAGGACCTGGAATTCGTGCGGGGCCGCGAAACGCTCCACGTTGAGGCCGTTCGGCAGCACGACGTCCGGCCGGCGGCCCAGGAACTGCTGGGCCTCGAGCCCGGTGATGCCGGACACCGTCGTGAACACGTCCGCCGACTGCGCCGCCGCACCTTCCAGGGCGTGCCGATGGCCGAACCCGTGCGCCGCCGCGACGGCGCCGGCGTCGATCTCGGCCAGGTGATCGTAAATGTTGGCGTTGGCCGAACCCAGGCTCCGCCCGACCAGGGTCGCGTGCGTCGTGAACACCGTGGCGATCGGGACCTGGCGATGTTTGAGCATGGGCAAGGCGGCGGCGCCCTGCCATTCGTGAAAGTGGGCCAGCAGGGCCCGCTCGGGCAGTTGTCGCCGGAGCGTGGTCAACAGCTCGGTGACCACGCTGCCGAACCCGACGATCTCGTCGAACTCGTAGTCGCCGGCCGGCGAGCTGATGCCGTTGTCCTTCCAGAGGTAGTACTTGATCTCCGCCAGCCGCGGGCTGACCGAGCCGGTGTCGATGAGCAGCACCTGGGGATGACCCATCACGAGCCACCGGCCGAAATGCAGCCGGATGCCCATGCGCGTCAGCTCGTCGAACCCTTCCCGCATTGGTCCGGTCGGGGCCTGCGGCTCGAACTCGACGTTGGCGGACGCCTCGCGATAGGGCCCGATGAGGCAATACGCATCGCCCCAGCGCCGCACCGTCGCGGGGACCTTCGTGCGCAGCACGGTGTAAATCCCACCCACTTGCGAGCAGACCTCCCAGGACACCTCAAAGAGCAGGGCGCTGTCCGCGCTCGGCTCCTGGCCAGCGGCGTCGGGCTCGACGGACGGCAACGCCGTGGGCTCCTGCTCCGGCGGAGTGAACTGGTTCATGTCGCCCTCATCGCGTGCGGCCGATTACCCGATCGGCCGGCGTCCACCGTGGAATGTACCAGCGCTGGGGCCTGCGCGGCAATTGCCGGAGCAGGGGTGAACCCGCGTGCGACTGTGCGCCGGATCGGACGAGCCTGGAGTCCGCCGCGGCGGACGACGGGTCCGGGCTCCCGCGCTGGCGCTCGGGGCTCGTCTTAATGGCGCGTACTTGGGCACGCTGATGTAGAATGCTCGCCAAGTGGACCAGTCCGGCGGTGGCCGAGTCCGGAACTGGGGCGTGGCGTTGTCCGTGGGGAATGCGACAAGTCGATCGAGCTGGCTCGCCAACCTGCGCGCCGCGCTGCTTGCGCGGCCGGACGCGCATGGCTTCGGCTTACATGAGACGGGTGGGCCCCCCACGAGCGCGCCGACTTCGGGGAGATGGTGAACGACGAGCTTCCGTGAGCTGATCGCCTCACGGGGTGCTACCCGCGTGCCTCCGACCGGTTCACGCACGCGGCGATCGCGATGTCGCCGGTCACGTTCAGCGTCGTGCGGCACATGTCCAGCAGGCGATCGACGCCGAGGATGATGCCGATGCCCTCGGCCGGCACCCCGACGGTTTGCAGCACCATCACCACCAGCGGCAGCGATCCGCCCGGTACGCCGGCCGTGCCAATCCCGGCGAGCACGGCGAGCAGGGCGACGGTAATCTGCTGCGTCAGCGTCAGGTCGATGCCGAAGACCTGGGCCAGGAAGAGCACGGTCACGCCCTCGTACAGCGCAGTCCCATTCTGGTTCGCGGTCGAGCCGACGGTAAGAACGAAGCCCCCGATCTCGCGGCGAATGCCGAGATCGTGCTCGGCGACGCGGAGCGAAGTCGGCAAGGTGGCGTTTGATGAGGAGGTCGCAAACGCGGTCAGCATGGCTTCGGAGCTGCGGGCGAAGAAACGCAGGGGGTTGAGCCGCGCAAACAGGCCCACGACGAGCGAATAGACGCCCAGGAAATGCAGCGCGAGGCCGCCGAGCACGGTGAACACGTACCAGGCCAGGGTCTTGAGGATCTCGACCCCCAGCAGCGCGGTCAGCGAGAAGACGAGCCCGGCCACGCCCAGCGGCGCCAGGCGCATGGCAATCCCGACGATCACCATCACGGTGTCGTAGATCCCCTCCAGCACGGACACCAGCGGCTGCGTGCGCTCCGGGGCGAGCGTCAGCGCGATTCCAAACAGCAGCGCGAAGAACATGACCGCCAGCATGCCGCCGCCTGGCGAGCTGCCGTCCACCGCACCGACCATCTCCTGCAGCGGGTTCTTCGGGATGATGTCGAGCAGTGTCTCGCGCAGCGGTTTGGCCTGCCGGGCCTGGGTGACCTTCTCCTCCGCCTGGGAGGTGTAACGCTGGCGCAACGCCGCCCGCTGCTCATCACCCAGCCGCAGCCCGGGACGGACCATTCGCGCCATGCCGACCCCGATGGCGACCGAGCAGGCCGATAAGCCGACGGTATACAGCAGCGTCTTCAGTCCGACGCGGCCCAGTCGCCGCACGTCGCCGATCCCCGCCACCCCCAGCACCAGGGCCGAGAAAACCAGCGGCAGCACGACCATGAAGATGAGCCGCAGGAAAATCTGCCCGACGGGCTCGGCGATGTTGCGGACCACCCAGGTCAGTCCGGCGTGCGGCGTGCCGTCGAACTGCGGCGGACACAGCGCGTTGGCGATCAGCCCGGCGGTCGCGCCAATCACGAGGCCAATAAGGATTTGCCAATGCAGCGCGAGCCCGCGCGGGCGACCTGGCGTCGCAGCCTCGCCGGAGGGGCGTGTATCGCGCGCTTCAGCGTCCTGCGGATCCATCGGCACGTGCTCGCGTGAAGATCCTAGTTGTTATCAGCATAGCGGCGTTATCGGGCGCGAGCACGTCCCACTCATATTCGACCTGCGGGCGGGATTGGCCGATGACTCCATTCGGGACTCTGTCTCGCCGCAGGGTTGCGGCGCGCGACGTCCGCAGGAGGTCGGTTCGCGTGGACAAAGCGAGCCTGATCGGCACTCTTATCGGCATCGTCTGCTGTGTCTACGTCGGCTACCGGGCGTCGGAGGGGAAGTGGGAGATTTTCTACTCGGAGAAGGGGTTCGTGATGGTGTTTGGCGGCACCCTCAGCGTGGCGCTGATGGGGATGCCGATGGACAAGCTCAAGTGCGTGCCGGGCTACGTGCGCCGGTTCATGTTCCACAAGGCCCGGACCACGTCCGACGTGATCAAGCAAGTCGTCGCGCTGTCCGAGAAGGGCCGCCGGGATGGCGTGTTGTCCCTGGAGTCGGAGATCGGCAAGTTAGAGGACAAGTTCCTGGCCCAGGGGCTGAAGATGCTCGTCGACGGCACCGCCCCCGAGACGATCGAGACCAGCCTGCGGATGGAACTGCTCTCCATGCAGGAACGCCACAAGGCCGGCAAGAAGTTCTTCGACATGATCAAGCTCTACGCCCCGGGCTACGGCCTGGTCGCGACGCTCATCGGACAGATCGGCATGTTCGGCCACCTCGGCGGCGAGATCGAGATCATGGGCCACATGCTGGCCGTCGCCGTCGTGGCCACCATGTACGGCGCACTGCTGGCCAACGCGATCGCCGGGCCGATCGGCGACAAGCTCGCCATCCGGTCGTCGGAGGAGATGGTGAACCGGGAGATGATCCTCCAGGGGTTGCTCTCGATCGGGGCCGGCGATAACCCGCGGGTCACGATGGAGAAGATGCTGGCGTTCCTGCCGCACTCGGCGCGGGTGAAGGTCAACGTCAGCTCCTGAGACGCCGGTGCGAGCCGGTTGAAGGCGGAGCTCGACAAGCATGGCCGATAAGCCAGTCACCACAGAAGAGGACGCAGCGGCTGGCGCAGGGCACGCGGCCGCCCCGGCTCACGGTCGTGGCGGTGGTCACCCGCACGGCCCCGAGGAAGAACCACACGAAGGGGCGCCGGAGTGGCTCATCTCCTTCGCGGACAACGTCGCGCTCCAGATGGGCTTCTTCGTGATCCTGCTCGCGCTCGCCATGAAAGGGGCCAGTGCCGGCGGGCTGGCCAAAGAGGGCAAGCGAACTTCCGGTGGCGGCAGCCCCACGCCCGAGCAGCTCGACTTCGCCATCGCGGTCCGCGAAGCGTTCAACAATCCCGTGGATATCAACTCGACCGACCTGAACGACCTCAATCTCGTGCGGCGTCTGCGCGAGCGTGCGCGGGGGAAGAGTGACGCCGTCGACGAGGGCCTTGAGGGCAGCGAGCACGACGTGCAGTCCATCCGTCAGGCGGGCGCCTATGGTACCGGCGGGTTCGTCCCATTCGACGCGCGCAGTCATGAGCTCAGCGACACTGCGCGCGCGTCGGTAGAAGCGTTGGCCGAGCAGTTTCGCGGCTGTCAGACCGTCCTGGACATTCGCGGCCACTGCAGCGCGGAAGAGGCCTACGGGCGCGAAGACCGCGGCATGCAGCTCTCCTATGCGCGGGCCCTCTCCGTTGCCGAGCTGCTGGTCTCGAAGGGCCTTTCGTGGAGCCAGTTGCGGGTGACAGGCTGTGCGGACAACGAGCGGGTCACGCCGACGGCCTACGACGAGAGCGGCCACCGATCCAATCAGCGGGTCGAAGTGATTCAGATCGACCAGGCGGCGCCGACGGGTGGCGGGACCGCGCCCGCGGTGGCCCCCAGCTCGCCCTAGGGTCGAGTCTCGTTAACCCACTGTAGACCTAGCGGGCTGTCCGCGCCCGCGGCGCGAGCCGCGGGTCGAAGCAGGCTTCGTCCTCTGCGGTCGAGCGCAATCCTGCACCGCCGGCAGCAGAACCCCGGCCGCGAGGCCGGGGCCAGTCGTCGGCCACCTGCCCGTGGGGTTCTGTACATCGTGCCCCGACCTCACGCACGCCCATGGAGCGGCCCGCGTCGCCGCGCGCGGCTGTAGCCACCCGTCCGTTGCGTGTCGGGGTCCTTGCACGCGGTGCTGCACTCCCGTATCATGCCCGCCGTTCGTTCGGATCGAGGTTCTTTGGGTATTGGCAAAATTCCCATTTCGTCGGGACGGTTCGCGTGCGCTGTCCACACACGGTGGGAGGTTTGCCACATGGAACAAGGAGGTCATGCATGAACAAGAATGGATACGTACCCAACCTGAAAGTGTGTGTGCTGCTGTGTGTGGCGGCCGGTATCGCCCTGACCGGAGGTTGCCCGACCGAAGGGGGTGGCGGCCCTGGAGCTGGCGCCTTGACCGTCACGGCCGCCAGAAGCGGAGAGCCCACGGTCGATAAGACCATCAATCTCCTGGCGGACATCTCCGGCGGCACCGAGCCGTATACGGTGCAATGGACGCTCACCGCCGGTCCGAGTGTTACGCTGGCTAACGCGGCTACCGCCAGCGCATCGTTCATACCCCAGGTGCCCGGTTTCTTTACGTTTACCGTTGAGGCTTCGGATTCCAGCGATACCCCCCGGACCGGCAGTGCCGAGATTCAGATCCCTGTCGGCGATATTCAGTTCAGTGTGCCCGAGCAGGACGTCGATTCGGTGGTCGTCGCCGGCAACCCCGCCGTGCTGAAGACCTTTGCGCAGGCCGAGGCGGTGTTCTCTGAGGCCCGGGTCGTTGTCTACGACCCGCAGTTCACCCACCGCGAGGGCTTCGTCCTAAGCGAGACAGAGACCGATCCGCGCGACACCGCCGAGATGCCGGTGAAGTTCGCGGTCGTCAGCGTTCCCGATGGGGCGCGCCTGGCGGACACGACGCTCAATGCCACGCTCGGGACGATCACGAACAACGGTTTCGTCCTGGCCGAGTTCAGCATCCAGGCCAACCCCGACGCCGGCTACTCCGTCCTGACGAACCTCGGGACCCCCGTCGAGAACTTCGGTGCGATGGTGCCCGGGGCGTACGTCTTCCGCGCGACCGTCATCAACCCGAATGGCCTGCAGCGTACGCGGGACCTGACGGTTAACGTCATCCTCGAAGGCAGCGCTGCCAGTGTTAATGGTGTTTGGGGCGGCAGCGACGACGGCTCGGCGGTTCTGCCCGGCCCCTACGCGGTCCGCGTCAAAGAGCTGCCGCTGGGCAGCCCGGGTCCGGTGACCGACAAGGTCATGACGCCGAGTCAGACCGCTGAAATGACCGTCACGGCCTTCCCCACGAGCAACACCTTCTACCGGTTCTTCCTGGTGGACAACAACGGTGTGGCGCATCCCGAGTTGGTGACCGCGTCCGCCGATTCCGTAGAGGCCGACGGCGCCCCGCACGACATCACGTTGACCATCGGCGGGGAGAACATGCCGACCGGTAGCTACACGCTCAAGTTCCAGTCCATGGACGGCTATGGCGTGCTCACCAATCCGGCGAGCATTCTGGTCAATGCCGGGGTCAACGTACGGTTCCACGTGACCGCCGATTACCTCGCGGAGACCGAGATCAACGCCGCCCTCGTCGGCGCCGCATCGAACGATGTCGATACTCCGACGACGTTCGAGGGGTGGTCCGGGGCCCCGAATGATCCGGTGGTTCCCTTCGGCTCCGTTAGCGCGCTGGCCGACGTGAACCTGGACGGCGCATTGGACATCCTGACGATCGGCGGCGACGAGGTGCGCATCAAGACGGACGGCTTCATCCAGGGTTCGGAAGACGCATTGCGGCACCCGCAGAACGCCGGCAACTTCGGACCGCGGCTGGCCAACGCCGACGACTTCCGCTTTGGCAATGGTACCGTCCGCGACCACCCGCAGATCGCCGTGGGCGACCTGAACGGCGACGGGTTCCCCGATGTCGCGCTCGCCCAGCACACGGCGGGCGGACCGGACGTCGGCTACGTCCGCGTGTTCTTCCATACGGGCGACCCCGCCCAGCCGTATTCGCAGCACGACGACCAGACGCTCGTCATCTACCCGCCGACCTATGAGCATCACTTCCGTGACTCCGACGGCGACCTCACCTTGATTCCGGCCGTCGGCGCCGACCCCGGCGAACCCGGCCGTGACGCTTTCGGCACGCGCATCGCCATTGCCCCCGTCTTCGGCAGCGACGACCAGCCCGACCTGATCATCACCGATCCGGGTTTTGCGAGCATGAAGGTGTACGGCGTGGCCACCGCCGGCGACCCCGGGCCCGACGTCCTGGCCAACAGCTTCTACAACGCCGACCAGGGGCGCGTTTACGTGTTCCAGGGTGGGGCCGACGGTATCCTCAAGCCAGGCCGACCGGACATCGTCGCCAGCGAGATCATCGACACGGGCGTGACCAACAGCACGCCCGCGGTGGCTTCGGTCGACGACCTCACGGAGACCAATGTTCAATATGCGGCGGTGTACACCGGCAACGATTTCGACCAGATCGGCTACTCGCTGGCGGCGAATGCCAATGGCTTCGCCGTCGGCAGCCCGCTGGCCTGGGCCGACGGCCTGCCGTACACCACGTACACGCTGGCGATCGTCGATGGCTTGCGCGTCACGGACGCCACCGCCGTTACGACGACCACCGGCGGCATGACCCAGACCTACGAGTTCGACACGGAAGACCCTGCGAACGTGGGCGCCGGCAACGTGCGTGTCGACATCAGCGCCACTAACGCCGACCTGCCGGCCAACGCCCTAGCCGCGCTGCTGGAAGCAATCAACGACGACACCGCCCATATCGTGACCGCGGCCGCCGACCCCGCGGACCCCGAGACACTGATCTTCACGTCGATCTTCAGCGGGCTGGACAACTTGGTGCGCGGCAGCGGCTACACACAGAACTACGACGGCATCGTCTATGTCGTCGCGGCCGACACCGACAGCGGCGCCCTGGCCGACCCGATCAAGGGTACGCAGAACACGAGCATGGGCCTTGGTGCCGAGCTCGCGAAGGGCAACATCGACGGCGCAGGCGCCGACGACTTGCTGATCGGCGCGCTCGACTCGGGCGACGGCTTGGGCGTGAACGACGGCGACGAGTTCATCGAGGCCGGCTTCGATGACGGCGCGGTCTTCTTCGTCTGGGGCGGCACAACCGACCTCGTGGCCATCACCGGCGTCGGCGCCAACACCGGCCTTGCGCCCGGTGCGTCGACCATCGCCCCCACCGCCGTCGGAGCCCGCCTGGGCGTCTACGACGTGACCGGCGACGGTCTGGATGACGTGTTCTTCATCGAGCCCGGATTCGATCACGTCTACCTGATCCTGGGGGCAGCCAATCCGGCGACCACGCCGGACATCACGTTTACCGGAGTCACCTTCCAGGACAACCCGCCGATCCAGCCAGCCGGTAGCAGCCTGGCCGACGTGGGCACCTTCCTGTTCGGTGACATCACCGGCGATGAGGAGGTCGACTGGCTGTTCCTCGACGGCAATATCAACTTCGGTTTTGCAGGGTTCGCGCGCTAAGCCGAACCGCTTCCGTCGCGGCGAGCGCGAAACCGCGTGCACCGCAGCGGACGCAAGCGTGCAAACACGAGCCCCCGTCGGATTCATCCGGCGGGGGCTTTCGTTTGGTCAAATGAGGCTCGCGCGTGGATCGTTATCCGACCGGCAGTTTGCCGGCCGCGGTCAAGGTGCCGTCGTAGAGGCGGACTTGGGGTGGCGGTGCGTGCGCCGGACCGGCCGTGCCCTGCCGCACCAGCGCGTCCCAGTGGGGTTCGTTGAAGATGCAACCGGGATCGCCGGCGTTGACCGCGCCGAAATAGCTGTCGGCCCGCGCGCGGCACCCGCCGCAGTAGTTCCGGAACCGGCACTGCCCGCAATGGTGCGTCAGCTTGCTCCGGTCACACAGCAGATCGCCGAAGTCGTTCTCACGGAAGATCGCGGCGAAGCTGCGCTGGCGGATGTTGCCCAGCACGCGCTGCGGCATGTAGACGCAGGGCGTGATGTTGCCGTTCGGCTCGATGCACACGTACGTCCGTCCCGCCCCGCAGCCGCCCAGGTACTTGGCCACCACGCGCGCCTTCCAGCCGCGGCCGGAGCCGGCATGCGAGCACGATTGCCGGCCGTCCGCCGCGGAATGCAGCAGGCACACACGCCCGAGCTGCGGCGCCGTGGAGATTACGCCGATGCGGCCGGACTGCATCCAGTCGTTAAGCGTGCGCAGCAGCCACTCCCGCTGGCGTGGCGTCAAGTCCCCCGCGGTCATCTGCACGCCGCGCCCCACGGGGATGAAGTTGAAATGCGCGATGCAGGAGGCGCCGATGTCGACCGCGAACCGCAGCATGTCCTCGACTTCGTCGAAGTTGCCCTGGTGGACGCACATGGCCATCCCCAGGCGCAGCCCGGGCTGTTGCACCACGTAGCGCATCCCGCGCACCGTGCGGTGCCACATCCCCGGTTGCCCGCGAAAGGCGTCGTGCTTCTCGGGATGCACGGAGTCCAGCGAAATCTCGATGTACCGCGCGCCCGCGTCGGCCAATTCCGCTGCGAGTCGCGGCGTCAGCGTGCTCCCGTTGGTCGCCACGCTGACGTGCAGGCCGTAGCGCTGGCAGCGCCGCAGCACCGGCAGCAGGTCGGGGCTGATGGTCGGCTCGCCGCCGGCGAACGCCAGCATGGGCACATACTCCGCCGCGATCTGGTCGACGAGAGCGAGCTTCTCCGCCAAGCTCAGCTCGCCCGCCGCCGCTTCGGGAGCGGCGTCCTGGTAGCAGTGCCGGCAGCGCAGGTTGCAGCGCTGGGTGAAGTTCCACACCGCGAACAGCGGCGCTGAGAACCGTTGGGGCACGGTCAGTCCGAACTCCGCCAGGCTGCGGGCCGTTGCCACCAGCCCGCGGACCGTGCTGGTATGCTCGACGACGCGGCGGCGAAACGTCTCCATCGGCACCGAGCCGCGCAGCCAGTCAATCACGCGGTGGATCGGCCAGTACTTCAGGCGCAGCGCGAGCGGCGCCTGCGGGTCGCCGTAGGTCGCGAGGACCTCCTCGATGACCGTCCTGCGTCCGCGGCGGGAGCGCGCGAGGTAGCCGAGCAACCGCCGAACGGCGTCGCGCGCGACCCAGTCTTCTAACGGGTGATGGAACTCGAGGTCCAGCGGGCGGGCGGGTTGTCCGGGTCGTAGCGACTGCGCCTCGGAGGCGTAGAGCTGCGATGCCGTCGTGTGCGCGGCGACGAACTCCGTTTCCCTGCGATGCGCCATCGACAGCGTCCTCGCCCGCGCGGGCGCTCGGCAACCGGCACGGCGGCGTTGAGGCACCAATATACGTTCGACCCCGCGGGGTGGCGAGAGGTTTGTCTACCCCCGAAAGGGGGAGTGACGCTCCGGCTGAGCTCGGCCTGCCCGGCTACGACGGACCGCGCTCACGCTTGCCACTCGGATGCGAGACCACCTCCAGCCGCGGGTTCTCCGGCCAGCCGGATAAATGCAGTTCGCTGCGCCCTTCCAGCAGCGCGATCAGCCGGCGGCCCATGAACCCCTTGCGCCAGCCGCGCAGCAACGCCGGCGGCTCCTTGGTCAGTCCCCCGTGATAGTCCAACAGCTCGCGCAGCCGCTGCGTGCCGCCGAGCAGGTTGCGGCTCAGCTTTTCTTCGTAGCAGATCGCCTGCGTGACGGCCGACAACAGGTCGAGCATCGCGGTCGCCATGGGCGTGTCGTCGCGCGGCTCGCAGGGTTTCGGCCAGGCGCTCTTGGGCAGCTTCGCCGTCTCGGCGATCAGCTCCAGGAGCTCGTGAATCACCTTCCGGTTGCGCGCTTGCGGGAAGCCGCGCATGACCTCCAGGTCCGTCTCCTGCTGCGGGCGCCGCCGTGCGATCTCGACCAGCACGTCGTCGCGCATCAAGGCCCGGATGGGGCGATTCCGGGACTTGGCCCAGCGGTCGCGCCACTCCACCAGCCGTTCGAGCACGGCCAGCCCGAGGCCGTCCAGCCGCTTGCTGCCCTTCAGACGCAGCGCCCGCTCCTCGGTCGGGGCCCGGTAGAACTCTGGGTCCTCAAAGCACTTCATCTCCTCCGCCGCCCAGGCCGCACGCCCCGCGCGCGCCACCTCCGCCTGCAACTGCCAGTACAGCTCGGGCAAGTGAACGACGTCCTCGACCGCGTAGCGCACCTGCGCCGCGGTGAGCGGCCGGCGCAGCCAGTCGGTGAGCGTCTGGCCCTTCGAGATCCGGCCGTGCAGCAGATACTCGACCAGCCGGACCAGGCTCAGCGGATAGCCATGACCGACGAAGCCCGCGGCGATCTGCACGTCGTACACGTTGCGCGGCACCTGGCCGGTGGTCCGCAGACAGACCTCGAAGTCCTCCTTGCCGGCGTGGACCACCGTCACAACGGACTTATCGAGCACTAAGTCCCAAAACACCCCGAGGTCCAGGCCCGCGGTGGGGTCGACCAGGACCACGTGGCTGTTAGCGCTGACCTGGATCAGACACAGGGCGGCGTCGTAGGTGTCGTCGCGGATGAACTCGGTGTCGAAGGCCAGAACCCCCGCCTCCCGCCACGCCCGGCAGTGGCGCCCCAGTGCCGGCTGGTCGGTGACGATCTCGGGCGGCGACGTGCTCGCCTCAGTGGGGTGGCTGGTCATGGTGCAACGTCACGTGGTGGCCATCGCGCGGCATCGTGCAAACGAACAGGTCGCGTAAGTAGGTACACCGGACGACGGACCGTGTCCAGCCGCTGCGCGGCGAATGCCTGAGCACCACCCCCCGCGCGCCGCTGGCGCGTGCCCGCCGCGCAACGAACCCTGCCCGCGGCGAAACCTTGTCGGCGAGGGCCCGATTCACCGTCGCGGGCCTCCGTGCCCGCCGGCAGGAATCGCGGAGGAGCGCTCGCGCTCGCCCGCAGACGCCCTCGCGCGCCAAGGATCGTGCCCTCCATGGCACAGCGCGTCGGCGCGGGAGCCTGCGCCGACACTCCCTGCTATCGGTCGTCCTTGGGCACACAGCCCACGCCGCACCGGCGCCCGTACGCCGCTTCGCGCACAATCTGCGCCGCCGGCTGGGCAGTCGGCCGAAAAAGGGGACTGCCTCCGCCACAAAAGGCCTCGCGGTAGCGCCGCGCGGCCTTCCAGCGGTGCCTGCACCCTTTTTCAACGGGCTCCTACGTCTCGCCAATCTCGATGCGAACGAAGCGCTTGACGGTCAGGTCCGGGCCGAATTGCCGCAGATACTGGCCGACGGACTTGTCGTCGTCCTTCACGAAAGGCTGCTCCAGGAGCACGACCTCGGAATACCAGCGATTGAGTTTCCCAGTCACGATCTTCTCGACGATGTTCACGGGCTTCCCCTGCACCTGCTCGGCCGCAATCCGCCGCTCCTGTTCCACCAGCGCCGGATCGACCTCCTCCCGCCGGGTGAACGCCGGCCGCATCGCGGCCACGTGCATGCAGACGTCCAGGGCCGCGTCGTCCGGGCAGGGCCCGCTGAATTCGACGAGCACGCCCTTGCGCCCATCGTGGTGCAGGTAGTGGCCGAGGTGACCGGCCGCCGCAGCGACGCGCCCGATCTTGATGTTCTCGCGAATGCGGTTGACGGCCTCGTGCAGCAGATCGCCCACGGTCTGCGTTCCGCCCGGCACGGTCTGCGCCGCGACCGTCTCCGCCGTGGGGGCCTCGATCCGGGCCGCCGCCTGGGCCGCGACCTGGCTGAGCTTGATGAAGTCCTCGGTTCCGGCCACGGGCTCGGTCTCGCACAGGAGCTCGACCAGCGCCGCGCGCCCGCTGGCCGGATCGCGATGGTGGGTCAAGCGACCATGCGCGGTCTCACGGCCGGCGCGTTTGCTGAGCTGCGCGTGCCCCTTCTTGCGCAGCAGCTCGACCGCCAGCTTCTCGTCCCCGCGGGCTTCCTCCAGCGCTTTCTTGCACTCCATCATCGGCAAGCCCGTCTTGTCGCGCAGGGCCTTCACCAAGCCCGAAGTAATCTCCATCATCGCAGTCCTCCAATCGCCAGAACCCGACGGCGGGCGGCCACCGCTCCGCCGCGGACAGGTGCCGATGTCGGCAGCATGAACCCAGATCAAGAACGAAGTCGTGCAACCGTTACGACACCGCCGGCTCGCCGCCTGCCGCCGCCATCTCGGGGGGCTCGCGCGTCGGCAGCTCGACCGCGGCCGGGGCCGCCGGCTCGCGCTCGCCGCCCGGTCGCTCGCCGCGCGGCTCCGCGCCGCCGCGCCGTCCCCGTCGCCGCGAGCCGCCACCGCCCTCGTCCCGCGTCTCCGGCGGCGCGACCGGCTCCGGCCGCGCCTTCTTGCCCTCCTCGACCGCGTCGGCCAACTCGCGCATGATCAACTCGATGGACCGCATGGCGTCGTCATTGCCGGGGATCGGGATGTCGGCCAGGTTCGGGTCGCTGTCCGAGTCGATCAGGGCGATGGTCGGGATGCCCACGGAGCGCGCTTCGCGCACCGCGTTGATCTCTTTGCGCAGATCGATGAGCACGATCGCCACGGGCAAGCGGTTCATGCGCCGGATGCCGGACAGGTTCCGGCGGATCTTGGCCAGCTCGCGCGACAGCATCGACTTCATCTTCTTGGAGTAACCCGACTCCCATTCGGGACTGGCGACGAGCGCCTCGAGCTCCTCCAGGCGCTGGAGGCGCGAGCGGATCGTACGGAAATTCGTCAGTGTCCCGCCCAGCCAGCGCTCGGTGACCACGTGCATGCCGCAGCGCTCGCCATGGCGCTCGACGATCTCGCGGGCCTGGCGTTTGGTGCCGACAAAGAGCACGTCACCGCCGCGCGCCACGACCTGGGCCACGAACTTCTTGGCCCGCAGCAGCCCGCGCAACGTCTCGCGGATGTCGATAATGTGAATCGAGTTGCGTCGGCCATAGAGATACGGGGCCATCTTCGGATTCCAGCGGCTGCAACGGTGCCCGAAGTGAATCCCCGCGTCGAGCAGCTCCCGCACCAGCGGTGATGCCAAATCTCACCTCCTCTCTCGGCGGTCGAGAGAGATCACGTGCAGCCTCCTGGGCGACCCCCGAGGCTTCTCAATACGCGTCTTCCAGCAGGCCCACCCTGGACCCGACTGGCTGCGAACGCCCATTCCGCAGAACCTTTAGTATAGGGGCCCTGCGGTCGCGCCGTCAACGTGCATTCCCACCCACCGCCAACGGGGGTCGGCGTCACGAAAAGGGGTAGGTTTACGCCGCGCGGGCCAAGGGGCG
>CAZWYT010000016.1:0-74353 GCA_964638325.1 uncultured Planctomycetales bacterium
CGCATCGACCCGCTGGGTCAGATGTGGTGCAGCCGCGAGCAGGGCTGCTACCTGGCCGGTGGGCAGAACGAGGGGAAAACCAACTGCCCGCGGAAGGGGCAGTCGCGGCCGACGAGGAAGCCGCAAACGCAACCGACGACGCAATCGCAGCCGACGACAAAGCCAGACGATCCGTGCGAGCAATGCGAGCAGAACGTGCGGAAGGCGCGCGCCACCCTTAGCGTGCAAATCGCCGAAGCCACGTACATGAGCATGGAGTGCGGACCAAACCGGACGGCGCCGCCACCCTTGAACATACACTGCGTGCCGGATGGAAGCCAGCCGCTCCCCGGCCGATACGGCAACGCGGGGCAGATTACGATCCAGTGCGGGTCCGGCGCCGCGCCGGGCGGAGGAGATGGTCCGCCGGCCGGACTTGTTGGGCTGATTCTGCACGAGATTGTACATGCTAAGCTGGAATGCCGAGGGGAATACGATTACCACCCCGAATCCACGGACCCTCTCGACGTGTCTGAATGTGTGCGCCAGGAAGCGAAGGCCTACATGGCGGAATGTCGCGCGACCACCCATGGGCGCAAGACGGTTATTGACTGCTGCGTGGCCGGAATCGGCGCCTCCTGCCCGAACGCTCCGCCGGGGGCGGGGCGGGGCACTTGCGAATGGGAGTACATGGTCGCCACTGGCGGCCGATAGTGCGCAGCGAGGAGATTGCGAGGTCGTGTGATGCTGAGCCACTGCCTTACGCTGATGTTTCTTCAAGCGATGGCCTCCGCGAGCCTTCCGGCGGAATGGGCGGACCAGTTAACCGTGATACGCTCCGACGTTGTCAGTGCGTTGACGGCGCCTCCCGCTAACACTTGCGCTTCTGACCCTAGGCGGCGAAGCTTGGATAGGTCACTCGTCATCGCCGGGCACTGGTCCGACGACGCATTTCGCGAGCCACTGACGCGGTTGCTTGATCACCCGGACCCGGCCGTCGTGGTCAGCGCGGCGCGGGCGCTTTTGCGCTTTGGCGACAGGGAACTGCGCCCCCGGCTGGACCGGATGCGGTCCGACCCCAGGCGAGTGGGCCCAGAGGATCTCCACAGCGTGGGCGACATGATTTCGCGGGCCATAGAACGAGACTCCACGTTACAGCCCGGAACAGTGGTCACGGTGCCGGGCCTGGTTGAAGTCGCCGAAGACGGGCTGCTGGAACCATGGCGCTGGGGCTTTAGTGACGTACCCGATGCAGTGGCGCGCCTGGGGAACGGTGATGTCAGCATTCGGCTGCAAGCCTTCGTTTGGCTTGCATCGGTTGGGGTGGTGATCGACAGCCGCGTTTTGAGCGAGGCTTGGCCGAGCCTCTCCGACCCGGTGCGTCAGGCCGTGGTCAGGGCTATGCACACGGTTCATTGGGGACGTGAGAAGCTGGCCGCGCCTTTCTTACCTATCCTTGAGGGAAAACTAGCCGGTGCGCTTTCGGCGCGAACACGAGCACGTGTGCTGGTGCTTCTGGGCAGTATCGGCGCCGCAGGGGCCCGCGATGCTTGCCTACGCATCATCAGGGAGGCCGAATGCGCGGGGAGCGATGCGCAGTTGGCCGACCAGGACAGCGACGGGTTCGCTCTCGCCTCTGCCGGGTTCGAGGCCTTTGCGGGTATGACAAACGACGCGGACGCGCCGCGGGCCTTGGAGTGGGCGGAATCCGAGGTTCGTGTCGTTCGATATGGTGGGGTATTCGTGCTTGCGCGCCTCAGTGATCCGAACGCCGTGGCGCAGGTTAAAGCGTACATTGGCAGGGGTGCAGAAAGACCCTTCGGAGTCGGCATTCTCGACCCCTACGACTCGCTTCGAATGTCAAACCCGCGCGACGAGGCAATTAAGCGGGCCTACCTGCAGGCGATCCTTGCTGCGCTCGAGGAAGAGCTCAGCCGGGTGCCGTCAGGGCAAAAGTGGCTAAGCGTTGGTCTCGCATCAGGGTCGCGAGCAATGTACGAGCACGTGCGCGTCCTTGAGGCCATCGCATGCGTCTGCAACGGCCCTAGCGGATTTTACGCGCCAGCGATGTCGATGAACCTCGAGCTGCTGCGCGCGACGACTGAGAACTGGCGAAAATGGATGGAGGACAACGACCCCGGGCGCCGCAGGAGCGGGCGTTAGGTCGACCTCGCCGGGAGGTCACCGAGATCCGGAGGTTAGCCTGGCGCGCGTGCCTAGCTGCTGGCGATGGGAGTGGACGGTCTGAACGACAACGCGGTGGTGAAGAAGTACACGTGGGGTCTGGACCTCGCCGGTTTGAACGGCGCTGGGGACTGGCTCGCCGCAGGAGGCGGCGTGCCTGTACCCATTTCCGGTGCCGGCGGCATCGGCGGCCTGCTGGCCCTGGAGGACCCAGGCGACCCGAATGACCCGAACGATAACCTGAACTACGTGTACCTCTACGACGCCAACGGCAACGTCGGGCAGTTGATCGACTGGGCCCACGACCCCGACGATCCGAACGGTGCGATCGTGGCGCGCTACGAATACGACCCCTACGGCAATATTACCGCGCAGGCGGGCCCATACGCTGACGAAAACCCGTTCCGCTGGAGCACGCAACACTCAGACGCCGACACGAGCCACGGGCAGTGGGGCCGCGCGGCTTGTCGGCCCTCGACCTAAACCGAGGTTGCGTTCCGGAGCCGAACATGTGGATGCAGGCGACGCGCGTTATGGCAGTGCTTGTTGGGCTGCGGACCCAGAACCGCCGCACACAGCAAGAGCAGCCTACCCAGGTCGGGTGGCGGTCGTCCTGACCGGCGCGACCCGCCTGGCCGAAGCTGGTTTCGACGCACCGTCACGACGGTTCAGGTCGGTGCACCGCTCCCCTCTGTACGCGGTTCCGCCCGACCAGTAATATCCCGGCGACGCCGCTGGGCGCCATCAGGGAGTCACCGATGCGTCGAGCACTCCAATGCGTGTTGGGGGTACTGCCCGCGAGTGTGGTCACATTGCTCCTGGGCGGATGCCCGTCGGAGCCGACGGGGACTCCGCCCTCGTTCGTCGCGGGCTCCAATCTGCGGGCGGAATATGTGGTAGCCGCTGCGGATCACCCGTCCGCGCTGGCCTTCCCCGAGGACGGGCGCGTCTTCTACGCGGAGAAGAACACGGGGCAGATTCGGGTGGTGAAGGACGGCGTGCTGCTCGAAGCACCGTTCGCGACCATGCCGGTCAACTCCGCCGGGGACCGCGGCCTGCTGAGCATCGCGTTGCACCCCGGTTTCAAGACGAACGGTCGCGTGTACGCCTTTTACACGCGCTCGGACACCGGCGATTCGAGCGCCGATCCGCAGGCCATCGTGGATCATCGCGTGGTCTACTTCACGGCGGCCGATACGGCGAGCGACGTCAGCACAGGAACCGAGGTGTTCGTCGTCTCCCTGCCTACCGCGAGCAGCTTGACCCGTATTGGCGGCCGCATCGGGTTCGCGCCGGATCGCACGTTGCTGGTGGCGCTGGGCGATATGGGACACCCGGACTCCGCCCAGGACCCCAACTCGCCACGGGGGAAAATCCTGCGGTACCACGACGATGGCACGCTTCCCCGCGACAACCCCTCACCGGACTCGGCGGTTTACGCGCTGGGATTCTGCGAGCCGCGCGGCCTGGCCTTCGACCCCGACAGCGGGGCGCCCTTCGTCACGGAGCGCAGCGCGGAGGGCTTCAATGAAATCGACCGCGTCCAGTCCGGCAGCAACTATGGCTGGCCGCTCGTCGTGGGTTGGGTGGACACGCCCGAGGAGCTCGACTTCGTCGCGTTGCATCCGGACTACGGCGAGCCGATCACGCAGTCGCGCAGCCTGTACGTCGGAGCCACGTTCAATCCAAGCGGCAAATACGGCCCGGGCTTGCGGCTGCGGTTGTTCTACGGCGTGAGCGATGTCGCGCGCGTGTTTAGCTTCGAGCTGTCGCCCGCGCGGACCGCGGCACTGGCCGCCCAGGAGTTCGCCCACGGATTTCCGGCCGCCATTGCGGACGTCGCGTTTACGCCGGCGGGTACGTTGTACGTCGCGTGCGCAGACGCGGTGTTGCGCGTAGTTCCGCTGTCCGAAGCGCGGTGATCCGCTGCGGCAGGTCCCTTCGAGTCCGTTGAGCTACGTGGAGAGCTCTTCCTTCAGTTCCTGCTCTGCCTGCAGCCAATCGGCGTGGGCGTCGCCCGGGCCGCCGTTGCGCCGCAAGTAGATCTCGTAGGCGCGGGCCCGAATCTGTTCCTCGGTTGGCACGGCCATCGAGCGCGCCCTGGTGATGCTCCTGGTCGTCGTACTGGCCTTAATGGTGCCAGTTGTCGGCATCCTCTTTGTGATCTGCTTAGCCATCCAAGTATCTCCAAGTCGGCCGGTGTGCGTCGGGGCGACCCCATGGTCGTCGAAGACCCATCTGCCGGTACGACCATGGCGGCACCGGCCGGCACGAATCCATGCGCGGAATTCTACACGAGCAAGCTGGCTTCGTTAAGGTGGCGATCATGGCCGGCCGGCCGGTTTCTTGGAGATAATCTCTCGTAAGCGCGCACGAACCTTTCCTCGTGCGCGGTCACGGGATGCGGTCGTCTGCCATGGGTAGCTCGCGGCTGCTACCGGCGTGCTTCGGGGTGGGCGTCGAGATACCAGCGCACCGTGAGCGGCACGCCGACTTCGTACGTGATGGTTGGGTTCCAGCCCAGAACACGCTGGGCCTTTTCGGCCGAGAAGTAGGACCGTCGCCCCATCAGCCAGACGGCGTAGCGGGTCACGAACGGCGGCTTTTTCCACCGAAAGGCGTGCCCCAGGCACTCCAACAGGAAGCCGGCGCAGTACGCGATGCGGTACGGCGCATGTCGCTTCACTGCCGGAGCGCCGATCGTTCGCGCGAGCAGGTCGAAGTATTCCTGCTGCGTGATGGTGCCGTCATTGCTGCAATTGAACGCGTGGCCGTTGGCGTCGGGCCGGCCCGCGGCGAGGATCGCGGCCTCGGCGACATTGCCCGCGTAGACGACGTTAAGGCGGTTGTCGCCGCGGCCGAGGATCTTGGCCTGGCCGCTTTTCACCATGCGGTAAAGCCGGGCGATCGTCGTGCGGTCGCGCGGGCCATAGATCCACGCGGGGCGGATGATGGTCACTTCGATCCGGCCGTCGCGGTGCGCCTCCCAGACGAGTTGCTCGGCGGCCACCTTCGACTTGCTGTAGTAGGCCCAGCGGTAGAGCTTGTAGCCCAGCGGAAACGTCTCGTCGACGGTCACGTCTTTAGTGTGGTACCCGTAGGCGCTGATCGAGCTGACATGCACGAAGCGTCGCACGCGGGCGGCGATGGCGGCCTCAAGGATGTTCCGCGTCCCGTCGATCGTGATGCGCTGGAACTCGTCCCACGGTCCCCAATCGCCGACCTTGGCGGCCGAGTGGTAAACCACATCCACTCCGGCACAGGCCTGCGGCAGCGACACCGGCTCAGTGATGTCCCCTTCGACGAGCTCAACGCCCTGCGTCGCGAGCCACGTGCGGTCGCTGCCGCGCCGCACCAGCACACGCACGGGCTGGTTTCGCTGGCGCAACTGCTCGACGATGTGGCTGCCGAGTAATCCGGTCGCACCGGTGACGAGGTTCATGCCCGTGTCCCAGACCGTTCTATCGCGGCCACTTCAGTAGCGCCGTCGCGTGGTCCGCAATCTGGGCGGCCCCCACGCCGCAGTATTCCAAAATCTCCTCGGTGGTGCGCGCGGATTTCGGGATTCGCTGGCAATGCAGCGTGGCGACGCGCAGCGTGCCCATGCGGGCAGCCACTTCGGCGACGGCGGCCCCCAACCCGCCGCCGTAGTTGTCCTCGACGACGAGCGCGTGCCCCCCGGCGCGTTGCAGCGCCTCGACCAGGCGCGGCCCATCAACCGGCAGGGAGTAGGCGTCGATCAAGGTCGCCCGGATGTTCTGCCGCGCCAGCAGCGCGACAGCCTGGCGGGCAGCGTGCACCATGTAACCCGCCGTCACGATTGCCAGATCGTCGCCCCCGCCGAGCACCTGGAACCCGCCGGGCTCAAAGCGAGTCTCGGGCGCATACAGCAACGGCATATCGGGGCGGTGCGTCCGCATGTAACACATCCCCGGTTGCGCGAGCATCAGGCGGGTGCAGTGATACGCCGCGACGCCGTCCGCCGGATGAAACAGCCAGCACAGCGGGCTGTCCCGGTCATCGCCCCGCACGGTTCCGAGGGCACGGAAGAACGCCACGTCCAGCAGGCCCATTTGGCTCGGTCCGTCCGCGGCGAGCGAGATGCCGGCGTGCGAGCCGACGATCTTGACGTTGGCCCGCGAGATGCTGGCCATCTCGATCTGATCTGTGGCCCGCGAAATGAATTTCGCGAACGTGTTCACGAAGGGGATAAAGCCGGCCGCCGCCAGGCCGGCCGCCATTGACACCATGTTCTGCTCGGCGATCTTGCACTCGAAGAAGCGGTCCGGGAAGGCGGCCGCGAAGAGCTCGCTGAACGTGGAGTTGCTCACGTCGCCGTCGAGCACGACGACTTGTGGAACGAGCCCGCCGGCGGCGCGCAGCGCTGCGCCGTAGGCCCGGCGCGTCGCGACCTTGCCCTTGGACAGCACGGACCCCAGGCCCGCGGCCTCCAGCGCCTCTGCGAACGATGGCCAGACAACGTCGCGCGGATCACGCCGGTTGGGTGTCGCCACAGCCGGCGGCCTGGGCACGGCGGGCAATCGGCCGTCGTATGAAATGGCGGCGACGGCAGCGACGGTCCGGTCCAACGAAGCGTCAGCGGCGTCTAGGTCTGCCTCCGCGAGCGGCTTGCCGTGCCAGTTGCCTGTCTGCAGCTCGTCGACGCCCCAGCCCTTTACAGTCCTGGCGACAATCGCGAGCGGCTGAGCCGACTTGCCGACGCTGCGGAACGCCCGCGCGATCGCTTCGGGATCATGGCCGTCGATCTCCGCCGTTTTCCAGCCGAAAGCCTTGAGCTTGGCGACGAGGCGCTTCGCGGACTGCTGCGCCGAGACGGGCCCGGCCTGCCCCTGGCCGTTGGCGTTGAACACGGCACACACGTTGTTCAAGCCCCGATCGGCGATGAAGTCCGCCGCTTCCCAGACCTGCCCTTCGCGCGACTCGCCGTCGCCGATGAGGACGTAAACGCGGCGGTCGGAGCCGTCCAGGCGGGCGGCGAGGGCGAGACCGGCGCCGACGCTGAGTCCCTGCCCCAGGCTGCCCGTCGCGGCATCGAAGAAGGGCACACCTTCGGCCGGGTTGGGATGACCGTCGAGCACGCTGTCCCGCGCACGGAGCTGGTCGACCTCGTTGGGGGTCAGCCGAAACGCGGAACTCTTGTCGCGGCCGACCGTGGCGCCCAGATCGGCCAAAGCGGCGTAGATGATGGGCACGGCGTGCCCCTCGGACAGCACGAGCCGGTCCGCCGTCGGATGCCACGGGTCGGCCGGGTCCCAGCGCATTTGCCGGTACATCAGGTGTGTGACGATATGGGCCAATGAAAGCCCGCTGGAGGGGTGGCCCGAGCCGGCCTTGGCCGTCATCCGCACGACGAGCTTGCCGAGCTGGGCCGCCTTCTGGTGGACCGCTGCCGCCAGCGCCATGTATGTTCTCCCGACGAAGCGTGCGGGTAGTGCCGGATTAACGGGCCGTCGAAAACGGGGACTGTCCGCCGCGGCGGACCGCGACGAAGACCTCTCGCGATAGCGTCAAGTGGCTTTCCGGCGGTGCCTGTACCCTTTTTCGACGGACTCTTAAAGGGCGGCAGTCTAGCGAGCCCCCAAACGGCGGGCAAGCGGCGCCAGCGTGCCACTGCTCTTGAGCAGCGCCCGCGAAGCCGGTAGCGGCCGACGCCTCGTCGGCCGTAGTCGCGTCGGTTGTCGGGTAGCGGCCGACGGCTCGTCGGCCGAGCGTGAGAAAAAAACGGGGACTGGCTCCGCGCCGGCTACGTCTGGTTCGCACGAAAGGCCCTCCCGCGGTGCCTGTACCCGTTTTTTTCTCACGCTCGCCGTTCGCGGCGGGATGGCATCCGCCTATTCGACTTCACCCGGGCAGCGCACCTACACGACCGCACCCAAATAGCGCTGGATCTGGTCCAGATGCGTCAAGTCGTGCCCGGCGATCATGATGAGCAGCGTGCCGAGGGACTCCGGTCCCCGTTCGCGATGCCGCCCGATCCGCGCGAGATCGGACGGTGTCATGCGGCGCCAGAGGCGGAGGTTGATTTCGCGGAGTGCCCCGAACGCGTCCGTCAACTCGCGTGGCTCGCGCTGGTCGTAGCCCTGCCCGGCCACCCAGCGCTCCTGGTCCATGGGGAGGATTTCCGGCTGGTCCTCGCACAGGATGAGACGGGCGCGGAACCCGTACACGAATTCCGTGTCGACCAGGTGGCCGATGATCTCGTTTGCCGTCCACTTGCCCGGGAACGGTCGGGCGCGCCACTTCTCGATCGGATGCACATCGACAAGTCGCCGCAGCGCGGCGGGTGTCTGGGCCATGCTCTCCAGCGGGTCCCGGTCCCCGACGAGATCGGACATCTTCCGTCGGTAGGCCGCGGGATCGGTGACCCACGGCCCCGGGTTGGTGCTGCTCATGCTGTCACTCCTTTCCGCCATCCCTTCGTACCATACGCAACTCAGACTACCGGCACCTGAAACGCTCATCAACCCGCCGTTCCGGTAGCGGCCGACGGCTCGTCGGCCGAGCCGGGTGCCATGCCCTCCCGGCGCGCCGGGATTCGCGTCGCCATGCGCCCGCCTTGTCGCCGTAGCCGCCGGCGCTTATACTGCCGTACGTCGGCCGGGTGCTCTGCCGAAGCCCCTTTCGTCGACGGGAGTGCGACCCCTGCAGCCAAGCCACTCGAGCCTGGGCACGCCCGATCGCGGGCTGAACCCCCCGATTCAGCCACGCCGGCGCAAACTACTTGACCAAGTTCGTGATCGGCGCGTGAGGAAGTCATACCATGCTGCGATGGTTGAAGAACATGGTGATGCCAACAGCCGTCGGCAGGGCACCCGGCGTAAGCTCCGGCCTTGGGCCGCGTATGCCGACGGCGCGCGACGTGCCATACATCTGGGTGACTTGGACCGCCAGCCTCCTCTCAGGCGACAATCACTGTGAGTGGGCCGCTTGGTTCCGCGCCCATTTCAAGCACGAGAAGAGACCCAGCGACTTCAACGAAGTTAAATGGAGGGCGCAGCATGTCGAGATGGTTCGTGCGCGCGTGGCCGCGCTGAAGCAAGAGAAGTACCAGGTCTTCGTGGAGCGCCAGAACAGCTTCAATCTCAAGGGGCGCGCCGCCACACTCGCCGGCGTGGCGGACATCGTTGCGGTTCGCGGGGATGAAGCGCGTGTCATCGACTGCAAGACTGGGGAGCAGAAGGACTCACACCGCTTTCAACTCTTGACGTACATGATGGTGTTGCCGTTGACTCACTCGGCGTGTCGCGGGCGCTCCTTGGCCGGAGAGCTCCAGTACCGAGCTACCTCGGCCCACATCATGCCTGACCAATTGACCGACGAGCTCAAGGCGAGCATCCGAACCGTTATCGAAAGGGTCGCCGGTGAGGAGCCCCTGATCAAGGTGCCAAGCTCCTGGGAGTGCCGGCTATGCGTCATCGGACGAAAGGACTGTCCAGAGCGCATCGACGAACCACCTCCCGATGAGATTCCTGAACACGACCTGTTCTGAGGGCGGGTGGCCGGGTGCCATGCCGACGGCTGCTCGCGTCGGTAAGGGGATGCCCGTCCGTCCAAGGCGATTCGGATCGACTTTGACTCGTTGCCGGAGGATCGGCGCCAGAGGAAGTCATAGGCGGCTGCGATCGTTGAAGAACATGCCGACGCGAACAGCCGTCGGCATGCCACCCCGCGGATCGCTTTAATTGTCGTTGGGCGCCCCGCACCTGAACGCCACTATCACGCAGCCCATGGCAAGGAGCGTCTGATGACCGTCACGAACAGGGAATCCGGGACGAATGTGCATGAGGTTGCCGACGGGATCTATCGCATTAGCACGCCGGTTCGGATCGAAGGTGCCGGCGGGTTCTCGTTCAATCAATACATCCTCGTGGATGATGACCCATTGCTCTTCCACACTGGCCCGCGAAAGATGTTTCCCCTCGTGCGCGAAGCGGTGGCGAGCGTTTTGCCGGTCGAGCGGCTGCGCTACATTGGGTTGTCCCATGTGGAAGCCGACGAGTGCGGCTCGCTCAACGAATGGCTGGTCGCCGCTCCGCAGTCTGTACCACTGTGCGGCACGGTGGCCGCCCTGGTATCGATCGGTGACCTTGCTGATCGGGCGCCCCGCGCGCTCGCCGACGGAGAGCTGCTCCCGCTGGGCAAGCACGCCGTGCGTTGGTTCGACACGCCGCATCTGCCGCACGCGTGGGAATGCGGCTTTCTGACAGAAGAACGAACCTCGACGTTGCTATGTGGCGACCTGTTCACGCAGGGCGGTGCTGAACTTCCGCCCATCACGGAGTCCGACATTCTTGGGCCGAGCGAGGCTTTCCGCCACGGGGTGGATTACTTCTCACACACGAAGAACGCACGTGTGCTGCTGGAGCGGCTGGCCTCGACAAACCCAGCCACACTCGCGTGCATGCACGGCAGCGCATGGCGTGGCGATGGGGCGAAACTTCTGCGTGCTCTTGCTGATGCGCTATCTGCATGATTCACGCCGTGCTTGGCATGGACATGTCGCCCAACCCGGCGCTCCAGCCGCCGGCCCCGCTTCGCGGGCCCGCCGCGGCGAATCGCCCCGCCCGCCTCGCGTCTGCCCCCACTGCCCGCCCCCTCGCTCCACCTCAATCCCTTGTTCCCTTGTTCCCTCGATCCCTCGATCTCCGCTTTCCCCGCCTTTCTCCCGCAGTTTCCGCCATTCTTTCGGCCCCGCCGCGCCTTCACGCCCCGGCGCCTTACCCTTCTCTCTGATGACGACTCTCTCTCAGCTCCGCGTTCGCTCCGCGTCTTGGCGCCTTGGCGGTTCCTACGTCCCGATAAGCAACATGATCAACCGGGGGGTGCAGAAATTTGATCGCGTTGATCACCTTGGTCTGGCGGCCTCAAAAACGCGGTCCCGCCGCTCGGGGCGGCGGGCCGTGCGGTCGTCTTCCGGGCCGCCCTTGGCGCCGCCCTCCAAATCGGCCAAACTATCGTGCTGCGCGACATTCGGGTCGCGCGGCCGAGATGCCGCCACCGCAGGCGGTCTAACAGAAAACGGTGACGGTCATGCATTACCCACGACGAATCAGCCTCATCAAACGCAAACGCAAGAGCGGCTTCCGCGCACGCATGCGCACGCACAACGGCCGCAAGACCATCAACCGCAAGCGCCGCGTCGGCCGACGCGTCAGCGTCGCCTGAGCACACGCTCCCCCCTTTGCCGCGTGCCGGACCACGCCTTCCGGGGACGCCTGTGCCCACGCCGCGGGGGATCGGCATACGCCGATTCACCTCCTGATGTCCGCTCGGTAAGATTCCGCGCACGGGTCCTATGGATGGCTACACTGACAACGACGCCGGCGCCGCGCCGCCGCAGCCGACTCTCGCGCCGCGGCACGCCCGCCCAGCGTCGCTCCGCTGGTGGCTGCTCCCCATCGGGTGCGGCCTGATTGTGGCAGCGAGCGTGGCGGACGGGGCCGTGACCGGGGGGCTGGGGTCCGACCCGGTCCGACACTGGCTCGAGCTGCTGATGGGCGTTCCCCTGGCGATCGGGCCGTACCTGATCATCCTGGCGATCCTGGTGTCGTTCCCAAACCGTTGGCGCTTATGCGCCGGGTTTCTCACGCCGGTCCTTGCTTCTACGGCGATGTTGCACGTGCTCAAGTGGGCGGTCGGCCGCGGGCGGCCGATGCTCGGTCAAGGGCCGTACCACTTTGCACCCTTCACAGGGGCCGAGCTGTGCGACTCGTTTCCCTCGGGTCATGCGGCTGCGGCCGGTACGGTGGCGCTGCTGCTGGGGCTGTACTTCCGCCGCGGCCGCGGCGTGTTCTATTTCCTCGCCGGTCTGATCGGGCTGGAGCGGATCGTCACCCACTGGCACTACCTGTCCGATGTGCTCGCCGGGTACGGTCTGGCGGCGCTGGTCGTTCTGGGAAGCGTGCGCTGGTTGGGCGAGTCGTTCTATCGAAAGGACTGGTCGCCGGGTGAGTCGGCCGCGACACGCACGACCCATACGACCTCCTGACGCCCCTTCACGTAGTTGAAACCTTCAAGGCGGTGCCAGTCTGCGTCCTCGTGCCAGGCGACGCCGGCGGCGACGAGCTCCGGATCACGGAGAATCAACACGCACGGCGTGTGGCCGTCGGCCAGCGCGCGGCGGACTTCGTCGCTACCCACGAGGCGCGCGGGGCGCTGCAAGTAGAAGAACATGGTCGGCTCGGTATAGCCGCAGGCGAGCACCTCGGTTCTAGGCGTGCACAGCGCGTTTGCTCGTTCTGCAATCCGCCGGCTGAGCCGGTAGGGCTCGAAGCCGGGCAGGGCCCAGGCGCCGATGAGAACGTGAAACACCGCGGTCACTCCGATCGTGCCGCGCCACGCGGACCATAGCCTGTGCCCGCTGACGAGCCAGCCGACGATCGCGAAACCTACGACCAAGGTCGCACCGGCAACGCCGATGGCGGGCGACCACGCGAGTTGGCGCCAGGCGGTGGCCGCGGCGATGAGCGCCGCCCCGAGCGCGATCATGACCACAACCCAGAGAGCAAGCATGATACGCTGGCGGCCGGTGACGGCCCGTGACAGACCCAGGTCCCACATGCGTCCGAACATGATCGCCAGCGGGACATAGCAGGGCAGGATGTAGTGCGGCAGCTTGCTGGGAATCAGCTCGAGCAGTGCCCACGGCAAGCCCCACCAGAGCAGCAGCAGCCACGCCACTCGATCTTCTCGCCGGGCACGCCAGCTCTCGAACACCGCCCCGGGCACAAGCACCGTCCACGGCAGCCAGCCGGCCAGGCTCAGCAGCACGTAGTACCCGGGTGGGCCGCCATGCCCGTGAGGCGTGCCCACGAGGCGCGAGAAGATTTCGTAACCCATGAACTGCTGCCAGAGTGTGCCGCCGGCGTGCCGGGCGACGAACACGTACCAGGGTGCGGCGATGACCAGACAGACCGGGAACGTCGCCCAGAATCTGGCGTCACGCAGCCAGCGGCGCGATGAGTTCGCCAGCACGCCGAGCGCAAAAGCCCCGACGAACACGACAACCGCCGGCCCCTTGGCCAGAACCGCCAGCCCGACGAAGAGCCAAAAGCAGGCACTACGGGCCAGACTTGCGCCGCGCGTGGCGATCTGCCACAGCACGGCCATGGCCGCCAGGCAGAAAAGCAGCAGGAGAGAGTCGGTCAGGACCATCTTGCCGACGATGGCCGGCAGCCCGGCGGTAATGAAGGAGCAGGCGGCGATGACGGCGACGCGCCGGCTGTAAAGCCGGGCGGCCAGAGTGGCCAGCAACTGGACCGCGACGACCGTCGCCAGCACGGACACCAACCGCGCCGCCCAGGCGTGAAGCCCGAACGCCGCGAACGAAGCAGCGACGCACCAATACAGCAGCGGCGGTTTGGCAATCCAGGGCTGGCCGAGATAATGCGGGACCAGCCAGTCGCCGGTCTGGAGCATCTCGCGGCTGACCTGGGCGTACCAGCCTTCGTCGCGATCGACCAGGCTGACGCCGAAGGTGCCCGGGAGGAGCACGGCCAGCGAAAGACCGGCGAGCAGCACGCGATCGCGGCGGGTCATCGCGCCGGGTCCCCCGGCCGCGTCCCCGGCACCGTCTCGTCGCCTTGTTGCCTTGTTGCCTCGTTGCCCTCTTTAACCGGTATCCACGGCGGCCAGGTGGGGTCCTGCTCCAGGCGCGTCAGGAAGTTGCGGCTCCAAACGTACTCGACATAGTCGAAGACGCGAGTCTCTACACAAGCTCGGAAGTGGTCTGCGGCCCCGGCGCGGTCACCCTCTGCTAGGCGGGCCAGTGCGATGTGAAAATGGGCTTCGCACCGGCGCGTACGCAGCTCGCCGGCGGCCCTCAGCAACTCTTCAGCGGAGATCAGGTCGCACTGATATTCTAGAATGCGGCCGTACCACTCGAAGAGCCACGGTACCATCCGAGCGACCCGCTCGCGGCTCTGCCGTGCCGCGTGGATGGCATCGGACCGGGATCCCAGCAGTAAGAAGATGGTCGGCGGGTGGAGGGCCCATACCCCCTCCGGTGCGCGCGCGATCCAGGCCGCATAGAAGACTGGCAGTTCCGTGTTGCCGCCGGGGAGTCCGGCCAGCGCATACGCACGAGTTATGCTCCAGATCACGTCTCTCGTGCCTTCCGCTTGCCGGTCCAACGCGTCCAGCGCCTCTTGGCACCTGCCGTAGAGCCACAGGTTATCCGCATAAAACTCACTCTTGCCGCACCGCTCTGCCATCTGCCGGGACTCGGCCAGAAGACTCGCCGCGTCCCCGATGGCTTCGAAGTAACCGCAGCGCGCATCATGCGCACGGTACGATCCGACAAACCGCTCCAGCGCGCGGGCGTCGCGCTCCGCCTCGGCCAGGGCCGCCGCGCGCTGCGGCTCCTGGCCCCGCTCGGCGAAGACGCCGGCCGCGACCAGTTCGGTGCGCAGATGGGTCCCTAAAGCCAAAGGATTGTCGGGCAGCAAGAGCTTGGCGGCCACCGCGTCCTCGATGGCCAACGCCACATCGGCGGTGTCCGCCGACATGGTGGCCGTCCAGCTCCGTGCGCCGGCGTGAATCAGTCGCGCCAGGCTGGAGTTTCGTCGCTGAATAGCCTCGTCGAGCAAGCTCAGGGCACGTGCGGGGTCCTCGGTGCCCACAGCGTAGCCCTTGAAGAGGTAGTCTTCCGGCGTCAGCACCGGCGAGCGCTCAAGAGCAAGCAATGCCTCGAAGTGCCGTGTCATGTCCCCATTGGCAAAGTACGCTACCGCCAGCAGACCCTGCGGCGCCGCGCTGCCGGGCATCGAGCGCACTGCCTGCTCCAGATGCTTGACCGCCTCCGCCGCCTGCCCCTGGTCTAGCGCCAGTTGCCCACACAACATTTCCACCCACCCGGCGCTGGCGCCGCGCTGCCGCGCCTGCTCGATCGCCGCTTCCGCCTGAACCACGTTGCCGCTCATCGCCGCCAGAAACGCGTCATCGATGACCTTCTGAAGTTCCACGGCGGCCAAACGTGCGTTCGACCGATGGACGCCGTAGGTCAGGAGTCCAGCCGTGGCGGTCAGGATGATGATGACGCCGAGCAGCGCCGCAACGGCTGGCCGCCGGCGCGCCCATTTCGCCATGCGCGCAATCGGTCCGGCGCGCCTGGCTGAGATCGCGAACCGGGTCACGTATCGCCGCAGGTCCTCAGCCATCTGGCCCGCTGTCTGGTACCGCCGATCCGGGTCCTTCTCCAACGCCTTCAGGCAGATCGTCTCCAGATCGACCGGCGCCCGTTTGTTGATGCGCCGCGGCGGCGCGGGGTCCTTGTGCAGAATCTGGGCAATGACCTGCTCCCGCCGCTCACCGGGGAACGGCGGCTGGAGCGCCAGCAGCTCGTACAGCGTCGCTCCCAGCGAATAGATGTCCGTGCGGTGATCCAGCGGCGCCCGGCCCGCCGCGATCTGCTCCGGCGACATGTAGCGTGGCGTGCCCATGAACTCGCCGGTCAGCGTCATCCCCGGCTGTTCGAGCACGCGGGCCAGACCGAAGTCGTTGATGCTCAGCCGTCCGGCGGGCGAAAGCAGCAGATTCGACGGCTTGATGTCCCGGTGGATCACGCCCTGCTTGTGGGCATAATCGAGGGCGTCGGCTATCTCGGCGACCAGCCGGGCAATCGTGTCGAAGTGAGCGCCCCCCGTGTGGCCCAGGCTGTCCGCCTGTGCCGGCTCCCGCGCTGGCGCTTCGGGCTCTGATTTCGGATGGGCGCGCGCGGGGCCGGCGATGGTCTCCATGACCCATGCCGGCAGGGTGGTGGTCGTGTCGTCGCGGCCGGCGGGCGAGACGCCCACCCCACCCTGCTTCAGGGCCCTAAGGACCACCTGCAACGACGGCCCTTCAACCAGCTCCATCGCGTAGTAGTGTGTGCCGTTCTGCTCGCCCGTTGCGTAGATCGGCACGATGTTGGTGTGATGTAGCTTGGCCGCCGCCTCGGCCTCGCGGCGAAAACGTACCACCGCTTGCGAGGTCAGCCCGAGTTGGCCGGATAGCACCTTGAGCGCGACCCTGCGTTTGAGGGATGACTGCCAAGCTTCGTAGACCACCCCCATCCCGCCGCGACCAATCTCGCGGACGATCTCAAAATCGCCCAGACGCTTCGGCGATGCCGCCGCCGGTTCGCTCATGGACATGGCCCAGGTAGCGCTGCGCTACATGCTAAGGCGCGGCACAGGGTGCCGGCAATCGCCCGCGCTGGCGGGCCGGTCTCGTGCGGCGTTTTGCCTGGGTATACTGCGCACGCGCGTATCCGTGCGACGGTCAGGAGGAGCACGCGATTCAGTCGGTTCGAGCAATCTGGCGAGCCCATGTAGAGCCACAGTCCGCTGCGGTCGTTGTCGCGCGGGCGACGGCGCTGCTGTCGCTGGTGGCGGGTTGTCGCGGACCCGTGCTCAGTGTCGAGGATGTGATCGTTCGCCCGGGCGAGAAGGCCCGCCTCGTGGCGTTTGTCGAGGGGGAACCGATCCTGGGCCTGGGGAAGGATTTGGCGGGGGTTCGCGTCACTTTCCACGTTGGGGGGCAGGAGGTTGAGAACAAGGAGACTGACGACGAGGGTTGGGCCGAGACCAAGTGCCGAGTGCCTGCTGGGAGTGACCGGTACGAGGCATGTGCACAGGCTTTGCAGCAGGAGCTGCGGGCTACGGGGCGCATCTTCCGGTGGGGCGATGAGCGCGTGATTATCGTGGTCGACGTGGACCACACGATTGCTCAGACGGACTATGAGGAATTGCTCGTCGAGCGCGACGAGGATGGCAGCGATCCGGTCAAGCGGTCCGCCGAGACGCTCCGCGCCCTGGCCCAGGATTACTACATCCTCTATCTGACGGGCCGGCCGCGCTCCCTGCTCGACAAAACGCGCACCTGGCTGGGGGAGCGCGCTTTCCCGGACGGACCGGTGATCACGGCTGCCAGCGTGAAGCAGACCCTGCGGCCCGGCAACTTTAAGGAGAAGAAGCTCCACGCGCTGCGCAAGGACTGGCCCGCCGTGTTGATCGGTGTCGGGGACAAGCCGTCGGACGCCGATGCCTGCGGGGCCAGCGACATGCTCGCACTAATCGTGACGTCGCAAACCGACCGTCACTTCGGGCCGCACGCGCTGCTGTTCCGCGACTGGAAGGCGCTGGCACGTTTCTTCGAGGTGAACCGCGAGACGCTCGCCGACGCCCAGGCGCTCAAGGAAGTGATCGAGGGAAAGCGGATGCTTGCGCGGCCGGTGCAGCCGTACGGAAAGCGTTGAGGAGAACGGGGTCAGGGTCTCGGGGCCGGGCTGAGGTCGATCCGCCAACGTGGACCGGATCGCTGGACAGTGCCCGGCTTTGAGCAGTCCAACGTCACGTTTTCGGCGCGTAGGCGAATCTGACTGAAGCCATAGCGCCGTCCCTCCTCGAGCGCGAGCGCTTCCCCGTTGATCGCGACCTCCGGCTCGCTGCGCGCGAAGCTGACGGCCGTCCGCAGGCGCGCGTCCCAGTCGTCGAGCTCGAGCACGCCGGAGTCGCGGATCTCCAGACGGATGCCCGGCCGGGTGAGCACGTAGACCTGGTAGTGCGCACACAGCGAGCGCCGTCCGTCGTCCATCAGCCACTTTCGCGTCAAAGACGTGCGCGACCGTCCAAGGCCGTTGGTGCCGATCTTCACCTCGATGCGCGGACCGGTCTGGCCTTCGAACGCGGCCAGCGCTTCTGCGAAGCCGGTGCGGTACTTCTCGATCTGCGCCGCGGTAGCCGCTGCGATCCGCTCATAGTCGTAATGCTCCTTGGCTTCGGCCAGGGACCGCTGTAGGTCCGTTTCGTCCATCGCCAGCCGCTGGCGGAGCCACTCCACGTACGAGAAGTCCGGGGCGGCCTTTTGAGCGGCTGCCTTCCAGTCGACGCCGAGGGCGTCAAGCAAGAGACACTGTGTCGCGGCGACCGGATAGTCGCGGTTGCGCGGCATGTCGTCGGGCGTGATCGCGCCGTCTGTCAGACGCTCCTCGAACGCCGTCCGCAGCATGCGTGGGGCCGACAGCCCAGCCAGGATGGAGGGCAGCGGTTTTTCCGCTCGCACGCGCGCGCGATACTCCAGAGCGCTCGCGCGCGCAATGGCGCAAACCTCCACGTACTTGGCGGTTCCTTCGCGGAGCTCCTGTGCGCGCTCGAACGGTTCCACGAACGGATCCGCACGCTTCCAGCGCTCGGACCGCACCGCGACGAAATGCCGAGCGAAGTGCGCAGAACGCTGCATGTCCGCGTTCTCAGCCGCCCCTAGCGCATCCATCAGCGCGCGCATCTCCAGGGCGGCCAGGGCACTGTTTTCGGCATCGAGGACGGGGTACCGCTCCTCTGCCGGACTTTCCACCGTGCCGAAATACTCATTCTGGAATTGGTGAAACGTCTCGTGAACGAGGTAGCCGAGCAGCAGCGCTTCGACCGGCGTGCTGCCCGCGCCGGGTGCCTCGGACAGGTCGTCCGGTACGCCGATGGCGACCCCCTTTCGGTCGCCAACTGGGAAATCGAATACGAGCTGGCCCGCCAAGCCCTCAATAGTCCCGGAGTGCCACCGCGCGGGGACTCCCAAGTCCGGCCAGTCGGCGGGGTAGGTGTCGAAGCCCGGGGCCTCGCCGCCATGTCCCACAAGCAGCGCCCACTTGTTGGCCCGGTACACGACGAGCGGGCGCGCGGTCATGTCGAAACCGGGCCAGATTGCATCCGGCGAAGTCTGGAAAAGCCGCCCGATGCCTTCGCAGACCTGCAAAATGGTGGTGTCGGTCGGGTCCGGCGCTGGGACAGGCGCCGCCCGCACACCGCACGCCGGTACGAACAACAGGCTCAGCAGCCGAAGAATGCGGCACATGGGGGTCTTCTCCTTGACTTGTGAGCAAAACGGATGGATCGCGTTCCGGCCGGCCGCGGGGTGCACCCTCGACGCACCGCTCAGATTAACGCTTCCAGATCATCGTCTCTGGCGTGACCCAGTGCTCGCGCTTGAGCCGGGCTGGATCGAGCTCCACCTGGCCCATGTTCAGCGCGATCCGGCCGCCGGGGCCAATGCCCTCGAACTCGGCCCGCTGCACGGCCCGGCTATCGGCGTTGTAGTAGATCGACAGCTTCAGCGAGTCGCGGAGCGCCCGGAGGTATTGGCCTAGCCACCTCAGACCGGACGTATCGGTGGGGAACGGAAAGCCAGTCACGCGGAACACCCATTCGCCCGCGGCCGATTTGTCGACCTGCACGTCGACGGCCCGCTGCTGGAGGAACGTGACCAGCTCATCCGGCGATGCGAGCGGAAACGCACTCGTATCGTGGCGAATCGCCACGCCCGTTTCATACAGGCCCGGCGGGGGCTGCGTGCGGGTTGAGGTAATTCGCTGGCTGGCCAAATCGTAGTGGAACGTGAATACCACTTGCTTCAGCAGGTCACTCACGTCCGGCGCCACCGGCTCGGCCAGCTCCAAGTCGCCCAGCCGTGCAAACCGGGTCGCGCGCAATACATACGTGCTCGGATCACGCCGTTCGACGCGCACATCGCCGGCGGCGGCCTTCAATCCGGCGATGACCTCATCTGTGGTTTCGGCGTTGCTGAGGTCGAGCAGGAACCGCAAGAGTTGTTCCACAACGATCCGCTGCTCGCGCGTGAACGAATACGCCACCTTGCTGCCGTAGCGCTCGAAATCGAGCTCCAAGGGCATCCCGCCAAAGTGATCCAGCGGTTGGCGGGCGAAGTCGCGCCAGCCGATCCCTTGCACCAAGTACTCGGTGGGCGTCGCATGCCCGCGCGCGGTCGCCGAGCCGCCGTTGCCGCGGCAGTATTGCCAGGCATCGGTGGCGGTCTGGCAGATCGCCAGTACCGCGTCAATGTCGTTCCACTCCGGATTGTCAGCGCGCAGCAGGACATGCACCTCCGCGTACTGGGTGTCGTTCTCGACGCCGGGGCCGGGACGATCAAGGACGATGTCGCCATTTACCCGCGCGTTGTCGAAGTCGATCCCCGCGACGTGGATCGACAGCGATTGGGCCAGCGCGGTCTTGAAGGTGTCGAAGATCGTCGCGGCCGAAACAGGGCTCGTGTGCCCGATGGCCAGCCAGAACGCCAATAGGATGGCGGCGGCGAGGCCCGAGGTTGCGACGGCAAAACGTCCATAGCGCTTCATGACGGATATTCCTTTCCCGGGGTCGGCCGCCGGGCTTGGCAGCGTGGCTTGTTGCCAGCGCGTCTGCCGCTCGGCGTCGGCGCGCATCGGCAGGTGCAACCCCTGGCTGATGCGCACCAAGTTGCGGTGTCGATAGCTGTCGTTGGGGTCGTGGGAGTCGGACATCTCCGATCCTCCTGTCTATGGCTCCAAGTCGGCGAGCTTGTCGCGCAGGGCCTGTCGGGCCCGGTAGAGTCGGCCCTCGACGGCGCGCGCGCTAATGCCCAGCCTTTCCGCCAACGTGGCGTGACTGCAATTCTCAAAGTAGAACCCGACCAGCAGCTCCTGCTCGTCACTGGGGAGCTCGGTCAGCGCGAGCAGTAGTTGGTCCTGAACCTCCCGGCGCGCCAGAACGTCGGCGGGCAAATCCTCCGTGTCAAACTGGCGGGCCAACGTGCGCGCCAGCTCCGGCTGCGCCACGACCCACCCGAGCGGTGCGCGGCCGCAGTTGCGCCGGTGTTCGTGCAGAAGATTCTGTGCGATCCGCCAGAGCCAGGGCTCCGCGTTGGGGTCCTGCAGGTCCGCGGCGGCCAGTCGCGACCGCAACCAGAGCTGCTGCATCAGATCGTCGACGACGTCGGACCTCCCCCCGGTACGGACGGTGAAGTACCGGCAGAAGGCTTGCCCGCAGCGCTCGAAGACCTGTTGCACGGCCGCTGTCAGATCGGCGTGGTACATCGTGTTAGCCCGACTGATGCTCACCGTGGTCATGGCCCTGGCGTGCCTCCGGTCACAGACTCCGAGCGTCGTCATCCTGTCCGATGCGCCGGAGGGCACGACCCCACGGGCCAACCGCGCGCATTGTCCCGAAATGCCCGCCGGCTTGCATTCCCCCGGCGCCCCGGTACGTTGGGGAACGCTGAGCTTGGGAGCAGGCTGATGGATATTCCCTATCCGCCCGGTGAGGCGTTGACGTGCCAGCAAATCCGCGAGCTGGACGTGCTCGCGATCGAGCACGTCGGGATTCCCGGAATCGTGCTGATGGAGAACGCCGGGCGCGGCACCGCCGAGCTCATCTATGGCGGCTTGGTGAACCCCGCGACCGGCCGCGTGCTGATCCTCTGCGGGCCGGGCAACAACGGCGGGGACGGCTTCGTCGTGGCGCGGCACTTGTACAACACGGGCGTTCCGGTGGACGTGGTGCTCGCAGCCCCGCCCGAGAAGTCGACCGGCGACGCCCGCGTGAACCTCCGGATTCTGGAGCGGATGGGCCTGGAGCTGACTCGCGCGTTCGAGCCCGCCGGGCTCGAAACCGCCCAGCGCGCGGCCGGTCAGGCGCACGTGATTGTGGATGCCTTGCTCGGGACTGGCTCGACGGGCGCGCCGCGCGGCGTGATGGCGACGCTGATCGAGCTGGCGAACACGGCTCCGCGGGCCCGCCGGATCGCGATCGACATCCCTTCCGGGCTGGACGCGGACCGGGGTGTGCTCCACGAGCCTTGTTTTCGGGCCGATGCCACGGTGACGATGGTCGCACCGAAAGTGGGCTTCCTCACGCCCGCCGGCCGGCAGGTCGTCGGGCGCGTGGTCGTGGTGGACATCGGCCTGCCGCACGCGCTGATCCCCGGCCGCAAATCCGGCGCGCCGGGGGTTGACGGTTAGGTGTCTGTTTGTATACTGGCGCCCGCCGCCGGGCGGCAGGGATGTGCTGGCGCGGCCATCCCGCCTGGCCTGTAGCGGACGAGCTTTCTAATGTGAGGGTGCACGCATGTCAGACGGACGTGACGAAGGCCGGAAGGATCAGCGCGAAGAGAACCGCAAGGAGGCTCTGGCGCGGGCTGTGCAACAGATCGAGAAGTCCTTCGGCAAGGGCACGATCATGTACCTCACCGAGGACCAGTCGGCGACGGTCGACGGCGTCTCCACGGGGTGTCTCTCGCTGGATCTGGCGCTCGGCGGGGCCGGGATTCCGCACGGCCGGGTCGTGGAGGTCTTCGGGCCCGAATCCTCGGGGAAGACCACCCTGACCCTGCACATCATCGCTGAAGCGCAGAAGGCCGGCGGGGCGGCCGCGTTCATCGACGTCGAGCACGCCTTCGACCCTTTGTGGGCCAAACGCCTGGGCGTGAACCTCGAAGAGCTCATGGTGAACCAGCCGTCCTGCGGCGAGGAGGCGCTGGAGATTTGCGAGCTGCTGGTGCGGTCGAACGCGCTGGACATCATCGCCATCGACTCGGTCGCGGCCCTCGTCCCGCGCGCCGAGCTCGAAGGCCAGATGGGCGACCAGCACATCGGGCTTCAGGCCCGGCTGATGAGCCAGGCGATGCGCAAGCTCACCGGCATCGCGGCCAAGAGCCGCACGAGCGTCATTTTTATCAACCAGATCCGCGAGAAAATCGGCGTCATGTACGGCAGCCCGGAGACCACGCCCGGCGGTCGTGCGCTCAAGTTCTACAGCTCGCTCCGCATCGACGTCCGCCGGATCGGCATGCTCAAGGAGGGTGAGCAGGTCATCGGAACCCGCGTGCGCGGCAAGGTGGTTAAGAACAAGATGGCGCCGCCGTTCCGCGAGGCGGAATTCGACATCCTGTTCGACTCGGGGATCAGCGGGGAGACGGACGTGCTCGACCTGGCGTGCGAGTGCGGCGTCGTGGCCCGCAGCGGGACGTGGTTCAGCTTTGGCGACCTGCGGCTGGGGCAGGGGCGCGAGAACGTGCGGCAGTTCCTGCGGGACAATCCGGATGTGTTTCAGCAGCTTCGTGCGGGGGTGTTGGCTATTAAGCGCCCGGCGCCCAAGAGCGAGCCTGCCCCTGACCGCGCGGAAGCTGAAGCGACGGGTCCGGGCATCGAGAAACCGGCCAAGGTGGCCGCCGCGGCTGGCCGCAGACCGGCGGTCGCCGCGTCCCGTAAACGCTAGGATTTGCGGCCGCGCAGGCGTCGCCCGTGTGGCCGGGCGCATCGGCTACGGGCGGCAATCCGCGGCCGCCTGATGTCCCGCGCAGAAGTGGCCGAAGAAAACAACGCCCCGAGTGCCTGGCGGGTGGGGCGTTGGAACGGCCGGCCCGCCGCGTGTCGAGCTTTGGAAACCGCGAAGATGATCGATGCGGAATCGCTCTGGTCGCGTCGCCGCCCGGCGGGTTCGCCCGCCTGGCCGCTCTGGCTGGTGACCCTCCTGCTGTTTGCGATCTCAACCCTCATCGCACCGCGGGCGCCGGCCGGGGAGCCGCCGGCCGGCCAGGGCCTGGCCGATCTCGAGGCGCTGCAAGGGGCCTTCCAGCAAGTGGTGGAGCAGGTCGCGCCGAGCGTGGTGGGCATTCGTGCGGAAAGGCGGCAGGGGCCGCTGTTGCCCGGCGCCGGCAAGGCCGACCCGGCGGGTCCGATTGAGCAGCGCGTGGTCGTCAACGGCAGCGGCACGATCCTCTCCGAAGACGGGCTGATCCTGACCAGCGAGCATGTCGTGCAGGCGGCCACCGACATCGAAGTCCTGTTTTTCGACGGGCAACGACTGCCCGCCGTGGTCCTGGCCGCCGATGCACGCAGCGACCTGGCCATCCTGCATACCGCGCGGGTTGGGCTGCGGCCGACGACCCTGGGCGACTGGAGCAACGTCGCCCGCGGACAGTGGATCGTCGTCGTCGGCAACCCATTCGGGCTGGGCCAGGACGGCCAGATGAGCGTCTCCGTCGGCGTGATCGCCAACCTGGGCCGGCAACTGCCCGGCCTCGGCGAGGTCGACGACCGCTTCTACAACGACATGGTTCAGGTCACCGCCCCGATCAACCCGGGCAACTCCGGCGGCCCGTTGTTCAACATCCACGGCGAGCTGATCGGCGTCGTCGCGGCCATGCACACGCGCGCACCGGCCGATGACGGCGTTGGCTTCGCCATCCCGATGACGCCGCCCAAACGCCGCCTCGTCGACACACTCTGCCAGGGCCGGTCGATCGAGTACGGGTATCTCGGCGCCACCGTGCGGGTGCCGGATGCGGCGGAACGTGCAGTGATCGGAGTCGGGCATGGTGTCGTGGTCCAGCGGGTCGAGCCGGAGGGCCCGGCCGCCCAGGCCGGCCTCACCGTGGGGGACGTGATTCTCGAGCTCGACCGTCAGCTCGTGACCGGGCCCGCGCAGCTCGCCGAGCTTGTGGGCCAGTCCCCGATCGGGTCCGCTGTGCAATTGGAGCTGCTGCGCGGCGGGCGACCGGCGTCGCTGCGGGTGACGCTCGATCGTCGCGACGTGAGCCGGGTGAGCTGGATGCGCAGCGGGGCGGTCTACTGGCGGGGCATGCGGCTGACCGACTTGTCCGCGGATGCCAGCCGGCACATGCGCGCGGACGGGCAGGCCGCCGGTGTCGTCGTGATCGAGGTGGAGCGTGACAGTCCGGCCAGCCGGGCGAGTATCCAGGTCGGCGATGTCATCGAAGGCGTCGCGGGTCAAACGATCCGAGACACTGTGGAGTTCCTGATGCGCGTCCGCGCGGTCAAGGGCACGCTGGCCGTAGCGGTACGCAATGGGGGCTCGCGCGCGGTGGCGCCCTGAATCGGCGTGCGCAAGGGGGTACTATCAAGACGAGCCCCGAGCGCCCGCGAGGGGGCCCGGACCCGCTGCTGGCGCTCCCGGCTCGTCCGATTCGCTGCGCCCGCCGCTACAAATCGCGGGTCAGGTCCTGATAGAGCCCTTCGATGGCGACGGCGAGCTTGTCCGGCGTGAGGTAGGTGCCGTCGGCGATGCGGGCCTGGATCTCGGCGATGCGGAGCTCCGCCTCCTGGGCGGAGCTCGCCTGCACGTCCGCGCTCAAGGCGGCGTCTGAGAACTCGACGCGGTCGGCGTCGATGGGGGTGGGTTGGCCGGCCAGGCGCTGAGTTGGTCGTTTCGGGGGCGCCGGGCTCATGTCGGGCGGGGAGGCGATCTTCTGGTTGTGGACGTGTCCAACGTCGTTCATGTTGACCGTGGCCTCCGAGGGCTGGCCCGCGCGGAGCCTTCGCCCTCTGGTTCGCCCTCCGTGTTGGCTAGGGTTTCTTGCGGACGGTGCGTCGCCTGTCGGTCCTTCGGCAAGCCGCGCGCACCGCGGGTCTACTCGCTCATTATGAGATCATCGGCCGGTTCGCCCATAAACTTTGGCCGAAGGCGGCGCGGTGCCGCAGATTCCCGGCCGGCGCGCCGGATTCAGGTTATTATCCGCGCGGAGTGAATTGTTATCGGTCCTGCTACTCGGTCGTGAAAGTCACTACGTCGCCAGGCTCGGCGACGCCCTGCACGAAACGCCGCACATGGGGCTCCTGGGTCTGCATGACCTGCTGCTGCGTGCCGTCTGCGATGAAGTGCCCGTTCCACAGCATGAGCACGCGGTCGCCGACTTCAGCGGCACTGCGCATGTCATGCGTCACGATGACGCCGGTGACTTTGAAGTCACGCTGCATTTGTCGGATGAGCTTGTTGATCCCATCGGAGCGCTGCGGGTCGAGGCCGGCGGTGGGCTCGTCATACAGGATGACTCGGGGCGGCGGGTCCATCGCGATCGCGCGGGCCAGCGCGACGCGTTTCTTCTCGCCGCCGGACAGCTCCGCCGGCCGCTTTTTCTCAAAGCCGGTCAGCCCGACCAGTTCAAGGCACTTGGCCGCCAGGTTGCGAATCCGCGCATGATCGATGCGTCCAGTGCGGTTCTCGGTCATGGGAAAGGCGACGTTCTCGAGCACCGTCATCGAGTCGAACAGGGCGTTAAGCTGGAAGACGAAGCTGATCTGGCGGCGGATCGGGACCCAGGCGCGCTCGTTGAGCCGATCGACCCGCTGGCCCTCAAAATGGACTTCGCCGCGATCAGGCCGCAGCAAGCCGACGATGTGCCGGAGCAGCACGCTTTTGCCGGTCCCCGACCGCCCGATGATCACCGTGTTCTTGCCGCGCTCGACCAGCAGGTCGATGTCATCCAGGACGCGCTGGCGCCCGAAGGACTTGCTGACGCGACGCAGCTCGATGACCGGGTGATCGATCTCCACGGCGCGACGTCCTCACACCAGCGACCGGAAGCCGAACCAAGCGCTGTACATGCCGTTCAGCAGGAAGCCCAGGAACAGGTCCAACATCAGGATCAGAATGAAGCTCGTGACGAAGCTCTGCGTGCAGGCCTGTCCGACGCCTTCGGCGCCGGGCTTGCAGTGAAACCCGTTATAGCAGCTCACCAGTCCGATGGCCCCGCCGAAGAACACCGACTTGAACAACCCGCTGCCCACGTCCCACAGCTCCACGGTCTGCTGCGCGTAGTACCAGAAGGGCTCGGACTGGCCCTTGAACACCACGACGTACACCGCCCACGCGCCGAAAGTGCCCATCAGGTTGGCGTAGGCGGTCAGCAGCGGCGTCAGGAGCACGCAGGCCACGAAGCGCGGCGTGACCAGGTAACGGATCGGATCGGCCCCCATGGAGCGCAGCGCCAGCAACTGCTCGGTGACGTTCATCGTCCCCAGCTCGGCGGTCAGGGCGCCGCCCGCGCGACCGGCGAGCATCACCCCCGCGAGCACCGGACCCAGCTCCTGGCACAGCGAGATGATCACGATGGCGCCGAGCCGATCGGCCATGTTCGCGGCATCGAACTGGGCCCAGCCCTGCACGATCAGGACCATGCCGATGAACATCCCGGTCAGCATGACCACCGGGGCCGACCGCGTGCCGATTTGAAAGCACTGGGGCAGGAACCGCCGCCACCCCCGCGCCGAAGTCAGCTCGAGCGGAATAAACGAGGCGGTGTGGCCGCTGAAGACCCAGAAGTGGCCAAAGTGCAGCAGGAACTGCGTGACGCCGTTGATCGTACCGGCGCCGACCTTGGCCAGCGAATCAGCGACGAGATGGGTTCGCGGCATCTCGGGTCCTACACCCTCTGAAACAACACCGACTGTGCGGCGGAGGTCGCGTCGGTGGCGAACTGCCTCCGCCGGACCTCGTCTTCGCCGCGCGCGGCCCATAGGTTATCGAAATCGACGGCGGAATGCGATATGCTAGCGCCGTGTCTCGGCGATTCGTTGTGGAGCTGGCGTACCGTCCGAGCCCGATGGACGCGTCGGACGAGGCAATGAGCAGGGATGGCTGGTATGTCGCGCACGGATGAGCGTCGGGCCGCGCTGCGGTTTTGCCTGGTGACGCTGGGGTGGCTGGCCTGTCTTTTCGGCTGGGCGAGCATCCTGACGTTCAACGTGGCGGACGCCCCGTCCACCAGCGTCTGGCCGAATCCGTCGCCGGCCCGCAACCTCTGCGGGACCTGCGGGGCCTGGGTGGCCTGCTATGCGTTTACGTACTTTGGCGTCGCAACTTACCCGCTGCTATTCTTGCTTCATGCGGGGGTGGTGGCGGCGGCGCGGCGGAACCGGCTGAACGATCCCTGGCTGCGCTTCCTCGGACTGCTGCTGATCTGCACGGCCGTCGCCACGCTCGGCACCCTGTTTTTGCGGCCTTCGGACGCGTATCTCATCACCGGTCCCGGTGGCGTCCTCGGCACCGCGACGGCCATGCTCCTGCTTCCGAACTTGCAGATGTTCGGGACCGTGCTGCTGTTGTCGCTTGGGCTGCTGGTCGGCCTGGTGCTGGCCGCCGACAACCTGCTCATGGGCCTCTTTCGCAGCCTCCGTTGGGCCGGGGAGAGCTCTGCCCCGGTGTTAGCCCGCGGCAGAAGCGCCGTGGCCAGCGCTGGGGTCGCTGTGGCCAACGGGGTTGCGAGCACGCTCGCAGCGCGGCGCAGCGCGGCCCCCGTGACTCCGCGCACCGGACGGCCGATCGAGCCGCCGATGCCGGCGACCCGCCAGTTGATTGAGGAACCTGAGGCTCCAGAGGCGGACGGCCCAGTTGAGACAGCCGCTGACCCGCCCGTGCGGGCGGCCAGTGCGCCGACCGTGACAGCACCGCCCGTAGTGAGAGAGCTCGGATTCACCCCAGCGCCTGCACCGGCGAAGAAGGCGGAGCCGCCGATTCCGCGATCTGCGGCGGACGATGACTATGAGCTGCCCGCCGCCGAGCTCCTCAGCCGCGCGATCCCAGTGGACAAGGGGGCGATCGAGGCGCTGTGCCGCGAGAAGGCGTACGTGCTTGAGCAGACGCTGAACGAGTTTCACCTGGCCGTGGAGGTCGTGGCGATCGAGACCGGGCCGGTCATTACCGTGTTCGAGCTGAAGCTGGCGCCGGGCATCAAGGTCAGTCAGATCGCCTCGTTGGCCAACGACATGGCCCGGGCACTGAAAGCGCCGGCGGTCCGCGTCGTGGCCCCGCTGCCGGGCAAGAGCACCATCGGGATCGAGGTCCCCAACGTCGACAAGGAGAAGGTGCGCATACGCGACGTGATGGCGCTGGCGGCCTCGCGCACCGAGCACCTGGCTGTCCCGTTGTACCTGGGTAAGGACGCGTCGGGCCAGCCGCTGGTCGCCGACCTGACGCGCATGCCGCACCTGCTCATCGCCGGCACGACCGGCTCGGGCAAGAGCGTCTGCGTCAACAGCCTGATCATGTCGATCCTGATGACGCGCACACCGTCCGAGGTCAACCTGATCCTGGTCGATCCCAAGGTGGTCGAGCTGGCCGCGTACAAGGACGTGCCGCACCTGATCTGCCCGATTGTCACCGAGATCTCGAAGGCCGAAAGCATCCTCGACTGGGCCTCAACCAAGATGGACGAGCGCTACGCCCTGCTCGCCGAGGCCGGCGTCAAGGACATCCGCTCCTATAACCGGCTCGGGTACGACACGCTGTGCGAACGCCTCCAACCGACCAGCGCCGCGGAGATGGCGAAGATTCCCGTGCGCTTGCCCTACGTCGTCATCATGATTGACGAGCTCGCCGACCTGATGATGGCGTCGGCCAAAGAGGTGGAGTTCTTCCTCTGCCGCATTGCCCAGAAGAGCCGGGCCGTGGGGATTCACCTGATTGTCTCCACACAGCGCCCGCAGGCGAACGTGGTCACCGGGCTGATCAAGTCCAATCTGCCGAGCCGGATTGCGTTCCGCGTCTCGTCCCGGCTGGATTCGCGGATCGTGCTCGACCAGAACGGCGCCGAGGTGCTGATGGGTCAGGGGGACATGCTGTTTCTGCCGCCGGGCAGCTCGAAGCTGATCCGCGCCCAGGGCACCTTCGTCGACGACGACGAGCTGCGCTCCGTCGTCAAGCACTGCCGCGCGCAGCGGGCCCCCGAGTTCCACCCCGAATTGGTCCGTGGGCCGGGCGAAGGCGGCGGGGCCGGCGAGCGCGATGAGCTTTTCGACCAGGCCGTCGACATCATCGTCTCCACCGGCCGCGGCTCGGTCAGCCTGCTCCAGCGGCGGCTGACAGTCGGCTACAGCCGCGCCTCGCGCCTGATCGACCAGATGTACGCCGCCGGCATCGTGGGCGAGTACAAGGGCAGCCAGGCCCGCGAGGTGGTCGTTACGCCCGCGGAGTGGGAGGCGCTGAAGCAGCAGCGCAATCGCGAGGAGGCGGAGGAAGCCGCCGAGACGCAGCCCGAATCATTTTAATAGGGACAGTCACCTATTTTCCGCAACGGCGCAGAACGGAAAATAGGTGACTGTCCCGATTTTTACGGGCGGCTGCTGTCCGGCGCCCCGCCGTGACGCTGTCCGTGTCGGCCGGGTGGCTGGAGCAACTGCTTCACGCGGCGTTCGACCTCTTGCGCAACGTCTTCCCGCAGGCGCGCGGCGCGCAGGCGCAGGGCGGTGGTCTCGGCCTTGACCTGGCGTGCGGCCGCCGACTGAATCTTGTCGCGCAGCGTGGCACGCTCGGCGTCCGTGGCGGTGCTGTGAAAGGCGGTGATGAGCGTGCGTAGCTCCTCGGGCTCAGTGGCCAGGTCGGGTTCTTCGCCGGTAAGATACGCTACCCGTTTCTCGATCCGCTCGTCGCGCTGGGCCTCGATCTCATCGGCCATGAGCTCCAGCGCTTCGCATTCGCGGTCCACGTTCTTGGTCACCCACCTGCGCAGTTCACCCAAGTCTGCAAGGTAGCTGCCCGAGTCGGGCAGGCCACTGTGCAGCTCGCGCAGGTCGCGCGCCCTGTGCTCAATCAGCGCCAGGTCGTTGGCGTACGCCTGCACGATGGCCCCCATTGGCGGGCTGCGCTCATAAATGCGGCGAAGATGTCGCAGGCGCGGCGCGTGGAATGCCATCTTCTCCTGGAACTGCTGCGGGTCGCGCTGACGCAGCTCGCTCATGAGCTGGTACACGCGCGGCGCGTGCTGCTCGGCGAACGCGAGCAATTCCTCGGCCTCGCCGGGTTGGAGCGGGCCTTCGTCTTCCGGCGCCGCGCGAAACAGCCCGCGCACCAGACCGTCCATACCCCGTCGCCCCGCCGGCCCGCGCGCCCGCCAGTGCGGCTGGGTTGGCTGGGTATCGGAGGGGAACGGCCGGCTCTCAACGTCCTGGGCGGTCGCCGGCAACGGCCACAGCCAGAACGCCGCCAACAGGGGCACGATCCGCCAATATGCTTGATTCGAAGCAGTCATCGTCTTCCCCGTTATCCAGATTCCAAACTCTCGAAACGGCGCAACGATTCCTCCAGGCCGCGGAAAAGGTCATCGAGCTCGGTGTTCTCGTCTCCGCCGATGTCGGCGTACGTCCCGCCGCCGGCGAGCAAGCTGGCCAGGCGCGCGTTCGATTCGTCCAGGGCGGCCGCCCACTCGCGGAGCGCCGTCTCCGGATCGGAAGCCGCGACGTGCCGAGCCTGCCGCGCGAAGGTCATCCAGCCCACGGCCAGCAGCACCGCCGCCGCTCCCCCGAGCCCCGTCCCTGTCCACCGCAGAACTCGCCGGCGCCGCGCCAGCCGGCCCGCCTCGGCAACGACGGCGGCCTCGATGCAAGTCAGGCGCTCCGGCCGCGGAGCAGCGGCGGACAGGGCGTGAAGCAGGTCCATTTCCCGCTCAACCGTCTGCTCTAACTCGCGAAAGTCGGTGCTCACGCATCAATCCTCATCGGCGAGCTCTGCCCGCAGTCGCTGTAGCGCGCGGTGCGCGCGGGCCAGGGCCGTCCCCAGCGGGATGCCCAGCAGCTCGGCGATCTCCCGAAACGAAAGGTCCGAGTAGTGACGCAGCACGATGATCTCGCGTTCGGCATCGGACAACCGCGACAGGCAGGCTTCCAGTTGCTGCCCTGCCTCTCGGTGGACCAATTGCTCGGCTGGATCTCGTTCATCATGCGCGCTGCTCGAAATCCGTGGCACGGCCGATGGTGAGTTTTCGTTTGCCAGGCCGGCCTCACCGCGTCGCACCAGTCGTCGGGCGCGGTCACGGGCGAGATTAGCGGCGATTCGGAACAGCCAGGGCTCAAACTTCCCGACGTGTTCGTACTGGCCGATGACCCGCACGACACGGAGAAAGGTCTCCTGAAGCAGGTCTTCAGCAGCGTCGCGCGAGCCCGTGAGCCGATAAAGTAACCCGAAGACGCGGGCATTGTATATCTCGACCAGTTTGCACAGCGCCTCTGGCTCGCGACGCCGGGCACGCCGGAGGAGCTCATCCAGACCGGGGCTGTCCACAACGTCCTCGCATTGAGCCAAACGCTTGGGCGGGCACCGGATTGCAGCACGTTGTGGTCATCCGCCGCATCCCCGGGCGATGGGCGCTGTCCCTACAGCCCGTATTCCTTGATCTTGCGGTACAGCGTCCGGGTTCCGATGCCGAGGACTTTGGCCGCCTGCTCGCGATTGCCGCCGGTCGCCTGGAGCGTGCGCTCGATCATCATGCGCTCGACCTGGGCCATCGTCAGGCCGACCATGCCGGACGCCGCCGCCGGTACGATCTCGCGCGAACCCCGGACGCGCTCGGGCAGGTCGTCGGCCTCAATCTGCCGGCTTTCAGCCTCGACGACGAGGGCCTCGATGACGTTGGCCAGCTCGCGGACGTTGCCGGGCCAGTAGTACTTGGTCAGGTAGCCCATCGCCTCGCTGGAGATGCCCGTGCAGTCGGTCCGCTGCGACTTGTTGGCCCGCTGCCGCAGGTAGTCCGCCAGGATCGGAATGTCCTCCCGGCGCTCGCGCAGCGGCGGCACCTCGATCACCCACTGATTCAGGCGGTAATACAGATCCTCGCGGAACCTGCCGTCCTCGACCAGCTTCTGGAGGTCGGTGTTGGTCGCCGCGATCACACGCACGTCCGTCCGCCGCACGTCGGTCGAGCCGACCGGCGTGATCTCGCGGCGTTCCAGCGCGCGGAGCAGCTTGGCCTGCATGTTGGGCGGCATGTCGCCGATCTCGTCGAGGAACAGCGTGCTGCCGTCCGCCGCCAGGAAGTAGCCTTTCCGGTCCGTGACGGCGCCGGTAAACGCGCCGCGCACGTGGCCGAACAGCTCGCTCTCGAGCAGGTTCTCGTTGAGGCCGGCGCAGTTGACCGATTTCATCGGCCGGTTCGCGCGATCCGACTGCTTGTGAACGGCCTCCGCGATGAGGTCCTTGCCCGTGCCGGTCTCCCCCAGGATCAGCACCGTGAGCTTGTTGCGGGCGGCCTTCTTGATCCGGTCGACAATCCGCCGCATGGCCGGCGAGACGCCGACAATGCCCTCAAAGGCCTCAAACCGCTGGCCGGCAATCGATTCCTTGAGCAGGCGGTCCTCGCGCCGGGCCACGGCCCGCTTGGCGGCGGCGTTGACCGCCTCCGCAAGGGCCGCGGCGTCCGCGGTGTCATCCATGGCCGTCAGGTGGATGTGCCGCACCTGGGGCAATTCGGCTGCACCCCGGATAAGCAGGGCGGCATCCCGGGCGACGGCGTCGAGCAGCTCGGCCAAGGGGGGCACCGTAGTCGTGCCGCCGACCTGGCTGCGGGTGAGGACGACATCGGGGGGGCGGGCGCGGATGGAGTCGAGCGCCTCAGGGAGGTCATTCACCACGTTGCAGACGTGGCCATACCGCTCGCGCAAGTCTTCGCGCAGCCGCTGCCCCAGGGCCTGGTCATCGGTCAACACCAGGACAAACGCCGCCCGAGTCATGCTTCGTGGTACCGCGGTCACACGCCGAATCCCTGGAGAACGCGGGCTGGCACCCGGCCGCGTTACGCAGCCGCTCTCCGCACCCGCCGCCTCGGCTCCGAGCCAGTCGCTCTTTTTCAACTGCTTCGTCATATCGCCTGTGGCAGCGGGGCTCAAGGGGGCGGTGGCTCGGGCAGGGGTGCGGGCTGTGGGCCCCCACGCCGCCACGTCAGCCAGAGCGACAGCACGACCCCAGCCAGGATCAGCGGGCCGCCGATGAGCGTCGCGGTCGGCGGGACCTCCCCGACCGTCAAGTACGTCCAGATCGGGTTGAGGATGGTCTCAAGCAGCAGGATCAGGGCTGCCCGATGGGCCTCGACCCGCTTTAGCGCCCATGCGAACATCAGGTAGGGCAAGGTGAATTGCACGAGTGCGAGCAGGACCATCAATCCCGCCTGGTGCGCCGTCAGGGCGAATCGCCCCCACACGGCAACCGGTCCCAGCAGCAAGAGCCCCGACCCGAGGGCATTCATGGCCGTCACGAGCGGCGGGCTGACCGGGCGCAGCCGCCGTAGGAGCACGGTGAGCGTGCCGTATCCAAGGCCGCTGACCAGCGCGACCAGGAGACCCGTCGGACGGGCATCCGGGTTGCCCGAGAAAATCACCGCGACGCCGGCCATCGCAACCAGCAGAGCCACGCCTTCGGCCCGCCCCGCGTGTTCCTTGAGGATCAGGGGACTGAGCAGAAAGACCCAGATCGGCGACGTGTATTGCAGGATGATGACGTTGGCCGCGGCTGTCATCGTGTTGGCAATCACGAATGACGCCGTCATGACCGTGAACGTGACCACACCCGCAATCGGCCAGACGGGGGGCATGTGTCGCAGCGTGTTGAGGCGGCGTGTCGCGAGCGGCAGAAAGACCAGCCCGCCCAGGAGCGACCGATAGCAGGCGGTCGTGATTCCCGGCACGTCGGCCTGGTTCAGCAGCTTGATCAGCGGTCCGTTCAGGCTCCACAGCGCGGCGCAGGCGATCAGCGTCAACGTGCCCAGCCAGCGGCCTGGTGTGCTCGTGGGGTGTACGGACATGGCCTGTTTATAGCCGCGCTGCGGCGGTTTGGCGAAGTGCCTCGATGGGCTGCTATGCGCCCATGAGATGCTGCACGAGGATCTTGACGCCGATCCCGATCAGGACTAGCCCGCCGAGCATTTCCACGCGCTGGCCGAAGCGTCGGCCAAGCCGGCTGCCCGCGAGCATGCCCGTCATGGTGAACGCGGAGGCGACGCAGCCGATCACGACGCTGGCGTACCAGATGTCCACGCGCAGGACGGCGAAGCTCAGCCCGACGGCCAGCGCGTCGATGCTCGTCGCCAGCGACAGGAACACCAGCGTCAGGCCGCGGGTCGGATCTCGCCGGTCGTCGCGCTCCTCGCGGGCGGTCAACGCCTCCCGAATGGTCTTGCCCCCGACCAGCACGAGCAGCCCGAACGCGACCCAATGGTCCCAGTCTACGATGAAGCGGGAAATGCTCCGTCCGCCGAGCCAGCCGAGGATCGGCATCAAGAACTGAAACAGCCCGAAGTGGAAAGTGAGGCGGAATATCTGCCGGGTCGAGACCGTCCGCAGCATGATGCTGACCGCGACGGCCACGGCCAGCGCGTCCATGGCCAGGCCGACGGCGATCAGCACGAGGGTAATCGTGCCGATCATGCCCTGACCTCGCGCGCCGGGGAAATGTGCGCTACAGAGTCAGAGCTGCGAGGAACAGCGCGCGGTTGGGAGCCGCTCCCGACCGGTCGCGGCTCGGACCGTAATCGGGGCAGCGGACCGTAGGCCGTGAGAGCCGGCACCTACTTCTCCCCCAGCGCGCGGCGGTGCTGGAAAAACTCGCGCAGCAGCTCGGCGGCTGGTTCGGCCAGCACGCCGGGCACGGTCTCGACGCGATGGTTCAGGCGGGCGTCCTGCGTGATCTCGTAAAGTGAGCCGCAGGCCCCGGCCTTGAGGTCAAGGGCGGCGTACACCAACCGCCTTATCCGAGCGAGTACCAGAGCGCCGGCACACATCGTGCAGGGCTCGAGCGTGACGTACATCGTGCAGTCAGCGAGCCGCCATTGGCCGAGGTACTCCGCGGCGGCGGTCAAGGCGATCATCTCGGCGTGGGCTGTGGGGTCACGAAGCTTCTCACGTTGGTTGTAGCCGCGGCCGATGATCCGCCCCTCATGGACCACCACGGCACCGATGGGCACGTCCTCGCTGTCCAGGGCTTGGCGTGCCAGCTCGAGGGCCTGTTGCATGAATCGCCGATCGACCTCGTCCGGGTGCAGTCCAAGCATGTAACACCACTTCACGCGCCGCGCGAGTCGGACGTATTATGCGCAAAGCTGGGCCGCGTGGCACGGCTGTGCCACCCGCCACCTCCACCGGAGCAAGTCATGCAGAGTGAGTCATGGCTGCATAAGTCGCTGAATGACTTCCTGGATCAGTTGGCTTCCGACTCGCCGACCCCCGGCGGCGGCAGCGTGGCCGCCCTGGTCGGGGCCCTCGCCGCGGCGCTGGGACAGATGTCCTGTGCGCTGACGTGCGGCCGGCCCAAGTTCGCCGCCGTTGAGCCACAAGTCCGCGAGCTGTCGGAGCGGTTCGCCCGTGCGGGCGGCATGCTCCGCGATTTGGTCGACGAGGATGCGGTGGCGTACGGCCTCTTGAGTGACACGCTCAAGCTCGACAAATCCGACCCGCAACGAGAGCCGCGCATTGCACAGGCGGCCTGTCTAGCGGCCATGGTGCCGCTCGAAACGGCGACGCTCTGTTCAGCCTTGCAGGCTGATTTAGCGCAGTTGCACACCGTGGCCAACCCGCTGCTGCGCTCCGACGTGGAGGCGGCGCTGCACTTGGCCGGCGCGGCGGTCCACGCGGGTACCGCAAACGCCCGCGCGAATCTGCCGCTGATGTCCGCGGAGGATGCGCGCCAAGTCGCGGGACAGCTCCAGACTCTCCTACCCCGCACGACGGGCTGACGTCCATCAGAAGGATCTGTCAGCACCCGGTGCCCGGCTGGCCATGAAGACCTCGGCCGTTACTGAGGCCCCCGATCGCTCGCCGCGCCGTCGGGTGAGGACTCGGCCTCGATCGCACGCAAGGCCTCTTGGGCGCGCTCAAGATCGGCCCGCCGGACGAGGATCTGGACCCCGCCAGGGGCTTCGGCCCGGAACCCGCTCGTCAACTCCCCCACGCTCTGCGCGTGTACACCGTGCTGCTCCAGCGCCGCCACGGCCAATGCGGCTTGCGCCTCCGTGGGCACGGTCGTCAATCGCACCGGTTGGTTCGGATCGTCTGCCAACAGCAGCCTCCTGCTTGGGGTAACGACGGGCGAGCGCCGGGGTCATTATCGACCTTCTACGTCTGGGACAGAGCCCGACCGCAGCATCTCCGTACGGCACCCGCATGGGCCGCAGCACTTAGCCTGCCGCCGTGTCGCCCGTCCGCCGTCGCGACAGCCACCGCGTGTAGAACGTCTGCACGGAGACGTAGAAGTACCCGACGATGAAGATGAGCAGGAACGGCAGGGCCATCGAGACCCGCTCGAACCAGTTCTTAAAGAACATCAGCGAAGCGGCGCACGCCGTCAGGTAGAGCGCCATGAAGAGCTCGGCCCAGGCCTGCCAGTTGGTCTTGAGCTGGAAGCCGCCGAGCCGGCGGCGCCAGTCGTGCGTGGTTTGCGCCGCGTCGCCGAATTTGGGCGTCCGCACGAACTCGCCCGTCTGGCCGAAGAAGCCGCCGAGGGCGGCGATTGCGTTGTTGAAGGCGATGCCGATGCCGACCGCCATCAGGGTGGGCACGTGTCGCAAGCCATACCACCAGCCGCGGAGGAGTTGTTGCTGGCTGACGATGTAAAAGGCCGTGGTCGATCCGAAACCGATCACGAACAAGATCATCTCAAACCAGAGCACCCATTGCGATTGGGGCTTGGCCAGCGTGAGCTTGGCGACGAGGGCCGGCCCGACCAGCAGGCTGAGCAGCACTACGAGCACGTACACCGCCCCGCTGGTCAGGTGGAAGAAGGCCTCGGTCTTGACCCACCAATGGGCGTCGCTGCGGAGTACCTCCGGCAGCATCTTCAGACACGTCTGTGCCCCGCCCTTCGTCCAGCGGTGTTGTTGGGCCTTGAACGCGTTCATCTCCGGCGGCAGCTCGGCCGGCGAGGTCAGATCGGGCAGGAACACGAACTTCCAGTTGCGGAGCTGTGCCCGGTACGAGAGGTCGAGGTCCTCGGTGAGGGTGTCGTGCTGCCAGCCGCCGGCGTCCGCAATGGCGGACCGCCGCCAAACGCCGGCCGTGCCGTTGAAGCTCATGAAGCGGCCCGAGCGGTTGCGGGCGGTGTGCTCGATGACGAAATGCCCGTCCAGGAGAATGGCCTGGGCCTGCGTCAGCAGCGACTGGTCGCGGTTCAGGTGCTCCCAGCGCGTCTGCACCATGCCGACCTGGGGGTCGGTGAAGTAATGGATCGTGTCGCGCAGGATGTTCCTGGGGGGCAGGAAGTCCGCATCGAAAATGGCGATAAACTCGCCGCTGGCCGCTTGCGTGCCTTCCTCGAGGGCGCCGGCCTTATACCCGACGCGATTGGTGCGATGCCGGTAGACGATGTCGTATCCCAGGGCCCGCAGCTTCTCCACCGTCTCGCGAGCGATCTCCTGGGTCTCGTCCATCGAATCGTCGAGAACCTGGACTTGGAACCGCTCGCGGGGGTAGTCGATGGCACACGCCTGCTCGATGATCCGCCGCGCGACGTACTGCTCGTTGTACATCGGCAACTGCACCGTGACGCGCGGCAGTTCCGCGAACGTCCCGGCGGGCTGCGGCGTCTGGCGCCGGACCCGGTAATAGAGCAGGACCAGGAAGTAGCGGTGGGCCCCATAGATGCAGATCAGGGTCAGCACCGCGAGATAGGCGTAGATAGCCAACTGAGCTAGGGTCTGTGTCTCCATCAGCGCGTGGCCCGCCGGCGTCAACCTGCCGCGAATACCCTCAATGCCTTACCCACAAACAGGTAATCGTAGAACCGGACGCGGCAGAGGTCAATCCGTGCGGCGGGGAATTCGCCTAGCGCATGAGACATGGTAGAATAGGATATTTGAGCCCAGCACTGCCGATAAGTCAGGCTATGCGGGGCGGTTGCCGGTTGGGCACGGGAGATGCTGTTGACCACTCAGTCTGAGGCACAGGTCGAGGAGCGCCGGCGGCAGGAACGCACTGCCGCCATCCGCGGGTTTGCCGATCGCTTCCTCCAAGGCACGAACCACGACCTGTTCGAAGAAATGCTGGTGACGATCTGCCGGCTGGCGCGGGACGAAGCCGACCGTGGCGACGTCAAGCTCCTCAATAAGGCCCTGGCGGAGTTGCGTTACGGCCTGAAGGTCTTCGCCCCGTACGCCGCCACTCGCAAGATCAGCATGTTCGGCTCCAGCCGCACGCCCGAAGATCACCCGGACTACCGCCAGGCGGTCCGCTTTGCCCGCAAGCTCCGCGAGAAGGGCTGGATGGTCATCACGGGGGCGGGCGACGGGATCATGAAGGCCGGACACGGCGGGGCGGGCCCGGAGGCGAGTTTCGGCGTGGCGATCCGCCTGCCGTTCGAGCAGAAGACCAACGAGATCATCGCGGACGACGCGAAGCTCATCAACTTCCGCTACTTCTTCACGCGGAAGCTGATGTTCATGAAGGAAGCGTCGGCGGTGGCGTTGTTTCCGGGCGGTTTCGGCACGCAGGACGAGGGTTTTGAGGCCTTGACGCTGATCCAGACCGGCAAGGCTCCGCTGGTCCCCATCGTGATGCTCGAACAGCCGGGGGGGACGTACTGGCCCCAATGGCGGGCGTACGTGGCCGCCGAGCTGCTCCGCAACGGCATGATCAATGCGGAGGACATGTACCTGTTCCGGATCACGGACGACGTGGGCGTCGCGGTTCGGGAGGTGGTGCAGTTCTACCGGGTGTACCACTCCATGCGTTACGTCGGCGAGGACCTGATCCTGCGCCTCGTGCGCCCGCTGTCCGACGCCACGCTCCGCCGCCTTAACGGCGAGTTCGGCGGCATCGTGACCGCCGGCGGGATCGAGCAATGCGCCATTCTGCCCGACGAGAACGGAGAATACCCGGATCTGCCGCGGATTAAGCTGCGATTTGATCGCCGGAGTTGCGGCCTGCTGCGGCGCTGCATCGACTTGATCAACCAGGAGTCGGGGGCACCGGCGGGCCGGTGATGCGGCCGGAAAGGGCGGGCGTGGGCCGCCGGGGTACAATTCGCCTGAAAAATCGGCATTTTTCGCGTGCGGGAGGCTCAGACCCCTTGACGAAAGGCCGGCGGCGTGGGAGAAAAGGCCGACGCGGCCAGCGGCAAACGTGGTCGTTTGCACCGGCGGTCGGGGCCTCAATACGCTCTCGGGCGCGCGCCACGGCTTCGATCCGCAGGGCTGGCAGTGGGTAACCGGTTCGGGCACCGCCCCGCGCAGTCCTTGTGTGGCGGCCCCTGGAGGTAGAACAGCAATGGCAAAGGGAATCAAGAGCAAGACGCGCACCAAGTCCGAAGTGTATGGCGCTCTGGCCGAGTGTGCCTGCGTGACGCGCAAGCAGGTCGCGACCGTGTTTGACGGGCTGGCGGGACTCATCAAGAAGGATCTGCGCGGTCCGGGCCTCTTCACCGTCCCGGGCCTCATGAAGATCACGGTCGTAAAGAAGCCCGCCACGAAGGCCCGCCGCGGCATCAACCCCTTCACCGGCCAGGAGATGACCTTCAAGGCCAAGCCGGCGCGCAAGGTCGTGAAGGTGCGGCCGCTGAAGAGCCTCAAGGCGATGGTCTAGAAGGCCATCCGCTCGTAGACCGAGCGAACATAAAACCGGGAACCGGTCCACCCCTCGGGTGGGCCGGTTTCTCGTTTTTTGCGTCGCAGCCCTATTCGGCGTCGGGCAGGTGTGACTCGTCGTCGGGATCTGCCTCCGCGCTGTCCGGCGGCGGAGCCTGTTTCCGCCGCGCCAGCTCATCGCGGATTTCGGCCGCCGTCTCGAAATCCTCGTTCTCGACGGCCTTGGCTAGTTGCTCGTGCAGAGTCTGCGCGATGCCGTATTCGCGCCGCAGTTGCAGACCCGTTTCTCGCAGGTAGCGCAGCCCGCTGTCGGCCGCACGCTGCTCGTCGTCGTAGCCGAGCTCGCCCAACAGTTGCTCCAGCTCGGCGGCTCCCGCCTCGGCCTGCTCGATCGCGTCCTCGAACTGCCCCAGAATGATTTTGGCCTGGACCGTCAGACGGGCGCGGTCGAACACCAGCGCCGGGGCCAGCGAGGCATAACCGTCTTTCGCGGCGCCCTGGGCCTCGAGCAAACGCAGATCGGCCAGGCACTCGTCCACGTCCCGCAGTGCCGATTCGATGTGGCGGCGTGCGCCGTCCTCGTCGTTGGTCTGCAGGGCGTTCTCGGCTACCGCCGCGAGCGCCATCCGCCGGTAGTTGGTCTGCAGCAGCTCGCGTTCGAGCTCCTGCCAGTCCTCGGGCGTGAGTTGCCGGCCGCCGAGCTTTAGCTCATGCTCGACGTAGTCGCGCGCGGTGGACAGGCCGTGGTAGCGCTCGCCGTCCGGCCGGTCGGTGACGAACATCTGCATCACGCCGAGGTCGACGCGGAGCTGGAGCAGCTCCTGGCCGTCGCGCCCGGCCAGCGCGCGGGCGCGCAGCTCTCCTGGCGGACAGTCCCAGCCGGATGTCAAGTCGTCCAAGTCAAGCGTCATACGTGCCACTTAGGTCTATGGCCGCAAGGGTCATCGGTCGGCCCTGCGGGGCGCTGGAATCCGCCCCGCCGGCTGATAAATGCGCGACGGCGCTCGAAGACCGGTTGGAGATGATCGGACGCGCGGTACGCCGCGCGTCCAAAGAACCCGCGGTGTGGAGGGGTCGCTGGGCGGACCGCCCGTGCCCGCGCCCGGCTTCCGGCGGGGCCGGCGACGGGGCGCCCCGCGTTCTTGAGGGCGCCCGCTGAAGGTGATCAACGTGCTCAAATGCGCGCACCCCCCTGTTGATCATCTTCCTTATTCGGACATTGCAGTCATCGGCCAAAGAGTGAGGCACGAAAGCACGAAGGCACGTAGGCACGAAGGGAGTATGAGGCACGCAGGCACGAAGGCACGGAGGCACGAAGGGAATAGCGCGTACAGCCGCGAGATGGCGGGGATTGGCGGATTTGATGAAGGGACTGAGGAATTCAGGGAATCAGGGATCAAGGCATCAAGGGATCAAGGGATCGAGGGCCTGCCCGCCGTGGCGGGATCGAGGGATCGAGGCGGCGGGGTGGGGAGCTCGTGGGGTCCGGTGTGCCGACCGTTTCCCTTGGCCGAAACCACCGGCCCCGTACGAGCCCCGAGCGCGAGCGACGGGCCGTTTTCCGGTCTGCTTGCTGGCGCCTCCATGACAAAACCGTGCACCGGGTTTGTGCGGGAGGCAAGTGCGGGGGTAGGGATTGGCGGGATTGGGCGGATTTCAGCCTCCGTAGGTTGCTGTTCCTCGACCGTTCGCGGCGGCCCACCGGCGCCTCGTCTGGCGACAGCCCCAGCCGCGGCCTTCGGCGCAAGAGAGTTCTAACCGTGTCCAGTCACTCCGACTTCAGTTTGGTTGCCTCGCGTCTCCAGTCGTCGACCGTTCGTACCGCCTCCAATGCCTGGCCGACGGAGATGTGAGGTTTCATTGCATGGACACGCTCGGCGCGGGTGCTTGCGTCAGTTCCAACCCCAACCTCTTGAGAGACGTACAGCGCTGTGGCGAGTCGCTCCAACTCAACAACTTTCTTGTCGCCCAGCTTCTCCGCGACGAACTCGATGAGGGGCTCGTGCTTCCTTAGCGTCTTGGGAAAACGCTGTTTCAGGGAATTCGCAGCGGCTCCCGGGACGAGCGAGGGGCCGTACTCGGGGTTCTGAACCTGCAGCGCAACCAGCTCGTCGGCGCGCATCGCAGTCAGCTCATCCTGCAGGTCAAATCCGAAGGGACCGTGCTTGTACGGGGTGAATTCGAAGCCTGTATCCGCCCCAGCCATCTCCTGAAGGAAAAACATGGCCTTCTGGACGTGCGTCGCGCCGCACCAGCTCCCACGCTCCCGGAGCGCCTCGATCAGACGAATCAAGATGACGTCACGGCGTGGTCGATCCATCGGTCTCCTCCGTCTCTTTGCTCTGAATGATCCTCGGTTTCTCGTCCCTAAGCCACTTCTCAGCGTCTTCGAACAGGCTGCCTGGAACGAACACGAAATCGAAGGAGGCGGGCGGAATCTTCAGCAGCACGTCTGAGATTCTGAGGGACGATTCGACCCGTTGATCTCCGGTCAGAACAGGGAAGTTCGGGCCTTCGCCCTCGGCGGGGCGCTCGTCGCGCCGGACGTTGTCGCTACCGAACCGTTCGCGGGCAGCCTCATAGACCGCTTCGGCCGCTGCCCGGTTCACCCCGACGTCAGTCGGGTTCCGCTTATACAGGAGGTGGAAATGATCGTGTTCAACGATGCGACGAGCGGCGTCGTAACCCGCGTTTTTCGGTTTGCGCGCCGCCTTTAGGATCGCCGCCATGACCTCGTTGTCGGTTAGGTCTAGGTGGTCATTAACCGCAGTCGGGAGTTTGCCGTCCTCGTGCTGCGTTTTGAGCCACATCGCGAGAAAGTCCTTCAGATGCACGTCGTAGATCTTGCGGACCGGATGAAAATAAACCTGCGTGTACATGAAGTACCGGGCTAGCAGCAGCGCTTCTGCTGAGTGCAGGCCACCTTCCTCCACGCCTAACGCTGGTTCCTGCGATTCCTCGTGTTCCTTCGGGAGGATACGCAACGTGTCGATCAGGCGATAGTGGTCAAAACGTCCGTAAGCGACTCCGGCGTGATGCGAATCCCGAAGGAGGTAGTCCATACGATCCACGCCGAACGCGTCGCCGACGATCAGCTCGTTCAGAATTGTCTCCCAGTCAGTGATGGACTTGACCTCCGGCGGCAGCGCTCCCGCTTCCACATAGCGTTTCCGCTTCTCGGGCTCGACGGCCAGCTTGACAATGTCGAGCCAGCGTAGAGGTGGCGTCATTGCCTCCCACACTTTGACCATCTCCTGACCACGGATGATCTCGACCGTCAGACGTTCGTGGTCCCAGCCGCTCGGCAATAGCTCACGCTCGGCCGCGTGCGAGAACGGCAAGTGGCCGACGTCATGGAACAACGCAGCCATGCGGAGAACACGACGCCAGTAATGAAGTTTATCGTCCGTGGGAACCATCTGGCGCACGGGCTCGTGCCGTACGTTCTCCGGTCGCGTGATCACGTCGAACACGCGACCCGCCAGCTCCATCACGCCGAGCGAGTGCTCGAAACGCTTGTGGGTGGCGCCCGGGTACACGAGATGCGACATCCCTAACTGCTGGATGTGGCGCAAGCGCTGGACCGCGCGCGAGTCGACCGCTTCTCGTTCGTCCGAATCGACACGGATGAACGTATGGATCGGATCGCGGATTTCGTGCGTGCGCTTCCTCATCACGCGCCACCGCCCTATACCGAATATAATCCTAACACATTCTGCGCCGAACGGCAAGACGAATTCGCGCGCTTCCCGGCCGTAGTGCTCCTGTTCGGACAACGAGGATCGACGGTTGATCGTAGCCTCGAGGCGCGGCGGTGCATAGGGCCCGGCCGCCCCCGGGCCAGTACATCACCGGCGGATGCCGGTGGCACACGCAGACCGGGCCGTTACCGACCTGGCGCGGATGACCGGGCGGAGGATCGCCGCACCGGCCCGTCCCGACGAGGGAGGGGAGTTGTGAGCAGGGAGCGAGGTTTCCAGGGGTTGCACTCCTGGCTACGCTCGCGCGCCCCGTCGGGGCGGGTGGCCAGTACACGTCGGCCACAGGGGGCCAGCGCTACATCGGACGGCCGATCCGCCACGACGGACGTCGGCCGCCACGGCCTGCCCCATCGCTGCCGCTCGGGCTCTGATTCCCTCGTTGCTTGGCGTTTCGCCCTTTATCCCTCACTGCCTGATTCCCTCATTCCCTTCACGGAATCCGCCCTTCCCCGCCCCACGCCGCCAACCTCGATCCCTCGACCCCCCACTCCCTCAATCCCGTGCTATTCTCCAGCGGAGGTGCAACCGCAAATGCCGGGACTGTTCGACGCGTCCTCCGCGTCCGCTCCCTTACGGTCGCGGTTCGGATCGGACGGCAAGAGTCTCATTTACGACCCACACAATCATGAGCATCTTGAGACCCTTCCGCTGGTGGCCCCAAAAACGCGGTTCGGATCGGCCGGCCGACGAGCCGTCGGCCGCTACACGCCCATGGCGCGTCCGAATAACCCAGGTCGCCAACAGGGGGGTACACACATTTGGCAACGTTGGCAGCCTTGCCCCGGCGGCCCCGAAAACGCGGTTCGGATCGGCCGGCCGACGAGCCGTCGGCCGCTACACGCCCATGGCGCGTCCGAATAACCCAGGTCGCCAACAGGGGGGTACACACATTTGGCAACGTTGGCAGCCTTGCCCCGGCGGCCCCGAAAACGCGGTTCCAATCGGACGGCCGACGAGCCGTCGGCCGCTACCGGGACGGCCGGCGAGACGGCGACCGCTACGGGGAGAGGAACTCCTCGCAGGTGCTTCGGGCTCGGGGCGGCAGTCGACGTCGGCCACGGGGGGCCGACGCTACAAGCGGAATGACGCTCGTTGGCGCTGCGACCCTCCGCCATCCCCCTCCCTATGCGGGAGGGGGGCTATGGCAGGCGATCTAAATGCCCGTGTTGCCGGAAAGCTGCTTGACCAGCTCGCCGACGACGTTTTTTGCGTCGCCGAAGAGCATGTAGGTCCGGTCCGCGTAGTACAGCTCGTTCTCGATGCCCGCAAAGCCGGGGTTCATGGTACGCTTGATGCAGAAGCACGTCTTGGCCTTGTCGGCGTCGATGATCGGCATGCCGTAGATCGGGCTGGACTTGTCATAGCGGGCGGCCGGGTTGACCACGTCGTTCGCGCCGATGACGAGCGCCATGTCCGCCTGGGCCATGTCGTGGTTGATCTCGTCCATCTCGACCAGCTTATCGTAGGGAATCTCCGCCTCCGCCAGCAGCACGTTCATGTGCCCAGGCATGCGGCCGGCCACCGGGTGAATCGCGAACTTCACGGTGACGCCGCGCTTGGTGAGCTGGTCGTACAGCTCGCGCACGCGGTGCTGCGCCTGGGCGACGGCCATCCCGTAGCCCGGGATCACGACCACCAGGCTCGACTGCTCCATGATCTGGGCGGCGCCTTCCGGCGTCTCGCTCTTGACCGTCTTCTGCTCCGTCGCCGCGGCGGCTTTCTGCACCTGCCCAAACGCGCCGAAGAGCACGTTCGCGAACGAGCGGTTCATCGCCCGGCACATGATGATGGACAGGATCAAGCCGCTCGAGCCGTCCAGCGCGCCGGCCGTGATCAGCAGCTTGTTGTCGAGCACGAAGCCCATCGCGACCGCGGACAAGCCGGCGTACGCGTTCAGGATCGAGATCACGGTCGGCATGTCCGCCCCGCCGATCGGCATGACGAGCATCCAGCCGAAATTCAGCGCCAGCAGGATGATCGTGCCGAACACCCACGGCGACCACGCTCCGAGGTTCCCCTGCTTGACGATCAGGAGCACACCGAGGAGCACCGCCAGCGCAAATGCCGCCAGGTTGACGAGGTTCTGGCCCTTGTAGACCCACGGCCGCTGCGGGATCCACTTGATCTCCTGGAGCTTGGCGAAGGCGATGAGACTGCCGGTGAAGGTGAGAAAGCCGAGAATGATTTCGGCGATGATCGCGACCATGCGGAAGGTGGTCAGGTTCCAGGGCTCGTGGTTCAGCCAGAAGAAGTACTCGGCGGCGCCGACTATGCCGGCCGCCAAACCGCCGAACGCGTGCGAAAACGCGGTCCGCTGCGGGACGGCAGTGAGCGGCACCATGGCGAGCCAGACCCCCGGGAGGATCGCCACCAGAATCGGAATCAGGACCCAGAAGTGGTTGACCACGTCGGGCTTGGACCACGTCGCCAGGACGGCCACGAGCATCGCGGCCACGCCGGCGTACACGCCCCGCCGGGCGGTCTTCGGGGTGCTCATCCAATGCAACGAGAAGATGAACAACGCGGTGGCGATGAGGTAGGCGACCTCGATCGCGATGGAGTGGAGGTAGGTGACCACGATCGTGGGACCGGTCATGCCTGACCTCCTTTCCGCGTCTTGAACATCTTCAGCATGCGGTCGGTGATCAGGAACCCGCTGATGATGTTGGTCATCGAAGCGAACATCGCCACGGCGCCCGCGATCTTGTAGCCGGTCGGGTAGTCCTTCCCGCCCGCCAGCATCAGCGACCCAACCACCGCGATGGCCGAGATCGCGTTCGTCAGCGACATCAGCGGCGTATGCAGCAGCCGCGAGACCCGCAGGATCACGCCCACGCCGATGAACGTCGCCAACATGAACACGAAGAGCATCGACATGTAGTCCAGGCCCGGCTCCGGCGACGCGCTGGCTTCCTTGGCGGCAGCGGGCGGAAGAGCTTCCTTGACCGGATTGGCGGCCGGCGGAGTGTGCGTCCCGGACTTGACCGGCGCGGCCGGTCGGGTGTGGGGCCCCGGCTGCGCCTGCGTGGTTGGCGGCCGGCCCGGTTGTGTCTTCGCCGGTTGGGTCTGGGCGTAGGCGGGGAGCGCTTGCGCGGCCCAGAGCGCCAGCACAAGCCACCCGCAGAGCGACGACTTCCACCGCATCACGCCACTTCTCCTTTCTGACTCATCCGCCCCGCGGTCAGGCTCTCCGCGTTCGGTGGCGCGACCCCGGGGCGGACGCTGGTTGCCTCCCGTTAGGCGGCCCCGAGCGCCGCCCGGGCCGCCTCATGGAGCACCTGCCCCTGATGCGTCACCACGGCCCCCTTGAGAATCTCGTCGTTCAGATCGAGGTTAAACGCGTTGTCCTTCCAGAACGCCAGCACGAATGTCGCCAGATTGCGGGAGTACAACGTGCTGCTGTCGCGCGGCATGTCCGCCGGCAGATTGAGCGGCCCGATGATCTTGACCCCGTGCTCCACCACCGTCTCGCCGGGCCGCGTGAGCTCGCAGTTGCCGCCCGCTTCGGCGGCGAGATCGACGAGGACCGCGCCCGGCTGCATCTTGCGGACCATGTCGGCCGTGATGAGCTGGGGGGCTTTCACACCGCCAATCAGCGCGGTCGTGATCACGACGTCGCTGGCGGCGCATTGCTGGGCGATCAGCTCGGCCTGCTTCCGGTAGAACTCCTGCGACAGCTCCTTCGCATAGCCGCTGGCGGTCTGGGCGTCTTCCGCGCTCTCGACGCCCACGAACTTGGCCCCCAGGCTCTGGATCTGCTCGGCGACGGCCCGCCGCGTGTCAGTCGCGGTGACGGTGGCCCCGAGCCGCTTGGCGGTGGCGATGGCCTGCAACCCCGCCACGCCGGCGCCGATGACGAACACCTTGGCCGAGAAGATCGTGCCCGCCGCGGTCATCAGCATGGGGAAGTACTTCGCCAGCTCGTTGGCCGCGATCAGCACCGCCTTGTAGCCGGCGACGTTCGACATGGCGGAAAGCGTGTCCATCGCCTGGGCGCGCGTGATCCGCGGGATGCAGTCGGTCGAGAACGCGGTGATCTGGCGCTGCGCCAGGGCGCGCACCACGTCCAGGTTCCTCGTCGGCAGCAGGGTGGCGAGCAACAGGGCGCCTTCGCGGAGCTGCCCGATCTCGGCCAGACTGGGGGGCTGCACTTTGACCAGGAAATCCGCCCCGCCCAGGAGCGCGCCGGCGTCGCTCTCGATCGTGGCGCCGCTGGCACGGAACGCGTCATCCGTGAAGAACGACGCCGTGCCGGCCCCGCTCTCGACGGCGACCTGGGTCCCTTTGTCCACGAGCTTCTTGCACGACTCCGGCACCAGCGCGACGCGGCGCTCGCCGTCGCGTGTTTCTTTGGGAACCGCGATTTTCATCTGGACCTCTCTGTGCCGCCGACCCATGGACCGCGCGCTTCCGCCGCCGCCCCACGGCAGCAGAACCCTTGGAATCCAGGATTGTAGTCGGCACCCGCCGCCGGTAAAGGGGAACCGCGCACTGCGGCCCTCGCGGAGTGCCCCCGCGGGCGGCTCAATCGCCGTTCCAGCCTGCCAGGCGCGCCAACAGCCACCAGAAGGCACGGCCCTTCTGGTAGCAGTTGAAGCACTGCGAGTGGGCGCAGTCGCTGCAACTCGGGCACGTGTGCGCCGCGCACCACGTCTGACACCACTCGCACGCGTCGCTGCCGTCGGGGTAGTAGTTCCCGTCGGGGTCGTAGCTCTCGATGTCGGCGAAGTCAAACAGGATCTTGTCGTGCGCGGTGCAGTACGCGCGGATCTGGTTGTTGCCGCGGTACAGGTTCTCGCCGGGGCCACTGCCGTCGAGGTGGCCCGTCATGTAGATAAACGTTATGTCCGGATAGTCCCGCTCGAGCTGGTCCAGCGCCTCCAGATACGCGTCGATGCCGTCCGCCGTGTTCTCGCTCACGCCGCCGCACCAGGACCACATCACCAGGTTGATGTCGCTGCCGGATTGGCTGAGCACGTCGCGCGTCGCGGCGACCCAGGCCAGATCCCCCTGCGTCCCGAGATCGCCGTCATACTCGGTGATGTCGAGCGCACTGGCCGCGGGATAGTCCGGGTCCGTCGCCGCGATCATGTCGAGCCCGGTGATGATCTGGCTGCCGTGGGAGGTGTGCCCATAGAAAATGTGGAACGTCGCTTGGGCGGCGCCGACGTATTGGCTGGGGATCGCGGCGAACGCGCTCGCGGCGGTGTGGTCGGCGACTGGTCCGCCGCTGGGGGGGTTGGTATCCGTGTCGTCGCCGCCGTCGGTGTCGCCTCCGCCATTGTCGCCGGTATCGCCGCTCCCATCCGTGTCGTTGTCCGCATCGGCGTCGCCGGTGCCGTTGTCCATGCCGTCGCTGTTGCCGGTGTTGTCCTGACCGCCACTGCCTAGGTTCAGAAACCGCGGACAGCCCGCAGCCAGCGCGAGGATCGAGGCCACCAGTAGCAGAATCACGCAGCTCGCCTGTACGGTTTTCATGGTGCCTACCTGGATAGAGGTGACGCCGCGGGCGGCGATCCGCCACCCACATGGCGGAGAACGTCGCGGCCGGCGGTGCGAGTCGAGTATATTATCAGGCAGCGACTGCCCAGGTGTCACGGAAGCAGGGGCAGACCACCGGATTCCGACCCTTGCTTCTGGTAACACGTCGGCGCATTACCGGCCCCTTCCGGAGATCGACGTTGGCGCCGAATCCGGCCGATACGACGCATATGGACGCGGGCGCGAGTTCTCTATTGATCGACGGGCAGCCGGCCCTGGCGCGCCCGATCGCCAGCCCCGCGTCCCCCGCGCCGCTCAGCGAAGCCCACTTCGCGCTTCTGCGCCGCGCGCTGGCCTGCCGCCAGCCGGTGCACAAGGCGGCCCGCACCGCGCGCTTCTCGGCGTTCACGATCCTCGTGATCGGCGTGGCCGGCATCCCGGTAGCGCTGTTCTGGCCGAGCTGGCTCAGCGTCCTCGCCGTCGTCGGAATCTGCACCGTCGGCGTAGTCGAGTACGCGGGCGCGCGCCGCCTGCAGCGCGGCGAGGTTTCCGCGGCCCGGCTGCTCGGTATGAACCAGCTTGTTTTCATGGGGCTGATTGCGGCGTACTGCGTGACGCAGATGGTGACGTTCTCGGGCGCAGCGACCGGCGCGTCCCTCCTCTCGGCCGACGTACAATCGCAACTGTCGCAGCTTCAGGGGGTTGATCTGGACCTCGACCGGCAGTTGCGCGCCTGGGCGCCGCTCGCGGCCTACGGCTTCTACTCACTCGTCCTTCTTCTGAGCGTCTGCTTCCAGGGGGGCTTGGCGATCTACTACTTCACGCGGCGGCGCCACCTGCTGGCCTTCGCGCAGACCACCCCCGACTGGGTCCAACGCCTGTTCAACGAATTGGGCGTGTAATCGGATCGGCGACGCTGCGCGGAGGCGGTTTACTCCATCAGGCGCTGCCCAACGCCTGGATCGCGGCACACAGCGCCGCGACGTCGCCGAGCCGTTCGCCGAGCTGCGCCGGGACGATTCGGCAGGCGGCGACGGCTTGGGGCAGGGCCTCGCGTTGCAGCTCTGCGCGGGCCGGGCCGAGCACGAGGTCGCCCAGGCGGACGGCCAGCGATCCGACGACGATCACCTCGGGGTTCAGCACGTCGAGCAGAATGGCGAGCCCGCGGCCCAGGTGGCGGCCCACCTCACGCACGACCGTCAACGCGACCGCGTCGCCGGCGCGCGCGAGCTCGGCCACGCGGCGGGCGGTGACCTCCTCTTTGCCCCAGCGCTGCGGGAACATCTGCGCTGCCCAGCGCGCGATCCCGGCGCCGCCGCAGAATCCCTCCCAGGCGCCGGCCTTGCCGTACGCGACGGGGCCGTTGTCGGCGATGCGCACGTGCCCGACCTCGCCCGCGAGGTCGCAAGTGCCGCGGTAAAGCTGCCCGTTGAGGATGAGCCCGCCGCCCACGCCCGTCCCCAGCGTCAGGAAGACCACGTTCCGCGCGCCGCGCGCGGCACCGAAATACCATTCCGCGAGCGCCCCGGCGTTGCCGTCGTGCTCGATGTACACGGGCAACCCGGTCCGCTCCGTCAGGAGCGACTTGAGCGGGATATCGACCCAGTGCGGCAAGTTCGGCGGGGCGTGGATCATGCCGCGCTCGATCTCCAGCGGACCGCCGATGGACACCGAGACCACGCGGGGCGGGTTTCCCGCGGCCTGTGCCTGAGCGGCCACGCGCTGCACGTGCTCGCAGAGTTCGGCGAACGCGGGCTCAAAGCCGCGCTCGGGCCGGGTGGCGAACTCCGTCCGCAGTGAAATGCGTCCGCGGCGGTCGCCCAGCACAACGGCCGTCTTCGTCCCGCCGATGTCCAGGCCCAGGATCATGCACTCCACCAGGAGCTGCCCCGCAGGCTGCCTGCGCCACATCCTAACCGAGCGCGGGGCTTTGTCTCGCCTTGGGGGGCTCCTGGGGGCGCAAGGGCTGCGCCGGATGCCCGCTCAGGCCCGCGAGCGGCCGCGGTGCCGCTACTCCGCGATCGTGATCAGGCCGAGTGCGTCGGCGGTGACCACGTCGTTCACGTTGTCCGTGGCGGAGGCGAACAGGTTGTAGATCCCCACCGGGACCGCCGCGCCGCTGGTATCGGTGCCGTCCCAGTCGAAGGACTGGCCTTGGAGGCTTGTAGGCAGGTCCTGCTCGTGGATAAACGTTTCGTTACCGCTGGCGTGGTCGGTGTCGGGGTCAACCCCGATGCGCACGGTGGCACTTTCGTCCTCGGCACGCCACGCGATCGTCAGCGGCCCTGCGGCGGGCTTGAACGTGACGTCGCCCGCGGGCGCGGTGAACTCGAACACGGGCCGGCCGTCGACGGTGACCAGCCCGCGGCTCGTGTCATCCCGCACGAGGGTCGACGTTTCGATGTGCGCAATGATCGAGTAGGGACCGCGATAGCCCTCGGTGTTCCAGAGCACGTCGCGCGAGCCCGAGCTCGTTCCGTCCAGCGTGATTCCCTCCGCCAGCGCCGTCTTGGTGAGAGCGCGGCGGGATTCCAGCGTGATCGAGACCGTGGCCGGTTCGCCGGTCAGGTTCGCCGCGCTCCACGTGATGCCGACCGGGGTCCCCTCGGGGATCGTCGTGTCGAGCGCGGACGAATCGACCGAGATCCCCAGCACTTGGCCCGGAATGGCTTGGTGCTGGTAATTGATGAGCGGGAGGCAGGTCCCACCCGCGATCAGCCACGTCAATCCGAAAGTCACCAGCAGCCCGGTTCGCATACCAACCTACCTTACTTGCCAATCGGAACGCGCCGCCAAGCGTAGCGGCCGACCCCCGCGTCGGCCGTAGGAGGCCGCCGGGCCTTCGCCGGCCGGGGCAGAGCCCGGCCGCTACAGCGCGTCCCGCGCCGGTCTAGTTTATCGGTCGGCGGGGCGGGGCAGTCAAGCGCGGGCGGTGGCGGGCCGCAGCTTGGTGCGGTAAGATTCGACCCGGTTGGCCGGCCGATAGAACCGATAAACTGGCGGTGCAGTCGGCACGGCCAGGGAACCAGAGTCGCAGGTGTCCGTCATGACGCATCGAGTGATCGCGATCAGCAGCCTGCTGGCGGCGGTGTTGGTGGGGGCCTTCACCACGCTGAACGGCTGTTCCCGGAGCATATGGCTCAACCAGACCAAGGAGCGGACCGGCAACATCACGATGGTCTTTGTCAATACGACCTCGGCCAACGCCGCCTTCACCTACGCCACCTGGGACGAGTGGGACCACTCGCCGGGGACGATCGACATGCAGCAAATCAATGTGAAGCAGTTTGGCACCAGTGAGGCGGCCACCCTGCCGTGCGCGCGCAACGCCGCCATCGGCACCCAGGGTCTGGTCGACCGCGTGCTCGAGACGAAGGCCGACGTCACGGACACCTTCATTCCTGAGCGTTTCGACACGGTGGTCCACTTTTCGCTGGCCGCGAGCGACTCCGGCGCGGCGGACCTGCCGACGGCGGGGACCGCGGAAGGGGTCGAGCTGCTCCTGGGCGTGGACTACAGTTGTGAAGATCAGATCGTGTTCACCTTCGTCGAAGATCCGGATGCGCCCGGCGGGTACCGGATCGATCACGAGGTGATCCTGGACAAACGGGCCAACGAGTAGCCGCACGGCCGGCGTGGGCCCGGGGTGGAGCAGCGCATGTCGCAGGCGGTCGCGCGGAAGGTCCTGGCCGATATGGGGGCCGCCTCCTTCATTCGGGAGATGTTCGAGAAAGGGCGGCGGCTGAAGGCGGAGCTCGGCGAGGACAACCTCTTCGATTTCTCGCTGGGCAACCCGAACGCGACCCCGCCGACCGCGTTCTTCCAGGCGCTACAGGCGGTGGCCGCCGAGCCGCAGCCCGCCCTGCACCGCTACATGCCCAACGTGGGCTTTGACGAGACGCGGGCGGCGGTGGCGCGCTTCGTGAGCGCCGAGTATCGCCTGAACGTCGAAGCCGCTGCGGTGATCCTGACTACCGGCGCTGCCGGCGGGATGAACGTTGTCATGCAGGCCATCTGCAACCCCGGCGACGAGGTGATCACGCTCGCGCCCTTTTTCCCCGAATACCGCTTCTACATCGAGCAGGCCGGCGGCGCGATGGTCATGGTGCAGACGGACAGCGAGTTCCAGCCGGACATCCGCGCCATCGCCGCCGCCCTCACCGAACGCACCAAGGCCGTCATCATCAACACGCCCAACAATCCGAGCGGGGCCGTGTACACCGCCGAGAAGTGTCGGGCCCTGGGGCAGCTCCTGGCCCGGCACGACCGCCCAGACCACCCCCTGTACCTGGTCTGCGACGATCCCTACCGGCGGATCATCTTCGATCTGGACTGGTGCCCGACGCCGGCGCACGACTATCCGCGCACCATCATTGTCTCCAGCTACTCGAAGGCCTTGAGCATTGCCGGCGAGCGGCTGGGATATATCGTGGTGCCGCCGCAAGTGCCGGACAAGGCGGTTCTGCTCGGCGCGATGACGATGCTCAACCGCACCCTCGGTTACGTCAATGCGCCGGCGTTTATGCAGCGCGTCATTGCCCGCTGCGCGGACGCGCTGTGTGACGTGGGCTTCTACAAGCAGAACCGCGATCTGCTGTGCCACGCGCTGCGCGAGTTCGGATACGAGCTGATCCTGCCGCGCGGGGCTTTGTATGCCTTTCCGAAGACGCCGATCCCCGACGATGCCGCCTTTGTGGATGTGCTGCTGAAGCACCGCGTCCTGGGCGTGCCGGGCCGCGGGTTCGGCCGGCCCGGGCACCTGCGGCTGAGCTACTGTGTGGATCGGCGGACGATCGAGCGTGGACTGCCGGGGCTGAAGGCGGCGATCGACGAAGTGCGCCGCCCGCGGTAGGCGCGCAAACCCGTCCCTTTCGGTCGCGGCTCGGATTCCTTTCGGTGCGATTCCTTCCAGCTTCCAGGGTTACGACACGGACGTGAACTTGTCGCGCGCCGCGCCGCAGACCGGGCATTTGTCCGGAGCCGCACCGCACACGGTGTGACCGCAGACGCTGCACACATGGATCGTCGTTGCCGGCAGGTCGTTTCCAGCCTGCACCGCCGTGAGTGCCTCGGTATACAGGCCGTGGTGCGTCTGCTCCACCTGCATCGCGTACCTGAAGGAGGCCACCGCAGCGCGCTGGCCCTCTTTCTCGGCCTGGTCGACGAACTTGGGGTACATCTCGCGGAACTCATGGCCCTCGCCATCGAGCGCGGCCTGGAGGTTCTCGGCCGTCGATCTTACGCCCTGGAGGACGCGCAGGTGGGCGTGGGCGTGGACCGTCTCCGCTTCGGCGACCGCACGGAACAGCTTGGCCACCTGGGGCAGCCTGTCCTGCTCGGCCTTTTTCGCAAACGCGAGGTACTTGCGGTTGGCCTGACTCTCCCCCACGAAAGCTTCCTTCAGGTTCTCAGCGGTCGCCATGTCGTGTTCTCCTTATGCCAGCGCGCCGTCACTGCCGGCCCTTTCCGGGGCAGCGCAGGATGTCGGCCATTCCAATTCGGCGACGCAGGAGCGTCAACCACGCCCGGTTGCGGCGGTTCAGTGGTCCACCGCACCCGATCGCGCACGCGGGGCGGTCATTCTCAGCACCCAGGCGGGACGCGCCGGCTCGCGCTCCAACTGGGCCGTGGGGACCGTGACCAGCGCATCCTCGGCGTCTGGCTGCCACGTGACCAGCGGCCACGACTCGGTGCAGCCCCATTCAGCGTAAAGGCCCCAGTGCACGAACAAGCCGAACTTCAGGTCGCGGAACCATTCCAGCCGCTCGCGCAGCCAGGGTTCGTATTCCTGTGCCACCGCTCTGCGAGCAGTGCCGCCAGAGGCCTCGGCGGATGTCATGTTGTCAGGACGAAGACCCGGCATCCTCTCCCACCGAGGAACGTAACGACACCTGAGTCAGGTTACCGACTCCTCGCCTCAAGCCGAAATATCCTCCCACTCGACGCCGAGGTGCCGGATCGCGTACCCGACCTCGCGCCGGCAGTCGCCGTAGACGGTCATCCAATGAAAGCCGCGCATGTCGGCGAGCAGGCGGCGCCAGTCGCCGTCGATCGCGATGTCGGTTTGCGACCGGCAGATATCGAGAAACGGGTTGGCCTTAACCGTGCCCTTGAAGCCGACCCATTTTTGGCAGGCAAAGTCGGGCACCACGTTGGTCGTCACTTGGCCGAGGCGGAACTCGACCTTCGGGGCGGCGCCGAAGTCGGACTCAAAATGCGTGAGGATCGTCGCGGGCTCGTGCTTCTGGCCGTCCAGCTTGCGCGGGGCCGTGCAGTGGGCGAGCGTGACGACGCCGTCGTGTGGCCAGGTCGGATCGTTCAGGAACACCGGCCGCCCGGTGATGTGGTGCATGAGCATGCCGGATGGGATGACGACGAAGTCCGATTCGCAGAACGCGAGATAGCCCTCGTCATTGAGCAGGCTCAGCGGCAGGCAGGCGGTCGTGTCGGACATGGGCATGATCGTGCCCATGCAGTACTGGATCGTCAGCGCCCGCGCGTCGTGCTCGCCGAGCAAATCCTTGAAGACCCGCGCCAGCAGGAACGCATTCTCGACGTACTTCTTGTCGGTCTGGAGCCTGACGCCCGGCTGGCTCAGGTACTGCTCCGCCGCGCGCCGGGCATCCGCGACCACGGCCGTGTCCTTCCGTGTGCTCTCGATCCGCTGGCCGAGATCAGGATACGGGACGTCGATGATGTCCAGGTGCCATTTGTCGCGCGCCCACTGCGGCGCGAGCTTCTCACCTTCGACGCCCCATCCGCCGGCGCCGCCGATCGCGAGGATGCGCTGTCCGAGCGTGCGGCGCAGGCCGAGCAGGGCGCACAACCGCCAAGCGAGCTCGGCGTAGTCATCCACCACCACGTCCGCGACGGTGACGTCGGGCTGGAGGTACCGGTCGGTCGTCTTGCGCATGAAGCGCGGGTGGAGGATTTCGTACCACAGATACACTGGGCCAGGATCGTGGCGGAGGAAGTAGATCGTTGGCCGGTCCGGCCTGGTCAGCGTTTCGAGGATGTCCTGCCCACCGCCGGCCGCGTAGACGAGCATCGCGTCGCAGGTCTGCTGCTTGAGCTTGGCCGCCTGCTCGGCGTTAGCGACCTGGGCCACGGGCAGCAACTTGACCGCCAGGCCGTTGCTGGCGATCAGCGCGCGCAGCTCCTTCTCGATCCGGGCGCTTTCCGCGTTGGCCTTCTCCGGCGTCTGGACGCCGCCCCACGAACGCCAACTGGTCTTCTCCTGCCGCTGCGGGACGTCGTACGTCAGGACGGGCTGCACGACCAGCTCGGCGGTGGGCGCGATGTCCGGTTTCGGCTTTCCAGGCGGAGCCTCGCGCGGCGTTTTCTCCTGCCCAAGCGCCAGCGCCCCCGTCGCGACGACGGTACTCATGCCGATCATGAAGTCACGCCGCGATACTGGGATCGCATCGCTACCTGGCAGAAAGTGACCGCCGCAACAGGATCCTGGGCCCCCAGGATGGGCATGGTGGGACATCATCGACGCCTCCGCGAAAGAGACCGAGCTTGGGTCACGCGCCGTGCTGGCGACGCGTGTCGCTGCGTTATCCTACCCCAACGAGCCACGGGAGCCCACTTGAAGACAATTGCGGTCTGCGTTGCGTGTCGGCCGTGAACACCGTAGGATTCGAGTAAGCGACACTGACAGGCGCTGGCGCGCCCGTTGCTGGAGCGACGAATGTCCAGAGATGACTGGCGTCAGCGGATCGTGTGCGATCCACAGTTACACCACGGCGAGCCGTGTATCCGCGGTACACGCATCGCCGTTTCGGTGCTGGTTGCCAGCTTGGGCGACTTGAGCGTCGAGGACTTGCTCCGCCAGTATCCGCAACTCACGCGCGAGGACATCCAGGCGGCCCTGTTCTATGCCGCCGAAGCCGCACACAACACGCTGGTAGCCTGAGATGCCCCTCGGGGTAAAGCTCGACGAAGACCTGTCGCCGCTGGTGGCCGAGCCGCTGTCGAGGCGAGTACGATTGGGGCGCTCGAGGCGCAAGTAACGGCCGCCGATCCGCTCGGGGAACAGCACGCCGTTACGCGTGTCGTCATCCCCGCCGAAGCTGACTAGCTCGAAGTGCTCGAAATCTTGCGTGCGGGCGATGCCCAGACGGCACCCGTCGTCGGTGTCGGCGGCGAACACGACATAGACGATGTCTTCGATGCGGGTCAGCCGCGGGTCGTACACGTGGTAGAGAGTCTGGCGGACCGCTTCGAGCCCGGCGATCTGCACCAGCCGCGGTCGGACGACGAACCGCTCGCCGTCGGCGCTTTCGGCGACCATCAGCACGGTCTCGCGGCCGCGCGTCTGTACCCGCAACAGCAGGTAATAGCGGTCGCCCAGTCGAATCGCCCCCGGATTGAAAACCGAGCTCACATCCACGACGTGCGGCGGGATAGGCGGGATGTCCGCCCGCGTGAGGATCGGATTGGCGGAGTTCCGCTTCATGCCGTGATTCTCGTCGCGACTTGCCGCGCGGGCCACGTTAGCGCGCAAGCGCAGCAGCGTCAACACGAGAAGGGAGCCTGCTCGACGACCCGGTCGCTGCGTCCGCCGTTCCCGTTTATGATCAGCGGCCGCGTGGCGAGGAGGTTCGCGTGGTGGTCGAGCATTCGCGCGTGTGGGGCCGGCGGTCGCGGGCGGGCAACCTGATTCCCGGGTTACTGGTCCTGATCGGAGTGGCGGCGGCGGACGTGCGCCTGCCGGCGATCATCGGCAGCGGCATGGTGTTGCAGCGCGGCATGGACGTACCGCTGTGGGGCTGGGCCGACGCCGGAGAGCGTGTCCGCATCCGGGCCGACTGGTTGCCCGACGAACTCACCATTACCGCTGCATCAGACGGCATGTGGCGTGTTCGCCTCCGCACGCCAGACGCCGGCGGGCCGTTCAAGATCACTATCGCGGCCAGCAACACGATCACGCTCGGAAACGTGCTCATCGGCGAAGTCTGGATCTGCGCCGGGCAATCGAACATGGAATGGTCGGTCGCTCCGGTCTTCGGGCCAGGGGTCGAGAGCTACGCCGACGTGCTCAAGGCGGCCGACTACCCGAGCATCCGTCTCTTCGACGCGAAGAACACGGTGGCGGCGGCGCCAGCGACGGACTGCGTCGGCGCGTGGACGCTCTGCTCGCCCGAGACGGTGGCCCCCTTCAGCGCCGTCGGCTACTTCTTCGGCCGCGAGCTGCACAAGGAGCTTCAGGTCCCCATTGGCCTCATCGGGAGCAATTGGGCCGGCACGCCCGCCGAGGTGTGGATGAGTGAGCGGGCGCTGCGCGAAGTGCCGGCACTCGCGGCCCGCTTCGCCGATTCGCTCGCGCAGGTCCAGCAGGTGCGCGACGCCGCCGGGCGAGCCCAGTCCGAGTCGGCTCCGAGCATCGGCCCGCACACGCCGACCGCACTGTACAACGGCATGATCGCGCCGCTTGTCCCCTTCGGCATCCGGGGCGTGATCTGGTACCAGGGCGAATCCAACCGCCTGGAAGCACGGCTCTATCGCACGTTGTTTCCGGCGTTGATCGCGGACTGGCGGCGAAGCTGGGACCAGGGTGACTTCCCGTTCTACTACGTGCAGATCGCACCGTACAACTATGCCGGCGATAAGGGGCAGACGGCGGAGCTCCGCGAGGCCCAGCTCCTGGCGCTGGCGACTCCGCACACGGGCGGGAAAAAGGGGTCAGGAACCTTTTGCCGGGACGGCCCGGAGGGTGCTTCGCACAAAAGGTTCCTGACCCCTTTTTCCCGACCGGCAATCCGCGCAACATCCATCCCCAGCACAAGGATGAAGTCGGACGGCGGCTGGCCTTGTGGGCACTGGCGAAGACCTACGGAAGGCCGGGCGTCATCTACTCAGGGCCGCTCTACAAGTCCATGACGGCGGAGGGTGACAAAATCAGGGTGCGGTTCGACTACGCTCATGGGGGGCTCGTCTCGCGCGGCGGCGGGCCGCTCACGCATTTTGTCATCGCCGGTGACGACCGCCGGTTTCGCCCCGCGACTGCGGTGATTGACGGGGACACGGTGGTCATCTCCAGCGCTGCGGTCCCCAACCCGGTCGCGGTGCGCTACGCCTGGGGCACGGCGGACGAGCCAACGCTGGCCAATGCGGCGGGGCTGCCGGCATCGTCCTTCCGCACCGACGAGTGGGAAGGCGTGGAGGTACCACCGCGGAGTCCGTAGCAAGTCACGATGGAACGCCGCGCGCGCGGCCGTAGCCTCGGACCGCCGCGTCCGACCCAGAAAGCGGTGTTTGTGCTGGGCTCGGAGGCTCGGCGCTACAGTTTCTGGGCGACCGGCTCTACACTTTGCGCGTTGTGCTTGCGAATCCGCCTACCCGTCGAGCAGGAGTGCCGCTCATGAGCCGGACGTGGAGCATACCTGTGCTGCTGGCGCTAAGTGGGGCGGGCGTGTCCGCCGCCCAAGACACGCGGCCGCTGCGGCCGGAGGACAAGGCCCAGCGCGATGCCCGCATGGCCTGGTGGCGGGAGGCCCGCTTTGGCATGTTCATCCATTGGGGGCTGTACGCCATTCCCGCCGGCGAGTGGAAGAGCCGCACCGACCACGGCGAGTGGATTCGGGAAACCGCGCAGATTCCGATGGACGAGTACGAGCAGCTCGTACGGCAGTTCAATCCCGTGAAGTTCAACGCCGACGAGTGGGTGCGCATCGCCAAAGAGGCGGGCATGAAGTACATCGTGATCACGTCGAAACATCACGACGGCTTCTGCCTGTTCGACTCGCAGTACACCGACTACGACGTCATGTCGACGCCGTTCAAGCGCGACATCATGAAGGAGCTCGCCGCGGCGTGCCGCCAACAGGGTCTGCGCATTTGCTGGTACCACTCGATCATGGACTGGCATCACCCGGACTACCTGCCGCGTCGCGCGTGGGAGCAGCGCTCCGCCGCCGGGGCGGACTTCGACCGCTACTATGTGCATCTGAAGAACCAGCTCCGCGAGCTGCTGACCCACTATGGTCCGATCGGCATTCTCTGGTTTGACGGGGAATGGGAGAGCACCTGGACGCACGCGTACGGCGAGCCGCTGTACGAGTACGTGCGCAGCCTGCAGCCCGACATCATCGTCAACAACCGGGTCGACAAGGGGCGCGGCGGCATGGCCGGCATGACGACCGGGCAGCACGCCGGCGACTACGGCACGCCGGAGCAAGAAATCCCGGCCACCGGGCTTCCCGGAATGGACTGGGAGACGTGCATGACGATGAATGACCACTGGGGCTACAACAAGCATGACAAGAACTTCAAGTCCGCCCGGGACCTGCTGCGCATGCTGGCCGACATCGCCTCGAAAGGCGGGAATTACCTGCTGAATGTTGGCCCGACGGCCGAGGGCGAGATTCCGCCGGAGAGTGTCGAGCGCCTGGCGGAAATAGGGCGGTGGATGAAGGTGAATGGAGAGGCAATCTACGGTACGCAGGCCAGCCCATTTAAGTCGCTGCCGTGGGGCCGCTGCACGCAGAAGGCGTTGCCCGACGGCCGGACCCGCCTGTATCTGCACGTGTTCGACTGGCCGGCGGACGGGCGGCTGGTGATCCCGGGACTGCTCAATGAGCCGGCGGGCAGCGACCTCCTGGCGGATCCGACGCACGCCCCGCTGGCGGTGTCGCGCGACGGAGACGCGCTGGTCGTGAAGCTGCCCGTGCCGGCCCCCGATCCGATCAACAGTGTCATCGCCCTGGATGTCCCCGGCCGGCCCGACGTTACCCATCCGCCGGTAATCACGGCTCCGGCCGCGATCTTCGTCGATACGCTCGACGTGTCCGTCACGACCGAGCGCGAAAACGTCGAGCTGCATTACACAACCGACGACACGGAGCCCCTGGCCGACTCCCCCGTGGTGCGCGGGCCGGTCCGGCTTTCGGAAACGGCGAACGTTCGGGCGCGGGCGTTTCGCGGCGGCCGGCCCGTCAGCGGGATCAGCACGGCCACGTTCACGAAGGTGACGCCGCGGCCGGCAGATCGAGCCGCGGCGCGGGAGCCCGGGGTCGCGTTCGAGTATTTCGAAGGCACCTGGGACCGCCTGCCGGACTTTGACCAGCTCGAGCCGGTCAAGACCGGCGTGGTGCCCACTTTCGACCTGTCGCCGCGCCAGCGCGAGGCGTACTTCGGCCTTCGCTATCGCGGCCTGATCATCTTGCCGCGCGACGGAGTGTACACCTTTTCGACCCGGTCGGATGACGGCAGCCGACTCTACATCGGCGCTAGTCTGGTGGTGGACAATGACGGCCTGCATGGCTCGGTGGCCCGATCGGGCGTTGTGGCGTTGGCTGCCGGCACGCACGCCATGGTTGTGACGTACTTCAACAAGACGGGCGACTATGAGCTGGATGTCGTCTATGGTGGATCGGGACTCGAGCAACAGAAGATCCCGGCGAGCGCCCTGAGTCATGCGCCTGCGGCGGAAAGCCCGGCCGCATTGCTGACGCCCACGCCGGAACAATTCGCCTGGCAAGAGACGGAGCTCATCGGGTTCCTTCATTTCGGGATGAACACGTTCACCGATCGCGCGTGGGGCGAGGGTACTGAAGACCCGCAGTTGTTCAACCCCACGGAGCTTGACGCGCGGCAATGGGTCCGGGTGTGCAAAGCGGCCGGCATGAAGCAGATCATCGTGACGGCCAAGCACCATGACGGCTTCTGCCTGTGGCCAAGCAAGTACACCGAGCACTCGGTGAAGAACAGCCCCTGGCGCGGCGGCCAGGGCGACGTGGTCCGCGAGTTGGCCGATGCCTGTCGCGCGGCCGGCCTCAAGCTGGGCATTTACCTGTCCCCCTGGGACCGGCATGAGCCCAGCTATGGCGATTCGCCGCGCTACAACGAACACTACAAAAACCAGCTCACTGAGCTGCTGACGAACTATGGTCCGATCCACGAGGTATGGTTCGACGGAGCGTGTGGCGAAGGGCCCAATGGCAAGAAACAAGTCTATGATTGGCTCGGTTATATCGAGGTCGTGCGCCGGCTGCAGCCCGCGGCGGTGATTTTCTCCGACGCTGGCCCCGACGTGCGCTGGGTCGGCAACGAGAACGGGTTTGCGGGGGAGACCAACTGGTCGATGCTGCGGCGGGACGAGTTCTTTCCGGGCACCCCCAACTACCGACAACTTACGGAGGGTCACGAAAACGGAACGCACTGGGTTCCGGCCGAGTGCGACGTGTCCATTCGGCCGGGGTGGTTCTACCGTGCGCACGAGGATGACAAGGTCAAGTCGGTCGAGCAACTTGTAGACATCTACTACACGTCGGTCGGCCGGAACGGCGTACTGCTACTGAATGTGCCGCCCGATCGGCGCGGCCTGATTCACGAGAATGACGCGGCCCGGCTCGCCGAGTTTCGCGCGGTACTGGACGAGACGTTCAAGACCAACCTGGCCGACTCCGCTGTCAAGCCGACCACGCTGGACTTCACATGGGACAAGCCGAAGACGTTCGACCGGGCGCTGATCATGGAGAACATCCGTCTCGGCCAGCGCGTCAAGTCGTTTGCATTGGAAGTTATGGACGGCCGGGACTGGCGAACCATCGCCGAGGGCACAACGATTGGCTACAAGCGTCTGCTGCGTTTTCCCGCGGTCACAACCACGGCAGCAAGAGTGGTGATCCGTGACGCGCGGGCGGCCCCGGCCATTGCCGAGGTGGGGTTCTTCAAGGCCTCGGTACGGGAAGGAGCGCGGCACCCATAGCGCTTGGGCAAGAGGCAATGGCGCAGCGGCCGCGAAATCGCCCGGAGGAGACTCAGATGGCTACGACAACCGTGATCATGTCATGCCTGCCCGTTGCACTCCTGGCGACGGGTGTGGCCATGGGGCAGGACATCCGTGATTCCGCGGCCGCCCTGAAGGCCTATTTCGACACGCCGCCCGACGGGCGCCAGCCACTCGCCCAACCGTGGCGGCAGGCGACCGGTCTAAGCGCCCCAGAGGCGGCCGCCTGGCGTGACGCGATCTGGAAGGCGTATCTCGCGGCCGACGGCCCCATTCAGCAAGCCTGGAGAGAAGACCTCGCCCAACGACGGGTGACCCTTGGGCCAACGGTGATGCGCTACACGCTTCAGACGACTGGCGAGCGCCCGCCCACCGGTTGGCCGCTTCTGATCTCCCTCCGCAGCCAGGGAGACGTCAAGACCCACGATAAGCCAGGGAGTAGTCAGCCGTCGCAACCGCAGTTCGATGGTATGTACTTGTGCCCGCAAGCTCCCGGCGACGATCCGACCCAGTGGGATACACCCGAATGCTACGACTTGCTCGATTTGCTTGTCCGGCAGTTCGTGGCCTTTGGCGGGGTCGACCGCAACCGCGTGTACCTCCACGGCCACGCGGCGGGCGGTGAGGGCGTGCTGCGGCTGGGACCCAACCTGGCTGACCGTTGGGCTGCGACGGCGGTGGCCGACGCAATCATCCCCGCCGAACGCACGCCGATCGAGAACCTGCTCAACACTCCGCTGCACCTGGAAGTCTGGCAGCGCGGCACCGAGTCGGAGACCGTCAGGCTGGCCCAGGTATGGGTGCGGACCTTGCAGGGCTTGCGCGACGATGCCAATCCGCAAGAGTACATCTGCGAGCTTGTCGCTCACGAAGGACGGACGCCCGAGATCGACGATTCCGGCCTAGCCTGGCTGAGCCAATTCACACGCAACCCCGCGCCCAAACGCATCGCGTGGACACAGAGCGGGCTCGTCCAAAACAACCGCTACTGGCTGCGGCTCGACGACCCTTATGGCGGCCAGCGCCCGGACAACTGGTACAACCGGCCCGAGACGATCGACGCGCGGCTGGGCGGACAGCTTGTCTCACTGGCCATGAAGGGGCTAGCGAAGGTCACGATCCGCCTGGACGACCGACTGCTCGACCTCGACCGGCCGCTTACCGTCACCGTCAACGATGAGGAGGCCTTCACGGGCCGCCTCATGCGTTCCGCGGCTACACTCGTCCGGACGCTCGAAGAGCGCGGCGATCCGGAGCTGATGTACTGTGCCGAATTGGCGCTCAATGTCCCGCCGCCGCTGGGCGCCCGAGGCGAGCCGGCCGTGGCTGACGCAGCGGTGCGCGGTGCTTACCCCACACCCGGCGACCCCGCGCTGGCCGCCGCGGTCGAGGCCGCGCTGCAGAAGGCCGGTGCCAATCGTCGCGAGCTGGCGCGGGCCCTGGCCGACATCGGCGATGAATACCGCCCCGGGCTGTTCTTCCTGATCGCCAACATGCCGGAGCGTGATCTCGTCCGGCTCAAGGCCGATTTCCTGAGCGAGAACGTGAAGCTCGCGTACCAGGCGTGGAGAAACGCGCCGTGGGCTGCGCAGGTCTCTGAGCCGCAGTTCTTCCAGTACATTTTGCCGTTCGCCCATTTCAACGAACGCCGCGACAACTGGCGCCGCGACTTCTACGAGCGCTTTCATGCGGAGGTCTGGACGTTCAAGGACCCGATTGACGCGGTTCGCTGGCTGAACGCCACGCTCAATGACACGGTGAACGTGCACTACCACGCGTGGAAGCGGCCCAAGTCGGACCAGAGCCCGTACGAGTCCATCGCGGCCAGCTACGCGTCCTGCACCGGGCTCTCCGTTCTTCTGGCCGACGCCTGCCGCGCCGTCGGCATCCCCGCGCGCCTGGTCGGTGTCGCCCGTTGGGCCAAGACCGGCGGCAACCATACCTGGGTCGAGGTCTGGGGCGGCCCGGCGGAACCGACGGACGGCGTCGCGATCCGCCGCTGGTACAACGTCGGGGACACCGGCTCCGATCCACGGAAGGGCGATTGGGTGAACGAGCGTTGCCGCGAGCAGACGGACGCCGGCAAGCCGTTGCACAGCGTGCATGCGGCTTGTTTCCGGCGTGCCGCGCTGCACTTCCCTTTGGCGTGGGACTTGGAGTTGGACTATGTGCCCGCGTTGAACGTGACGCGGTTCTACACGGACCCGGTCGAGGTCGAGCTCGCGCTGCCCGCCGGCCGCCACGACGTGGCGGTCTATTGGGCCGACGAGGTTCTGCTTACGGCGGCGGGGGACGGTTCGATGCGTCTGCCACTGGCGCGTGGCGAGCCGTTCCGCGTCGTCATCACCGCGCCGGACGGCACGCGCGAGGAACGCCGGCTGGAACCGTAGCGCAGGACGGGCGACCGGCCGCTACGCCGCGTATCCCGTCATTTCGCGCGGTCGGACTCGAGCACGCGTCCGTCGTCCGCGGGATTGTCGCGCCGCGCCCGGAGGAGCCGATACAGCTCGCGCAGGTCCCGGAACCCGCCAATTGTGAACCAGACGGTCACGATGACGGCGCAGCCGAGAATGAACCACGTCCAGCCGTGCCAGTACTTCAGCCACGCCGCGTCCGGCACGTCGACGAGCAGGCTGTAGATCGTGCCGACGACGAAAATCAGCGTCCACACGAGCGGCCAGCTCAGCGTGACGTACGTGATGAACCGATCTCGGCCCGTGAACTCGCGCGTAAAGCCGAGGCGTTCCCACCATTTCCGCGGTGCGTCACCGGCGTTGGTCGACTCGCCCACGATGGCGTACGGCCCGCGATGCAGCAAGCGGTCCATATTGAAGACGGCGCGCGGCTCCAGCAGCGAGACGCCCACGTACGCCGCCACCGCCAGCACGATCGCCCAGAACGTCATCTCCTGCCCGGTGAACGAGGTTTGCAGGTAGAGCGCGCCCTGCCCGAGCTTGCCCCACCAGGGGTGCGGCTCCAGCGCCCGCAGAAAGCCCGGATCAAGTTGCTTGATGACGATACCGGCCAGCGACATGCCCATGCCGGTGAGCATGGCCGCCCACGCGCCGGCGGTCGTGCCGCGCTTCCAGTACAGCCCGCCGATGATCACCGAGCCCGCCCCGCCGACGAAGACCGACGCGGTCAGCGCGCAGAACATCGCGATGTACTGCGTGTGCCGGAACAGCAGGCTGAAGACGAAGATGAACACCGCCACTACGCAGATGGACAGCTTCAGCAGCCGCAAGTGCTGCTCCGGCGTGAACGGATTTTTGCGGAACGGCAGGACCACGTCCTGCACCAGGATGGCGCCCCACGAGTGCAGGTAGGCCCCGTGCGTGCCGATGTTCGCGGCCAGGGCGGCCGCGCACGCGAGGCCCAGCAGGCCCGCGGGGAAGATGACCGCCATCACGAGCGGGGTGCGCATCTGGTTCTGCAGGGACTCGGACGGGATGCCGGCGAGCCGGGCGTGCACGGCGGCGGCCTGCGGGGCAAAGTCGGGGTGGTGGAGCAGGGCGCGCACGCACACCGGCAACACCACCACGATGAGCATGAGGACGCGGAAGCGCCAACCGCCCAGGATCCCCGCCATCTTGGCCTCATGGGCATTCCGCGCCGAGCAGTTGTAGCCTTGCGTGCCCTGCCAGGCCATCGCCCCGTAGAACATGATGACCACGCCGATCATGTAGTACCAGATGTTGAAGTTGCTCTCCTGTCCCAGGTGAAGGGGATTGACCAGCGATTCCTGGGGCGGCGCCATCAGCAGGGCTTGCGAGATCTGCTCCCACTTGAACGTGGTCAGGAGAAACAGGATCAGCACGACGAAGGTGACGTTGACGAAGGCCCCTTGCAGGAAATCCGTCACCATCACCGCAACCTGCCCGCCCACGAAGGTAAAGAACAGCGAGACCCCGATCAGCAGGAGCATCAGCAGCGGAAACGTCGCCAGCTCCAGCCCGCCCACCCGGAAGCTCTCCGGAAACCCGCATAGCGCGATGAAAAAGCGGGCGCTCACCGACGGAAAAATGCCGAAGTTGATGAGGCCCGACAGGTAGGCGACCAGGCCGGCGAAGACGCGGAAGTTGCGGCTGTAGCGCATCTCGAAGAACTGCGCCAGGGTCATGGCCCGCGTCTGCCGGTAGCGATAGATCACCCAGCCGGACAGGGCCATGATGATCCACGCCGGCCCTTCCATGAGCGGCCACCAGATGGAGGTATATCCGACCTTGTAGTTCTGCTCGAAGTACCACACCAGCGTGATCACCCCGAGCTGGGCCATGCCGGTCGCCACGGAGATCAGATACCGCCCGCCGCAGCGCTCGGCCGCCAGAAAGGCCGCCACGCTGCGGCTGTACCGGCGTGTGCCGAGGCCCGCCCAGACGAGGATGGTCACCAGGGCGGCTACGATGCCCCAGTCGAGCAGGTGCATGTTCATCGGGCTTGTGCTCGCTTTCCTTGTACGGCGGGCCGGGTACCCGGCCGCCTACGACCGCACGCCGCCAGTCAGGTCCAGCCACGTCTGGAAGATCGCGTCGGCGTTTTCCAGCCGCGCCCCGGCACCGATCTCAAACTGCGCAATCACGCCGCCTTCGGGACGGTACAGGTGCGTCACCACTTCCCGTACCGCCGCGCGGGCCACCTCCGGCGATTCCGCGGGCAAGACCTGTTGCCGGTCGATTTCTCCCCAAAAGGTGATCCGTCCGGCGAAGCGTCGTCCGAGTTCGGCGATGTCCATGCAGAAGAGCTGGCTGTTGAGCGCGTCGACGCCGATCTCGATCAGGTCCTCGTAGATCGCGGTGATGTGCCCGTCGGAGTGCATGAAGGCCTTTTTGCCGGCGGCATGGGCGATCCGCACGTAGTCCGCGTACAGCGGCTTGAAGAGCCGGCGCCACTGCCGCGGCGAGATCAGCAGGTTCTGCTGCGAGCCCCAGTCGTCCATGAAGTTGATCGCGTCCACGGCGGTCTGCGACCACACCTCCGCTTCCTGGCAGTACAAGTCGTGAATACGCCGCAGCAGGTCGTGGAGCTCGGGCGGCTCCTTGGCCAGGTCGCGCAGCAGGTTCTCGCTGCCACGGAGGAACTGGGCCCGCTCAAACGGCCGCGGGCAACAGCCGGAGAGCATGAACTGGTCCGACGCGGCGCAGGCGCGGTTCACGGCGTCGATGTCGATTTCGAGCACCTCGGCCGGCGGCCGCAGGTCGTCGAGTTTCGCCCAGTTATCGAGCAAAGGCCGCTTGACCTGCCCGATGACGCCGCCATGAATGTTCTCGAAGACGCAGCCCCACTCGTCGCGATACGTGCCGACCGTATAGCGGTCCCCCTGCGTGAGGGCCAGGGCTTTCTCGCTGACGACGCCGGGCCCGGCGAAATCGCCCGGCCAGCGGGCTTGCAGCGCGCGGATGGTCTCGTCGCCGTGTTCGGCAATCGCCCCCGGCAGGATCCAGAGGTCCCGCGGCACCCGGTCCGGCCGCTCAAACTCGAGGCATCGACGCACGCGCTCACGACTGGTCATGCCGGGACTTCGCTTTCGTTGCTGCTGAGGTCGGGGTATTTTGCCGTGTGAATCGATCCTGGCCAAGGAGCCCGCGATGGTAGAGCGCGCTGGAAGATGGGTGCCCGCCTGGTCCGTCCTGGTGATACTGGCAGGTTGCAGTACCTCCCATCCGGCTGGCTCCGCAGCGCGAAGAGAGCGGACCGGAGCGAAGGGTCCGCGGCACTACGTGTGCCAGCGCACCACCGGTGAGATCGCCATCGACGGTCGTCTCGACGAAGCCGCGTGGGAGCAAGCCCCGTGGACCGACGACTTTGTCGACATTCAGGGACCCGCGCGGCCCGCGCCGCGTTTTCGAACTCAGGCGAAAACGCTCTGGGACGAGCAGTACTTCTACATCGGTGCCAGCCTCGAAGAGCCGCACGTCTGGGCCACGCTGACCCAGCACGACCAGATCGTGTTCCACGACAACGACTTCGAGGTGTTCATCGATCCCAACGGCGACCGTCGCGAGTACTACGAGATCGAGATCAACGCCCTCAACACGATCTTCGATTTGTTCCTGGTCCGCACGTACATCGACGGCGGACCGGCCCTGCATGGCTGGGACTGCAAGGGGCTGCGGTCGGCCGTTCATATCGACGGCACGTTGAACGACCCGTCGGACACGGATCGCGGCTGGTCGGTCGAGCTGGCTCTACCCTGGACGGCGCTGGCCGAAGCCGCGCATCGCCCGGCGCCGCCGCAGGAGGGCGACACCTGGCGAGTCAACTTCTCGCGCGTCGAGTGGCAGGTCCGCGTTGTCGATGGCGGCTATGAGAAGGTCCCCGCCACCCCGGAGGACAACTGGGTCTGGTCGCCGCAGGGGGTGATCGACATGCACGTGCCGGAGCGGTGGGGGTACGTGGAGTTCACGGGCGGCGGGTAATTCGTCATTTTGAATTCAGCAGCGCGCCGCCAACGTGGCGATCTGGAACGGACGCAGCGTCAGCGTCGACCGACGGTGTGCGGCTTCATGCACGAATCCCTCCGCCGCCAGCGGCCGCTCCAGCAAGTCCACGACTTCGACCCCACGCACGGGCAGATTCCACGTGATGTGGGCCAGTCCGCGCCCACCATGAGTCTCCACCAGGCGTACCACCAGGCGGTCGTCGTCTTCGGCGCGTTTCACCGCCGAGACGGCGACGCCGGCGGCGCCGTCGATCTCAAACCCGAACGGTGCCCATTCCTTGTGCAGCGGTCCGCGTTGGCCGGTCGGCAGCGGAATCGCCCAGAGCGGGCTGTTGAGCGCTTCGGCCTCGTGGTCCACGCCGGCCGCACGCCAATCGCCGTCGTGCACCATGAGGCTATACGTAAGCTCGTGCTCCCCCATGTCGGCCTGCGGGTCGGGGAACTTCGGGCTGCGCAGCAGTGAGAGGCCTATGACGCCGTCGTGGCACGAGTGCCCGTATTTGCAGTCGTTGAGCAGTGCCACGCCGAAGCCAGGCTCGGACAGGTCCATCCAGCGGTGCGCGCAGACCTCGAACATGGCCCGCTCCCAGGACGTGTTCCGGACCGTCGGCCGCTCGACGTGTCCGAATTGAATCTCGTACGTCGCACGCCGCGCGTGCACGTCCACCGGGAAGAGCGCCCGCAGTAAGCGGTGACTCTCGTGCCAATCCACATGTGTGTGAATGTCGAGCCGCGGCGAGCCGGCCTCCAGGATGAACCGCTGCGTGAGGCGACTGGCCTGGCCGAGCGGTCGCGCGACCTCAATGGCGGCCCGCAAAGGCCCGGATTCAACCGCCCGCCAACTCGCGGCGGCCTCGTCAACCGGGAAGGCCTTCAGCTCGTACTCCGCGTCCACGTCCCACGCGTCCCAGCCGCGCGGGCGGTCGTCGTACAGCACAAGCTGGTTCAGCGGCTGGCGTGCGTCGCCGGCACGTCGGCATGCATCGCGACCGGCACCGGCGCGCCGCAAGCCGGTCACCCGGCCTACGTTGTCGATCGTCGCCGTCAGAATGCCGTTCGACAACGTCGCGCCATTGACTCGGGCGGGCTCGACGCGGGCGGGCAAGGCCCGATCGTGCACTGCCGCGCCGAGCGCCGGCACGTCGGCCACGTAGTGCAGTTTACCGGCGCACTCGACGACACCCGACCGCCACACGGAACACGGATTGAGCACCAGCATGGGCTCTTGCACGCCCGCCGTGTCGGCGGCCTGCGCCCAGCGCTGCGTGCCAGCGCGGATTGCGGCTTCAGAGAGCTCACGGACACGATCGTGCTGGCGTCGTGACTCCTCGTAGACGGCCGTGATCGATGACCCCGGCAGGACATCGTGGAACTGGTTGAGCAGGAGGAGCTTCCAGGCCTCGTCGAGCTGGCGCGCCGCCTGCGCTGACTGCTGCGCATCCGGTGCCGATGGCCCGGCCCACGTGAGCCATTCGGCCACGCGCAGCGCTTGCTCCCTACGCCGGTTGGCCCGCTTGAGCCAGGCCTGCGTGGTGTACGTGCCGCGGTGGTATTCCAGATAGAGCTCGCCGTCCCAGACCGGCAGGTCGCGGCCCGCGGCCCGCAGCGCGTCGTGTCGTTGCTGGAGCTCGTCACAAAACGAGCCCGCGGCGGCCAGCCGGACCTCCGGCAGGCCTTCACATTGTCGCGCCAGCGCCGCATTCTCGATCATTCCGGCCGTTGGACCGCCCCCGCCGTCGCCATACCCGAACGGTTGCAGCCACAACCCGACGCCGCTGGCGTCCTTGCGGGCGCACTCCTTCTCGCCGCGCTGCAACTCCGCGGGGGTGTTGGTTGCGTTGTAGTCGCGGCCGGGCGTGCAGTGGGCGCGGACTTCGGTCCCATCCAGGCCGCGCCAGCGAAAGGTCGTGTGTGGAAACTCGTTCGTCTCGTTCCAGGAGAGCTTGTTGGTCACGAAGGTGTCGAGCCCGGCCAGGGCCATGAGCTGCGGCAGGGCCGCCGAGAACCCAAACGTGTCCGGCAGGTACAAGAGCCGTTGTCGGCCCGCCTCGCCGAAGGCTCTTTCCCAGTACCGCGTCCCGTGCAGAATCTGCCGCACCAGCGCTTCGCCCCCCGCCACATTGCAATCGGACTCCACCCACATCGCGCCGCCGGCCTCCCAGCGGCCTTCCCGCACGCGCGCCGCGATTTGCGCGAACAGCTCGGGCGACTGCTCCTGCACCCAGGCGTATTGCTGGGCCTGGCCGCATAGGAACCGGAAGTCCGGGTATTGCTCCATCAGCCGTAGCACCGTCGCGAACGTGCGCAGACACTTGCGGCGTGTCTCGCGGAACGTCCATAGCCAGGCCGTGTCGATATGCGCGTGGCCGACGGCGTAGCACGTCGTGCGGGTCGGCGGTCCTGCACCGCGCAGCGCGGCGGCGAGGACCTCACTGGCCGCCGGGGCCGAGCTGGCCACATCTTCGTCCGCAAGCAGTTCCGTCGCTCGCTGGAGCGCCGCCGCCAGCTCGTGCGTGCGTTTCTGATCTTCGGGACACAGCAGGAGGAGCTGCCGTGCGAACTCATACTGGCGCCAGAGCCGCCACAGCGCCGGCTGGTACGTGGCGATTTCGCAGCGCTCCAGCCGGCCGGGCTGAGCCTCGGCCCAGCGCTCGTTGAACTCGCGCTCCAGCCACCAGAACGGCGCCGCACCGAGCGGGTGGTTGCAGGCGGCCTCGATGAGGAGGTCGAGCTCTTCGTTGCCGGCCGCGGGATCGAGGAGCACGGCCAGGTCGTGGTTGACGTCGAAGCCGCAATGGGGGACGCCGTCACGCCAGAGCAGCGCTTCCGTCCCGCTCGAAAAGCGCAGCGCGACCAATCGGCCGCGCATCTCGGCCGGCACGCGCCCCGTTACGTGAAACCACGCGGTCGACCATACCGGCCCCCAGCGCCAGCCGACCTCCACCGGCCGATAGATCCCCCGCCGGGCTTCGGCGTGCGGGATCGGCTCGGCGGTCTGCAAAGCGCCGACGGGCAGAGCCACGGGCGGCCCAAAGACCGCAGGCTGAAGTACCTGATTAGCAAAGACGGCAAAGCGCTGCGCCGCGTGTTCCAGCTCTTTTCCCATGGGCGGGGAGTATAGCCCAAGTCCGGGCCGTCGTAGTAAGACCCCCATCCGGCGGTCGGTCGACTACCCGAGCCGGCGACGCAGTAGCCACGCCAGCACGAGCCACGGGACGAGAATGCACCCCACGGCGAGTAGCGCCAGAACCGCCAAGTCCTGGTAGACACCGAAGTGCAACAACGTGAACGCCCGCACCGAGGCCGGTGGCCAGCCGGGCGGCGCGAGTAGCACGGTGCAGCCGACTTCGCCGAAGCACAAGACCACGATCACCAGCCACACGACGAGTGCGTCCCGCGCGACCGCGGGCCAGTACAGATGTCTCTGCAATCCGAGCCAGTGGCACCCGTCGATGCGGGCGGCGTCCTGGTACTCCACCGGCACCCGCTGCACCGCCGGAATCAGGAGCACGATGGCGAACGGCATGAACCGGACGAGATACCCCGCCGCGATGACCGCCGGCGAATCGTACAGGCGCCCCATCCAGTTGGGGCGATTGAGCAGCTCGATCAAGCTGATGCCCACGACCGGCGCCGGTGCGGCCAGCAGCAGGATGATGCCGCCGCCGATGAGCCAGCGGAGCCTACGGGTTCGCACGGCGCCCCAAGCCAGTCCCACCGCAAACAGGACGACCAGCGTAGCGCCGGCCAGCGCGGCCGCGGTCGACGTCAGCAGCTCCCGGTCCAGGTCGCGGGCGAGCTGCACGATCGCCCCCAGCGATCCCACCTTGCCAAGCAGCGCGGCGACCGGCGCCCCGACCACCACGCCGATGATGGCGAGCCCACCCAGCGCGATGACCCAGCACCAGCGGCCGAGCGTAGCCCTGCCCGGCGGCGTGCCGAATTGCCAGGGCGAGTGCTCGCCCAGCAGCCGGTAGCGCGCTTGAATCAATGTGAGCAACAGCGCCAGGGCCACCAACGCCGGCACGGAGGTCAACACTGGGGCGGCCGCGGAGCGGTGCAAGGCGTATTGGGTGTAGACCTCCTCCGCGAAGGTGCGCACGACCAGAAGGTCGGCGATGGTGAAATCCGTCGCGACCACGAGCAGGACCAGCAGCGCGACCAGCGCGACTCCCCACGCCGCCTGCGGCAGCGTCACGCGCCACAACACCGTCCACGGACCGGCATCCAGCCGCGCGTCGTCCTCCAAGTCTCGGTCGGCCGACCGGAACGCCGCCGCGAGGATGACCGTTGCGAGGGGCGTGCAGAATGCCCCATGCAACAAACCGCAGAAGAGCGTGGAGCCGCTGTATCGCCAGAGGGGAATCACCGCGAAAACGAAGACGGCGCTGACGTAGACCGGCACACAGGCGCCCAGGACCGCCGCGGCGGCGAGCAGCCCGCGTCCGGGCAGGTCCGTGCGGGCCACGAGTAAACCCAGCAGCCCGCCGAGCAGGGTCGCGGTAATGGCCGCCACGCCGCCGACCACCGCGGTGTTGGCCAGCAGTGTCAGCCAGCGCGCACCGTCGATCAGAGTGGGCAGCGCCGCGGAGCTGTGCGCCTTCCAAAGCGCGGCCAGAGCGCTTGCGATCGCATAACCCGGCACCGCCGCGAGGGCCAGCAGGACGACGAGATGCGCACCCCACGCGGCAGTTCCGACCGAACTCGACAGCGACATCCGGCGCACGGCGCTCAAGATAGGAGGTCCGACCAGCGGGGACAATCGCGCGGCGATATAATGGCGGCTTCGTGACTCCGTCGACGTGTCGTCGTTGAGCAGGCTTCATGGACCGCAAGCTCATCCGCAATTTCTCGATCATCGCCCACATCGACCACGGC